>JAZOQU010000033.1:0-30848 GCA_045656225.1 Kiritimatiellia bacterium | reverse complement strand
CTCATGTCGGTCAGGAGATTGAGGCGGACGGTTGTCGCGTTACAGTGCTTCGCCGCAGGAAGAGGCGGGTTGAGACTGTAAGGCTTGAAGTTCTTTCGCGTCCTGAAGCTGATACAGATGAAGAAATAATCGCTGATACAGATGAGGCTGTTGAGAGAACGGAGGAGGATGGAGAATGATGATTGCACTGCTTTTTATCGCCGCGTTAGTGACGCTTGCAGGTTCGGCGTTTTTCTCAGGAGCCGAGACTGGTTTTCTGTCTGTCAGCCGTGAACGCATTTTGCATCTCTCGCGCGAGGGAGGGCGCAAAGCTGCGAAAGTTCAAAAGGCGCTGTCAAATATGGCGCGGACGACGACCACGCTGCTTATTGGAAATAATATTATGAATGTCGGCTATTCTTCTGCGACGGCCGCTCTTTCAACGGCGCTTTTCGGCGACAATTCCAGCCTGGTCATGCTGTGGAGTTTTATGGTGTCGTTTATTCTACTTTACAACTCAGAGTTTATGCCGAAAATGCTTTGTGCCGCAAGACCGCTGCGTCGCATTCTTATGCTTGCGGATGTGTATGAGGTGCTCTCGCTTATACTCAGTCCTCTGACTGCGCTTGCAATGAAATTCACTGATATATTTCTGCCTCGACGCGAACAGAAATATTCTTTGACGTCAGCCGATCTTCTTCGGATCTTACAAGATCGCAAGGACGGAGTATGTCTTTCTGATTTTGAGTCCGCCCTTATTACAAGAATATTTGTTCTGCGCGCGAAGGGAAAACCCATTACGAGAGAGGCGATTTTAGAAGCCCTTTCGTAAGCTTCGCGCGCAAAACGAGAGTTTTAGAAGTTGTTGGCTTCTAACTGGAAGTATGCCTTGGGGTGGTCGCAGACGGGGCACTTCTCAGGGGCTTTTTCTCCTTCGACAATTGCTCCGCAGTTGCGGCACTGCCAGCGGTTCTCGCCGATACGCACCCAAACTTCGCCCTTTTCGATGTTGGCGGCGAGCTTGCGATAGCGTTCTTCGTGATGCTTTTCAACTTCTGCGACCTTAGCGAAAAGGTAGGCGAGCTTTTCAAAGCCTTCTTCCTTCGCCTCTTCTGCGAAGCGCTTGTACATGTCAGTCCATTCTTCGTGTTCGCCTGCGGCTGCTGCGAGAAGATTGGCGGGAGTGTCGCCGATGCCGTCAAGAGCCTTGAACCAAAGCTTCGCATGCTCTTTTTCGTTAAGGGCTGTTTCCTGGAAGATAGCTGCGATCTGCTCGTAGCCTTCTTTTTTTGCCTTTGAAGCAAAATAGTCGTACTTGTTGCGGGCCTGCGATTCGCCGGCAAAAGCATACCAGAGGTTTTTCTCTGTTTTTGAGCCTTTAAGTTCCATTGATTTCTCCTTGTGTTAGTGGTTGTCTTCTGTGCGCGTATTATAGCAAAAGTCCTCGCGATTCTGTGCTGCTAAATTTCTCGGTGCATTTTCACGAGCCACCATTATTGAATTATGCTATAATATCGAATATGTAAAATTATATAAACGAAAGGAAGCATATAATGAAAACGTTTAATGAACTTAAAGCTTCGGCTAAAACCCAAATTAGCGGGAAGATTGGTATTTTGTTTGTAATGTTTTTGATTATGATAGGTATTTCTGTTGTTTCGACTTTAGTTCCCGTTTTTGGGACTATAGCCGGTTTTG
The DNA here is from genome assembly GCA_045656225.1 of Kiritimatiellia bacterium. Lineage (GTDB taxonomy): Bacteria > Verrucomicrobiota > Kiritimatiellia > RFP12 > UBA1067 > UBA1067. The sequence continues at coordinate 29,171 of JAZOQU010000033.1, read as the reverse complement.
TTCTAGGTGCAGCGTTTTATTTAGGCGGAACTTTTGTTTTTCTTAAGATTGCAAAAGGAGAGACGGTTTCGGTTGGAAATATTTTTTATGGTTTTGAAGATTTGTGGACAGCAATTAAGGCTCAGTTTTTCATGAATCTTTTTATTTGGCTTTGGTCTTTACTTTTGATTATACCTGGCATTATTAAGGCGTACTCATATTCAATGACATATTTTATTCTTGCAGAAAACAAGGGTATGAATGTATTGGAGGCGATTACTCTTTCGAGAAAGATGATGGATGGCCATAAGATGGATTTATTTCTTCTTTTCTTATCGTTCATCGGGTGGTTTCTCCTTGTCGTAATTACATTTGGTATAGCGGGGATATGGGTATATCCTTATTTGTACGCTACCTTTACTAATTTTTATCTTTCGGTTAAAGAAGATTATATGAGTAAGTTAGCCTAATGGACATAGTTTGGTATTTAACAGCAGTAATATTTCTGATATTGGGCCTAGTAGGTTGCTTTATTTCGATTCTACCAGGCCCAATCCTAAGTTATTTAGCTCTTCTTTGTTTAATTCCGACAGATAATTGTTTGTCTGCGGTGGAGTTGTCGGTTTTTGGCGTTTTGACGATAGTTGTTACTGTTGCAGATTTTATCATTCCGGCGATTGGTGCTAAGAAGTTCAATTGTTCGCCTTATGGAACTTGGGGATGTGTGCTTGGAACATTTATCGGCGCGTTCTTTTTCCCTATTGGATTAATAGTAGGACCATTTCTTGGGGCGTTTCTTGGTGAGCTGATAGCGCGAAGAGATGCATCTCAGGCATTTTGCGGTGCGCTTGGCGCGTTTTTAGGTTTTCTTGCAGGAACTTTGTTGAAGCTGTGCTTTTGTATTTATCTTATAATTCATGTCGCATTTGTTTTTCTTGGATGAGAATTATTCTTTAGTTGGAGTTTCGAGTTGGAGTTTAGGTGAAGGCGAGAGGTGAAGGTGAACAGTGGATGTTTTTCTCTCTTCACCTTCACCTTTAACCTTCACCTAACTACTAGCTACTAACTACTAGCTACTAGCTCCTAGCTCCTGCCCCCATTCCCCGTTCCCCATTCCCCTACAAATTTTCGAGTCTTTCATGGCTCAAAAATGCTATAATACTGACATATAAATGATACAGATTTTATCTTTTCAACGAATACGGATGGGAGTGGTAAGGCTGCATCCTATGTTCGTGCGCTTGATATGCATGGGCCGATTTTAACGAATTGCGGTTTATAGTTTTAAAACGGAAAACAGAAGCAGGAAGGAATGAGCAATGAGTTCCCAAAAATACAATCCTCCATATACCGTTAGTGAAGAGGCTGTCAATCTCATAGCAGAAATTTCTTCTGCAATTGAGAGATATAACGTCACAATGTCGGGCGCTGACGGGCTGCGGCTTAGGAAGATAAACCGCGTGAAGACAATTCGAGGCTCTACTGCCATTGAGGGCAATACACTCTCGGAGGAACAGATAACTGCGGTTCTTGAGGGAAAGCGGGTTGTCGCCCCTAAGAAGGAGATAGACGAGGTTCTTGGTGCTGCTGCGGCATACGAACAAATTGAAAATGTAGATCCATATAAAGTCAAAGATCTACTGAAGGTTCACAAGCTTATGATGGGCGGGCTTGTTGATGAGGCTGGATCTTTCAGGAAGAAATCTGTAGGTGTTGTGGATGGAGCCGGAAATGTCATACATATGGCGCCTAAAGCAGAACAAGTGCCGACGCTTATAAAGTCCCTCTTCAAATGGCTTAATGAATCCGGCGCTCACCCTTTGGTAAAGAGCTGTGTATTTCATTACGAATTTGAGTTCATACATCCATTCGCTGATGGTAATGGACGCACAGGCAGATATTGGCAGACGGCTATCTTAGGCAAATGGCGAGAGGCATTCTATGCCGCTCCGATAGAGAATATTGTTTGGGAGAACCAAAGCGGCTACTATCTTGCCATTCGTCGGGCTTCATTGCTTGGGAATGCTGAACCATTCATTGACTTTATGCTTGAGCGTATCCTAGAGACCATAAAGACCAAGGGAGATGCTAAAAAGAAAAATGTCGGTGTAAATGTCGGTGTAAATGTCGATGTAAATGTCGGTGTAAAACTGTCCGCCCGCGAGCGCGATCTCCTGGAACTGCTGCGGCTCGACGGGACATTGACGGCTGCACGGATAGCCGAGACCTATTCAATCTCCACGAGACAGGCCGAGCGGCTTCTGACAGGCCTCAAGAAAAAGGGATTCCTGGTCCGCAAAGGCTCTGACAAGGGTGGACACTGGGAGGTCGTGAGTTGAACCAGGGTAGTGGAAAAACTAGCGAGAAAACTAACAAGAAAACTGACAAGAAAGTCTTGGAGGAAGGCGGGCATTGGGAGGTTGTATGACCAGCCGCGTGGGGCGCTACTCTGGGCCGCTGGCCGTGTTGTCTCACTTGGGATGTGCTGGAATCATCCGAAATCTCATCTGCGAGAAAGGAGCATAAAACCTTGAAAACAATAGGCGAAACAACTGAAACGGCTCTTGAAAAATAGAGGGCAGCGGTGGTGCGTCAGTCCCGAAAACCGACAGATGGGGTTATCTCAAAATGATGTTTCCCCTATTTTTCGGACACTGGGTTCGAGTTGCCTCACCTCCACCATCCTTCGCACGGCCTGCCGGCCGTGACTACGGATGGCAGGCCGTGCGAAGGATGGTGCCCTCCGTAGCCGGCGAAGCCGCGTAGGAGGGCTAAAGTACGAGTGAATAGCCGTGACTACGGAATCTTCCTCCGTAGCCGGCGAAGCCGCGTAGGAGGGCTAAAGTACGAGTGAATAGCCGTGACTACGGAATCTTCCTCCGTAGTCGGCGAAGCCGCGTAGGAGGGCTAAAACCGAAAAACTTATGTTCTACACATACATATTAAGAAGCCTTCCCCATCCTACACAACGGTATATAGGCCATACCGCTGACCTGCGATCTCGCCTTGAAGAGCATAATTCCGGAAACTCTCCCCATACGGCGAAATTTCGCCCTTGGAAGGTTGAAACCTTCATCGCGTTTGAATCGATAGACAAAGCACAGTCCTTTGAGCGGTACTTAAAGACAGGATCCGGGCATGAATTCGCTCGCCGCCATTTCTAAGAAAGCTTCTGCGCATGCCGAACTCGTTGATGGTGACAAAGCCTTCACTTCCATATGCGACGATTGCACAGAACTTCTAAAACTCCTCGTGCAAATGCACCGCGCGTTTTTGTGGTATAATAAAAACCGATGTCTACTTCCAAGATTATATCCCTTGCTCGTTTATGCCGATTAGTCTCCATCGCCGTTGCAGTGGCGTGGTTACTAAACAGCCTTATAACCGTTGCTCCAAAACTGGAAGAAGCGCATCATACAATCGCGATAGTTCTATCTTGTGGGTTCTTGTTTTTTGTTTCGTCATCAGCCATTCTTTATGGCATCGCAAATGGATGTAAACCTCGAATAAAAGATTCAAAGGCGAAGCGAGTTGTGGCTCGGCTTTTGTTTTTTGTACTTATATTTGCGGGGGTGTCTTTGATGAATACTGGGCACTCGTTGTACGTCGAGGCAAAAGTCCGTGAGTCGGAGAAAACTGAGATTCTGGAAAAACATGGACATTACGAGAATCCTTACTGGGAGCAACATTTACTCTGCGACATAGGCGGAATAGCTTGTTTTGGCATGCTTGGCTTATGGGTTTATGTTGGATTACTATGCTACAGAAAATTAAAGGCATCAACATCGAATGAGACTTTCAGCGTATTCGGCGGAGGCCTGACGCCTGAAAGCCACTTCCAGGCGTTGATCGCCGTAGATACTTTGGCCGATCTTAAAACTATCTGCCAGCGGTGCCAACCGTCCGCTTTTTCAATCACACTCGGCACGGCCTCGCCTGTATTCAAGTCCTTGACCTTCATTAGACTCTTCGCGTACATATCGGCCCAGTTCGCTACCAATTCCGGCGATTGACTGCGTAAGTTTATCACCGACAAGTGGCAGTACGGCGGAAAGTACGCCTCCTCGCGCTCTTTAAGCTCTTCCTCCGCAAAGGCCGCGAAATCCCCTCTCGCCGCGAAACGTATCGCGCTTTGGGACGGATTGTAAGTTTGTATAACCGCCTCACCCGGAAGCTCCGCCCTCCCCGCGCGACCCGCGACTTGGGATAAAAGCTGATAAGTCCGCTCAGCCGCTCTAAAGTCGGGCATATTAAGAGACGTATCGGCATTCAAAACCCCGACGAGCGTTACATTTGGAAAATCAAGCCCCTTTGCAATCATCTGGGTGCCGATCAATATGTCGGCCTCATGACGACGGAACGCCCCTAAAATATCATCATGGGAATTTTTGCCGCGCGTTGAATCCGCATCCATACGAAGAACGCGGGCTTCTTTAAAACAGGCTTTCAACGCCGCTTCGGCGCGTTGCGTACCGATACCCTTAAACTCGAAGAGGCCTCCGCACTCGGGACACTTCTTCGGCACATCTATCCACCCGCCGCAAATATGGCACCTGCAGCAATTGTCGGCCTTGTGGTATGTATAGGCGAGATCGCAATCGGGACAGTTCGCTACATATCCGCATCCCGAGCAAACGACCGATCGCGAATAGCCGCGGCGATTTAAAAAGAGAATAACCTGCTCGCGGCGATCGAGTCTTACACCTATCGCCTCCATCAGCGGCTGCGAGAATATCCGCCCGGGGGCGCCGCCCTCGGCCATATCAACAATAAGAACTTGAGGGAGAGTGCCAGCGCCGGCGCGCTCACGCATGACGGCCTTTACATACTTGCCGCGCCTTACATTCATCCAACTTTCCAAGGACGGCGTCGCAGAGCCCAGTACAGCCTTCGCGCCCTCGATCTTAGCGCGCATGACCGCGACATCCCGCGCGTGATAGCGCGGCGTCTCATCCTGCTTGTAACTCGTCTCATGCTCCTCGTCGACGATGATGAGACCTAAATCCTTTATCGGCGCGAATACAGCGCTTCTCGGCCCGATAACGACACGTGCCTCACCGCTTCTGATTCTATGCCACTCATCATACCGCTCGCCGTCCGAAAGCGCGGAGTGGAGTACCGCAATTCTGTCGCCGAAGCGTGATGCGAACCTCTGGACCGTCTGGGGAGTAAGCGCGATTTCAGGAACCATGACAATCGCTCCCCGCCCCGCTTCAAGTTCGGCGGCAATCGCTTGAAGATAAACCTCGGTTTTACCGGAACCTGTAACACCGTACAAAAGCAGCGTCTCGCCGGGAGAGAGCGCCTTTATTGAATTAAGAGCCGTAGTCTGTTCTGTGTTAAGATTCAGCGGCTTAGTCGGCAGAATCTTTCTCGCCGAAAGAGGATTACGCCTTTTGGCTCGCGAGGCGATTTCTACAAGCCCTTTCGAAGCGAGAACTTTAATACTTTGAGGCGTAGTTGAAAGTTCATGACAAAGATAAGTCATCCACCCGCCATCAAGACGCACAATCTGATCGTAAAGCCATTTCTGACGTTTAGTCAAAGACTGCTCACATTTCAACGGCAGATAATCGACAAAAAGCTGCTCCTTCGCCTTTGCGCCCGGCTTTAATACTGCAGCGGGCAATGCCGTTTTTAAAACAGTCTCTATGGGCGAGGCCGTATACGCGGCGATTGACTTTACGAGTTTCAGCGTATAGGCCGAAAAGAAAGGAACCTCATCCGCGATACCCTCAACCGGCTTAAGTTTATACTTAACGCCTTCGTCTGGGGCTTCCGCAATCTCAAGCGCGAAGCCGCGCACATGACGGTGATTAAACGGAACAAGAAGAAGCTGGCCGACAGCCAGCTTCTTCTCCAACTCTTCCGGCACGAGATATGTAAAGAGCCGGTCGAGCGCCAGGTCAATAGCGACCTTTACAACCATTTATTACGGCTCGAGATATTTGAGCTGAATACCGTCAGGAAGGAAGAGGTTGTTACGGCCGTAGACATCGCGGAGGTTACACTCTCTGGGCTTAAGATTCTTGACTGCGCCGCTCTTGGTGACGATAATCAGGCCGTTATCGCCGAACGGAGAAGCGAACTTCTTGCCGAGCGTAATCAGATCGTTACCCTTGGTCGAGGAATCAAACTGACCGGCGGTCGCAAACTGGGAGGTATCGGCGTTGCGCGTAACCAGAGCAGGCAGATAGTCGGGCAGTTCATCCGTAACGCCGGAAACAATCGTCCAGGCGACGTTCTTCTGTTCGACAGTGCCAGGCTGGTGCGGGGGAACGCCGGAGAGAGACAACCAGCTCGCCTCATAGTTTCTCGTGCCGGTGAAAGGTCTCCACTGACCCTGTCCCTTCGTCTGATTGGGAATATCGAAAAGCATCTCAAAATACTTCGTGGACGTGCCGAATGTATTGCCGGCGATATCGGTAGTATCATCGCTCTTGCCCTCGGCTTCCTTCGGCCAAAGAGAAGGCAACCCGTTTGCCTGACGGTCAATACTGCCTTTGAGAATTTCATCGACGATTCGCTTTCCGGCGACACCGGCAGTCTTCATGCTCGATTCGGTCATCGCGGATGAAATCATCGGATAGAACACACCCATCAGCAATCCGAGAATTCCGATTACAACGAGAAGCTCAACGAGCGTAAAACCTTTTTTAATCTGTTTCATTTTTCTTACTCCTTAATTGTTGAATACCGTTTTCTTAAACCACCTAACTTTGGGCAAGTTAATTACCGATACATCTGTATTATCTCATATTTGCTATTTTCGTTCAAGAGCCTTTTTAAGATAACATGAATATGCACGGGTATACGTATAAGAACTTACGAGGTTTAACATTATCATGAGACCTTCAACAACATAACAGCTCCAAAGCATGTATTTTTCAATCGGAGCGAAAACAGACATGTCGTGAAACACAAGATACGCATAGACCCACCCCGCAGCGGGAAACGACAATGCCGTACGAACCTTGCCGAGCCACATCGCGGCGCCGTCAGCCCCGTAAAGCGATCCGACAGAACGCAAAAACGTAACCCACAGGTCTCGGAGAATGTAAAGTATCGCGAACGCAAGCATGACGAGCGAATGCCCGGACTCTCCCTGTTTCAGCAGAAGCCATGAGAGCGCAGGAAACGTCACTACGTAGAAGACCTTATCCATCAGCGGATCGGCCATCTTGCCGAGAGGGCTGACGACATTCCATTTGCGGGCGAGCATTCCGTCGAACGCATCGGTCAACCCCGAAAAAAACATAGCCGCTCCGGCGAAAAAGATAAGCCACGGCGAATAATGAAACTCCTCGACAACCGCGAGAACAAGCCACGCGATAATCAAAGGGACTCGCAAAAATGTCAATATGTTGACGAAAAGCGACTTAGTGTTCAAGACAACTCCAATCCTTCTGCGACAACCTTCTGCATAACTTCAAGAGCTTCCTGCAACTGGGCAAGACGGACCTTCAACGATTGAATCTGGAGTTCCGCCTTCTGATAATTTCGCCTTGTTGCAAAAAGCTGTTTCAAAATTTCGCCGGAATCAAGATCGAGATCCGCCAACTGCATTCCATCCGGGATCGGAACAAGCACTTGCGTTCCACATCCGGAACAGTTTATCTGGAGACCTGCGCCCCGATAATCAATAACCAGCTGCTTGCCGCAATTAGGACACTCGAAAACAATGTCGGTATCGCGAATCTCAGCGCCGCCGTCCGCTTCATCCGCCGACTTGAAATATTGTTCAGCCATAACTCAATCTCCTTCTGTTGTTTACAAGTATATAAAAAAAAACGCTCCGACGCAAGTGCCGGAGCGTTTTCTCTATTTAACCGCGCCTTAACGACGCAAGTATTTAGGCATTCTTGGCGATCTCAACGAGAGTCTTGAAGCCGGCGGGATCCTGAATGGCGATCTCGCTGATCATCTTGCGGTTGAGCGTCACACCGGCCTTGATGAGACCGGCCATGAACTTCGAATAGCTGATGCCCTCGGCACGGGAAGCCGCATTGATACGGGCGATCCAGAGCTGACGGAAGTCACGCTTTTTGAGCTTGCGGTGCTCGGTCGAAAGGCGCATCGCGCGATCGACGGCCTCGGTAGCCGTACGGAAAAGTTTGGAACGCGCTCCATAAAAGCCCTTCGCCAGTTCAAGGCGGCGGCGGCGGCGTTCGCGGGAAGCGGGTGCATTAGTAACACGCATTGTATCTTACCTCCTTCAGTCCTGAAGCATACGCTTCATCGTTTTGGTGACGCCCTTATCGGTCACTGTGATACCGCGCAAATTACGCTTGCGCGCCCTGGGTTTATAGCCATTGAGGTGAGCCTTGCCGCCCTGAGAGCGCATAACCTTACCCGTGGCCGACGTTTTCATGCGCTTGGTGGCGCACTTTTTGGTTTTCATCTTAGGCATTTTACTGTTCCTTATTTAGGATTTTACCTTTTCTTCCTCACCGTTCGGGCAGTCGGTTTATAGGCCCGATCCAGACGGAATTGGCGGATAGTATACACTTTTTCTCTTCATCCCGTCAAGACGGGACGCATCAAATGTACGCTGAACGCATTAAAATCCAACTCTTCACAAAAGGTGCTATACAGGTTTTATGCGTTGCCAGCAGAATCTTTAACCGACTTTAAAACGCAGTACCCGCGGCGGCGGATGACTTCGACATTAGGGAAATAACGCTCTTGAACAGGCCTTAAGCCCGCGTCGTTCTTTACGACCGTATAACACAAGCCGCCCGGCTTAAGCGCCCTTTTTGCCGTCTCGAGAAAGACTTCGGCTATTCTGTAGTCGGAATAATACGGGGGATTACCGGCGAATACATCGAATGTTCCGTCCATCCGCGCAGGCGTCCCGTTATCCGCGAGAATCACCTCGGCCGGCATATTGAAATTCGCCGCGTTCAGGTTAGCCGCCTCGACGGCCCGCGAATGGGAATCAACCATGACGAGCGAAATATCCTTAACTACGCTCTTAACGAGAAAACCGACAAGCCCGCAGCCGCAACCCATGTCTAAGAGTTTTGGGGATGAGGGATGAGAGGTGAGGTCGCGGGAGATTACTTCCGCGAGAGCGAGACCGCCCTCGTCGAGACGTCTGTGGCAAAAGCACCCGGGGTAGCTCGTGAACATAAGTTTATCTCCGCCCGGAACGCTCGCCGGCCACTTCGCGCTAAAGTCGCGCACGCGGTCGGGATCGTCGCGGATTTTGGAAAGAAGCTCGTTCCTGTCGCGCTCCTTGCCGATAAACTCCAGCTCGAACTTTACCGGCTTGAGACGATGAATCTCCTGAAGCATATCAAGCGAAAGCTCGCCCGACATAAGTTTAGGACCTGTCTTGAATTTTATAAGATCCCAGGGACCATCAGGCAGATGTGGCGAACATACCGCGCGGATATGATGCGTTTTCTCAATGGCATGGCGATGGTAGATATCAAGCGTGTGACAGAGAACATCCCCGTCAATCCACTTCGCGGTAAACTTCTTACCGTGCTTGCCGCGCTCAAAAAGATCGGCAGCCTTATATCCTACGAGGAGCGTTTTCACAGCGCGTATTTCTCCGCCGCGCTGCTGAGGCGCGCGATCGTTTTCTCGCGACCGAGAAGCTGAAGCATCTCAAAAAGTCCAATACCTTCGCCCCGGCCTGAAACGGCCACGCGGATCGGGTGGACCCACGGGCCCATACCGTTTCCTTGCGAAAGTTCCTTTACGAGGTTTTCAAGCGCGGGGGCTTTCCAATCGGGCGCATTCTTAAAGCGCTCGACGAGATCAACGAGAAGAGCCTTTACGCCTTCCTTTTTAAGACGCTTTTCAACAGCCTTCTCGTCCATCTCAAACTCGTCGCTGAAAAAGCATCTGCAGGCGGCGGGAATATCATTCAGGAATTTAGTCCTGATCTGAAGCTGGTCGACGAGATAGTCGGTATCGTAGCCTTCTGGAATCGTCATACCGGCCTCGTTGACGCGGCGGACGAGCTCCGAGGTGAAAACGTCCTTGGGCATGCGCTTGATGTATTCGCCGTTCATCCACTGAAGTTTCTTCATGTCGAACTTCGCGGCGGTAACGTGAACCTTGGCGAGATCAAATAGCTCAATCATTTCGCTCTTCGTGAGAACCTCACGGTCATCACCGGGGTTCCAGCCCAAAAGGAGAAGATAGTTGAAAAGCGCGTCGGGCAGATACCCCTGATCTCTGAACTCGCCTACGAAAGCCGCGCCGTCGCGCTTCGAATAGGGCTTGCCCTGCTGGTTTACGATCATCGAAAGATGACCGTATTTCGGAACGGGAGCGCCGAGCGCCTTGAACATGCAGATATGCTTAAACGTATTCTCCACGTGATCGTCGCCGCGGATGATGTGGGTGACGCCCTGATCGATGTCATCAACGACGTTGGCGATATGAAAGATGGGCGAGCCGTCGGAGCGGACGATCGCGAAATCCTGGATATCCTCGGCCTTTTTGGACATCTTGCCCTTGACGATGTCATCGAACTCAATAACGCCCTCGGTAGGCATCTTGAACATTATAACTTCGCCGGTCTTGCCGTCCCGCGACGTGCGCTCGCACCTGTAGGCGTGGCCGGAGGCGAGAAGCTTCTCGACGGCCTCCATGTGACGCGGCTTGTTCTTTGTCTGATAAAAGGCTTCCTCGTCATAATCGAGCCCGAGCCACTGCATACATTCCAAAAGCGCCTGAATCGCCTCAGGCGTCGAACGCTCGAGATCCGTATCTTCGACACGAAGAAGAAACTTGCCGCCGGTATGGCGAGCGTAAAGCCAATTGTAGATGGCGGCGCGGATATTACCGATATGAACCTTGCCCGTCGGAGACGGCGCGAATCTGACTCTGATATTTTCTGACATAGTTTCAGTATTATACCATATTTCCCTCACAGGGGATGAGATATGTCTGCCGGCTCAACGATTGTCACTCGCAATCCAGCTCAACAACAGCGATTTTCCCGGGCCACTCAATGCGAATCGGTTTATTGGTAACATCCTTGTCGGAAATAAGCATCAATCGCCTCTTGCCTTCAGATGAATCGCCCGCCCATTCCATTCCTTCATAATTCACGCTTCCCGTATTCGCCTTGAACAGCTGCGTCTTCTCGAATTTCCCTTCTTTATTCAATCTTACCCGGAAAATCTTTATAGTGATGTAATTGAGCCCGCTCCAGAACGCAAGTTTCGGCTTCACGCCGATATCCCGTTCCAGCACAAGAAGCGAGCCGTCCTTGGGATCATTCAGAAAATCCACGACCGCATAATCGTAATCGTAATCGTACGATGCGGAAATCATATCCCCATCAAGAGAATACTTGAAGATTTTAATCCTGTTGACGTCATTGGTACGAGGCAGCTCCGTAGCCGTCCATAGACAGTTTTCCGAGCCGAAGATGCCATATTCCATCGCCTCGGCGCCAAGATTGTATTTCGCACTTGAAAATTCCGCTTTCAGTCCTTTCAACTCTTTCACGACCTTGCCGCTCGGCGTTATCTCATACGCGCTTTTACCGCAGTCGTCCGTTACGAAAAGCCGTCCGTCGGGCGATCGGCAGACGGCCTCCAAATCGCTGATGCGCGTTTTTACCTTGACGCGGGAAGTTATCTCACACTTCTTCAGCGATCCGCTCCCGGGATCGATTTCCATTTTGAGCCTGACCAGTTCACCTCTGTCGCTGACCGAGTAATATTCATTTCCCGCGATTCTGCAAAGAGACGAAAGACCTCCCGGCAGATTATCCGGCAAAGGACTTTCAACCATACGCGCGAAAGACGTCAGCGCCAACAGAACAGATACAGCGAAAACACCTTTGACGTTAAACGGCGGCAGCATACGCGTCAATCGATCTTGAACGTCTGTCCAGGCATCGGAGCTACGGCATTGGCTATGCCACGATCCTTGAGAAGCTGCTCCATGGCGGAAACCTTCTCCGGCTCGCCGTGAACGGCGAATGCGTGGCGGACGTTATCCTTGATTTCATCGAGCCAGTCGGTAAGGCCCGCCCTGTCCGCGTGAGCCGAAAGAGCGTTAATCACCTCGACCTTGGCCTTGAGCTCGAGCTCTTCGCCGAGAATCTTGATCGGGTTGCGCTCTTCGACGATACGGCGACCGAGCGTGTTCTCCGCCTGGAAGCCGACGATCAAAATCACGTTGTCGGGATCTTGAACGGCGTTTTTAAGGTGATGGACTATCCGCCCGCCTTCACACATGCCGCTCGCCGCAATGATTATCATCGGCCCTGGCGTAGTATTGAGAGCCATAGACTCTTCCGGCGTTCCGACGAACGTCATACCCGGAAAAACGAGAGGATCCTTACCCTCGGCGATCATGCGCTTAGCCTCTTCGTTGTAGACCTCGCGATGGCTCGCGTAAATCTTCGTCGCCTTCTGAGATAGAGGTGAGTCGATGTAGAGCTTCACCTCGCGAGGGACCTTCCCGCGGGCGAGAAGACGGTTAAGATACCAGATTATCTGCTGGGTGCGGCCGACGGAAAACGCAGGTATGATCAGCTTTGAATTCCGACGGTCTATATATTTCAAAAGTCTCTCAAGCTTAAGTTCGACGTCGTCCGCGCTCGGATGGAACCTGTCGGCATAAGTCGATTCGATAAGAAGAATGTCGGCACCCGAGGGATATTCAAATTTGCGCAGAATCGGCTGGTTCGGCTGACCAAGATCGCCCGTGAAAAGAAGACGGTGATTGCGTCCGTGATCGGAACGAATATCGAGCTGAACGAGAGCCGAACCCAGAATATGACCAGCGTTGAAAAATTCAAGCGTGAGCCCGCGTGCGATTTCGCGCGGCTCATGCATATGAACGGGTATGAAAAGCTGCATCAGGACATCGACGTCCTTCTCGTCATAAAGAGGCTCGAAAAGATTCTTACCCTCGCGCTTGCGCTTTTTATTGACGTACTCAAGATCGCGCTTCTGAAGAAAGCACGAATCGCGAAGAAGAATATCGCAAAGCTCCATCGTCGCCTGACGGGCGAAAACACGCCCCCTAAAGCCCTGGCGCACAAGCTGCGGCAGGTTTCCGGAATGGTCGACGTGGGCGTGGGAAAGGATTACATAATCGATCGTCTTCGGATCGATCGGGAGATTACGGTTTTTCTCGAAGGCCTCTTTGCGATGGCCTTGATAAAGACCGCAGTCAAGCAAAATGCGTTTACCGTTGGCTTCGACGAGATGCATCGAGCCGGTAGTCGTCTGGGCAGCTCCGTAGAATGTAATTTTCATATTTTAATTATAACACAGAACAATCAAGCCCGCAAACAAAAATTGAGCATAACGAGAGACGGGCGCGCACCGAATGTGCACACCCGTCTTCTCTGCGCTTAAACCGAAACTCAGTTTTTAAGCGCCGCCTGAGCCGCCGCAAGACGCGCAATCGGCACGCGGTAGGGCGAGCAGCTTACATAGTCGAGACCGAGCTTGTGGCAGAACTCGACCGAGGTCGGGTCTCCTCCATGCTCGCCGCAAATACCGCAGTGGATCTTCGGGCGGGTCGCCTTTCCGTTAACGACCGCCATCTCCATAAGCTTGCCGACGCCTTCCTGGTCGAGCTTCGCGAACGGATCGTTCTCGTAGATCTTGTGATCGTAGTAGGAGTTGAGGAACTTGCCCGCGTCGTCGCGCGAAAATCCGAACGTCATCTGGGTAAGATCGTTCGTACCGAAGCAGAAGAACTCGGCCTCCTCGGCGATTTCGCCCGCGCAGAGCGCCGCGCGAGGGACTTCGATCATCGTGCCGACCTCGTAGTTGAGCTTGATCTCGGCGGCCTGGATCTCGTCGTTCGCCACATGGACGACGATGTCCTTGACGAACTTGAACTCCTTGAGATCGCCCGTGAGAGGAATCATGATCTCGGGCTTCACGTTCCAGCCCTTGTGACGGCGCTGAACCGCGATCGCCGCGCGGATAATCGCCTTCGTCTGCATGCGCGCGATTTCGGGATAGGTTACGCACAGACGGCAGCCGCGATGACCCATCATCGGATTGAACTCGTGGAGCGAGTCGATGATGTCCTTGATGCGGCTGATGGGCTTATGCATCGTCTTCGCGAGAAGCGCGATCTCGTCTTCAGTGTGGGGAACGAACTCGTGAAGCGGCGGATCGAGGAAACGGATCGTGACGGGCTGGCCGTCGAGCGCCTCGAAGAGCTGCTCGAAGTCGTCCTGCTGATAGGGGAGAATCTTCGCGAGCGCGAGACGGCGCTCCTCGACCGTGTCGGAGCAGATCATTTCGCGGAACGGCGTGATGCGGCTCTGCGAGAAGAACATGTGCTCGGTACGGCAAAGCCCAATACCCTCGGCGCCGAGTTCGCGGGCCTTCTTGGCGTCGCGCGGCGTATCGGCGTTGGTGCGGACTTTAAGCTTGCGGAACTTGTCTGCCCACATCATGATGCGACCGAACTCGCCGACGATGGACGCGTCGACCGTCGGGATGACACCGTCGTAGATGTTGCCCGTCGAGCCGTCGATGGAGAGCCAGTCACCTTCCTTGAAGGTCTTGCCGGAAAGGACGAACTTCTTGTTCTCCTCGTCCATGATGATTTCCTGGCAGCCCGAAACGCAGCACTCGCCCATACCGCGGGCGACGACGGCCGCGTGGGACGTCATGCCTCCGCGAACGGTCAAGATACCCTCGGCGGCCTTCATGCCCTCGATGTCCTCGGGAGAGGTCTCAAGGCGTACGAGAACGACCTTCTCGCCGCGGCTCTTCCACGCCTTCGCGTCTGCGGCGGTGAAGACGATCTTTCCGCAGGCGGCGCCGGGCGACGCGGCAAGACCGCGACCGATCGGCTGAGCCTTCTTAAGAGCGACGATATCGAATTGGGGATGAAGAAGCGTATCAAGATTCCTGGGGTCGATCATGAGAACGGCCTCTTCCTCGGTGCGCATACCCTCGTCGACAAGATCGCACGCGATCTTGAGCGCGGCCTTAGCCGTGCGCTTGCCGTTGCGTGTCTGGAGCATGAAGAGTTTCTTATTCTCGATCGTAAACTCCATATCCTGCATATCGCGGTAGTGGGCCTCGAGCTTCTTGCAGATGTCCTGGAACTGCTTGAAGACGTCGGGCATAACCTCGGCCATCTTCGCGATCGGCATCGGGGTGCGGACGCCGGCGACCACGTCTTCGCCCTGGGCGTTCATCAGGAACTCGCCCATGAGCTTCTTCTCGCCCGTCGCCGGATCGCGCGTAAAGGCGACGCCCGTGCCGGATTCGTCGTTAAGGTTTCCGAACGCCATCATCTGGACGTTGACGGCGGTGCCCCAACTGTAGGGAATGTCGTTGTCGCGGCGGTAGATGTTAGCGCGGGGGTTGTCCCAGCTGCGGAATACGGCCTTGATGGCCTCAAAAAGCTGCTCCTTCGCGTCAGACGGGAAGTCCTTGCCGATCTTAGCCTTGTACTCGGCCTTAAACTGGCCCGCAAGTTCCTTAAGATCGTCGGCGGTAAGTTCGACGTCGAGCTTGACGCCCTTTCGCTCCTTCATCTCGTCGATGAGCTTTTCGAAATACTTCTTGCCGACCTCCATGACGACGTCGGAAAACATCTGGATAAAGCGGCGGTAGCAGTCCCACGCCCAGCGGGGGTTCTTCGTCTGCGCGGCGAGCGACTCGACGACCTCTTCGTTAAGACCGAGGTTGAGAATCGTATCCATCATGCCCGGCATTGACGCGCGCGCGCCGGAGCGGACCGAAACGAGAAGCGGATTCTTGGTGTCGCCGAACTTCTTCCCGGCGGACTTCTCGAGCTTGTCGATATATTCCATCACCTGAGCGACGATGTCGTCGCCGACCTTCTTGCCGTCATCGTAGTAGCGCGTGCAGGCCTCGGTCGTGATCGTAAAACCCTGGGGGACGGGGAGTCCCAGACCCGCCATCTCGGCGAGGTTGGCGCCCTTGCCGCCGAGAAGTTCGCGCATGTTGGTGTTGCCTTCGGTCTGTCCAGCGCCGAAGAAATAGACGTACTTGGTATTTTCTTTCATTTTTATCTTCTTATTTTTGTTTCTTGGTTTGCGCATGATTATATCATATCCATACTTCTTCGTCTACTCATTAAAAAGCGCAAAATAAAGCCTAAACGTGCAGTTCGTACGGTGCAAGCAAATTATGGTATAATTTCAAACACAATAAAGAGAAAACTGCGCAACCATAAAGATGCGGCAAAAAGCAAATAATGGCAAACTCCACGAATAAGTCACTCGGCGGCCTGCGAGCCAAATTAAACGCGCTTCATCAGAGGATGGGCGATTTTTGGTGGTATTCTTTAATGCTCTTTTTAGCCTGCCGTGCCGCCGACGCGCTTAACGCGTTTGTTGGGCTATGGCTCGTACCTAAATATGTACCGCCGTCAGAGCTCGGTGCAGTAATGCCCTTAATGCAATTTGCAAACTTTCTCGCTATTCCGATCGCCGCGTTCGCGAACACATTCAGAAATGAATTGACGCGCTTATCGGTTAATAAAGAATTCGGCAAGCTTAAAACCTTAATGCGCGGCGTTTTTATCGCGAGCGCGATATTTATGTTTTTGGCGATCATCGTAGCGCGACTTATAATGCCCGCGTTTTTAGAGCGAATCCGCATTGTCGAAGGCTCTCTCGGTTTAATTATTATCGCCTCATCATTCGTAACTGCGGTTTCACCTATCTATTCTAACGCGCTTCAAGCTCTTAAAAAATTTAAGGCCCAATCAATAATCAGCATTTTAGGAGCTCCAGTTCGATTATTGACAATGCTCGTCACGATGCCCTTTCGCGCGCTGTCGGGCTACTTCATCGGCCAGGCATCAATCCCGATATTCAGCATGACCGCATCAGTCATCGCCCTTAAAAAAGAACTCTCCGTCAAGGCCGAACCTTACTGGGATAAAGATACATTTAAAAAGTTCTCAAAGCTGTTTATCCTTTTTTTAGTATGGAGTATTTCCGGCTCTTTTTGCACACTTATAGAATCAACTATTTTAAGGCAACGATTATCAGACATTGATTCTGCGGGTTTCTATATGGCAACACGATTTTCTGAAATCGCAGGATTCCTGTCAGCCACCCTTGTTTTTACAATCTTCCCGTTTGCAGCCGAAAAATCTGCAAAAAAACAAGATTCAAGACCCTTAATATTTAAATCCATTATAGCTTCTCTGATTTTCAGCTTACTACTTGCAATCCCATTTCTTTTCTTTGGCAAGGAAATTCTCTTATTACTTCCCAATGGCAATCTGTATTCAGGCTATTGGTGGACTATCCCATGGTTAATTGGAATAAACGTTTTCGCAACCATCAACGCTCTATTTACAACAACAGAAATCTCATGCTATCGGTTTAAATTTCTTAAATGGATGATTCCTTTAGAAATCATATATCCACTACTTTTGCTCGTCACAACCGGTCACGGGTATTTTTCAGATTATATTCCAACCTCTTGGACTTGCTTTTTAAATAGCCATAATATATACAACCTTAGCACTATGCTTTGGTGGATGACAGCTATAGGTGCTATCAAGTCCATCGCTTGCATTATATCAATGCTTCGACAAAAGACTCATTAATCAGCAGTGGCTTCGCAAAAAACTTCTTTAACTTGTTGGATAAATCGCGAACGATCCTCTCTGATAAAGTTTCTATAACAATCAAAGTCTGATTGTCGCTCGTTGTATCGCTCCATACAATCCGTAATCAAATCAATAATCTTCGGAATCTCTCGACGAGAATCAACAAATTTATAACAGTCATCAATAGGAACATCTTCGTAAAAAGCCGCTGATCCGCGCTTTGATGTAATTATTATACACCCAGCCATCGCCGCTTCTCTTGGAAATCTATCTTTGCCGGGGTGATTTCCAAAATCTATATACACCTTAGCCCTATTACTCCACATATTCACTTCCTTGGGGCTCATATTTTGAAGCGCTACAAACTTCAATCCATTAGGGGCTGCATTTATTATCTTCTTTGTAAAGGCCTTGCCTTTTGCAGGATTATACAAAACGACATCCTCCCGCTGCGCTTGAATTTTCGTTTCTGAACAATGCTCTTGGCCTAAATAATCCATCAAGAAATGCACATTCTTCGCTCCATGCTTTTTTACAAAATCCATTGCATAATATGATTGGCATAGATGATAAAGATTTTTATCTTTGAAATTTACATTTTTCTTTATAACCCTATCTCTTATTATACGATACATATCTCGAGGGCCGCAAATTCTCAAAGGTCTAACATAATTATCAACAGAAAGCCACCAAATGTATTTTTTCATTAGTGGAAATTTGGAAATTAAATTTGTTTGAGTCTCAGGAATTACAATTGCCGACTCTAATGAATCTTCCACTGTTAAAACATAAGGCGTATTGAATTGCAAGAATCTTTTTGCAACAACCTCGTTAGAATCAATTACATCATAATAAAACATTGAGGCATTAACGCCTAATTCAAGCAACTCAAAGCAAAGCACATGAAGCGCTTCAGTACCTCCTGTTGCTATATGTGCAGGACACGCAATATATATTACACCTTTACCATCATTCATATAATTTGCATCTCCTTTTTAGCATATTTCATTATTATCTCATAACTTATCATTAACTGGCGATAAGTCGCTACCTATCTCAACTAGTTTCATATTACAATTATCTAATTCACCTATTATATCATATTAGTCTTATTTATCACTATCACCCTACTATAATTATCACCCAAAATGAGACATACCTATGACTCCCCCTTAGTCACACCTATGACTCAGGCCTAGTCATACCTATGACTCGAGCCTTCCCTAGTAAGGACTTGTCGTTTCCCTAGTAAGCGCTTTTATTTTCCCTAGTAAAGACTTCTCCCGCGCCTACCAACCACTCGCGCAACGCCGCGCAAATAACGTGCACTTCCGCTTAAATTACGCGCACAGGCGCAAAAACACGCGCACTTCCGCGTTTTTACGCCTTTACTTCGCGCCCTAGCGCACATTCACAGCTTTATCTCGCGCTTAAAGCGGCAATCCGATTGAGTATTCATTTTGGGTAGTTACCTTTATAACACCCGCATCGATACCAGTCATAGACACACCTTTATAATCAATTTTGGCGGCGCCATCTCCCGCGATTAGTTGAGCGATACGATTTAAGATTAATGCGTCGATGCGGGTAATAGGTTTTTCAGCGACTTGATGCGGCCAACCAATCGGTGCGAGCATCAATAGCTTACCATTTGCGCAAGTTTCAAATAATTTACCGCCTGGCTTATAAAGAGGCGAAAAGCCCTTATTAGCGAGTGTAATAACACTAAAGCCCGCCTCGAAAGCGCGCCGCGCTATTTCGCGCTCTCCCTGGCTGATACAAGGTGATATCAAGACCGCGCCTTTTTGCGCCGCGTCAAAAGCAGCGTCGAGCCTATCTTCAAACTCGCTCGTTACGACGGCTGGCGGCGCATCTTTAATTAGATTGCCGCGGCCATCTCGCTGATAGGCGAAAAAGCGCCGCGAACATTGAATCTGAAAAAATAAATGGCGCTCTAATAAAAAGTGGTTGCCAATAGCCGAGAACCAACCGCCAGCTGGAATATTTAGTTTACGCGTCACTTTAAATAAATCGGGGTTCTCGCGCTTAATTCCCAAACGCCTAGGATTGTCGCGAAGATAAGCGATCATTCTATCGAGCTGTCCGCGCCTAAATAAAATCACATCTACGTACCCTTCAGCCCAGAAACGCGCTCGCACGCTCGCGCGCGCATTACCCGAAGCGACGTTCCGCGCCTCGTCGCGTGCGACGAGGATTTTCAGCGCCTCGCTCGCAGAGCGCGACTTAAACGAGCCAACAATATTTGAGAGCGTTTTACCCTTAGGCAACTGCTCCTTAATAAACAATATACCATGAAAATGATCAGGCATCAGCTGACTCTCTATCAGCTCCACCTGAGACCATCGCGTCGGTATTTCGCGCCAACATTCAAGAACAGCCGCGCCAATCGCCGATGGCTTGAACGCCCATTGATCATCATCCTCTTTGACTACACGGCCTAAAATCGGCCGCCGATCTTCTAAAACAATAGTAATCTCATAGATCATTCGCTTCGAATAATCCCAACCCCTCAAGCGCCGTCCCATGCGCGGCTTTATTTCGCGCTTAAGATGCCCCGATTCATCTGCCAACCAACCGGTCATTATTTTCTCATCAATTCCGCAAATGCTCTAGCGGAATGAAAGCCAAATACATCAGAGCGAAAATTTATTCCATTTCCAAGACATGCGTCATACGCAAACTTAGAAGCAATAGACGCATTACCTACATTAACTCGCCAACGGAATGATAAAAAGCGATCCTGAAGCGTTTTAGTATAAAAAAGATCTTCAATTCCAGTCGCCTCGTCAAAAGGCTTATCTGCATAATACTTATTCCAATATTCGGCTACAAGCCTACACATTTTTTTAGTTCTCAGCGAGAACCCACCATTTGACGGCCAATGCCTTTTAAATATACCGACTAAATTCACCAATGGCACATTTCGACGCATCGGAGAGCCAAGAAAATCCCATTTACCTAAAAACTTTTCCAATCCGCTTCTCAATGGAAATCCGTCGTCTTGAACTATCAATACATATTTCGTATTAAATCGTTGATATAACTTAGAATTACAATCAATACTCATCGGATCCAAGCTGCCTGGCACTAAATTTGGCTCTACTTGAATTTCAACTTCATCTGCCCACTTAGCAGCAAACTCCTTAACAGAACTGGAATTTTCATTCGTAACTATAACCGTTTTCATTATCCCGCAATGCCGCCAAGTTTCATAAATGGCACATTCTAAGTAAGAAAATGATTCGACTATATCAGCATTACTTCGGTAAAAATAAGACAATACAGTTACATCTTTAGGACCAGATTGAAAATCAAAGCCATTATTTCTATATTCCCGCAATCTTTCAGATTGCCAGGTGCGTAGAAATTCTAATTCTTTTTCCTTATCAACCGTACTCATAATCAAATCAATTTCTTAAACTTATTCTTTAAAATATACCACACCCCTTCAATAAGAAACATCGGGTATGAAAGCAAAATTTTAACTTGATTTAAAAGAGAGGGAGCGCATGGCTTTTGATTAAAAATGAAGTTACTGATTTTCTTCATGTCTTCTAGCCACACTCCATACAACTGCTCTTTGATCGCATGTATGTTGGAGAGAACCGACAATACCTGACTTTCTGTAATTACTGTCGGCCTATCCGCATCAAAAAGCAACCCATTTACCCCGTCCTTGATATATTCGTTCATCGTAGCGTCATTGTGAGCGACAACGCATTTACCCATCGCCATCGCTTCAAGAAACGCCATGCCGATGCCTTCCTTTCGGCGCGGCGCTACGACTATTTCACAAGCGGCAATTCGTGAAAGATATTCCTCGCGGCTGAGAAATTCGTCGCCCCTTTTAACATCAAAAGTATAACCAGATTCAGGCGGAAAAAGTTTTTTTACCGTATCCTCAGAAATATCGCCGCGCTCCCAAAGGAAAACGCGCTTAAATTCGCCTTTCTTCTGCGGGAAATCAGACGGGTTCGGAAAATAACGGAGATCCAAAATATTTTTTACGCCGCATCTTTTAGCGTGCGCCGTCACCTTATCACAAAATGAGATAACCCCCATCCCGCTCCATGCGATGCGCTTCCATTGCCAATAGCTCGCCCATTCGTTATCGTACATCGGAACGAATACATTCTTTTTGCCGCGAAAGAAAAACTTATTCCTTGAGATAGGAAACTCCCAGATTATAACCCCATCATAATCCGCGGCAACTTTTTCGGCTTGAGTACGATAATAGCGATCATAATAATGCTCATCCACAACAAAGCTTTTTCGCACAATATCTAAAAAGAACTTAGCCGACCCAGTCCTTTTATGATATTCATGATCTATAAAAAGCCACTTCATATCAACTTACTCGCTGGAATAAGAACATCAAAGCCGTGTTCAGCCTCTATCTGAGGCGATAACTTACCTTCATAAACGAGAGCCGTCCTTACAGAAACTCCTTTGGCGACTCGCAAACGCTTAATCTTCTCCGAGATCTCTTCCATCACCTCTGGTCCGATGAATTTCTTCCGCTTTATTTCAACCACATATACAGTACGCCGCGTCTGAACCAACAAATCAATCTGACAGCCCTCGCCCCGTTTCGTACCCCTCTGGACATAAGGGGATGCAGATACAACTAACGAACGATCAACGCCTAAATGCTTAAATAAATCGCCAACATGATTAATGATAAGATTTTCGAATTGATATCCAAGAAGTGTTTCCCACCCTTTTAATTGTTCCACTGACGCAAACTGAAATAGACCCCCATTTATTGCAACTGCATTCGGCCTTATAAAATGAAGATAAAACCTTACATAGTTATCACAAATTCGATACCGGTCAATGCGCTGCGGTTTTCCTGTTACCGCATTCAAATTTGATTCTCTTGCAACAAAGCCGGAATATTCAAGCTCTTTCAAAGTGCGAATAAGATGACCATTAACCTCTCCGCCTTGACATTGCGCAATCTCTGAAGCAGACATTGAGCTCTTACTTAAAATTTCAAGAATTTGACGTCGATTCTCCGCCTGCTTTCCAAAAACATCATTAAACATTTCATCAAATTCACGAAACAGCATCCCTTGCTTCAAAAAACATAATCTGCGAATATTCTCATCTACTGTCAAGGATGGTCGCACCTCTTCCAAGTATCGAGGAATTCCGCCTACTACAGAAAGAATATCAAATTTTTCCATTACCGACATGCGTTCTGCCGTTGGCCCCATAACAGCAATTGCATCCTTTAACGGCAACTCCGAAACCTCTAAATCAAGTGAATTACGCCCAACAAATCCAGTACTATTCAATATGTTATCAGCTATCCATGTTGACACACTACCGCAAAGCACTAAAATCAAGTTTTTATGATTCTTGAGTTTCTTATCCCACGCCGTTTTTAAATAAGCAGGAAAATCCTTTTCATACCCGCCCATCCATGAAATCTCATCTAAAAGAACAACTGTACGTCCACTTTTAGGTAATACATTATCAAGTTGTGCAAAGGCTAATGGCCATGATTTAGCACACTCTAAATCAACTCCCATCTGTTCTGAAAGACGCTCACTGAAGTTTTTGCGTTGCCGCGCATCTGACATACCCTTGCGCGGAGAAAGGCCTTCTATTACTATAAAATGTTCTGATGAGCGCTTGGCAAATTCTTCAATTAAAGTAGACTTACCTACACGACGTCGACCACGACAGGTAACCAATGAGGATACGCTCTTATCCCATAATGCCTCAAGCTGAGATAACTCATTGTGTCGACCTATAAACATGACATTCTCCTTTAAGTTTGACTAATATTATATCATAATCTCGTGGCATCTGTGGGCTACTAATCAGCATTTTGTCATTTAGTAGCCCAAAATACACATTGATTATCTTGTTTTTGAGCTACAAAATAGCATTTTGTCATTTAGTAGCCCAAATATTACTATACAAGCGATAGGAAATATTCATCAAACTGCTGTGCGATTTCGGCCCATGAATAGACGGGTATATCACACGCGGCAATTCGTGAAAGATATTCTTCGCGACTAAGAAACTCATCACCTCTTTTAACATCAAAAATATAACCTAATTCAGCCGGGAAAAGTTTTTTTACCGTATCCTCAGAAATATCACCGCGCTCCCAAAGGAAAACACGCTTAGATTCACCTTCTTCTTGAGGAAAATCAGACTGGTTTGGGAAATAGCGAACATCTAAAATATTTTTTACACCGCATCTTTTAGCGTGTTCCGTCACCTTATCACAAAATGAGATAACCCCCATCCCGCTCCAGGCGATACGCTTCCACTGCCAATAGCTCGCCCATTCGTTATCATACATCGGAACGAATACATTCTTTTTGCCGCGAAAGAAAAACTTATTTCTTGAGATAGGGAACTCCCAGATTATCACACCCTCATAATCCGCGGCAACTTTTTCGGCTTGAGTACGATAATAATGCCTATAATAATGCTCATCTACATTGAAAGATTTTCGCGCAATATCCAAAAAGAACTTGGCTGACCCAGTCCGTTTATGATATTCATGATCTATAAAAAGCCACTTCATTTCACACCCCTTACCAATATGCGCCACCTTCGTGCTGAATAAAATTTTTAGGTTTTTCATTCTCTGATGGTCTAACCCAAAACTCATTGTACATTGAGGCATATTTTTCTCGCACATCCCATCGTCCGCCCTTTATTCCAAACAAAAGCTGCGTCACTCCTCCAAGATGTAGTGCCTGCTTTTTCAACACATGTTTGATAAATGCTCCAAGAGAAAAACCATACGCACCACAACCAAGAATAGCCACATCAAATTCAATTCGTGAAATATCCTCTTTCATCTTTCTTAATGCGTCGAACCAATCAGCAAACGGAGTTTTAATTCCTAAAAATGAAGTAACAGGCCGATAAGTAATTAACTCAAAATCCGGTAAAATATTTTTACTTTGAAATAGCTTCTCTCTTCGCTCATATTGAGAGACTATCGTTTCGCAAAAAGGATGGACTACAAGAACGCGCTTACCCTTTAACGCAATCGTCCACGGATTTTTCATGAAAAACGGCTCAAGATCTTCAAGAAAAACAGCCCTTGCCTCAGGGAAAAATCTTTTTTTTAATTCTAGCTCTCTCGCGTTCCATGACCCAAGAATATCAATCTGCCGAGAATCGGCAAGATACTGTAAAGAAAAGCTCTCTAATATTGCATCTGTAACAGGGAATACTCCTGTTGTACAGAGCATATTCTTCCTTATTGAATTATCCCACCAAAATGGGCCATTTTTTCCTGAAAACAACTTAAGTAATTTAGTCACGCAATTGCACTTATTACTCTTATCATAACCTCGCAAAACTGCATCAAGTTCAACACATCCGTAACGTGCGATAAAGCATGGCTTGCCAGTTTCAATTAATTCACGAATGGCATCGCTAGCATCATCGCCCACAAAATCGGGAGGAATAGGACGATGATCATTTATTCCGTTTAATAATTTAGCAAAAACTTGTCGTTGCCCCCAAATTATCCCGCGCGTAAAATACGCGCGAAAATTCATAGGATACCCAAATCTATCTTCTTTCTTTCTCATCTCACCAATCCCGAAAAATATTCATCAAATTGCTGTGCGATTTCAGCCCACGAATAGACGGGTATATCACGCGCGGCATTTTCAGAGAGTTTCTGACATAATTCCGGCTCAGATGCCAGTTTTTCAATCAGCGGCGCGTAATCTCCATTCTTAGCTAAGAACGCGTTCTCGCCATTCTTGAAAAAGTTATTAGCCTCTCCATCAAAACCGAGGATTGGCTTTTTCCAACGAAGATATTCTTGCAACTTCGCATTGCAGTCTTGATTGGACGTACACACAAACGCATCCGCCTGACTCATTACATTATACTGCTCTTCTTTAGTGAGCCATCCGAGAAAAATACAGTTATCACTTTCAAACTTGGATAGATACGCTTCATTCTGGCCGGTTAAATAAAGCTTTATATCTTTAGGTAGTTTGGTCATCGCCGCGCAAACATCTTCCGTCCGCTTCCATTTAGCTTTATCGCCGGTATAAACAATATTAAAGCGGCCAGTCAGTTTAATATCACCTTTGACAATCAGCTTGCCAAGCGGATCGGCACCATTAGGGATATACTTACAATCCACTCCCCACCTGCGGCCGATTTTCTGGAGCTCATAACTTAAAGTCACCACGGCATCCGAATTTTTGACGATGCGCTTTTCCATCCAATTCATCAGCACCTTGCCAGGACATCCAAACATATCGCCCCAAATCCGTCCGTAATGATCGTCCCAACCATGAACAACTTTAAAGGCTTTATGCTTGCAAAGAAATCTTCGGCAGAACAAGGGATGAAGCGCAACCGTAGATCCGTATGTATAAATTATATCAGGCTTAAACTCATCGATTTTCTTAGCGAGTAAACGAGGACTTTTAGAAGTCTTCCACCCGCACCAGGCGACTATCCAACCTAATTTCTCAAGATTGTACCCGATAGCATCTATAGAATACGGCGCATTTTTAAAATGCTCTTCGCAACTCTGGCTTTCAAACCAGAGCCTGCGCGTGCTGGAGACATATAAAATCCGCTTCAAGACCTCTATTTCAACTTGGGAAGCTCGGGTATGACTTTGCAGCGCACCAGGACTTCAAGAGCGGTGGCAACGCTTTTAAGTTCCTTTTCTGGATGTGACATCTTGCGGTAATTTTCAACGCAAGCCCAGAAGTCCTTAGCATAAACACCCTCGTTCGCATAAGAAATAACTTCAGCGAGGGCCTTGAGCGTTTCCGCTGAAGCTGATTTAGGGTCAGCAATCTTCGCATAAAGCTTCGCGGCGGTTTCGCGACGGAGCGCCATCACATCATCAGTCTTCGCCGACATCGCCGAATGGGTCGTATTAGCCCAGCGGGAAGCCAAAGGACGATACCAGATATTGCGGAACTGAACTACGCATCCGTGGTCCTGCAGCTGGAGCGGGCCCTTGGTCGCATGAGGTGCGAGCGGACGACGCTTACGGTGAGTCGTAAGCCCTTCCATCTCCCAATGATCCTGAACTAAAACTCCGTTGAAGAAAACCGTCACAGAACCCGGGTGGAGAAGTTTATCGCCGTTCCATACAGGCTGATGGAAGATGATATCATAAACCTGCCATTCACCCGCCGGGCGCGCCGGATTCACGAGCGGAGGATTCTCGGCGTAAACCGATCCGGCCTGGCCGTCGGGATAATTCTTGACCGAACCGTCCTCCTTCGACGTATGATATGACTCAAGGACCTGAATCTCGTAATTATCCATCAGAAAGACGCCTGAGTTGCCGCGCATCTGAGGGCCTATGTCGGTAAAGAGCTGCTTCGGATCGTGACGGTATTCGATATGGAGCTGACAATCGCCGAACTCCTGGCGCGTGTAAATCGCACCGCCGTTTTTCCAGTTCGGCACGGTATAAAAGTACCCTTCTTCAGAATACGCCCATTTGGAGGGAGCGCCGTCCTTGTCGCGCCAATTGCGCTTGAACGACTCTAAACTACCGTCGAACAATACGACAGCATCCGAAGGCGCTCCGCCTATCGTCTTGGCGGGCGTAACGCGCGTCGGCAAAGGACGGTTCCAATCGTGTACCGCCCATGCATGTTTCGCATCAGGCGTATCGCCATACAATTTCGCCGACGCTACCGAAGGTACAATCGAAAGAGCCAAAGCTATGAGAATAATTTTTTTCATGTAAAATCTCCTTATGTCATATTAGTATATCACAAAAACACCTCGTCTCCAAACCGCGAAAAAGCAGAAACTTCCACCCTGAAAAAACTCTACCCTCCAGCCCATCCACTTGCGAGAGGGGACAGTCCCCTTTACAGCGCCACGCAGCGGCGACACCTCGTCAATTTCTGCCTCTCATAGTCTCGTCCGCTATTTTCGCGGCAATGCTCCGCCCTCCGCCCGCGCTCCTCGCGCGGCAGTCCCCTTCGCTTTTCGCTCTTCTTTATGTCTCTTTCGCTATCCGCCCTCATCAGGCCGTCGATGCGTTCAATTCAGCTCGCTCTTAATCGTCAAGCTGCGCCAGGTCGTCCGCCCCTTCCCTTCGGCGGATCCGGCTTCACCATTCGCTCGCCTATGCGACTATCGGCTCTCGCCAATCGAGCGCCTTGCAGCGTTTCGCCGAACGCGTTTTATGCATCGGAAAATCCGTCGGCAAGCTCATAATCGTCTTCAATGCAAATTCAACAGAACCGATAAATGCGCCTTTAAAAATCTTCAACGTTACCCGTATCGCCTGCGACGCGCGTATCTGCCTTTTCCAAGGCTTCGTCTTTTCGTCATTTGATTGATGCGGATGCTCACGATAATACTCAGCTTTTGATGATTCATCATCGTAATAATCGCATATCGACTGAAGTTTCTCGGCCGACAAATCATCGGGTAATTTATCTGCGAATATCGCTTCCATTTTAGCTTTTGCCTCTGGCCACTTTAACCCAAGCATCTTCTCATACATTTTACGACACTTATTAGCTAAGTCTCCATCGCCCATAGCGGTTGAGAAACTGTTCCATCGCCATGCCGACGGGGTTGTAGTTAATCTTGCTTTAACTGGATTATAATCTATATATGCTGCAACAATCGACAATACTTGTGATGTGCTTTCGACTAGTCCGCTATAGAACCTACCTTGCCAAAGAGCGCCCTTATGACCATAATCCTCATTGAACATTTTAGTTACACGCTCTTTGAATGTCTTCATAAACTGCGAAATGTTGTACATCCGACGGAAATAACGTTCTTTTTCTTCTTCTACTATGTAGCTCGCTCCCGTAGCGATCGCTGCATTCCAGCTGTTTAACTTCTTTTCAGCGGTTTTGGCATCATAAAGGATACGAATGCGACGCAAAAGTTCTTCATCAGGGAGTTTGAATTCAAGCGGTGGTCGAGATAAGGCCGTAATAGGAACATTATCGTCTTTTGACCAAATGGGAATACGGCATTCCGCTGGGCGCATACCGAAGGCGTAAGACGGGGGCTCGACATCGGGATTGACGCGGTACTGTTTGGGTACATTCGGCACGTGCACCAGCATGTGGATATGATTATCCATAACGCACCAGGCGTAGAGTTCGACTCCACTGAAGGCAGCGGTTTTGTACATTGCGCTCACGACACGCTCTTTAACAGCGTCACTCTTTAGGAGCATTGCACCATGGGCGATGCGCGTTGTAACATGATAGATCCCGTTAGGGACACTGATTCTATTTTTTCTGGCCATTGTGGGCATCCTTTCTTTCGCACCTTGAGGGGGACTGTCCCCCTTGGGGTGGTGGTTCCTATTCCGTTGATGGTGCATAATGCACCTACTGCGCATTTTTGGAATAGGCGATGCCTCGCCAAATTGCCGACGACGCTTAGGCTGCACTCAAAAGCGCTCAAGCCCGCGGAGGAAGCCTCCTCCATCACATTCCTAATCGGCGGCCGCGGATCCTGACTTCATAGCCCACTCCCGGATTGATACGCCCACCCTTCAGGCTTTTCATCCGATCATAGCATAGCTCCATCAGGCTTAACCCAACGACTCATCTAAGACTCCCTTTCGTACCCTCGTCGCCACGAGGTTCAATCCCGGA
>JAZOQU010000032.1:0-82308 GCA_045656225.1 Kiritimatiellia bacterium | reverse complement strand
TCATTCAGGAGATTCTGAAAGTAAACGCACGTCCCCTCCCCGGGGAGGGTAGAGGGAGAAATCTTGTACTCTTCTGTTATAGCTAATCTTTATGGGTAGTAAACGAACGTAATTTATTCGTTTACTTTTGGAAACCACAATTGGAATATAGCGCTTGAACAAAATGATTTAAATGTTGCAAATCGGTTGTTGTATACAGCATACAAGGTTGCTGAAAATCTAAAAAAAGATAGTTTTGCTGTATCCTGGAATGAGATACATTCGCTTCAATTAAATCCGCATGTTACTTCGGTATATTTTAGTACTAATAGAGAGGATTTACGAAAACAATTAACCTCGCTCGGTGCGAAATTACTTCAACGTAATGGTGAGAATCAGTATATACGAACGATTGCGTTTTATTCTGGAGTAGCCTTAGTCAAGGTAATTAAAGACATTGCTGATACTTTAAAACAAAATAACCAGGCCTTAACAGACTACGCACTTCAGTATCATACGCCAGAAGAGATTAAATGCGAATTGACAAGATATGTCCAAAACTCTGCGCAGACATGTTTGAACGGTTTTCAAACTGACGATGAAAGGAATGATGTACTCAATGATATTTGTGACACTCTTGTAAATTTAATGGATTTATATCGGGAGTGTCTGACCAATTTCTCTGTAGAAGATTTGTTGGATGTGTGTCGTTTGCCAGTGCCGCGTCCGTCAGCTCAGAAAATAGCAGAGTTGTTTGGGCAGGTTTCTCAAGAACGTATTAAAATAGGAGTTGGAATAAATGGGGAAGGGGTGTTTAAGTTCCCTGTTTCCGCATCATTATTGTCCTCTGATAAGAAAAACGGTGATCAATTTGATGCTTTGTGGATTAAGATTGTTCATAGCACAGATATAACATGGATTACCTATAATCGTGAAGGAGATAATTGGCAAATCGATTATACAGGTGGGGCACCGGTTGAAAATGGATATGTGGAAATTCCTCTAATTGATGTAAAAGAAATTACACGTATACCTGTGCATAATGGAGAACAATGCCATACTGGAGCAATGGATATCCGTCCTCGCGTTTGTGATAATAGATATGTCCTTTTTGTTGAGCATGCTGGTAATGCTTCTATATATCTTCCTGGCCGCAAGGTTAATAAGAATGACGTATGTCATGTATTCCCAACATCATCAATCGACAGGTTGAGAGTTGTAATTAAAGATGAAGATGGAAATGAACGGGATATTAAATCTAATGATGTTGGACGGATTGTTCTTGAAGGAGATAATCTAGATGCGTTAATTGTTGATGACGATGTGTACCCTATTACTTGCGGTGCAGAACAAGATTGGTTAGATAAGGAAAAAAGATTCCGGTATCTTTATCGTGCAGGCAGCGGGGCTTATCAGACAGATGTTTGTCCAGTCAAGGTAGATAAATTTCCTGCTGCGAGAGAGATAATTTATCGAGTAGATGACGATGAGATTGTCTTGAGGGAAAAGGATGGTCTGCAATGGAATCCTTGGGTTATCGTGCCACCTAAATTTCTATGGAAACGTGGGAAGATTGTGGTTCGTGGGGATTCCGAGGAATTAGCGAATACTAAAGTCATATTTGTAAATGTTGATTTTGGGGATTTTGACATGCCATCCCAAGTAGACGAGGAGTTGGATCCTGCTACAATTCGATATCAAGGTGGGAAAGGGGATTGGGTATCTCCTACGCTTAACTATAAACACGGAGATTCGTTAATTCAGTTTGAGGTTGAGAATTTAACGATTAAACGATCTATTGACCGAGTCGGAGTATTTTTTATTACTCCTAGTGGGGTGAGTATTTCTATTCCTTCAGAGTCAAAAGATTGGCGCAAGCCGACGCGGTTTGCTAAGGATGATATTTACAATTTGACCTGTAAGGTTGTAGTCCCTTTTGAGGGTAATGCTGAATACAAAGTGTTGCTTATTAAGGGTAGGGAATATATTGAACTTAAACGCGTTGCACAAGAGAAGATTCGGGAAAAAGGGTGTACGACATTCCATTGGCGCGATTATGTGGCCAAGTTTTCAGAGCTCAATAAGGACAGTGACTACTTTTCAATTTGCATACGAAGCACATCCGATGAAGATATATGGATGTATAAATTTAGGGCGATTGATCCTGTCAAATTGCGCTATGCGGCCGTTGGGGCATTATCACCTCATACGGTACGCCACAAATTTGAAGAGAATGGTACGCTGAAAATTTGTCATTATATTGCTTTTTCAGATATTCCAGACACTAATGAAGGGATCGCTACGTCATTCATCTGTTGCCCGATTACTAAGCTAGATGACAAAAGTGGTTTTATCGAATTGCCTTGTCAAAGCAATTTTACAACACAAGTACATAACGATTTAAAGGTTGCCCAAGAGGTTGTTGTTGTGCCAAATTTCAAAACAGCCATTGGCGACCAATTGGACTCGGGATGTGTTTGTTTTCTTGCAAAGAAACAGAAATTCATTAATGCCGGCGAATTCCAGTACCGGCTCGTTTCAAGCGGCTTTTTTGTTCGAGAGACTAGTGCCGAACCGAAAACTAATAGTTTAGATATTATTTCAAAGTTGAGACATGCGCTTGCGATAAAGGACGAAGAGACACTTCTTGATTTATTTCAGTCAGAAAAAGAGGATGTTAGGGGCGTTGTCAAAGGAGTTCTAGATCGAGTTTGGGAGAATGTTGTCAATATTCATGCACCAGAGGTCAGGGATTACTTGAATCTTTATCGATGCGTGATTAAGAACGTTCAGGGGGAATCAGTCGAAAGAAGTGGATATGCTTTTCTTGCGGATTGGTATGACTTTGGTCAGAATAGCCCGTGTACGCATGGAGTAGACCGCCATTTGGCGGACGAATACAAAAAATATTGGCCTAGGTTGATGTTCCCGATTCAAAAAGTAGGCATACAACATCCCGCTACATATCTGGAACAGTATTTGCAAGGAAATACTTTTAAGTTGCAATGTAGAATGCTATCTTCGCCTACCTTAGCACTATCTACATTCCTTGAATTATATGATGTGATTAATGCTAAGTTTTCGTTTGAGAGCACCCATGAACATGGACATCCCAACACATGGATTTGCAGTAAGAGTATTGGCAAATGTTTCTTTGGTCAGTACAGCGAGTATTGCTGTGATAAAAATGTGAAGCTAAATTGGAGTCAACATATCGCGCGGATTCAGGCGACTCCTAGTTTGGCTAGACAGATAATGCGCAAAAAGCCGTATATATTTTATGCAGGACTTCCTTTGATGGATCAGTTGCGATGTACTCCCGACAACATTCTTTGTGGGTTGAGGAAACGCGAAATACGAGAGTTTCTGAGATGTTTGGCAGTTGAATTGTGCGAATGGCGTAAGAGGCCTTGTTTTGATGAACGTGCACAGAAACTCAAGAGAAACTTATTGTTGCTGGAGCGAATTGATAGTGCATTATTTAGTGCTCCGCAAGATGGGGACAAACCTAGTTCGGATGCGCCATGTTGCTTCACAGAATTAGTCGAACTTTTGGCTTTTAATCAATTTATACATTCAAATTAAAAAAGGAGATTGTTATGACATTTAATCCTGCAAAAGCATATTTGAACACACAGAAGAAATTCATTCATTTCTTGTTGGATAGAACGATGGGAGATACGCCGCGTGATGGAGAGGAATCTTACTGGAAAAGTGTTCGGGAGCAGCTTAGTAAAACATGGTTGTCTACTACAGACGAAGGAGCTTCTCTTTATGCTGCACCAGTTCTTGAAGGGCTATTCCCGTATCCTTCAGGAGCAGAGAGCGTTGAGCGACTTCAAGATGAAGGAGTTTTGGCGCGTGGAATGGAAAATTTCATAAAGCCTGAGATAGTAAATGGTGAATATAATCTTTATAAACACCAAGCTGATTCTATCCGTACAAGTGGTGTAGGGGGGAAGGATATAATAGTCTCTAGCGGAACAGGTTCAGGTAAGACGGAATGTTTTCTTTATTCAATGATAAACAATTTAATACGAAATGAAGTTAACTTCGATGAACCCGGGGTTCGTATTCTGATGATTTATCCGCGTAATGCTCTTGTGAAGGACCAGCTTCGCCGAATTCTTGATATTGTTATGGGAAAGGATCCTAAAATTAGTGTTGGTATGTATATCGGGGAGACGGAGACTGATGGTGACTACAAGATGAGTGACTGGGAGACGGATCTTAAAAATAAAGTTGGCGAAACAAAATTTCAACAGTATTATAAAAGAACGCGCACGGATATTCGTAATAATCCGCCGACGATTTTAATTACGAATTATTCTATGCTAGAATGGATGATGTTGCGAGATAAGGACCGCACTATCTTTGCAAATAGCAGGGGGAAACTTGAGGCAATAGTATTAGATGAAGCACATTTGTATTCTGGCGCACTTGGTAATGACATAAACATGTTGATACGTCGAACGCTTGAACGGTTTTACGTGTCAAAAGATAATGTAAGGTTCTACGCAACGAGTGCGACAATTGGTGACGGCAGCCCAGAAACCTTGAAGTCTGTTGCTTCTGCGTTATTTGGCATTAGTAAGAATAGGGTTGAAGCAATTACTGGAGAGAGAGCATGGCCTCAGTATGAGATTCCAGTTGGTGGTGAATTTACTGATGATGAAAGAACTCAATTAGCTGATATTCGGCAACTGTTGGTGTCTGATAGCGACGGGCAAGAAGTGAAACCTAAGAATTTTTTGAAGTTGACTTCTTCAGAAGTAGAGTTGCTTGCAAAATGTACAGCAGATGTAACAGATGGATATGGTAAATGTTATTTGCCTTATAAACTTCACACATTTATGGATATCCCAAGGGCCGTTTATTCGGACTTGGATATAACAGATGAGACACCCCTTGGGAAACTTCAGCTAACTCCAGTTTACTCAAATGGTACAAGAGGTGTTGATGTATATTCCGTTACACCAAATAATACAAAAGAGTCAGGAATTTACTTCAAGGCGTATCTTGAACAAGAGCCGCAACCTCCATTTAGAAAAAAAGTTGTGGCAAGTACGGCGAATAAGCAATTAAGGCCGATTTATTTTCGTCGTCGTACAGAACAGGATATGAGAGGTTTTGATCTTCAGAGGATGGGTAGTGGATGGAATGTGTTTGATCGAGGAATAGGAGAAGGAGCATTTGTTTGGGCGAAAAGAAGTAATGTCAATGTTAATGATTGGCTTTTGCGTGATGGCAGGACGGTTATTTCTGTTTGGGAGGATAGTAGTAAGTATGAAGGATCTTCTCTCGTGCCGTTGGCATTTTTGCCGCAAGATATGAGGCTTGCTACTTATACGGAGATTCTATTCCCTGAATTGCCTCCAGTGGAGGTGCCTAATGATGAAAACGAAGAAGTTTATCTTGGTAAAAGATCATGGCAAGGGCGTCAGATGTTAATATTTTCTGATGGTCGAGCCCGTGCGGCGAATGCTGCACCGATGCTTCAAGAAACTCATCAGAAAGAGTTTATAAAAAATTGTATTTATCGTGAATTGTCTAAGTACAACGAAAATATGCTTGGACTAACTGACATTGTAAGTTTGGTCAATCAAAATTATATCAATGAGTTTCATCTTTCTCAAAATCTGTATGAATTAAAAGATGAAGAAAAAGATACGTTAAAAAGAGAAATCTTAATTCCGAGCTTAGCGTTTTGCGCACTTGCGATTTCGTCTGATACGCGATCGTTGGAGGAGTCGGGAGCAATTAGTCGTCTTCCAATTGACATACTATGCCCGATTGGGGAAGAGAGGGATGTTCTTTTTGAGCATCTGATTATTCCGTGTAATGATAATCCAGATTCGCAACAAAAGGAAAAATATTGGAAGAAGGTTGTTGGGCCAGCGTTAATAGATGTATTTCGTTCTCGAAGAGCTGTATTTTTTTGTCAAGCTTATAATCAAAAAATCAAGGAAGAGGCTAAAAAGTGGAGTCAAGATACGAGAAAAAGGCATGAGGCTATAGGGGCTGGTCTTGGATATGTATGGTACGATTTGCGAGAGAAAATGTTCTTGCAAGAAAACGATTTTGTCAATGCAAGAAGTGGTAAACTTTATGACTTTATCTTTAAGTATTTTAGGTTGGTAGAAAACGATGATAATGAAGCTTTGCGCAGAGCGATTTTCAGTTATTTGCAAAATATCGCTTCGCAGATTCCTGTAAAATTAAATGATGATAATCTTAGGGAAATGAATTTGTTTGTAAAGGTCAATAACTGGCGGCCGACAAAAGATGATGATGGAGCGTATGAGATGGGACGTCCAGGTGTTGCCTTGAATCCTTATGTGTTCCGCTATGAATTATCTGATAATGAGTGTGAATATGTTCGTAATAGTTATTTCTATCAACATATTACAGATACAAATGATGGCGCTTGGGGAGGTTTGAGTGTTCCTGAGCATTCGGCACAGCTCAAGACCGATTCGCTTGAAGATGTAGAGGCTCTTTTTAAGGAGCACAAGTTAAATGTGATTTCATGTACGCCAACTCTTGAGGTAGGTATTGATATTGGTGCTCTGCCTGTCATTACTATGGCCAATCTGCCGCCAGATAAAGCCGGGTATCTGCAACGTGCTGGTCGTGCTGGCCGTGGCCCTAAGGCGACGGCGATGATATTCACATTTCTTAGTGACTCAATTTGGGACAAGTTGGTTAAGCAAGACTCAATGTCATTTTTCAGACGAGAAAACATATTCTCTGTTGCGAAGATTGAAAACCCTTCGGTGGCTGGATTGGTCAAGCAGCATGTGTACTTATTTTTGTTAGGGGCATTTTTTGATGCGATGTATGAACAAGAGCAGCACAATTTTCAAGCAAACGGGGGCGAAAACCCAATTCTTGCTTGGGATCGGGCCGGAACGTTTTTAGCTAATGCCGATCATTTACATTATTATAAAGAAAGTTTGGAATATCATCTTGAATGGTTAGATAGAAGAGGATTAAGACGCTCTAAAAAAAGACAACGTGTGTATGATGAATTAGAGAAGGTTAGGAAGTTTATAGAAAACCTTAATGAGACAGATTGCCCGCGTTATCTTTCTGTGCGTGGTTTTCTTGAAGGGAAGTTGGATAATCAAGATTTCTTGTCATCATTTGGTCGCATTGTTGCTGGTACTGCTTGGGAACAGGATTTGAGAGCATCATTACAAGACTTGATTCGAAAACTTGAATCCGAACTTCGTAGGTGTAGTGATGAGTTGAATCGTAAATTGGATGAACTTAAAACTGCGCGAGACCAAATTAACGGCAATCATAACGATGCGCGATTGAGACGGCTGAAAAATCTGTTAGGTGTTCAGTTTAAGTCAATTTATGGGGAATATTTAATCTCGTACCTTACTCATAACCGAGTTGTTCCTGCCTATGGTTTCCCTGTTGATGTAATTTCATTAGTCTCGGGTGAGAATGATATTCAGCGCTTGAAATTACTTGCTATTCGAGAGTTTACGCCTGGGAATAAAATTCCAATGGGGCATACATTTACTTCTATTGATGCGTTATCACCTAACTATGGTGCTGACGATGATAGTAGATATAGGCTTTGGTATCTGCCTGGTACGTGTCCTAATTGCGGTGAAATTACGCCTCCTCAAGAATTAGGTGTTGGTAATGTACGCTGTCCTTATTGTGAGAATCAATACGAACCCAATTATAGAATAAGATGTGTTGAACCTATAGGATATCGTTCGCTATCTGAACCTGTTAACGCTTCTCTTGCACGTAAAAAGATGACTTATGTATCTCCTGATATGTTTCTTGAGTTGCATTCAACGTCATGCTTTGAGGATGGTGCTGTGGATATTCAAAATTCCATCTCGGCATCCTTTTATTATTGTTCGTCTGAAAATCCTGATGAAATGCCAATATTGAAGTGTGTGAACAAGGGTGCGGATGGGAATGGTTTCATTTTACATCGAGAATCAGGTCGTATTGCGCCTGACGCTCCTAATGTTGTTTGGAAGCTAGATGCTAATTTGTCGGATGCTCAAAAGCGAGCTAAAAATAAGGTGATTAAATGGCAAAGGGATGTTGTTAGGGATAGAGATGATGCACACTACCTACATAATGTACAATTGCTTTCATGGACAAAAGTACCTGCTTTAGTATTTTCAATAACTGATGTAGAGGGTGGTTTGTTGCTTGGTAGGGATGATAGTTCTGAGGCGTTAAGATTACTTATTTCACTTGCATTAAATCGTCATGCGGCAGAGGAGTTGAAACTTGATAGTAGGTCTTTGCTATGCGAGCCAAAATTACTAGCAAGTAAGCGAGTATGTCATTTTGCATTGTATTCCACAGATGGAGACGCCGACTGTTATTTCAGTGAGATAGAAAATAGAATTCTGGAGGAAGTCAGAGCTCTCGGGACTAATGAATTCCTTAAAGGTGCATTGATGCGAGTTTGTGCTACGGCTAATGAATCGCAAGACCGATTGCTTACATATTCTAATGCGCGTGAGTTTGCTAGGTTAACAGATGAACAATTTGCATCAGCCTATCAGTGGATACGAAATAATCTTGAGCAATTGGTGCGTCATCAGAGTGAAGTTATTAACGGGTTGGAGGTAAGGAATCCAATTGATTTGTTGACTAATATAACCAAGAATACTTCTCGAATTACATTGTTGTATCCAAATATTACATTGGCCGATCTTGAGCAGGGAAGCGTTATAATAGACTTGATAGGACGGACTTCTACTACATGCGAAATCAATGTTTGTTTTAAGGAACTTAATGGAGGGTCGGAAGAGTTAGAATATATTGCATTGGCACGAATTTGGGGGCTTATGCAAGCACATGGTCGCTTGAAATTTAGAAGAGTGTCGCCAAATTTACATGATGCTTTTAATTCTTTGTATGACAGCGGGGTGCGGCTTGCGGTTGAAGATCATTGGATATTTATGCGACTTTCGTTGCTTGATAATGCTGTTGATTTAGCTCGTAAATCATGGCTTGATGTTTTGACGCCAACTGTTCGAAAGTCATGTTGGACAACTGTTGGGCAAGAAGGAATACTTGCGCAGTTATTGAATATTGAGACAGTTGTTGAGCCTCAGATGCCTATTAATCAAGAACTGATTTCGCCAGTATACACAAGAGCAGGAATGCCGTATGTCCAATTGACGGCTAGGGATATTTTGTCTCAGCTCCATATAAAACCAGAAGAGATTCAAGTTAAGAGTGTTCGTTATGAAGATCGTTACTTTATGACGCCGAAATGTTGGATTTTCTTTTACTGGCTGATGAAAGAGTTCCATTTTGACGATGGTGCAAGCATAGAAATCGTTACAATGCCACTTGCTGACAAGCCTGGGCATCCTGTTCTTGATTTGCATGGCTTTAATCTTGATCGGTTTCGTTTTAGATCGACATCAGCAAGAGTCGCGGGGTATGCTATTGCTAATGAAGACGTGGATAAGTTTCGAAATTACGTCGCTAATAAGCTGCGCGTTGATCCATCAAAATTCTCTTGTCAAATGGAGGGTAATCCGCAAAATGTTCAGCACGGACGTGAGCTTCAGATAATATATGTAGATACGAATGGAGAGGAGAAAAGAGTGACGATATTGTTGGATAGTGGAATGGACATGCTCAATTTTAATTTCAATGGCGATGCCTCAATGTTTTCTGAAGACACTAAGCAACTATCGTATTATAATCAACGTTATTATATAGCGCGGGGAGGAAATTAATTCTGCTGATTAGCAAGGAAGTCGACGAAGTTATTAGGAGAGGGATTTTTTTATTCTTAGTGACAGGACGAATCTTCAAGAGGTGGTGTATCGCCGCCTCTTGAAGAAGTTACTGTCTAAGATTCCAGCGTTGTACTGTGTCACATACATGATTGTGTTGACATAATGACATTAGTATTAGAGTTAGCATTTGCTTCATAGTACACGCTTGAGTGTAAAAGAAGCTATAGAGTAGGTCGGATAATGCGATGCGAATAAAATAATCTATAAGATTTTCATTCGGCTGACGATTATATATAGTAAAGGGTATCTTGTAGGTCATAAACTCGTTAATATAGTTGTGGGCGAAAATAAACATCCTTGATTTTTTTCAGAAAAAGAGTATAGTGTAAACATAATCAAATAAAGGAGGAAAGTATATGGCAAATATGAAGTATCAGCGTCAAGTAAATGATGAAATCGTTGAGTTTGAGGGTAAGGTGTACTGTGTAAAGACGCTTTGGGAGCCTGTCGTGGATGGAAAAACGTTTATGGCGAAGGCTGTTGAGGAGGGTGTGGAATTGGTGGATGGAGTTTTCCCGGCTGTAGGGATTGAGGCGTTTAAGATTGATGATGGCTCGTGGGATGTGATTGGAGTTTGGGATTCGGAGCGAATTGATGAATGCGGCGGCGGCTGTGGCGTTTTAGTTTGGAGCGCGGAGAAGGGCTTTCAAGAGGTGCCGTGAGGTAAGAAGGAATGGTTAGTCTGTAGTTTGTACAGAGTTTCGATAGGAGATGTGCTATAATAATATACTGCATGATAGAAAGAGGATAATTCGAATAATGAGTTCAGAAAGGTATATTCCGCAGTATAAGGTTAGTGGTAAGGCGATGAATTTGATCGCCGATATTGCTGCTGCAATCGAACGATACAGAATTATTCTCGAAGGTCCAGATGGCGTTCGGCTTCGTAAGATCAATCATGTCCGTACGATTCGTGGCACTACGGCTATTGAGGGTAATACTCTTACTGAGGAGCAGATTACGGCCATTCTCGCTGGTAAGCATGTGGCGGGACCGCAGCGCGAGATTGATGAGATCAAGGGGGCTCATGCTGCCTACGAGGCGATAGAGTCGTTCAATCCGTATTCTATTGATGATCTTTTGAAGGCGCATGGCTTGATGACAGAGGGGCTCGTCGATCGCCCTGGAAAACTTCGCAATTGTAATGTCGGTGTGGTGGATGGGTTAGGAAATGTTGTTCATATGGCTCCACCTTTCGCTAACGTTCCCTCGCTTGTGGACGATCTATTTACTTGGCTTGCGGATAGCGAAGATCCAGTCTTAATCAAAAGTTGTGTATTTCACTACGAATTTGAGTTTATACATCCATTCCCAGATGGCAATGGGCGCACTGGGCGGCTCTGGCAGACTGCGCTTCTCGGTTCTTGGCGCAACGAATTTTATGGTGCACCTGTAGAGAATATAGTTTGGGCGCATCAGCAGGAATACTATCAGGCTATTCGCGCTTCTACCGCAGCTGGTGAGTGTGGACCGTTCATTGATTTTATGCTGGATAAGATACTGAGGACACTTAAGGCTAAGGGTAGGGCATACGAGGCTATGGCTATCGAGAAAAGTAGCCAGAAAAGTAGCCAGAAAATTATAGGAGTGATGAAATCAATGCCTGATGTTACTTTGGCTGAATTGGCTAATGCGACTGGACTTTCTGTGGCCGGTGTCAAAAAGAACATTCGAAAGCTAAAAGACGCTAATCTCATTCGTCGTGTTGGGCCTGATAAAGGTGGGCATTGGGAAGTGGTTTGATTGAGTTATAAAGAGATGCAGAATTTGATAAAAGGGTGAGTACGCAGGGCGTTGTAAAATAGAATAGGTGTTCATTTTTTGAGCGGTGAAAGGGCGGATTGTGCCTTTTTGCCGTTTGTTTTTTATTGGCACGCTGTTTGCCGTAATCTTCTTGTCGAAAAGGGAATGTGCTGTAAACACAAATGTGTCATATAGAAAAATATTAAAAAGCTAATTTTTTCCAGTAAGATGGCTGTTCAGCTATCGTTATTGTATAGTGTAAAGGATTAGGAATATAAAAAGGTAAATATAGATATGAATAATAAAACATTTAATGAAATTAAACTTAAGATGGTAATGAAAATTCATGGGCTTACACGACAGGCCGCTAAAGAAAAAATCAGAAGAGAGTCTTCCATAAGTCATAGAATTAATATAAGCCGGAATGATAGTGATGATTTGGTATCGGCTGAAGAGTTTTTCGGTAAAGATGAGTTTTTGGGTGCTTAATAATAAGAAAGGGAAATACACAATGGCAAAATTCAAACAGGTTCCTCAAGCGTTTTTGTTCAGCCAACTTTTGAGGTTTTTTAGAAATATGGTCGCGAATTATCGTGATGAGGTTAGAGACGATAGCTTTTTTGATCTCATTCGCAACTGTTTTGATCATGATAAGGCGGTTGAACTTATAGAGGCAGCGTATTCTGAGGATGAACTTGAGGTGATGAAGAATGCTCGCTCCCGCCGCGGGCGCCTTGATTTGAGCGATTCACTCGATAGCATTTTCGCTGCACTTTGGAATAACGAAAAAAGCAGGGCGAAATGCCGTGTCGTTTTAAACGCGATTATTGATTGCATGCAGGCTGATAATAAGAAAGTCAAGAATGAGGCCATTGAGAATCGGTTCCTGGATCTTAAGCGTATTTTAAAGCTCAGTGACATTGAATATGATGTAATTATGGTTATGTATGTCCTTAATCAGACATGCTTTTCCTGGCCATGCCGAATTGAAAGCCGTGATAAGCCTCTCTATATCGCTATGGCGCTTGACCGCGCTTATGCTGAAATTCTCAATGAGCTGACTCCGAAGGGCCGACTTCGTAAGTTTGAGATTCTTGATAACGACTGGGACTTTAATTTTCGCTCTGTCGGGAATTTTATTGATGGGGCGAACGCTGACGCCATTGAGCGCAGATTTTACAAGAAAAACGAGACGGCGGAGATTACTCCTTGGGAATATTTCGGAGATCTTTCGATGAAGGATGGTGAACTTCTTAAAAAGATGCTAAATGCGAATCCGAAGAAGTGCAATATTCTTCTTTATGGCGCTCCTGGGACCGGCAAGACTTCATTTGCTCGTGCGTTGGCGAAGGAGGTCGGTCGTGCCGCATGGGAGATTAAGCAGGGTGATGACGACGGGCGCAATATGAAATCCGAGGCGCGTATGATGGGGATTCAAATTTGTAATGAGCAGGAATCTCCCTCTGAGTCGCTCGTCATTATTGATGAGGCCGATGAACTTCTTAGAGGCGGTGGTGTTTCATTTATGGGAATGATGTTCGGTGGTGGCAGAAAATCGACTGAAAAGGGCGTTGTGAATACGATCCTTGATGAGATGAAGATGCCGGCTATTTGGATTTCAAATACTTCCGCGTATGAAATAGACGAAAGTGTTCGCAGGCGTTTCGACTACTCAATCTGCTTTGAGGAACTGAACAGTATTCAGCGTATGGCTATCTGGCGCAATATTGTCGACAAGCTCGCTTTGGGCAAGCTGATCGGAGAGGCCAAAATCGAGGAGTATGCAGGGAAGTATGCGACTAATGCTGGCGGGATTTCGCTAGTCTTAGAGAATGTCAAGCGCCTCAATCCTAAGGCAGAAAAGGTCGACGAGCTGGTGGCTGCACTTATGAAGCCTCATTGCAAACTCCTTAATGTTAAGGATTCGAATCGTTTTCTCCCTGCTAAAGGATATTCTCTGGACGGACTTAATATCAAAGGAAAGGTTGGATTAGAGAAAATTGTTCGCTCAGTTCGCAATTATTTTGACGACTCGTTCAATGCGGAAAGTGAAGATCGCCCTCGAATGAACCTTCTCATGTACGGGCCTCCCGGTACGGGTAAGACGGAGTTCGTAAAATATCTCGGCAAGGAACTCGACCGAAAGGTTATCGTCATGAAGGGGTCGGATATTCTCGGCATGTATGTCGGGCAGTCTGAGCAGAATATTGCCAACGCTTTTAGCCGTGCGGAGCGCGAAAAAGCGATTCTCTTCTTCGACGAGATTGATGGGCTTCTTCAGACGCGTGAAAATGCTCATGCAAGCTGGGAGGTGACTCAAGTTAATGAACTTCTTCAGCAGATGGAGAATTTTAACGGCGTGATGGTCGCCGCGACGAATTTCTGCCAGAATCTCGACCCTGCCGTGATGCGCCGCTTCACCTTCAAGCTTGAGTTCGACTATTTAAATGATGCGGGAAAGAAAACCTTCTTTGAGAAAATGTTTAAGACTGAGCTTTCGAAAGAAGAATTAGCCGAGCTTAACGGGCTTACTAACTTAGCTCCCGGTGATTTTCGCACTGTCCGCCAAGAGCAGTTCTATCTCGGAGACGAGATTACGAACTTGGATCGCATCGCAGCACTCAAGGAGGAGTGTTCGCACAAGAAGGATGGACATAAAACTGCGACAATCGGGTTCGGGGCATAGTAAGGTGTAATAATTAACGTTATCGGCGCATAACTTCTATTTCATTGTATGATAGATTCAGAGAAGGGATAGAAGTTATGCGAAGTTCTTGATGTTTTTTTTGGTATAATTACAAAATAAAAACTTTAAACGAATGAATACGGAGTATAGTCAAATGAGAAAAGTCGGTATCTTAATAATTCTTAAAACGAAGCCGAAGTCGTATATGTTCAAACGATGAGGTGTTTGCATATGAGAATTGATCAATGTGTTTTTTCTTGTGAGGCATGGAAAGAATGATGAAAAAAGTTTTATTATTGCTGTTATTCCCATTGTCAGCGATAGCGATTTCCAATCCGCCATATGAAGTCTATCCGTATTTGGCGGAGGATACGGATAATCCGCCTGTGAATTATATGAAGGTGTGCGAGCCTGGGCGGATGGGTGAGGAGAATGCATCGTATGTCGTGTTGGGGATTTCTTTCCCAAGGACATATCAGGCTGTTAATGCTGATTTTGATGGAGACCTAGTTGTTCCTGCGTACATTGACGGTCTGCCTGTGCGAAAGCTAAATGAGGCGGCGTTTATTGCATGCTCTGGGCTTCGGAGTATAAAAATTCCTTCGACCGTTAGAGAGATTGGGGCGCGAACTTTTTCGGACTGCTGGAATTTGACTAATGTTACATTTGAAAGCGGCGTTACGATGGTTGGCGATAATGCATTTTCAAATTGCATTAGTTTAGCATCGATCACTTTCCCAAAAACTTTGTCTCGGCTTGGGGCGGATTGTTTTCATGGATGCGCAAGTCTTAAGGACGTTTATTTTA
Source organism: Kiritimatiellia bacterium (assembly GCA_045656225.1). Lineage (GTDB taxonomy): Bacteria > Verrucomicrobiota > Kiritimatiellia > RFP12 > UBA1067 > UBA1067. The sequence goes on along the minus strand of JAZOQU010000032.1, from coordinate 67,284 downwards.
AAGGTAATGCGCCTCGACTTGTGATTCCAAACGTGAGTGATAAGTCACCGTTCGGTGAAATGATTTTTCGTAATTACGGGTATTATGAGCGTTTTAAAATTCATATTAATAAGAATACATATGGCTGGATTTCACCTTACGAGAAGGGTGTTCCGGAGAAGTGGCCGGTTGATTTCGGGTATATGCAGGCGCACGAAACGGTAGCGGAAGACGGAGACGAAAAAGATGTGATAAGTTCAGGATTCGTGGTCGTTATTACTGAGATCAAGGGCGGTCCAGTCGCAGTGCCTGAATCGTGGGCAGAAAAATATCCAGAATATGTTCAGAAGTTTGGCGGTAATTTTGCGTTGTCGCTTACAAAGCCGACGGGAAAGAAAGATGCCGCGGGTAATTCATTGCAGGTTTGGCATGATTATGTAGCGGGAACAGATCCTACTGATATCAATGACGCTTTTACTGCGACTATAAAAATCGTTGATGATAAGCCTGTTATCTCTGTTGTGCCGCAGTTGTCGGATAGTGAAAAGTCCCTCCGCAAATATACCGTTTACGGAAAGGTGTCGCTGAATGACGCTGATTGGATAGAAGTCAAGACGGGCAAGGAAAGTGAATATAACTTCTTTAAAGTTACGGTTGAGATGAAGTGATAGAGTGGTCTAAGAAAAAGAAGGATTGGTGTGGGACTTCTGTGTGGAGCTATAATGAAAATAGCGTTTTTGAAGTCGTCTAAAAGGGATGTATGATTGTATTTATGGCTTGATTATTGGGCATTTTAGGTTGTTAAGATTTTACATTCGCTAAGCTTGGTGCAGATGTGTAATTGATTACAATTTGAACAGGTGTTCTATTATTGAACGGCGAAAGGGCAAATTAAGCCTTTTCGCCGCTTATTTTTATCTTGGCACGCTATTTGCTATAAGTGTGATGATATGATTTTAGTTAACAAAATTGGTTTTAATTGATATTGTTAGCGTGAAATTGATTTTAAAATTGAAATTATTAACATCACTTAAAGAAAGGAATTAAAAAATGAATACAAATTCAAAAATTACCGTTGATTTTCCTACCCGTAATGTTTGGGGTGAATACTATTCTCTCTTCCGTAAGAATCTTCTCGCTAAGCTCAATTCTATCTATTGCCTAGCCGATCGTGAAGATGCGGTGGAGTATGCCTTTGACAAGTTGATGAATAAGAAAGATAAGGCGGCTTACGGTGAAAAAATGCCTAAAACCGAAAATGGTTGGTTTTGGGCCCTTTATTGGCAGGCTAGAGCCTATCTCAGTCATATGAAGGAACATTGTGTCGTTCATGCCAAGTATGTAGAAGAGATGTCAAAAGAATTTGAAAATGTATTCGTTCCCGGTTATGCCGGCGAATTTCTTGATAAGAACGTGTTATCGAATGTTCTTTCTGTGGCTCTTAAGAATCTTGTAAAAGATAAGGGTTTGCGTAAGCGAGATCTTTCCATTTATATTGAAACCGCTGTGTATAAGAAATCGTCCAGACTTTTAGCCGAGAAATATGATCTTACCGAGAATAATATTTATCAAATTAAGTTTCGTATGATGAAAGTTTTTGAAAAATATGGTAAAAAATATTTCGCTGACGCTCTTGGAAAGTGGCGTAATTTTAACTTTCGTCATGCAGCGTAAGTTTTTGAGTAAGATGTTGCATTAGAAGACGCTATTAATATTGTATTCTTAATCAATAAGATAATTGGGTTGATGTTAATTTATATAGGTAAAGAAAGGATTAAAACATGTCGATGAAAAATATGTTGGTGCCGATGGTTGTTGAAAGCTCTGGCGGAGGTGAGCGCGCGTACGATATTTACTCGCGCCTTTTAAAGGATCGCATCGTTTTTGTAAGTGGAGAGGTTGAAGATGGAATGGCTAACGCTATTGTCGCTCAACTTCTATTCCTTCAGGCGATGGATTCTAAAAAGGAAATATCAATGTATATTAACTCGCCTGGCGGTAGCGTCACTGCGGGACTCGCAATTCTTGACACTATGAAAATGATAAAATGCCCCGTGGCGACATATTGCGTCGGTCAGGCCGCATCGATGGGTGCAATCTTGCTGGCTGCTGGTGAGAAGGGGCGTCGTCATGCATTGCCGCATTCTCGCATCATGATTCACCAGCCCTGGGGAGGCGCGCAGGGTAAAGCGAGCGATATCGAGATTACGGCGCGTGAAATTCTTCGTCTCAAGGATATACTTAACGGCGTTTTGGCGGAGTCGTCCGGGAAGACGCTTGAAGAAGTTGCTCACGACACCGATCGTGATTACTTTATGTCGGCGGAGGACGCCAAAAATTGGGGCATTGTGGATAAGGTGATGTGAAAAATAGCGATGTATGGAGTCTTTTGTACGTAAGGGTGGCGACATAATGTTTTTATCTATATATGAAAAGGAGTATGTTATGATAAAAGAGAAATTCAAAGAATGTATGAGGTGAACAATATTTAGAAAGAGTAATTGCACATAAAATTTTGAATTATGAAATACGCAATAATATCTGATATTCATGCAAATCCAACAGCGCTTGAGAAGGTGCTGGCGGACGCAGAGAGTTGCGGCGCAGAAAAGATAATCTGCGCTGGTGATGTAGTTGGCTATGGGCCTGATCCTGCAGGTGTCATAAGGATTCTGCGTGAGCGCGAAATCCCCACTGTAATGGGGAATCATGATGCCGCTGTAGCAGGACTTCGTGATACCGGAGATATGATTGGATCTGCAAAGCATGGCGTTGATCGGCATCGTCAGGAGTTAAGCTTGGATGATCTTAATTGGCTCAAGTCACTTCCTTATGTTTACGAGGGAGATGGTTTTGCCGTTGCGCATGCGAATTTTAAAAATCCAGAGAGAATGGATTATATTCAGTATAAGATTGATGCTCGGGATTCGTTGACGCGACGAGAGGAAGAGATACTCTTTGTCGGGCATACACATGCTCCTGCTGTATTTACTCTTGGATTTGTGTCGGATCCAGATTTCCCAGATTGTTGGCAGAAGGATCGTGAATGTGACTTCGAGATGGAGAAAAACCATCAGTATCTCGTTAATGCCGGATCTGTCGGCTATCCTAGAGTTCGACCATGTTCAACGTATGTGCTCTTTGATTCAATTAGCAAAGAAGTTAAATTTCGCGAAGTGGAATTTAACTTTTATGGTTATGCCGATGCGTTGGCGGCGAAAGGTATTCCCATCCCTTATTGGATGGAAGATAGGTTAAGAGCTCGCGGTGCTTGAGATAGGAAGAATATGAATAGCGAACCGAAAGTTATCGAGGTTGTTGGTGGAATTATTCGTCGAGGGACTCGTTATCTCCTCGGCAAGCGCCCGATTGGGAAGGCTCAGGGAGGGCTTTGGGAGTTTATTGGTGGGAAAATAGAATCTGGCGAATCTCCTAGCGAAGCGTTAGCACGTGAATGCCGCGAAGAGATTGCCTTGGAGATTGTAAATGCGCGCGTTCGCACGGCGGTTACACACGCATATCCCGATCGTACCATTCACCTGACGCTGATTGATTGCGAGCCCGCGCCTGGTGCTGAGCCTATTGCGCTTGAGCATGAAGCTCTCGGCTGGTACACGCCAGACGAAATGCAATCGCTTAACTTTTGTCCGGCGGATGCCGAGTTGCTGCCGATCTTGTTAAAGGATAGTTAATCATTAAAAGGTTTGTGAATTATGGTATAATAGCAATATGAAATGGAAAGCAAGATCATGTTATGAAATTTGAATTAGTTAAAAAAGTTCCGATTGTAGAAGTTGACGGGAAACGTTGTTTTTTTGATACTTGTTACCCCCAAGCTATTGATAGGGTAGTGTTGCCTATTCAGGAGTATTTTGAAATTCCTAATCTTCATGTCGCAGGGATGCAGGCATTGAAGAGGTATACGAAATTCGATTATCAGAATAAGGAGATTATAACATCTGATGATCCGATTTATCTTGAAGAAGGAGTTGAGGTTCCAATAGAGGTCCGGTCTTCCGGCTGGCTCGTCAAAATGACCGTTGGCGGCGTAGAGGGTAAGTATTATATTGATACTGGCGCGGCGTATTCGTATGTGCATAATCTCTCAGCGCAATTTCCATCGGCGTGCCTTGCCGATGAATGCGGTTGGTCTAAGGGGCGCTTTAAGGCTCCTATGCGCAATGTCTCTTGCGAATTATCGGGTCAATCGTTTAACATCCTCTGTGGCGACAGAAATGACAATCCAGAGTATGTCCCACCCGAAGGCGTAATCGGATACGACTTTTTCAACAACTTCACCGTCGTTGTTGATAGGGTTGGAAAGAAAATGAGTTTTGTGAAAAATTGAAAGGAAGAAGATAATGAATAATCAAGATCTGTTTCGTGAGTGGTATATCAGTCAAATTAATCCTCGCACAGGTAGAAACTATTGCGAGGGGTCTGCAATAACATATATTACATATATTAACCGTCTTGTTAAAAATGGTTTGGTTGGTGAAAATATTTTTGATTTGGATGCTGACGAGTTTAGGCGTTTAATTGAGAAGGTGCAAAAGTATTCTATGGAAGAGTTTGATGCCTTGGATCATCATGGTAATCTAACAAACGGAATTGAGTGGTGGAAGCGTTTCTTGGATGTGCAATCTGAGAAATAATACTTATAGTGAGAAGGTTTTAATTATTAATGTAAGGAGAATTGGTATGAATGCTAGTGGATTTAAAAATTGGCTGATGTCTTGCGGGCTTAAGAGGTCAACTGCAGAAAATCGTGTTGCAAATTGCGCTACAGTAGAAAGAGATCAACGCATTGATCTTGATATGTGCTACGAAAATGACCGTTGTGAATGGTTGATTTCATTGTTAACATATTCCTCGAGAGACAGAATGTTAAATAATCCTGCACGGCATTCTATCCCAATCAATGGGGATATTTATAATGGGACCGCAACATATAGAGCGGCAGTTAAAAAGTATGTGAATTTTAAGGATGCGCAAGGGAAGATAGTGTACGAAAATATAACTTCATCTAGGAATATGCAGAAAAATTGTAAGTCCAAAAGCTCAAAGCCTCTTCCTCTGAATAAATGTAATGAGTTTAAGAAGATATTTGATGATTTTCGTAAATGGCTTTTGTCAGAGACTGGCTTGAAAATAAATTCTGCAAATCAATATAAGACTTATATTAAAAAACTCAGGTTAGCTTTTAATGAACAATTTGGTGAAATGTGTTTTGAGGGGGCGATAATAGATTATTGTAATGATTTGTCAGAAGAAAAGTTGTTGCAATGTTCATTCTTTATTGAGGATAGGATTCGTCACGTCAGAGGGATGGAACGTAAAAAATGGAATGACTGGCGTAGTGCATTCCATAGATTCGAGGAGTTTTTGCATGATATAATGGATGTGTATAATAAAGATATTGATGCATATCCTAAAGAGATTAAAAAAGTAAGTTGGCAAAAAAATAAACTGCAATCACGACAAACGACACGGCTTCTTCGCGTAAACGAGGTGAATGTCCCAGCCCAGATTGCGGTATATACACATAGAGAGCTTAAGCGAGCATTTATTGGGCGACTTAAAACCCAAAGTCGATATTATCCGACGTTTAACTTGTTATTTCCAACACGCTTACTAACGAGACTCTTTAGGAATAGTAGGGGAAACGAGTGGAAAAGATGGATGGAAGATGACTTGATGGATATGCAGATTTTAACTTCAGGTCCTTCACCGGTTCACTTCTCTGAGGTAAGGCAATTTAGATTTCTTAGTGATGGGACGGTGCTAGTTGCAACGAAAGAGGGATTGGAGTTTGAAATGATGACGCATACCCCTGATAGAAGTAGGATTGTTAAGGAAGAAGCAAGGCAAGGACTTCGAGATGTTTCAATTGATCATATTGTTCCTCTTGAGGTCGTGCTTCGCCAGAAAAGGGATGAGCTTAAGGGATTGCGATGCCTTACTGATTTGTTTTGGGAGTATTGCAGGAAGATTGGGCGCAATTTAAATCCCAGAGCCGAAAGAGAATGGGCGAATGACTTCTATCGTCAACTTTGTATTTTTGGACATGTTGATAATATACGAAAACTTATTGTGAAAGATTTAGAGAAGCTAGACTTAGAATACGAATTAATGGATACGGTATATAACGCAAGAAGGGGAACCGGAATAAACTAAACGGAGTAGATATGTCTTATACGCAAAGAAAACGAAGTAGTCGTAGATATCGTACTTTAGTTTCAATGGTTGATAGTGGTAATTACCAATCCCTTCGGGCTGCTGATTGGGTTAAATATCTTAGCATTGAGAAAAAATTTTATGGATGGGCGTCAAGTGAGTTTTGCCCGTTTGATAAGTGGGATGTTGATGATTGGGTGTTTGCGATGCAGTGGCTGCCTGAGCTTATTGAGAGATGTCCGCGTTATGTATTCGAGTCAATATGCGGGAAAGACTGGGTTAATATTTATACGCATCATCAGGAGCGCGAGAATGAAGATGAGATTAGGGCGTGTGCTGAGAAAATGCCTTATTCCACAGAGAATTTAGCGTTTGTTATCGCGGCAGGCTTTGGGAAGTTTATTAATATGGAAAGTATCTCGGGAAAAAAGTGGAGCGAAATTATATGTTTAAAGCCAGAATGCTTTAGGTATTGTAATCTTGACAAACTTTCGCCAGTTGATTGGCTTGAGATTTATCAAGTTAGAGTTGCTTGTTTCAATGAAGTATCGTTCACTGTAAAAGATAAAGATGCAAAGAGAGATTGTATTATATAGGGCAATGTTTTTTATCAATAATAATGCCTTTATATACAGGAGGTAAATGAATGTATATATATAACCCGGTTGCTAATTTTATTTCAGACATGGTGGCAAGCCGCCAAAAGTATCGCTGCCAAGTTGATGGAAGCGATGAGTTTCAAGGGGAAAAGTTGCCGGTTGGGACGAAAGAAGAAGTGCTTTCTTGGATAAAGGATCGGTTTAAGTTGGTTGATGAGATTTTAATAATACAATCTCAGACGATGCGGCAGCATATAATCAACTTTTGTTACAATCCATTCGCGTTGGATGTTGATTCGTGGTTGCCAGTGCCATCTGTCGTCCGTTACCTTGTTGATATAGATGGAGTTGAAAAATTGTTTGTTCTTAAACCCATACCAGACGGGGTTTTAGAGTATCGCCAGCCAAAACAATTAATAATGGGGGTCTGATGTCTGGTTTCTTCGACATCAGACCCTTGTTGCTTAGGCGGCATTTAGGAGCTCTCGGCCATAGCGGGAGATGATTTTGTTTACGGTGCAAACAATCTTGTGAAGATTGCTTGTCGAGATTTTGTATTTTTCGGTGACAATGGCGGTTGGAACGCTGTAGAGTTCCCAGCTTTTGTAAATATCAATATCGCGTTTTGATACACTTTTCTTTGCAAGGAAGGTATCAAGCTTCTTGAGTGCCAGATGGCCAGTAATAAAAAAGTTATCAATCGCGTGTTTTTTCCAATATTCGTCGTGTGAATATTTTGATATAAGCCAGCCATCTGTGACTGATCCACCTTTTTCATTTTTAGTATATGTATCAAGTGTATATTTCACCATAGATCTTTGAATTTTTTTTCTTTCATTCTTAATAATCCAAGAACAAACCTTTTTAGCTGAATAGTAAAGGTGTTTTTTCGCGTTTGTCTTGTTGTTCCAATCTATCTTCTTGTTTTTGAGTGCATATGAAATAGATTCGGAGACTATGTCGCAAGGAGTTTTCGAGAGATCATCATTTTTTATTTGATCGGCAACAGATAAAACCAGTTTATGCCAAACCTCTGCAATGGTGTTTTCGAGGGTTTTATTCAGATAATTGTTTTTTGTGTCGTTTATCATACTGTTCTCCTTTTTTTATTACGAGAATAGTATGACAAATTCTATTTCTAAATCTGCCCATAGTGTGGGCAATATTCATCAACGATTAAGCCGATCGAATAAACCAAACTTCATTTCTTCGACTTTATTGTTCCATAGGCATTGATTAACATCACTGATATTGAATATTTCTTTTTCAAAACATTTTTTTATTAGTAAGAATTATTTAAAAGAGGGTTTTTATTAGAATAGAGAGGCTTATAAAAAAGTTGTGTCTGCCTAAAAATCAAGAAAGGAAAAATATGTACTGCACTATTGAGAGGAACAATTATGTGTTTGTTTACGAAAATAGCGGGCGACTTGTCCGTAAGATCGGAGTGAACGGTCAAGTTGAGTCAGCTTATATGAACGGAACAGATATTTGGTATAATAACGTCATTAAAGATTGAAAATAAACTGAACACGGAGTATAGGCAAATGAGAAAAGCCGGAATAATAATATTACTTCTCGCACTTTCATCGGGAGCGCATGCGTGGATGGAACGTTGGGCACCAGAATTAAAGTCTACCCCTGCAAAGTTAAGCGTGCTTTCAGAGAAGAATATCAAGTGGTTTGTCGAGGATGTGAAGTCGGATAGTGAGTTTGTTTCTAAATATTCAGAGGGTGTGGGTGTCGATCTCAATAATGACGGATTTAAGGATTTTGTATTTATTATTCCTTGGATGGGGAATGGATTGAATGCTAGCGGGTATAATGCGCATTTTATTGTCTCAGACGGGAAGGGCGGCCGAGTTGAGAATATTATAGAGGGTTATGGTATTGAAACTTCGGATATTGTGAATATCAACGGGAAGATTTATTTCAGACACTCCGCCTTTTTCCAGAGTTTTGAAAAGAGTCAGCATAACCATTGGGTGTTTCAAATATATTCGTTTGATACAAATGGCATTATGAGATGTGCGAATGCTGATATCGGAAAGTCATTCCCGGCTGCGACAATTTTTTATTCTAATCCAAAATTCAAAGCGATTGAACTTACAGATGCGGACAGGCGGAAAATCGCTCAGGAGACGAAGCCGAAGACACAAGTGTTTAAGCCGTAAGATAATAAAAGGAGATAGAAATGTTTAAGATTACAGTCGATATGGCTCTTGATGATGTGGGGCGGGAGGGATGGAAATGATTGCATTTTTAAATCCAATGCGGAAACTGGTCGATGAGGTTGTCGACTGGCTGTGCGGAAAGGTCGAGCGCGATCCTTCGGGGGCGCGATCGCTCGCACATCTGATGGTTGTCGTGCCGACGGCGCAGAGCGGAAGGAATTTGAGGCTTGCGCTTGCGAAGAAGGCCGCAGGAAACGGCTGGGGCGGGATTCTGCCGCCGCGCGTCGTTCAGCCGTTCCATCTCGTTGTTCCGTCCGATCAGGCGCTCCGTGAAGCGAATGAGGCTGAAGTTGCCGCATTGTTTATGCGTTTCCTCTCGGAGAAGCGGAACGTCGCCTTGACGTCCTGGCCGCATCTTTTTCAGCGCGCGGAGGAGACGACGGATCTGCAGGCAGTAGTTGACCCGGATGCCGGGTTCGCGCTTCTCGATCAAATGTTGGACATTTGGCGTGTTCTCGCTGGAAAGGGGCTCTTGATGCAGGATGTGCCGGCGAATGAGGTTGCGGCGCGTGTGCTGGAGTCGGCTCTAGGGGATGACAAGGCGCGTTGGGATGAACTAGCGTCTTTCGAAACGGAATTTTTCGGCTTTCTGAAGGAGTACGGATTGCGTCTTCAGGTCGCGTCCGTCGCTCTCGCAAGAAAATCTGCCGTGAAGCTTGATCCGGAAATACGTGAGATCGTCCTTCCAGCCTTGGCGGATCCTGTTCTTGTACTGCATGACGTATTGGCGCAGTACGCGGATAGCGTGAAGATTACGACGCTCCTTCACTGTGAGGAATCTGATCGAAATCGTTTCGACGAGTGGGGACGCCCTAAGGCTGAATGTTGGACGGGGGAAGCGCATCCAGTAGTTTCTGGTCTCGGCGACGAAGATATTGTCAGTCTGCCAGACGATAGGATGCTCGCAGAGCGATTGGTCAACGATTTTCCGGCGCAAGGTTCTGGCATGAAGCTGCCCACTCTTGGTCTTTGCGATTCCGAGCTCTTTACTGTGATTTCGGCGGCGTTTCTCAACGATGGGTATGTAATTCAGAACCCAGAACGAAATCGATTGGCTGTCTCTTCGTTGGGTATTCTTATCCAAAACCTGCTGGCGCTCTGGCGTCCGTCGGCTACGGGGATACCGTGGGCGTCTTTTGCTGCGCTGATGCGTTCTGATGATGTCCTCGTCGCATTGAAGTCCGCTGGACTCGCTACCGGCCGATCTAAGGTGTTGCAGGGTCTTGATATCTATCAGAACGCATCTTTACCGACCTTTATCGAAGGGAAACTTGAGTGTCCTGAAATTGAACACGGCAAGGAGGCTGTAGCCGCCTTTGTTGACTGCGGCAACGGATTTCTGGACTGGGCTGAGGAGTCTCGAAAAGATCGGTCGCTCGTTGACTTTCTGCGTGACATGCTAGGGCGAATCTTTTCCAAAAAGTCTTTTGGCGAGACTCGTTCTGATAAGGAGTTTTCGCAGGCGGTGGACTGTGTGCGAAACGTGTTCGCGATGCTTTCGAGCGAGAGCATCGGTAAGTTGGCGTTTTCAGACGAGAGTTGGATCGCGTTGGCGCGGCGTATTTTGGGGTCGGTCTCGTATTCGCTTGAGTCCGAGGAGTCGGATGTGGTGAGAACCGAAGGGTGGCTTGAGCTTGTATGGAGCCTAGGCGACAAGATTGCTTTAGTGGGCCTTCACGAAGGTGCGGTGCCAGATTCAGTAGTCGGGCATGCGTTTCTGCCGAACGAGCTGCGAGCCGCGCTTGGGCTTACGTCGAATGAGACGCGCCTTGCGCGTGACTCATGGCTTCTCAAAGAGCTCGTTGGCTCTCATGCGCCGCACGCCGTCCGCGCATACGTCGCACGCACGAACGCGAAGGGCGACATCTGCCGTCCGAGTCGACTTCTTTTTCTGTGTCCTGACGAAGTTTTGGCTTCGCGAGTAAAAAGCCTTTTCGGCGACGCGGGCGAAACCGCGTTGACGCCGCCTCGAAAGATTTCAGATGCATGGCGCTTGCGGTTGCCTGATGAAGTCGCGCTTAAGAAGAAAGATGGCATGGAATATCTTTCGCCTTCGGCAATCGACACCTATTTGAAATCTCCTTTAGAGTATCTTCTTAAATATGGACTCGGGATGGGGGACCGCTATGAGGAGAAGAAGGAGCTAGGGCACAATGACTACGGTACTTTTGTGCATCGTGTGCTGGAACTTTTTGCAAATCAGCAGAAGGATAATCCGCTGACGGATGAAGCGTCCATTAAAGTTGCACTGAATGCGATAATTGATGAGGAGATTAAACGATTTGGTTTGCATCCGACTGTGAACATCTCTCTTCAGTTGCAGTCGGCTCGCGATCGGCTTTTGCGCTTCGCCGCGATTCAGGCCCAATGGGCGCAAGAGGGCTGGCGTGTTGAAGGGACGGAGATACCTTATTTCTCAAAGCCGTTCAAGGATTTGGATGTTTCGATTAAAGGTTTTGTTGATCGCGTCGACTATCGAGTTTGTCGTGACGGCAGCAAGGAGTTTCGCATTATCGATTACAAGACTTGGGATAAGAAAGGTGATATATCTGGACATATTCGCTCAAAGGGGTCAGCAGATATTGAATTTGCCAATAGACTAAAACTTCCGATTGAAGAAGTGATTGAGCCGCAGGGGAAGAGAAAAGTAAAGGTTCGTGTGAGGATGCTTACAATCCAGTTGCCACTTTATGGTGCGTGCCTTAAGGCGCAGTTTCCTGAACGATTCAACGGGCCAATCGAGGAATACGAGTATCTAGTCTTGACAGATGATGCTGTTGATGTTCGTTCCGTGAAACCATATATTGACCTTTCGCTCAGGACGGCTCGTGTTGCCATCGAACGGATAAAGGCCAACATCTTCTGGCCTCCGCGAGCCAGTGAAGATGGAAAGTTATATGATTTTGGACGCCTATTCATGCTTTCGCCTGAGCGGGATTTTGGGGAGGGAGACAGCGCCTGTGACTGGCTAAAAAAGCAAGAGGAAAAATTGAAGGAGCTTGAAAAATGAGTGAGCGAAATCTGCTTATCAGGGCATCGGCGGGAACAGGTAAGACTTATGCCCTAGCGACACGGTATTTGCGGTTGATGCTGCTTGGTAAAGTCGATCCAGCGAAGATAGTCGCTTTGACATTCTCGCGTGCTGCCGCGCAGGAAATCTACACCAAGATTCTTGAACGACTCTGGACGGCGGCTGATAGCGATGATAATGCGAAGAAGGAGTCGGAGGAGATATCTAAGGCTTCTAAAACTCCCAAGTTGTGGAACAAGTCGGAGTTTGCGTCTCTCTTGCGCAGCCTAATTGATACTCAGCACTTGGGGACGATTGCGACGCTCGATAGTTTCATCTTGCGCATGGTACGCAACTTTCCGCTGGAGATGGGTTTTCAACACGCGGTGGAGGTTCTTGATTCTGCGGGCGAAGACGATGCGCTTAAAGACGCGCTTCGCGCAATCCTGCAAGGCACCGAGAAGACCGATGACTTTATCAAAGTCTTTGCTGCCACGCGGGACGGCAAACTGCCGCGCGTACTCAATGACAAGATTAAGTCGTTGTTGAAGACATGGCGCAAGTTCTATGAGCGCTATCCAGATTGCAGGAATTGGACGGTAGAGTCTATGCTAAAGGCGCTCGGCATTCCCGTGAAGAGCGAATGTCCAGACTTGTCGAGTTTGCCATTCTGTGAAATCCAGCAGAAGAATGTTGTTTCTTATGAAGAGCGGTTTGTTGGGCTTTGTAGGGCATATGATGGAAGTACGCAGGTTTTTGACGTAACGGAGGGCGTAAGGAAATTGATGCTTCATTTCGTGCATAACAGCGATGCTGAATCATACGAATATGATTTTAGGAACTTACATTATGTATTTAACTGCGGTAAGGATGGCGCAGATGCAATTCGCGCCGCGATACGCCACATGTTCAACCTGCGCGTACAGCGCCTTTTGAAGCAGGTTAAGGCAAAAATCGATTTCGTCGGATTTATCGAAGAAGTATACAATCGAAATTCGCGGCGGAAGGGCAAGTTGACGTTTTCGGACTTTACTAAGTTCTCATCAGCCAGGGAAGACTCCGAGAAGGCTCTTGCCCTTGAGAATCTCGAGTATCGTTTCGACGAGAAGTTCGATCATTGGGCGCTGGACGAGTTTCAGGATACGAGCGAACTTCAGTGGGCATGTCTTAAGTCGCTTGTCTTTGAGGCGGCTACTTCTGGCGGAGGGCGGACGGTGATGACTGTCGGGGATCTTAAGCAGTCCATCTACACCTGGCGCGGCGGAAACGATGGACCATTTATGGAGATGATGTCGTGGGGCGCTTTTACGGATAGTGCGTTCGGGAAAATAGACGATCTTAATACATCGTATCGCTACGAGAAGAATATTTGCGATTTTATTAACGCCGTCTTCGGCGAGAAGAGTCTTCGCACGAGCGGCGTTCTGCCGTCTGAACGCATTAAAGCGATAGAACGGTGGCTTTCCAGCGACTGTTGGAAGGTGCATGAGCCGGTATTCAAGGATGGAGTTCCTAAAGCGGGTGACTACGTCAAGGTATTGGGCGTTCCAGATTCAGAGGGCGAGGCGAAAATGAATGTGCTTTTACCTGCGCTCGAGAATGAGTTAAAGCGCATCAGGTCGCAACATAATGATGTTGACAGCTCTGAGTCGGTCGGTATTCTCGTGCGAACGAACGATGATGGGAATGAGGTCGCGGAGTATTTGCGCTCAAGAGGTTTTAAGGTTGTGTGGGAAGGAATGAGCGCAGTTTCGGATCTGCCCGTTGTGAATGCGCTTGTCGATCTCCTCCGCCTTTCGGAACATCCTGCGGACACCTTCGCCTGGAAAACGGTGAGCCAACTATTTCCGGTTTGTTCGATTTTGTTCCCGCAGAAGAATGGCGATGAACTTTCGGCGGCTTTTGTGTCGAGCATCGTGGCTGCGAACCTTTCACATCAGGGGCTTTCTCGTACGCTTCAGAAGTATTGCCATGCGCTTTTGGAGGATTCAGCGGGCCTTGATCAGCTTTCAAAGCAACGGCTTCGCGAAATGGTCGCTTTGGCGGTCGCGTATGAGCAACGTAACGCCAACAGGTTCTCTATCGATGGATTCGAGGCGTTCCTCGCCGCCTCGTTCAAGCGCGAGCAGGGTACATCTTCGGGCGTGGTGAGAATTCTCACGATTCATCGGTCCAAGGGTTTGACGCTAGATCGCGTGATTGTTCCGCTTGCCGAGGGCGCAACGTGGCTTGCGGACATAGATGATCAAGAACTTCTTTGTGCACCCGAAGGCGGCTGGGTACTGCCGCATCTGTCGGTAGATGAGGCGGCGCTGAATCCAAAAACGGCGAAGGCGCTGAGCGAGAGGTTGGATGAGAGTCTTCTATCGAATATCCGTATGTGGTACGTCGCTTTGACGCGCGCGCGTAAGGCGATGTATATAATTACGCCATTGGTAGAGCGCAATGAGGAGAAGCCATTTTTCCGCGACGTCATCGCGTCGGCGTTTGCGGACTTCAAAAGACTCCCGGCACCAAATGAATGCGAGATTATCTTCGAGCAAGGTGTCGAACCAGAGTTTACGCCGCGCTCTGATAAGAATGGGAAGGATGGTTGTGCCGAGCATGAATCCTGGCATCATGAGAAGCTGGCTGAAACGGTTGAGCGTGTGTCTCCGTCCTCATCAGGTCATCACGACTTCGCTGTTCCTGCATCGTATCTTTTCTCCGAGAGCGCTGGAGAAGCGGCGAAAAAGGGCACGGAGATTCATGGGCAATACGAGGCGGTAGAGTGGGCGGACGAAAAGACGCTCGCCGCTCTGCCGAAGGCGTTTCATGTCGCGTTTGTAAAGCCCGGCCCGGAGGCGACGCTTTGGCGCGAGAAGAGCTATGAAATCTATCGTGAAGGGGACGGTAAGGGCGAGTGGGAGACAGGCCAGTTTGACCGCGTCGTTTTTACGGGTGAGGGCGATGAGCGCGAGGCTGTAATCTACGACTTTAAGACAAATGCTTTGAGGTCGGGTGAATCGATTGAGGCTTTTGAACAGCGCATGATCCGTACGTATTCGTCTCAGATGAGCGCTTACCGTGCCGCGCTCGGTACGCTGATGGGATTGTCGGCGAACCGAATCCGTTCGGTGCTCCTCTTGCAGTCCACGGGGAGCGCTGTCGAATGTATATCTTAAGCGGCAGTGGAATGGTTTGGATGAAGTATCCACGTTTTTCCGGTTTTGCTTTTTACACGACAATTGATGGATTATTATTGTCAAATATGCGATAATAGTACGAGTTAATAAAAAGTGACAAGGAGATTTTATATGAAAATATCAAGAAGAACAGCGTTTAAGGGCTTGCTCGCCGCAAGCACATTGCCGCTATTTAGCGTCGGGAGCGCCGGTTTCGGGCAAGGCCGCGTAAAGCAGATCGAGAAGGGTGCCAAGCTGCGAGTCGCTCTTATCGGCTGCGGAATACAGGGACGCATGATCATCAACGCGATTTTGCTCGAAAAGCTTGTCGCCATCGTCGACCCGGATCCCAAGCAGCTCGAGCGCATGGATAGGGAGGTAAGAGCGCTGCGCGATCCTGCGGCC
Organism: Kiritimatiellia bacterium; assembly: GCA_045656225.1. Classification (GTDB taxonomy): domain Bacteria; phylum Verrucomicrobiota; class Kiritimatiellia; order RFP12; family UBA1067; genus UBA1067. The sequence continues at coordinate 51,716 of JAZOQU010000032.1, read as the reverse complement.
TCGGAGAATTACAAGGACGTTAAGAAGTTCTCCACCTATCAAGATATGTTCGATGCGGTCGGCGACGAGCTTGACGCCGTTATCATCGAAACGCCGAACCATCAGCATATTCTCCCCGCAGTTATGGCTATTCGCCGCGGGATTCACGTCTATCTCGATAAGCCCCTAGTTCTTACAGCTGCGGAAGGCGATCTCCTTCTTGAAGAAACACGTAAGCAGCCAGGTATCGTAACCCAGTGCGGAACATACGGGCATACGTTCCCTTCGATGAAGTACTGCATAGACCGCATCAACGAAGGCGCTCTCGGCGAGATCAAGGAGGTCTGGTGCTACGACGACCGCGTCAACTCGATTTTCTCGCGCCCGGCATCGCTTCCTCCTCCGAAGGGGCTCGACTGGGATTCATGGTGCGGCGGCTCGCCGATCTGCGACTATTATCCCGAGACTCCCGATCAGGACGGTATGCATCCCCACGGCTGGCACAGCTGGATCGGTTACGGCAACGGTTCGATCGGCAATCTCGGCATGCATATTATGGACGTAGCTTTCTGGGCACTCGGCCTTAAGGATCCCGACAGCGTAAAGTGTCACGACGCGAAGTTCGCGCTCGACGGCGCGTGGGCGTATCGCGACGTTTTCGAGTTCCATTTCCCGGCTAACGAGAAGCGCGGTGAAGTCGCGCTTCACTGGTGGGACGGCCTTAACGACGGCGTGCCGTACAAGAAGGAATATCTCAACAAGTTCGGTCTTCCCCACCGCCGCGAATGGCTCAACATTCCGCCGCGCGTTCTCGAGGAGGAGAAGAAGTGGGGCTTCGAGAAGGATCCCTTCTATTCGAACGGCGTTCTCTTTATCGGCTCTAAGGCGAATCTCTGGTTCACGCATCACGGCGGATACCGCTTCCTGCCCAACTCCGCCGGCTGGTGCAATCCGCGCATCGACCGTCAGAAGGACTTCAACTACCGCCGCAACACTCTGCCGCACGTCCGCGAATTTTACAACGCAATCCGCGAGCGCCGCGAAGCGAACGACAATTTCGAATACGCAGTTCCTCTCGCCAAGACGGTCTGTCTCGGCAATATTTCCGCGCTTGCGCACAACAAGCTCAACATTTCGGAGCTCAAGTGGGACGGCTCCCACGTCACCAACAGCGCCGAGGCCGACAAGTGGGTCGCCAAGGAATACCGTAAGGGATGGGATCCTTTTGAAGGGAGGTCCAAATAATGAAAAATTTGCTGTTTGCGGCTCTTGCCGCGATTCTCGCCGGTTGCGCGATCTCGCCTGATAAGGTTGAATGTTCCAAGTGGCAGCCTATCGGCAAGCGCAAGGCGAAGGTCGCGCTCTGGGGTATTGTCCATAACCACGCACGCGGAAAGTTCGATGCGCTTCGCAAGCTTAAGGACGACTACGAAATCATCGGCTGGGTCGACGATTCCGACTCCAAGGCGATGCGCATGCAGGAGCCTAACGTCAAATCGTATTCCGAGTGGCCCAAGCTCGATGGCGAGAAGCTTCTAAACCGTGAAATCGAATGCGACCTTATCGTGGTCGAGGTTTCCAATTCTGAGCTTGTCGAGGTATCGACCAAGATCGCCAAGGCCGGTTATCCGATGCACATGGATAAGCCGCTCGGTGTCGATCAGGAGGGCTACGCTAAGATGTCGAAAATCTGCGAGGAGCGCGGAATTCCTCTTCAGATCGGTTATATGTTCCGCTCTAACGAGGCGATCAACAAGATGGTTGAAATCGCCAAGAGCGGGATTTTAGGCGAAATCTATTCTATCGATGCTGATCTCGATCACAGCTACGGCTATCCGAAGTATCCGAAATATGCTTCTCACTATCCGGGTGGAACGGCCTATCTTTTAGCGTGTCACGCGATCGAATGGGCGATGCCGATTTTTGACGACGCTATGCCTCTTAAGACGTATTCGATAATCAAGCCCGCGCCGGGCGATCCTGAATGGGCTCAGACTCATTCCTTGACGATTATGGAATATCCGAGGGCGAATGCCGTATTCCGCGTCTGCTCGCGCGGTACCCAGCCTTGCCGACATATTCGCATTGATGGAACCAATGGCTCTATGGAGCTTGAGCCGATTGAAGATTTCCGCACGGTTAAGCACACGACGGGTCTTAACGAAGATGGGCTTTCGCGCGTTGATAAGCTTGAGATCAAGATGTTCCTCAAGAAGGTCAATGATAAGGCTAAGGCCGCTGGTTATCGCGAAGGAATCAATCGTCTCGTCTTCAAGGTTCCTACCGACCGCTATGCCGGCCAGCTTAAGGAACTCGCTGAGATTATCCGCGGCGAAAAGCCGAATCCTCCCGGTCTTTACCTTCACGATCTTAAGGTTCATAAGGTTTCGCTTGACGCCTGCAACCTTAAAACTAAGGAAATATGGTGACAGGAATCATCGCGGCGAGTCTTCTGACGCCATTTTTTCTCGAGGTGACGCCCGAGGTGCGTTCGATGTATCAGTCTCTCGGGAAAATTGTCGAAGACCGCCCGATGCAGGTTACTAGTGTGCGCTTCGGATATGATTCGGGGCGCTTCGGACGTTTTGGTATTCGTAATTGGGATGTAAGCTCTTTAACGGACAGAAGGTATGATGCTCATCGTCATGCCGTTTATCATACCGAATTCGGCCCGACGTGGGATTTCGATTTTGATATCGCCGATGATTGGCGCCTTAAAACGGGTGTTACGAGATCGTGGACGATGTATCGCGGATTCACCAATTCCAAGAGCGACAGAACATATCATTGGTGGCAGGTCGATCAGTCGCTTGAAAATCCGTATCTCGTTCCGTTTTACAGAATGAGAAAGTGTTTTCGCGGCAATGACTACTTTTATTTTAAAGTCGGCTTAAGGCGAAAATTCGAGATATTTGACGATGTTTATTTCACACCGTCGGTATTTGCAGAAGGCGGAAGTTCGCGCAATTTCGAGCGGGTTATCGGAAAAAGGCACGATGGCAGACATTGGGATGATGGAGTTTCGTCTCTCTCGTTGCGCTTGGAATTTTCCTGGCGATACAGCGATATGATGACGCTTTTTGCATACGTTGAGCAGTATGAAGTTGTAGGTTCTGATGAGCGACGCATTAATGGAGAAAGCTCTTACCGGTGTGCGCATAACGACTGGACACACGGAGGTATAGGCGTGAGATTGGCGTTTTGACGACTGAAGATGATTGGAATTAATATTCTTTTAAGATAAAATATTTCAAATTCCCTCTTGTATCAAGCGAGAGGTTGTATTATACTTGTAGCAGTGTTGATGTAGGTTACAGTCAGCAGAAAGGAGAAAACAATGAAGAAATGGGTTTGCCCGGCTTGCGGGTATGTACACAACGGTGAAGAAGCTCCCGAGAAGTGTCCGCTTTGCGGCGTTTCCGGTACCAAGTTTAAAATGGAGATCGCCGAGGAAGGTAAGAAGACCTGGGCGTGCCAGCATGTTATCGGCGACGGTAAGGTCGAGGACGCCGAGGTTATGCAGGGTCTCAGAGATCATTTTACGGGTGAATGCTGCGAAGTCGGTATGTATCTCGCCATGAGCCGCCAGGCTGAGCGCGAAGGCTATCCTGAAATCGCCGACGCATTCAAGCGCTATGCGTTTGAAGAGGCTGAGCATGCTTCCAAGTTTGCGGAACTTTTGGGCGAGGTCGTCACGAACTCGACCAAGAAGAATCTTCAGCTTCGTGCCGATGCCGAGCAGGGCGCATGCGCTGCAAAGTTCGAAATCGCCAAGCGCGCCAAGGAACTCGGCTACGACGCCATTCACGACACCGTCCACGAGATGGCCAAGGATGAGGCCCGTCACGGCGCCGGATTCGAGGGCCTTCTTAACCGTTATTTCAAGTAAGAGATAAGGAGGTTCAAGATGGAACTTAAAGGATCGAAGACAGAGAAGAATCTCTGGTATGCGTTCGCCGGTGAATCCCAGGCGCGCAACAAATACGATTACTTCGCGTCGAAGGCCAAGAAGGAAGGCTACGAGCAGATCGCGGCAATTTTCCAGGAAACGGCCCTCAACGAGAAGGAACATGCCAAGCTCTGGTTCAAGGCCTTGAACGGTATCGGCGATACGCCCGCCAACCTCGCAGCCGCCGCTGCCGGTGAGCACGAGGAGTGGACCGATATGTACAAGCGCTTCGCTGAAGAGGCCAAGGAGGAGGGCTTTGAGGAGCTCGCCCGCCAGTTTGCCAAGGTCGCCGAAGTTGAGGCTGAGCACGAAAAGCGTTATCTTAAGCTCGCCAAGAACATTGAGACCGGCGAAGTCTACAAGCGCGTCGGCCCCAACCGCTGGCAGTGCCGCAATTGCGGAGCTATCGTCGAGCTTGACGAGGCCCCCGAGCTTTGCCCTGTCTGCGCCCACCCGAAGGCGTACTTCCAGCTCGAAGAGAACAACTTCTGAGGTTCTCTTTCCTGCGACGATGACCGAATCGGAATTCGATGCGTATTTTATGCGCATGGCTCTTCGCGAAGCCGCCAAAGCGGCTGAATCAGGGGAGGTTCCGACGGGTTGCGTCATCGTCGCTCCGGCCGTCCTCGAGCCCGCACACGACGGGCACGAGGCGGTTTTTGATTTTGACCCGTTAAAGGCGCGTATTTTAGCGCGCGCCCATAATCAGACTGAAGGTCTTGGAGACGCGACCGCTCACGCCGAAATGCTGGCGCTTACTTCCGCTTTTTCCGCGAAGGGCGATTGGCGGCTTACAGGAACCCGGCTTTATGTTACTAAAGAGCCTTGCCCCATGTGCGCTGGCGCGATCGTTTTAGCCCGCAACGACGCGGTGATATGGGGCCTTTCAGATCCTAAGCGCGGCGGCGGCACAGAGTTCGGTATTTTCAGCCATCCCGGAATAAACCATCATCCTAAGGTGGTCGCCGGCGTTCTTGAGGACGAGTCTAAATTTATCCTGCAGAGTTTTTTTAAATCCCGCCGAAAATAAGAGGTTCAGTTCGGCGTTTCTATTAAATTCATCCTTGCAGATATTTCCGTAATAAATCGGCCTGCCGAAAAAAGCGCTTTATGATTAAATAATCATTTTGCGACAATTAAATTCTAATGATTTTTTGAGGATTTTTTGCAGTTGATTCTCGTTTTATGGTATAATTCCGTAAAGAGATAAGGAAGGATATCCCGATGAATAGAAGAGACTTTTTAAAGCTTTCGACAATGGCTGCGGCGTCGCCGATCGTTTCTGCCTTTGGCGCTCCCAAAACTGACGCGACCTCTCAGCAATCTGCGGCAGGTTCCGCGCTTTTCAGAATCAAGCCTTATGTTCAGCTGTTTGATGAAGATTCTGTATGCATCACATGGATGACGAGCGAGAAGACTACCGGCTATGTAACTTGGAGTCAGGATAATTGGAGCTCTAAAGAGAGAGCTTGGGATGAAACAGATGGTCTTTTAGACGCCAACTTCTTCATTCATCGCGCGACGATTGTCGGTATAGATCCTAAAAAGCCGCTTCTTTACCGTGTTCATTCGCGTCCGTTCGAGAAGTTCGGTCCTTATGGCGTAAAATATTCCGCCCCGGAAGAGACGCTTGATGGTGAGATTAAGGAACTTTTACCTAAAAACGGTGTCGTCTCGTGGGGAATGCTCAACGACGTTCATGAAAGAACATCAATCATCAAGCGCTTTATCCCTCACATGAAGGATATTAACGGCTTTTGCTGCATGAACGGCGATATCATGAATTACGTCGAGAGCGAAAACGGAGTTCTCGGGTGTATAAATAAGCCGTTTTCGTGGGTCGCCCAGGAGGCGCATCTGCCGGTTTGGTATTTGCGCGGCAATCACGAAACCCGCGGGTGCTTCGCGCGTAATTTGCGCGATTATCTCGCGCTTAAAGACGGTCGCTACTACGGCGCGGCGACTTTAGGCGGAGTTCGCTTCGCGTTTCTTGACTCCGGCGAAGATAAGCCTGATAGAAATGGCCAATATTCAGGTCTCGTAGCGTTTGATAGATATCTCGAAACTCAGAATAAGTGGCTTGAGCGCGAGGTCGCGTCACCCGCCTGGAAAAAGGCTCAGGCGCGCGTCGTTTTTCGCCATATCCCGTTTCCTCTTAGACCAACCGATTCCAAGGGCGGCTGGAAGCATAAACTGCCGCGCTTGACCGATATGGATAAGATCCTTCAGGGCGCGAACGTTTCGCTCGGTATGTCGGCGCATATTCACTTCGCCGAATGGTATCTGCCGTTAGCCGAAAGACCTTACCATCTTATTACCGGCGGCGGTCCTGATCCAAACGATGCGTTTCTTACGAAGTGTTATTATTATAAGCGTAAGATTAAGATTGTTCAGATAGACGAAAAGAACAAAAAGAGTTTTGACAGAACGATTACAATTTGATTAAGATGCAAGAGGCGCAAAAAGAATTTTTAAGTCGATTGGCAGGCGTTTTAGAAGTCGATTCTATCGCTCCTGATGACGATTATCGTCAAACTCCGCTTTGGGGGTCGCTGACGTGTTTCGCTCTTAAAGTTACGATAATGCAACATTACGGGCGAGACATTACCCTTAAAGAACTGGATTCGTTCAGCGATGTTAATGTGTTGATGGAGAAGGTTCTCGGATGAAGAATCTGGTAATAATCGGTGCGGGCGGCTTTGGGCGCGAAATGTTCGCTGCCGCCAGAGATGCTGTAGGCTTTGGAACTGAATTTACGGTTGCCGGATTTCTTGACGATAATCCTAAAGCGCTTGACGGTTTTGATTCCTATCCGCCGGTTTTAGCGTCGCTCGCCGATTATGTGATTAAAGAGAATGATGTTTTTATAACGGCGTTAGGTTCTGTCGGTACGCGTAAGAAGTGCGTTCAGGCGATAGAAGCGCGAGGAGGGCGCTTTATTTCGATTATTCATCGTACAGCAACCGTCGGTCTTAATGTTGAAATCGGCGAAGGTTCATTTTTAGCGCCTAATACGACGTTGACGGCCGACGTCAAAGTCGGTCGCCATTCATGCGTTTTTCATAATTCGTCCATAGGTCACGACAGTATTCTCGGTGACTTCACCCATGTTTACGCCCAGTGCGCGATAGGCGGCGCGGTCGTAATGGAGGATTCTTCTGTCGTCTATCCTGGAGCGGTTGTAACCCCAAGGCGCAGAATCGGTACTGGTGCGGTTGTCGGCGCTTTATCGGCGGTATTTACGGATGTTCCGGATAATGTAACGGTTTATGGTAATCCCGCTGTAGAACTTTGTTGAAATTACTTATGATATAATGTTTTAAAATAAAAGAAAGGTGATAAAAATGTCTAATCCTGTAGTTGGTATTGTAATGGGCAGCGATTCTGATTGGCCTTTGGTCAAGAAGGCTTGTGAGACTCTTGAGAAGTTTGGTGTAGCGTACGAAACCCGCGTTATTTCGGCTCATCGCACTCCCGATGTGGCGATTGAGTATTCTAAAACGGCAGAAGAGCGCGGTCTTAAGGTTATTATCGCCGCGGCCGGCGGAGCGGCTCACTTAGGAGGCGTATTGGCTGCAGCTACTGTATTGCCTGTAATCGGCATCCCTGTTGCCGGTGGTGCGCTTAATGGTCTCGATGCGTTATATGCGACTGTTCAGATGCCTTCAGGCGTTCCTGTAGCGACGGTGGCTGTCGGCAGTGCGGGTCCTGCAAATGCCGCTCTCCTGGCCGTACAGATTCTCGGAACGGCCGATGCCGCTGTTCGCGAGAAATTCCGCGAACATAAGGCAGAACTTCGTCGTAAAGTAGCCGAGGCTAATGACAGAATTCACGCTTGATTGAGAATCGATGAAAAAGAAATTTTTACTTTTCGCTTTACTTGCGTTAAGCATCGTTTCGACATTAGCTTTTGTTAACAATATTTTCGCCATTATTGACTGGTGGCGTTCTTTCCTGGCTGCAGGAGGTAATTCTGCAGCTATGGAGCCTCATCATGGGTGTATTTCGTGGCTTGACTGGTCTGCTGTCGACTATTCGGCTGTGACTACTTTTATTCCTATGTTAGGCTTTTGGTGTATGACTTCCGGCCTTGTTAAGATTTTAAGGCGACAGCTGGTGAGAGTTGAAGATTTTCCGTTTTTCAAGGGTTCTGATCAGCTTAATGTCGCGCTTGGACTTTTTGGCACTTTGTGGGGAATTATCGTAATCGGCTACTTTGATTTGGCAACAGTCTCTATGGCTGATTTGATGCAGTGCCTGCATACTGCTCTTTTCTCGACATTAATGGCGGTAGTATGGGTGTTCTTAATTGATCGCCCTTTAGTCCGTCCTTTTTTTGCGAGGATGCTTTCGTCCGACAATCTTGCCCGGACGGACGACGATGATCTTGCCGCGGCGGTAGAGCGATTGGCGTCGAGTCTTTGTGTCGCATCTCAGGAATTCGATAAACGCATAAAACAGTATGAAGAGGCGAGTATAAGTCGTCAAAAAGCTTATGAAGAGTATTTTCATAAATCTTTCAAGTCTTATGAAGAGGCTCTTGAAAATCGGCACAAGGCGTACGGTGAGTGCTTTGAGAAGCTTTTGAAAGACTGCGAGGAGGCGTTAGAGTCGAGACATAAACGGTACTCTGAAGCTTTCGGGAGGTATCTGAAAATCAGCGAGGAGACTTTTGACAGGCGCCAGACCGCCTACGCTGAGGCGTTTGAAAAACGCCTTGCCGAATATGAGAGGGAATTTGCTGTGCGCCAGAAGGAGTACGTCGAGTTCTTCCGCCGCCGGATAGACGAGCTTGAAAAAGCGGCGCTTGAAGAGAAGGCGAAGGCGGATGCGTCCAACGCTAAGCTCGTTGCCGTAACCAATGCTCTCAGGTGAACAGACAACACCTTTTTATAAATGACGGATGTAGGTAAAAAAGCATTGAAAAAACTGCTCGGCGAAGATAAATCCTCCCGGGCGACGACAGATGACCTGCAAGGACTTCTTTTGCAGATCGTCTTCGCTCTTTTAATGATTTTCATCATCGCCTACTTTATATTCGTAACCGAAACCAAAAAGACTGAAGAGGCTCAGGTTCTGGATCTTAACCGCCAGAAGCTCGTTCTTGCGCTTGAGAAAACGGTTGAGAACAGGCGCGTCAGATACGGCCTTAACGCACTTATGGTTCAAGGCACCGACGGCAGGCGTGTTTTCGATGCGGACGCACATATTTCCGACGGCCGTATCAATCTCACTCCGGCGGCCAAGACTGCATTTTCGAACGGCAGTCAGGCCGCATTTGCCGATTACAGCGATGTTTCGAAGCTTAAGGAAGACTGGTATGATGAGGTTGTAAAAATCTCTGAGATAGAATCTTTAAGCGATTCGGAGGTGGAGTGGCTTAAAAATGAAATTGCCGAGCGTGTTGAAACGGTTCGACTTGATGCGCGCGGCGTTCAACGATCTCTCGCGGCGCGTCTCCAGTCGGTCTTGGTCGAAAACTCCGGTCAGTTCGGTTCGATTGAAGATGCTAACGCGTTGGCTGAAGCGATTAAACTGAAGTCGCTGGAGATGATCGAAGAAGTTCTTGACGCGGAGGTGTTGCCATGATGTTGTCCTGTCTTTTGATCGCTTCGGCTTTAAGCGCCGGTAACGCCGAGTTCGACAGAACCGCCGCCGAAAGCGCCGCACGCATCACTATGGAGCGGTTTCAGCGCGAGATGCGCGAGAAAGGTCTTGAAAGGGGTGTCTTAAGCTCTGAAATGCTTCGGGATCCCGGTCGGTTTTCGTCGAATGCGGCGGCCGAGAGGGAGTGTCGAACGATTTATATCTCTAAAGCCGAAGAGGCTTTCAGGAAAAAATGTGATGAGATAAAGCGCTGCCTTGCGTTGGATGATTCTTTTTCGTTTAGTTTTTCATCTGCCGACAAGGATGCGCTTGAATCCATATTCCCGCGTTTTTACAAGGCGGAGCGTCGAGATGCGGTCAACACTCAGGCTAAGAAAATCGCTTCCTCCACGAGACCCGCCGAATCTGAGATCGACGGGAAAAGCGAGGATATACTCCGTCGGGAAATGACCGAGCGGATTGTAAAAGAACAGAAAACACCGGTCTTTGAAGAGAATATTGACTATATCTCCGCTAAAATCGTAAATCCTGTAATTCAAAGCGCCAAGAGTGAGCGAAAACGCCAGGAAGAATATCTGTTTTCCCGCGCCAGAAGCGACGCAATAGCGCCGTCGAGGCTCGAAACCGATTTGAAGGAGCGTCTTATAGCCAATGTCAAGGACCGATCCGGCAATGCGGGCGCTCTGGATGCCTGGGGCGTGTTCCCTTCCGTTTTGTCTAAGGCGTTGCCTCTCGCTGTAGAGCGCAGAACAATAAACAGGTTGACGACGTCCATAAACGAAGTTAATCTTAACATCGACGTTGACGGAGTCGCGAAAGTAATATCCGCAGATCCTGCCGCCCATGTCAAGTACAGCGCGAGCGAGAAGGTGTTCGCTGAACTTTACGGAGAAGAAGTGATTTCCAACGGTCTTGAAAGGGCTCTCTCCGCGGCTTCGAAAACCGAGCGCGAAGAGTTCAGGGTGTATCTTCTTGAACGGCTTAAGAGCCCTGACGTGGCTAAGAGCGTCGATAAAGTTGTGCGTCGTGAGATCATGCCGAAGTGGAAGTCGGCCCGCGCCGAAGTCGCTGCAGCGGACGCCAGAAGGTTTTGGCCGGCATTAGAAGATGCTTCGTGGTATCCCGACGCGGCACTTGCCGATGAAACGCTTTTACGAAGTGATTACAGAAAAGTCATTAAAAAATGGCGTGACATGACCGGACTTGAAAGTCTGGCCGCTGCACCCGGAATGAGGGCGGTGCTTGAAGAGTCGGCAAGAAGGGCTGATGAGCGTGTTGCCGCCGCTTTTGAACTGGCAAGAAGTGCAATAACGGCTCAGAACAAGATCGTGGATGATTCTTATGATTCTGTTTTGGCTGAAGCCAAAACACGTAAAAATTCAATATTGTCAAAAACGCCGGATTTGAAAGCGGTTATCGCGACCTTAACGGGTGCGGTCGAAGAGAAATGGGCTGAAAAGCGCCTTGAGACGCTTTGGCCGGAAGGTAAAAGACCCGTGAACGCCGAAGAACAGCATACAGAGCTTTTCCCGAGTGTCAAGAATAAGATTGAACTTATGGCGCGAAAGATTTTAGAGGAAATGAACATTTCCGAGATTCGGCAGGAAGCTCGCGAAACGCCTGAAGAATCCTCAGATGACGAAGCGGAAGAGCTTCGGATTGAGTTCTCAATTTCAGTAGTCAAGACATCTTCAGGCGTTGAGCTTAAACTTCTGAAAGGCGATTCTCCTGTTGTCGAAAGGACGGTAAAATCCAAATTCGCGCCTTTCGATCAGGCGATGCGCGATGTGTCGCGTAAATTAGGCAGGGAACTTCTTTCATTACCGTAGGTTAAATAAAGTTATGGGCATAAAAGAAACTAATCGGGCATCTTGGTCGGGGCAGATGGCGTTTGTATTGGCGGCGGCGGCTTCGGCGATCGGATTGGGCAACCTTTGGCGCTTCCCGTATCTCGCGGCTAAATACGGCGGCGGAGTTTTTATAGCGGCATATTTGATTCTTTCGCTGACATTGGGTTTCACTCTGCTTGTAACTGAAATAGCTTTAGGCAGATATTCACGTCAGAGCCAGTTGACCGTTTTTGGTAAATTAGGTTATAAAAAGTGGAATTTTCTCGGTGTTTTAGCCACGATAGTTCCTCTTGTGATCCTTCCTTACTACAATGTTATCGGCGGCTGGGTTGTGAAATATTTCGTAGCGTACGTTAAATGCGCGGTTTCATCTCCTGAAGTTCTGGCCGATCCGCATGCCTTTTTCACATCCTTTATCTCCGCTCCCAATGAACCGTTTGTGTATATGGCGGTATTTTCCGTCATAGTATCATCAGTCATCTTACTTGGTGTTAAAAACGGCATTGAGAAGTCTAATCTTGTAATGATGCCGATCTTGTTTTTAATGGCTGTCGGTATGGCTGTGTATGTCGTCACGTTGCCTGGTGCAAGTGCTGGCATTAAATATTACCTTGTCCCGGATTTTTCAGGGTGCGATAACTTCGGCAAGGTGATTTTAGGTGCGATGGGGCAGATGTTCTATTCTCTTTCGCTCGCAATGGGGATTATGATAACCTACGGCAGTTATATGAAGCGTCACAATTCAATAGCGGGAGCCTCGGTCCGTATTGTCGCTGCAGATACGTTTGTCGCGGTACTTTCGGGTTTCATCATTATTCCGGTAGTCGTGATTTTTGCCGCATCTTCGGGGGACGGCGGTAAGGTTGCCGTCGACGCAGGACCGGGTCTTATGTTTGAAACGCTCCCGAGGGTCTTTTCGTCTTTAGGGGCGGCGGGGCCGTTTTTAGGACTTCTTTTCTTTACTCTCGTTCTTTTCGCCGCGCTTACAAGTTCCATATCCATGACAGAAGCGTGTGTTGCGGCGATATGCGATTTCTTCAAGATCAAGAGAAAAGTGTCAACCTTCGTCATAACGGGCTGGGCTCTGCTTTTCGGATCGGTATCGGCGTTCGGATACGGTCGCTGGAAAGCGTTCGCTCCATTTGGAATGCCGGCGTTGGATTTCTTTGATTTCGCGATGAATTCGATTCTGATGCCTATAGTAGCCGCGCTGACATGTTACTTCACAGGGTGGGTTCTCTCGCCTAAGCGTATTCTTGCAGAGTGCCACCGTCACGGCGGATCGGCTGGTTTCAAGTACTTCTATATCGTTATGGTCAAGTTTTTTGCGCCCTTGCTCGTTCTGTCGATTTTGATATCCGAAGTCTGCCGATTCTTCGGTATCGGCGGATGGTCGATTTGACGAGTTTGAAGCCCTTGTCTTAAGGGGTTTGCGCACATTGCCGAGCATTGTTTTTTGCGGTGAGTCTGCGGCGGATCGCGAGGACAAAAATCATAAGCGCGATAAGGAAAATTATATGTATTTTTTTCTGAAAAAAAATGATAAAATTCCTTTGCTTTTAGATTTAAAGCGCTTGGTTGCTTTGAATCTCTGTTATTTTCCAATAATCACTTTAGAATTGCAAGATTTAATCATTTAAAAGAAAGATATCAACAATGAAAAAGATAAACAAAGGACTTTACGTTTCAACAGTCTTTTTTGCACTTTTGTCGCTTATTTTGGCAGGCAGTACGATTCATTTGATTAAAAAGAACGGCGATCTTAAAGAAAAAGTGCGGTTATCGCCAGAATCGAAGGAGTGTGTCCCTGAAGATTCGGGTTCAAAGGAGACCGCACCGGCTGATACGGTGAAGGGGGCTGCCGCCATTGAGGCGGAGGTGACCGTCCCCGAGAGGACTGAACATCATGAAATGAAGGTCAAAAGATTTGAGAGTTATGATGATCGTATTAAACTGATTCTTTCAGAAGAGCCGGATATGTCGGTTGTTAAAGAGTATGTTACCGTCGATCCGGCACCGGAAGGCGGGCTTTCGTTTTCGTTTTCACGTAACTATGATTATTACTCAAGGGCTTTTCGTCCTCATTTGCATATCGTCGGTGATTTCGCATACCGTACGAATCTGACTTTGCGCGTACGCAAGGGGTTACCTATTTTCGGGATGACATCTTCCAGCAATGTCGTTGTTGAGGCGCTTCAAAAGGACTATGTTCATACTTTCCGCCGTAGCGATGAAAGACCTTCAGTTGAGTTTGCCGATGAAGGCCGTTATCTTCCTCCGATCGGGAAGCGGGCGCTTAAAATCGAGAGCATGAATATAGCTACCGTTAATGTGAAGATATCGCGCATTCCTGACGGTAATATTGTTCCAATGCTTGCGTTGGAGGAGAGAGCGTATCGGGATATACGAAGATCCTATTGGGGGAATGCTGAAGAGTTTGTTAATGACTTGACGACTTTTGTCTCTACCAATTCGATTCCAATGAAAAATGTTCTCAATACGAGCGAGAATGCGTTTGTTTCGCTTGATGAAACGAATAAAATATCCTCTAACGGTGTATTCTTGGTCGCGCTGAACGGCATCGGCGCTAATGGAGATGGAGAGGTCATAGACGCGTCCGCGTTTCGTGTAGTGTGCGTGAGTGATCTGGCCTTGACCGTAAGAAAAACGAAGTCCAAATATATTGTTTGGGTAACATCCTTCACAAGCGGCAAGCCGGTGAAGGATGTTGAAGTAACATTATATTCAAAGGCGAATATTCCGGTTGCGAAGGGGCGTACGGATGTTGCCGGCTTATGTGAATGCGTGAAGATTTCCGAAGATGAGCCGTTCGCGGTCGTAGCGGCTAAAGCCGACGGCACGGACACGTCCTTTATGGCGATGCGTCCATCTTCACAGGTCAACGAGAATTTCGCATCCGGTTTCCGTCCGGACTATCTGGAAGAAAACGAAGTTTCGGCGTTCGCATGGACGGAGCGCGGCATTTACCGCCACGGCGAGAAGATATTCTTCCACGCGCTGTTGCGCGATAGCGCTTTTACGGCTCCTAAACCGATGCCGGTGGATATTCTCTTGAAAAAACCTGGCGGTGACATTTATCTGAAGAAGACAGTACTCTCCGATGAGTATGGTGCGGTTTCGATAGAAGATTTTGAAGTGCCGGACAGTCAGCCGAGCGGTAATTGGTCGATTGATGTTAGAATTCCCGGTGCTCGTGGAGCCGCTCTTGCTTTCCGGGCCGTTAAGATTGAAGATTTCGCTCCGCCGCAGATACGCACGAAGGTTCAGGCCGACAAGTCGTTGAAGCCCGGCGATTTCGCTTTTGAAGTTTCAGCGGAACATCTTTACGGCGGACCGGCCGCAGGCCTCATGTGCGACGGCGCGGTCGTTTTTGAAGATGCGCCTTTCGCACCCGCCGATTGGAAGGGTTGGCGTTTCGGCGACGCGAACCGCGCGCTTAAGCCGAACTTTCGCATGCTCAACAAGACGACTCTCGACGGCGGCGGCAAGGCTAAGATTTTCGCGCCGCTCTTTAAGGATACCGGCCTTCCCGCAGCCGCAATCCGCGCCACTGTACAAGGTACCGTTTTCGAGGACGGCGGTCGCCCGGCGACTTCGCGAGACACGGCGATACTGCATTATTATCCGTATTATATCGGAACGACTCTTAAAAACTGGGTGAAACTTCCCGAAGACGGCGTAATCGAAATGTCCGTCGCCTGCGTCGCTCCCGACGGCAAGCGTTTCGGCGAGCCGAAGAATCTCACTGCGACATTGATCAGAATCGACAACGTTTATACGTATGAATCTCGCGGATCTGTTTCTTCGTGGAAGTGCGAGCGCGTGCGCACAACCGTCGCGGAAGATCTTAAGGTCGCGACAAAGGCTGATGGCGACACTCTCTTTAAATTGCCCGCATTGGCCTGCGGCGATTATGAGCTTGAAATCGCCGACGCGGACAGCGAGGTTAAATACAGTTCAACCTTTTACGCGAGCGATTGGGGGGATGAGTCGGTGAGAGCTTCTCTCGGAAATCCCTCTTCCGTGACGCTTACCGCCGACAAGAACTTTTACCGTCCGGGCGACAAGCCTAAAATCCGCGTAAAATCGCCTTTTACCGGTAAGGCGCTTTTGGGCGTTTTCCGTGAGGATCTTATTTACACCGAGGTAGTCACGCTTACGAACGCCACGACCGAAATAGAGCTTCGCTCGCTCGACGCGAAATGCGCCCCGAATATCGATGTTTCGCTCAGTGTCGTTCACGGGGTTTCTCCGAAGACGAACCATCTTGCCGCTCGCGCCCACGGCGAGATAGCGCTTTCGGTACGCCGCGCTGAAAATGAGATTGAAGTTAAGGTCGACGCGAAACGCTCCGGCAGAAAACTCGATGTCGCGCTTGAAGTGCCCGGAGCCGCGACGGCTGTCGTAACTGTCGTTGACGAGGGGATTAACATCCTGACGGGCGAGATGACCCCCGATCCGATCGCGGCGTTTTCTTCGCTGCGTGAAGGGGAGAAGTATCTTTATGATCTTTACAACCGCCTTCTTCCTGTTGCAGACGAGGGAGAACTCGCCGCTTCAGGGCTTAAAACGGGCGGTGACGTCGGATCTCACCTTTTAGGGCGCGTAAGTCCCGTCGGCTCGCGCCGCTTCAAGCCGCTCAGCATCTGGAAGAAGAGCGTCCCCGTCAAGGACGGCAAGGCTGACGTTTCGTTCAACCTCCCCGAGTTTGCGGGCGAGGTCCGCGTTACGGCGGTAGCTTACTCGAAGAATGCGGTCGGCGCAACATCCGGCCAGTTCAAAATCACCCCTAAGCTCGTCGTTCAACCCGACGCGCCGCGTTTTGTCGCGCCCGGGGATGAGTTTACGATTACGCTCCCGATGACGAACCGCTCCGGCAAGGACGGAGATGTCGCGTACAAGATTTATACGATCTTTGACGGCAAGTTCGAAAAGGCGAAGCCTTTCCAGTCGGGTGAAATTTTCGTTAAAAAGGATTGCATCAAGACACTTCCTTTTTCCGTTACGGCCCCCGCGAAGCCGGGTCACATCAAGATCGTTTTCGAGACCTCGGGACTTGGCGAAAATCATCATCATGAGATTGAATTGCCGGTCCGTCCCGCGACGGCGTGGCGCGCTACGTCGGGAGTTGAAGTTCTCAAAAGCGGCGAATCGTTTAAGCTTCCGAAGAGTGAGGGCGAGTTTTCCAAGTTCACTTACAGCGTTTCGGAGTCTCCCGCTTCGGAACTGAAGGATGCTCTCGAGTGGCTCGCCGATTATCCTTACGGTTGTCTCGAACAGACGGTTTCGCGCGTCTTTCCGCTCGTAACCGCCGGCGGCGTCATGAATACGTTCAGTTCAATAGAGGCCGCGAACAGAGCCGAATATGTCAAAGCGGGGCTTCGTCGTGTCGAGTCGATGTTCGTCAATTCTCACTTCATAACCTGGCCAGACTGCATTTATTCGGAGGCAGACAAGGATCTTTCTCTGTATGCGGCCCATTTTGTCGTGGAAGCGCTTAAGTCGTCAGATGAATTCAAGTTCAATCGTTACGGGTCACTTATAGTAATGCTTTGTGATTATGCAAGAGACAGTTCTCTTTCCGTCTCGGCGTACGCGTGCCATACTTTGGCGCTGGCGGACAAGCCTGATAAAGGCAGGATGTATTCACTTTATGATTTGAGAGCGGAACTTGACGCTCTTGCGCGCGCCCGCCTTGCGAGAGCGTTCCTGCTGACGGGCGACCGCGCCCGTGCGACTGAACTTCTTTCCAAGAATGTCGCTCCGACGTCAGTCAAGGAGGCGTCGTTCACGCTTATCGCGCTTCTTGAGCTCGGCGGCGACGATAAGCGCGTCAACGGGCTCGTTAAATATCTCTCGTCAAAGCGTTGCAAGTCCCGTTATTCATGGGGCACGACTTCCGACAACGCTCACGCCGTTCTCGCGCTTGCCGAATACTTCCGCCGTATGCCCGCCTCGCTCGGTTTGAGCGACGTGAAGGAGTCTGAAGGAGTCGCTAAAAACTTCGGCGCAGGAACGGCCTTCCTTTCGTGGAGCCGTCTTGATCTGCCGAAACCCGAGGAAGTAAAAGCGGAATCAAACGGGCTTAAAATCGAGCGCGAGTATTTCACCGCTACCGGAGAGAAGTATGATTTTGCAAAGGCTGAACGCGGCGATTTCGTAATTGTCAGAATAGCGGTTTCCTCAGAGGAGGAGCGAGAGATAAGCGATCTTGTCGTCGAGGATCTTTTGCCCGGAGCACTTGAAGGCGTGCGTTCTCCGATCGTTCCGGCCGTTTACGGCTGGATGGACGCCGGCGCTCACAATTGGGTTCTTCGCCATGAAGTGAGGGATGACAGAATACTCGTTTTCTCACAAAAATTATTGATGAAAAAGGACGGTAAGCATTATTTCCATTATCCCGTACGCGTAGTTTCCGCAGGAACGTACGCCTTGCCTGGAGTGTCGGTCGAGGCCATGTACAGTCCCGAACTCCGCGCCCGCACCGGTATTGGAAGAATAACCGTTTCTCAAGACTGACAGGTGAAGTTTTTTGTTCGATCGTTTGCCGTTCTTTCGATTGCGGCGCTTTTCGGGCTGTTCGCGCTTTCGTTGTCGTTCTGCTTTATCGGCTGGTCGGATGAAGGCTCTGAAGATTATCCCGGCGGCATTGTCCTGCGCGATGCCGACGGGGAGATAATCCGTGTTTCGCTCGGCCCCGACGATGTCGATTCGCGGCCGTTTTACAGGGCCTCTAAAGAAGATTTGATTGTAAAGGCTCTTGTCGCCTCCGAGGACGGGACGTTTTTCGAGCATAAAGGCGTGAGGCCTTTGAGTGTTCTTCGCGCGCTCTGGCAGAACATCATGAGCAATCGTCGCGTTTCAGGCGCGTCGACAATCACGATGCAGACCGTGCGGCTTATCAAGCCCCACCGCAAGACTTATATCGCCAAATGGATTGAGGCTGTTCAGGCTGTGAAGATGGAAAGGCAGAAGGATAAGCTCTGGATAATTTCGCAATACCTGAACAGGGCTCCGTTTGGTTCTAATTTTATAGGAATTGAGGCGGCGGCGAACGGGTGGTTCGGCAAGAGTGCCAAAACTTTGACTCTTTCCGAGGCGGCTCTTTTGGCCGGCATGGTTCAGGCGCCTTCACGTTTCCGGCCTGACAGAGGGTATGAGCGCGCTTTGAAGCGCCGCGATTACGTTTTGGATCGGATGGTGCTTCTCGGTTTTATTACGAAGGAGCAGTCCGAGGCCGCGCGCAGCGTCAGACCTGAGGTGCGACGTTCGCCGAGGCCGTTCAAGTATCCGCATTACTGCGATTATTACATCTCGTCATTTTGCAACGACGGGCGAGGCGTGGAGTTTTCATGTGATGTCACGACCCCGCTAAACCCCGCCATTCAGGAGTTTTCTCAACACGTTGTCGATTCTGTGGCGCAGGAGAAGGGGTGTGACATATCTGCGGTTGTGCGCCGAGTTTCAACCGGCGAGATTGTCGCGATGGCGGTCAGCGGTGATTATTTCGGTACTGACGCGGGGCAGGTCAACACCGCGCTCGCGCCGCGTTCCGCCGGGTCGACCTTAAAGCCGTTTCTTGCCGCATTTGCGATGGACATGGGTTTGGTCGCCCCCGGAGAAAAACTTCTTGATATACCGAGGACGTACAAAGGGTATGCGCCCTCGAATTTTGATGCGAGGTGGCGCGGCGCCGTTTCGCTTGAAGATTCTCTCGTCTTGTCGTTGAATATGCCCTTTGTGCGGCTTTTGGAAAAGATGGGAGTCGACAGATTCGGTGCGCTTTTAAGGACGGCTGGGTTTGAAAGCATCGGGAACAATGATGCCGAAAGCGGTCTCGGTATGGCGATTGGCAACGTGGCGGTCACGCTTGACGAACTTACGTTCGCCTATGCCGGTCTGGCACGTGCGGCAAGCGGAAAGGCGGAAGTTCCGTTCAAAGCGGAAAGCGCATATCTTGTGACTGAAATGCTGTCGTCGTCGGCGAGGTCTATGGCCTCATTAGGTCATATCGCCGATGTGAATGTGCCGCGGTTTGCGTGGAAAACCGGCACGAGTTCGGGCTTTTGCGATGCGTGGACGGTGGCTTGGAATCCGGAATACGTTGTCGGCGTCTGGTGCGGTCACATTTCCGGCAGGCCTGGAGACAAGACGGTAGTGGGTGCGGAAATCGCCGCCCCGGCGGCATGGGAGATTGCGCGTTTTATAGAGCCGGGCAACAATCCGAAGTGGTTCGCGAAGCCAGAAGGTATTTCATTGCGGAAGATATGTTCTGTGTCCGGTTTGCCCGTCACCGTTGACTGTCCTTTGTCGATTGACGCTCCATATTCGGAGTGCACATCAAGAGCGAAGCTTTGCGAAGTTCACCGTCGGGATTTTGACGGCAAGGTCGTTGAGCGAATGGATCCTGTTCTTGAGGCGTTTTATGCCCGAATCAAGAAGGCGTCAGAACTTTCGATTCTTCAGCCGGCGAGAGGAGCCGAGTTTCAGTTGGTAGAGGGTATGGCCCAGCAGAAGATAGTCGTTAAAGTCGCCGGCAATCCTGCGGACTCGCGCCTTTGGTGGTTTTGGAACGGAAAGCTCGCGGGTGAAACGCTCGGGTCCGATTCCCTTGTTCTTGATGTGACGATAGGTGCTCATCACCTTATTTGTGTTACGGCCGAAGGCGTTTCAGATGAAACGCATTTCGTTGTCCGATAGCGGATTCCTGCGGTATAAAGTAGTTTTTTTATCACTTAAAATAAAGTTTTTAGATATTGCATGACACAATGACACTTTTTGAAAAAATGTCACAAATCTGCTCTCCGCTATGGTATAATATCTTGAAACATAAGGAGAAAAAGAATGACAATCAGAGGTTTTTTAGAACGTAGCGCAGAGCGACATCCAACGTTAAATGCGTTAAAGTGGTACGAGAATAAGGAATGGAAGAATCGTAATTGGGCTGATTTTCTTAAGGGTGTACGCGAAGTCGCTGAAGGCTACGGTACTAAGTTAGGCCTTAAGCCGCGCGAAGAAAATGTCGCTATTATTCTCGGTAACGATCCTGTTTGGATGGAGTCGTATCTCGCTCAGGCGGGTGCTGGCGTTTCGGTAGCTCCTCTTGATCCTAAGCTTCATAATGAAGAAGTTGAATATATTCTTAAAGATGCCGAGGCGACAATCGTCACAACCGATACAGCCCATCTTAAGATGATGATGCAAATAGCTGGTAATCTCCCGGCGCTTAAGGCGATTGTGATTGTTGACGGCGTTATTTCTGAAGGTCAGAAGATTGGTAATGTAGATGTAATCGCTTATGAGACTCTTCGTGTTTCTGGCGGTGGAGCGTGGTATGACGCGAATTGCGCGAAGCCCGAGGATGTAGCTTCCATTATTTACACTTCCGGTACAACCGGTAAGCCTAAGGGCGCGATGCTTACCCACCATAACTTCGTCTGCGACATTGAGGGTGCACTTAAGACCTTTAATGTTAAGATTACGCATGAAGACTCGTTGATGATAGTATTGCCGCTTTTCCACGCGTTTTCATTTACGGCGAACTTTATGCTGGCGCTGATGTTGTCGGTTGAGATGAAGTTTATCGAATCGCTTCGTACAGTCGGGCGCGATGTTAAGGAGCTTAAACCTACAATTCTTATGGCAGTTCCGCTTTTGGCGGAGAAGCTACATGATAAGATTGAGGAAGGTCTTAAAAAGTCTAAGATTGCCCAATTCCTCCTTAAGATCGGTTTGCGCGGGCCAGTTATGCACATGGTTAAGATGAAACTTGGCGGCGCGCTTAGGATCATGGTAACCGGGGGAGCGCCTTGCCCGAAGCATGTTCTTGAGGGATTCCGTCGCCTTCATGTTTCGTTCTACGAGGGTTACGGACTTACGGAATGTGCGCCTGTAGTCTCGGTAACGAGCTTTGATTGCCGTAAAATCGGTACAATCGGCTACGCGATCGACGGCTGCGAGGTTCGTCTTGCTGATCAGAACGAGCAGGGCGTCGGTGAACTTCAAGTTAAGGGCCCGATCGTTATGAAGGGCTACTATCACAATGACGCGGCGACTGCCGAATCGTTCGACGGCGAATGGTTTAAGACGGGTGATTTGGCCTCTCAGGATGAGGACGGCCTTATCACTATTCGCGGCAGAAAGAAAGCCTTAATCGTAAACCGTGAAGGTAAGAACATTTATCCGGAAGAGGTCGAAAATACTGTAGCTAAAGATCCTTCGGTTCAGGATATTATCGTAATTGGTTACACTCAGGGCGGAGTTCCGGGTGAGCGTGTAGGTGCGATCGTCTATCCTAATGAAGAGTGGTTCGAAATCCAAAATGGGGGCGTTAAGCCTTCGTGGGAGGAAATGGAAAAATCCATCATTAAACGCGTTCAGGAGCGCAGTGCGGAACTTGCTGACTATAAACGCATCCGTAAGGTAGTCGTATATCGTGAGCCTTTAGAGCGTACGTCGGTCGGTAAGATTCGCCGCGTAGCTTACAAGGGTAAGCTTGATGAGTAAAATAAACAATATAAGGAGCTGATATGAATATGAACAGGTTAATTAAGTTTACGTTTTTTTCGGTGTTTGCCTGTGCCGCATCGATGGTTTCCGCCAAGGAGTTTACGGGGTGTTGGGCGACTGTTGATGATGAAACAAAGAAGTTGAAAAGTGTAGTTCGAATTACAGAGACAAATGGCGTTTATTCTGGTAGGATTGTGCATTTATTTAAAAATCAGGATGCGGTCGCCAACTTGCCAGGCAGTCCTAAGATTTTAGGACTGCAGATCATCCGCGACATGAAGCGCGGCGGAAAAGGTCTTAAAGACGGGGAGATTACCGATCCAAAAAAGGGTAAGACCTACAGTTGCGAAATTTGGCGCAGCGGAGCAAATCTCATTGTCAGAGGCAAAATAGCATTCATAGGCCGCAATCAGACATGGTTGCCGTGCAAAAACGATATAAAATTTCAGCCGTAGAAGGTTGTATGGTGCTATAAAACAGTCATTGCAAATGCAATGACGGGGGGCATTGTTATGATGCTCAGGAGTGTTGTAGCGCTTACGAGACCTGAAGATATCTCGGTGTCGCGGTCGTATTTGGCGGAGAACATTGAGACCATGGCCGCAACCGGGGCAGCGGCGGCCGTCACGAGAGCAAGCATCATCATGCGGTCCATGTGATGGCGAAAAGGGTAAAAGACCGCTATTAGGGCTGTCGGACATACGATAAGTCGGAGGAATCCTGCGAGCCATGCACCTCGGTTATGAATAACGCGTGAGAATTTCGACCCGGCGAGGTAATAACCGATTATGATCATCGGTACGGGGGTGTTGAGTTGGGCGAGCATATGAACGGGCGTTCCGACGATTTTGGGCAACTCGATGGAGAGGAAGAAAAGGGGGAATCCCGCCAAAAGTCCGATGGTGCCGGGGTTGATGAGTGTTTTTTTCCATCCGCTTCCGCCGCCCATGGTCTTCAGACCCCAACTCCAGATCATCAGATTGAAGACCACCACATAGACGATTCCGAAGAAGACTCCTTCATCGCCGAGAATCGCCTGTTCGAGAGGGATTCCCATAAAACCCGCATTTGAAAACACGGTGGCGCATTTGAATATGGGTCGGGTTTTGTCGTTGCCGTGCCTGAAGCAGACCGAGGAGAGGGTGATCATTGCCAAGTGGGCGATAAAGGCAACCGCGAAAGCTGTTGAGAGGGCACGCATTTTTGACGGGTCGAAGGGGCGCTGGAAGACGTCGACGACAAGACATGGTGTGACGATGAGAAGGAGAATGTTCACGAGACCCGAAATGGAAGCGTCATTAAGAAGTTTCGTTTTGCGGCAGACAAAGCCTACGCCCATCAAGGCGAATAATATTGCGACCTGGGTCGCGACTGTGGCAAGGTTTTCCATATAAGAAGTAATTATACTATAAAAATATCGAAGGGTGTAGTATGATGGTCTGCTTTTTACATTTTTTTGTTTTATGTTGTGCATTCAGAAAATTTCTGATAATATACGTAAACGTGATAATAAAAAAGATTCGCAAGATGGTGTAAGATCGGGATTTTTGAATCACCTAAAAGATTAAAACCAATAAAACAACAGAAAGGACGAAAAATGAAAAAACTGTATATGTTGATATTTGTTGCCGCGGCAGCCGCAATGACGGGTTGTGTTTCAACGCCGGTCCCGCCGATGGATACGAGAGTGACGATTTCTCCTGATCTCGGACACAAGATGTATGTGACTGATGTGCGTTGCACGAAGGGAAAGAGTGATTATCTTACATTACAGGTCAATGCCGTAAACAATACATCATCCGAATTGAATGTCCAGTGGAAGGTGATATGGCTTGACTCTGACGGGATGGAGATCGATTCGCTCGTTTCCTCGTGGAATTCTCTCGCTCTTCAGCCTCATGAGATCCGTGGTCTTCAAGGTACGGCACCGCGGGTGGATGCCGCCGATATGCGCTTTTACGCCCGGAAGATGCCGTAATTGAATTTCTTAAACAAACAATATAAAATCAAAAAGGAAAATACAATGAAAAATCTGATTGTTATTGCCGCAGTGTCTCTTTCATCCCTCCTTATGACGGGATGTATGACTGAAGATTCCCGGATCATCCCCGCGGGCGGAACGGCGGAAACGGTAGCCGGTTTCAGCGAGGACGACATCCGTTCCATGGTATCGGCGGTTATTCAGGATATCGACAGGAAGAGTGCGCGGTATTCAACTCCTGCTCAGCCTGTGCGTGTTGTAAATGTCAAAAAGGTTAAAATCGACACGAGCTCGCGCGGCAATGACGCCGCTTATCTTGCAGATACAATCGCGCAGTGCCTTAAGGAGGAGTTGACAAACGGCGGTAAGTTTTATGTTTACAACGAGTCTGCGGCGCAGGCTGCGGCCGCGGCAGGCCGGCCGATTCCCTACAAGCCTCAGTTTGTGCTTGAAAGCACTCTGATGCAGCGCAATGTCCGCCGCGACAACGGGAATTTCTATCAGGAGTTCTCACTCAACATCCAGCTGATCGACGTCACTACCAGCATGGAGTTCTGGCAGAAGCGCGTGCCGTTGCGCAAGGCCGTGGATAAGACCCGTGTGATGTATTGATAAAAAAATTAAGGCGAGGTGTCAGATTGATTCAATGTTTTTACCAAACAGAACATAAGGGCGATAAAGCTCTTAAAGCAAAAAGGGAGAAAAATGAAAAATCTTAAAGTTACTGCGCTTGTCGCGACTGTCGGCATCTCGCTCTTCGCTGCTGCGGAAGACGGACTAACCAAGGCTCAGGAGGCTATAGCCAAGGCGGGGCCTAAAAATATGAAACTGATGATCGCCGGGTTCGGTACCATCGAGTCAATGACGAAGGTGGACGCTTGGCTCGGCGAGCAGCTTCAGCCGAACAAGAATCTGGAAGCTCCGCCGACTCTTTCCCAGGGGGAAAAGCTCCAGGATCCCGAGTTCAATAATTCGATTGTACGCGCGAACTGGAATACGCGGAAAATGGAATACGTCCGCGACGCTGAAGTCATCTGTTCGCAGAATGAGCGCAATCGCATGACGCTGGCCGCTCTTCGCACGAAAGTGCTTACGGACGATTCCACCCGTTATGTTCCGCTCGCAAAAGATTATCTGCAGGCTTCGCTGTCCAAAAAGGCCCGATCGCTCATTCAGGTCGTGGACCGATCAAACGCAGATATGAATATGGTCGAGCAGCAGTTGAGCGGCGACGGTTCTTCCGCACTTGCCGGGGCGAGCTGCATTTTAACCGCTGCTATGGGCGACCGGGAAGTTGATTCGAAAACCGTTACTGTGAACGCCAAGGGTACGCAGGTGAAAATCACAAGATACACCCAGCCGTACGTCGGCAAAGTTCGCGATCTTCAGGGCAACGTCCTTTTTTCGTTCAAGGGCACGTCGGAATGGCAATCGACCGTAAACAGCGTTGTCAAGTCCGTAGAGAGCGATCCTGCGCGCAAGCTTGTAGAACAGGCATGCGATCAGATAGCCGAGGAACTTATCGCTTTTTTCACAGTCGAACTCAAGTTCCGCGTCAAGGTGCCGGAGGGCATGGATGAAGACGATGTCGAAGTGAAGGTTGACGGCAAGGAGATTGACGTGGAGGACGGCGTTAGGGTATTGGCGTTCGAGCATGCGGTCGTTGCCGAGCTGGAGGGGTGTAGGTCGATCCGCAAAATCGTGGCAATTGATGAAGCTGACGGTTCAAAGACCGTTAAACTGAAATTCAGCAGAAAGAATGCCGCGGAAGCCGGAAAGTGATTGGCATATAGAAACGTTCCACAACGAGGAAAGCGTTATGAATTTTAAATATATCAAGAAGTGTCTGCTTGCCGGTATGGTCGCGATAGGCTTCGCCTCTGCGGCCTATTCAGCCCCTAAACAGCCGAAATGGCTCGTGCTGAATCCTATAAAATATCAGACTGGCGTAAATCGGATTGCGTTTGAAGGTATAGACAAACTTCTGCTGACAAAACTCGTTCAGGCGCGGAAGTACAAATGTCTCGATCGAGACGAATACGATACAGCTGCAAGAGAGCAGGGATTCGGCGCAAAAGTTGAAATAATCCCGGCCGGCTATTCGATGAGCGGCGAGATTGTGCAGCTGCTTAAGTCCGGGAAGTCGCGTGCCATCGCAGGAACAACCAGGGACGAATATGTCGCCACCGTATCCATCCGTGCGAACGACCTTCGCACTCAGCAGCCGTACGAGGCCGACACGATCAGAGTCGCCGCGTACTGCCAGACTCCCAAGGATATGCTCGTTCATGTCGTAAAGCGAATGGCTGTGGCGATTCTCATGCGCGATTATCCGCCGTATATCATGGATTATGACGAGGACGACGAGGATATAACGGTCAGCTACGGCGGTGATTTTCTGAGTGTCGGCGAACAGTATGAGGTGCGCCGCCGCAGGGAGATTGTCGATGACGATACGGGGGATGTCGTGTACAAAGAGAAGACGACGGGCGTATTGGAGATTGTAGATGTCTCGAAGAACACCTCCACCGCGAAATTGCTTTCAGGGAAAGCGAAAAAGAAGGACGTTCTGCGCTTTTACGACAATGCGGACAGTTTCAGTCCTCCGGTCGCGCCTGTAGCTGCAGCGCTTCCCGTTTCAAAGGCCTCAGCAGACGAAATCAAGCCGGTATCCGTATTCCCGAAAAAGCGTTGCCGCATCGCCGTCGCTCCGTTTATGTCTAAGCAGAATATAGTTAACGTCCGCGGTCTGCGGTTTGGAGCCCGCAATTGGATGGATGATGTTGCCGATCACCTCAATATGTCGCTCGCTAAGCGCAGCAGCTTTAAGGTGCTTGATCGTTCGTTCGGTCCTGAAATTGACCGTGAACTCAATCGTATCGTAAATGATCCCAATGCGAACCCTAACGACGTTTGCCGTCTTTCCAACAAGCTCGCCGCCGATTATCTCGTCGTTGCAGAGGTCGTTTTTTCCGATGTGGTTTCGCCGGGATTAGATTACGCTACCGGATTGCCGATTCCTCCCGCTTCGGCTGTTTTTGCAGAGGTGCGCTTTCGCTGTGTGGCGGCACCTACTACGGAAATAGTCTGGGCGGATAAAATTATGATTGATTCAAAGTATTTTGGAGGTACGGCTGAGCAGTTTTCTTCGACTTCTGCCGGATTTGCGGCGGATATGATCGCCGACCAGATTCAGAAGCGCCTTGATCCTGACGGTTTTGAGAAGCTCATGAAGGAACGCGACGAGCAGCGTCGCGCCGCAGAGGATGCCTTGCGCGCGTTACCCCGGCCTGCGGTCAAACAGCAGTCGGTTCCTCAGTTGTTCTGAATCGGAAACCGGTAATTTAACAGAAAGGAAAAATCATGAAAAAACTGATAGCGATGACAGTTGCGGCAACTATGGCCG
This sequence comes from Kiritimatiellia bacterium, assembly GCA_045656225.1. GTDB lineage: Bacteria > Verrucomicrobiota > Kiritimatiellia > RFP12 > UBA1067 > UBA1067. The sequence continues at coordinate 24,414 of JAZOQU010000032.1, read as the reverse complement.
TGACCTCGATAGCGGCCGGATGGAATGCCGGGCAGGGTATCGCCAACGATCGCGCCACCGGTCTTAACAAGCGAGATGTCACGTTTGTTTCGCGCGGCGGCGGCAACGAATACGGTTATCGTCAGTACTCGACCCCTGTCGGTGTGACGGTGCTTCCCTGGAGTATGCCGAATTTCGAGAGCTCTGTATATGGTGTGCGGCTTAATTTCGGATGGGGCGCGTATCACGGAACCTACGGGCTCGACTCAGGCTTGTTTTCACGCAGCAAAGAGTTCGCCGGAGTTTCATGGACCGTTTTCGGCAATTATGTCGAGCAGCGCTCTGTCGGAATTCAGGCCGGACTGGTTAATGTAAGCGGAGAAATGACGGGGCTTCAGATCGGGTTGGTTAATTTCGCCGAAAGTCTAAACGGCGTGCAGATAGGCGTTCTTAACTTCAACATGTCCCAGGTGACATTGCCGATCATAAATATAGGATGGTGAAATCATGAAGAAAATGCAGCAGATGAACAAAGCGGTTAAGGCGGCGGCGCTCTTCGGAGTTGTCGCCGTCGCCGGTTGTCGCACGGTCGAGGATATTCTGTGCGACTACAACAGCAATATCGCCGCAGGCAATTATCAGGAGGCGGCGATCGAGGTGACGGAATGCGCCCAGGATAAGGACGGGGACCGGTTGATGTGGCATCTTCTGTCCGGCAGCGCGTATCAGCTTGCCGGCGATGCGCTTAAGGCCAACCAGCAATTCGATCAGGCGGAAGATGTAATGCTTGAGCAGGACCAGTCGTCCGTGTTTTCGAAAGGGGCCTCCGGCGCTTGGGCGATGATGACAAACGATAAAGCGTTCGATTACAGCAGCGACGGCCAGGATCGCATTTTCGCATGTCTTTACAAGGCGATAAATTACGCCGTTGAGGGCGATCCGGATGCTGCGCGCACCGAGCTGAACCGCGCCTCTCAGCATCAGGAAAATTGGCTGTATGCGCGGCGCAAGGATATCGCAAGCGCGAAGGAGCGAATGGAAAAGGATGTGGATGCGTACAACAAGGAGAAGAATAACGGGTCGGCAGACGCGCCTGACAGCGGAGCGATGGTTGACAAGGCGTTCGCCAACGAGGAATTCGCTTCCCAGATTCTTGAAAAATGCGGGTTTGATCCGCGCCGCGACGGAATTTTGCACAATCTCCAGCCTGTCGACTGGATGAATCCGTATGTGTCTCATCTTACGGGTGTGTTTCGGTGGCTTAACGGTGATGATGCACGCAATCACTTTAAGGATGCCGCGGCCTGCGGTAAGGATAACCGCATCGCGGCGAGAGATTTCGCGGAATGCGACCGCGGGGTGCGTCCGAAGAATCAGGTCTGGATATGGGTTGAGGACGGACTTTGCGCCGAGCGGAAAGAATGGGAGATAAATCTGCCGACCATCTTTATCCCTTATGCAGGCAATTATGTGATGTATGTGGGAATGGCGCTTCCTTACCTTGAGCCGAGGAGCCAGGGTGCCGATCATTGGAGGATTTCATCGAGCGTCGGTTCCGTGCCGATGGCCGAAATCGCCGACATCGATAAATTGCTGAAGGTGGAATATGATGTTTACATGCGCGGTGCGTTGGCGCGAGAGATCACGCGTGTTATTGTGAAAGCCGGCTCGCAGGCTGCGTTGGGTATAGCTGCCGACAATACCAGCGATTGGCGTGTGCAGCTCGCGTTAAAGGCTTCGCAGGTCGCCGTGGCCGCATGGGCGGCTTCCGTCACCGATGCGGACACCCGCAGCTGGACGGCACTCCCCAAACGTGTACATGTCGCCCGAGTGGATCGTCCTTCAGACGGACGGATTCAGATTAACGCGTCCTGCGGCAACGTGGCCGAGGTGATAGTGCCTGAAGGTAATACAATGGTGTTTGTGTCAAAGCCGGGTCCCCTTGCCAAGGCTGCAGTCAGAACAGTGACATACAGGTAGGAATGGACGCTTTAAAAGCTGTAGATGTAAAACGCTCCTATGCGGAACGCAAGGTGCTGGACGGATTCTCCTTGACGCTCGGCGAGGGTGAGTTTGCAGCGCTTATGGGACCGAGCGGGAGCGGCAAGTCCACTTTTCTGCACATAGCGGCGGGCTTGATAAACGCCGATGGCGGTTATGTGGAAATAGGCGGCGAGGATATTCTTTCGATGTGTGATTCCTCCGCCGCCAGGTTTCGTCGACGCAATATCGGAGTCGTTTTTCAGTCGTACAATCTTCTGCCTTCGCTTTCGGTCGCCGACAATATACTTCTGCCTGTGAGACTTGATCATGGACGGGCGGATAAAACAAGACTTGTCGAACTGATTGAAAAGTTAGGGCTGAAAGGATTGGAGAAAAAGCTTCCGGGGGAACTCTCCGGCGGCGAGCGCCAGCGCGTCGCCATAGCACGTGCGCTTTATCCGAAGCCGGCCGTTATTCTTGCCGACGAACCTACCGGCAATCTTGATGTTCAGGCCTCGCGTTCCATCTGCGAAATTTTAAAAACGCTTAATTCGACCGAGAAGAGCGCGATACTTCTCGTGACCCACGATCCCGTCGTGGCCGCCGCCGCGAAGACCGTCCACTTTATGAAGGACGGGCGACTGGCATCTTCCTTTGAGACGTCGGGCGATCCGGCCGCGGTATCGGCACATTATCTTGCGACATACCGTTAATGAGGAGGTCGCGGTGATTTTCAAAGCGGTATTGAAATCTCTCGCCGTCGGCAAGGCGCGGTTCATCTGTGCGATTGTCGGCATTGCGGCGGCCGTCGGCGCGGTTACGTTCGTTTCGTCGCTTTCGGCCACAAATTCCGCCCAGGCACCATATCTCGCCAGAGAATCGGTGCGTCCGTGGAGCGCTTGGAAGATCGAAGGAGAGTTTGGCTTTGGCCGGCGTCGCGGCGGAAAGCCGCCTCCGGCGCGGAGCGCGGCTCGCACGGAGCGCAAAACATCCGTGAGTCTTCCGAAGTGCGATCTTAAGATGGAGCTGATCGGCGCGACGATCGATTGCCGTCCCGGCGGACGCGCGTTGCAGGGGCCTCCGATGCGTGCGGTGATAGCCAGTGCGCCGGTTAAAAATCCCTATGGATCGACCGATCTCATAGAGGGGCGCTGGGTTGATCTCAATTCCGCTTCATGCGAAGTCGTATGCACCCGAAACGCGTTGAAACGTTTTCGCGGCGAGGCTTTGGCTAAAGTGGGCGACACTGTAAAGTTTGTCGGCGGCGCGGGAACGATGAGCGCAAAGATCGTAGGCTTTTTGGACGATCAGAAGCTGCCTATTGGATTCCCCTCGGTCTTCGCGAATGGCGCCGCCTTTGACGGTTTCGCCGGAGAGAAGAAAGGTTCCATTTCACTTTGGCGCGACAAGGTCGACGGTCCGGGCGTTTTGACGCCGGATTCCGAAAGAGTGGTCGAGTCATTCAAGGGCGATGAGCAGCGGAGAATGGATTACGCCCGGCCTTTGATGCTCGCCGCGGCGGTTTTGACGGCGCTCGCTCTGCTTGTCAATTCTCTGCTCCTGTCGGTTGAAGCCAACAGAGGATCGCTTGCGATTCTTAGAACCGTCGGATTGACGCGTTTCGGTGTCGTTCGCTTCGCTTTCGCCGAATCGCTTCTTTCGACGTGCGCCGGCGCTTTGACGGGAGTTCTGCTCGCCGCTTTGGCGCTGTACGCTTACGTCTCGCTCGATTCCGCCGCGTTTCCCGCGGGGGTCGCGTTCAACTTCCGCATTATGGCGATTACGTTCGGTTCGGCGCTTGCGATCGCGCCTGTGGCCGTTCTTTTTGCTCTTAAAAGTTTTCTTTCCGTCAGGCCGCTGGACGCGTCGTCTTTCCGTCCACGATCCCGCCGTCTCGGCATGGCGTTCGCCTTCGCGTTCGGGTTCGGCGCGTTCGTCGCGGTCGAAATCTGGGGGGCGAGTCTGATGCGCGGATTCGTTCCTTCTCAGGAGTGGCCCGATGCGATCGTTTCTCTTCTGCCGGGTGGTGCTGGTTCGTTCGATATTGAAAAACTCCGCGGCATCAAAGGCGTGAAACGCATTAGTGAGCTTCTGCCGCTTCAGGTCGATCTGAAAGACGGGGCGTCTGCGAAGACCGTAAAACCGCCCAGAGGAGGAGAGTATCGTCCCAACGCGCTTTTTCTTGCGGCGGAATGGCTGCCGGAGTTCAATTTTGTCGAGGGCGACCACGTTTCGGCGTCAAAGGCGCTCCGAGAAGAGGACGGATGTGTGATTTCACTTATGATGTCGCGGGCGCGTTCGCTTCATAAAGGGGATAATCTTAAAGTTCTTGTCGGCGGGCGGGGACCCAAGACAGAAGTTTCGCTTCCGATTGCCGGCGTTGTCGACGTCAACTGGCACATGGTTACAAGCCGCGGGCTTGTTCGCGGAATGAACGGAGCGAGCGGCATGACCGACGGACCCGTCTTTGCGTCGTTCGATACCGTGGAGTCTATAGATCCGCGTCCGGCGGCGCATGTACGCATGACGCATCTCTGGGTCGAATACGAGAAGGATTTTCTCGACGAGAACGGGGTGTTCGGTTCTGCCCGCATGATTGAGCGTGAAATCGCTTCCCGGCTCGGCGATTCAAATGATTTTACCGTCCGTCTTCATGCGCGTGACGAAATTGCGGACGGGACATTGGCCCACGGCTCCGATCTCATCGGCCAGGCCGCGCGCGTTCCGTTCGTGTTTCTTGCGATTCTCGCAATCGGCTTTATCGCAATGCTTGTCGCCGAAGCCGATGCGACGAAAAACGAGTATGCTGTTCTTCGCGCGGTCGGCGCGACGCGCGCTCAGCTTGCAGCCAGGTTGACGGCGGCGGCGTTGATGACGGCGATACGGGGCGTAATTATCTCATTGCCGTTCGGTGCGGTTGCGGGCTGGCTTTTTGCGATTAAAACGGCTTCTGCGTGGCCGGGAATGCCCCATTATTTCGAGGTGCCGTGGTCAGTTGTCGCCGAAGGGGCGCTCGGAGCCGTGTTTTTCGCGATTATTGTGGCCGTTCCGACTTCCGTGAACATAATAAGGCGGTTTGTCCGCGGTTGAGTATTGTTGACTTCATACGTGGAATTACGATATAATACAATATCTACAAAACTAAAATGAGAGGATACTTTAAATGAGTATGCAAGAAAAGAAGGGCGGAAACGTTTTCGCCATCGCTACGATGTTTGCATTGTTCTTCATGATTGCGTTCGTGACGAATATTGCCGGTTACATGGGGCCTGTGGTAAAAAGCCAGTTCGGCGCTTCGAATACCGCGTCGCAACTCGGTAGTGCGGCAAACTTTTTCGCATATCTCTTTATGGGTATCCCTGGCGGCCTGATTCTTAAACGTAAAGGATATAAATTCACATCGCTTCTTGCCGTCGGCATCGGTATTTTAGGTCTTGTGGTTCAGCTTGCCTCAGGATTCGTCGAGTCGTTCGCGGTGTACGTTACGGGCGCGTTTGTCGCAGGATTTTCGATGTGTCTGTTGAATCTTGTCGTGAATCCGCTTCTCAATACGCTTGGAGGCGAAGGCAAGAAGGGTAATCAGCTTGTTCAGTTCGGCTGTTCCCTCAATTCCGTCGGAGCGACACTTGCGCCGTATTTCGTGGGAATGCTCGTGGCCAATATAGCAAAAGCGAAAGTGGCCGAGGTCGCCCCCGTTCTTTACACGGCGATCGGCATCTTCGTCGCCGCGTTTATCGTGATTATGTTCTCGATGATTCCTGAGCCTCATAAGGAGACTGAAGAGGAGAAGGCTGTTCGTCTGTCGGGCGGATCTTCCGTTTTCAAGGATATTATCGAAACGCTTAAATTCCGTCATTTTACATTCGGCGCGATTTGTATTTTCTTCTATATCATTATTGAATGCGGCATTCCGAATATGGCCACGCTTTATATGACCGATGCCGAGGAGATTTCGATAGAAACGGTTCCCGTGGAAGTCGTTAAGGCTGAAAACAAGGCGCAGGAAGAGAAGGAGGAGCTCGCAAAGAAGGCTGCTGAAGCTAAGGGCGAAAAGTATGTCGCTCCCGTATCCAAGCCCGGTGAAACTTTTGTCGTTTATAAGGAAGTTGAAGAGTCCGGCATGAAGGTCGGCAGGAAAATCACTTACAAGGCAGAGGAGAGTTATGTCGGCGCTGCGGTCGCGGGAATTCTCGTTGGCGCATATTGGCTTTGCATGATGTTCGGTCGTCTTATCGGCGGACTCATCGGAGGTAAGGTTTCTTCTAAAGTGATGCTTACGTTCTGCGCGCTCGGCGGCATCGCTCTTATGCTCGCCGCCATCTACTCCCCTGTCAAGATGATCAGCATCTTTGGCAAGGAATTTCCTCTGTCGATGTGTTTTATGGTTGCCTGCGGCTTTTGCACTTCAGTTATGTGGGGTGGTATTTTTAACCTGGCGGCGGAAGGTCTTGGCAAGTATGTCCCGACCGGGTCCGGTATTTTCATGACCATGGTTTGCGGAGGCTTCTGTCTTCCTCTTCAGGGTTGGATTGCCGATACGGTCGGCATTCTCAGCAGCTATTGGCTTACAATCGCTCTTCTTGCCTATGTGCTTGTTTATGCGCACATCCTTTCTAAACCCACCAAGCGTGCAGAGGCGTAATTAAACATTTTAACGGAGTCTACAACTATGCAGAATCAGGAAATTTACGACGAACTCGTTGCGAAGTTCGAGAAGATGTACGGCAAAAAGCCCGAAATCGTGGCTTACGCCCCGGGCCGCATTGAGGTCTTGGGCAACCACACCGACTACAACGAGGGCTATGTGTTTTCCGCCGCGATCGACAAGGGTACGTTCTTCGCCGTCAGCGCGTCCGACGACGAGACGTGCGAGCTCACGGCTGCCGATCTGATGGAGACGGCGAAGTTCACGGTTTCGACTGTCGCTCCCGCTAAGGAGATGACGTGGCAGAACTACGTTACAGGTACTTTCAACTGGCTCTTCGACGGCAATCCCGCCGAAGCGAAGAAGGGTTGGAAGGGTATGTTCCTCGGCAACATTCCTCTCGGCGCGGGACTCAGCTCTTCCGCGGCGCTTGAGATGTGCACGGTTCTCGCGCTTTCCAAGCTTTACGGCATCGAGAAGGATAAGACGACGATGGCCAAGATCGGCCAGAAAGCCGAGCACACCTTTGCCGGCTGCCCCTGCGGTCTTCTCGATCAGGCCTCTTCGATGTACGGCGCGGAGGGCGCGCTCGTCAAGAGCGATTTCCGCACCAACGAGTTCGAGACCGTCGAGATGGGGCCGTCCGTCGCGTTCATGATGGTCAAGTCGAACGCCAAGCACGCTCTCGTCGACGGTGCTTACGCTTCCCGCCGCCAGGCATGCGAGGATGCGGCCAAGTATTTCGCGAGCGTTCTCAGAAAGCCCGTTACGCATCTTCGCGACGTCACGATGGCCGAGTGGGTTCTTTACCGCGGCGGTCTCAGCGAGACTACGGCCAAGCGCGCCGTTCACCCCATCGGCGAGGATGAGCGCGTTCTTCAGGGCGCCTCTCTTCTTGAGAAGGGCGATCTTAAGTCGTTCGGCGCTCTTATGTACGATTCCCACGAGTCGAGCCGCTACTGGTTCGAGAACTCCTGTGACGAGCTCGACACGATCGTTGACGCGGCGAAGGCGATTCCCGAGGTGTACGGCGCGCGTCTCTCGGGCGGCGGATTCGGCGGCAGCTGCTGCCTTCTCGTCGATCCGACGGCTGCCGACAAGATCGCGGCCGCGATCACGAAGGAATACAAGGCGAAGTACGGCGATGAGCCCGTCTGCAGCCTCATCAAGCCTTCCAAGGGCGCTTACATCGTTTGATAATCAAAAACGGAACCTCCTATGAAAAATCTCGTACGCATACTGGCAGTTTCTACGGCCGCTTTCTCGTTGAGTGCATCCGCAGAGGAGCTCGACGATTTCATTGCGAATCTCGATGAGATGGTTAAAGAAACCGAAGAGGCCGATGCTGCCCTGACCAAGATAGCGGACAAGGGCGAAAACGCCGGCTCGAAAGACGCGTCAAAGCCTTTTTATCTTCTTCCATGCTGCCGTACGGTGGATGGAACGGTAGAGGTTTTGACGCCCGGTTCGAGTAAATGGGAGGCCGTTAAAGAGAGCAACTATTACCCGCTCGGTTCGAAGTACCGTACGGTAGGTGCGGCTTCGAGACTTATTCTTGCCTTTGGTTATTATAGCGAAGTCCACATGGAGGGTAATTCATCGTTTGGAACCCTTATGATGCCTTTTGGAGATAAAAAGCGCGGCATTACGCTTGATTCCGGCACAATCAGCATAAAAATGCCCAACAATCTTCCCGAAGGGCTTTTCACGGTGAACGCTCCAGGTTTTGTCGCATATAATCCCGCCGGCGAGTCGAAGTACACATACACCAAGACTGTAGACGGAGACGAGGTTCTTGTCCGTTGCGTTACCAAAACCCTCTCAATCAAGGGTCGTAACTTTGATATCGCATCGATGCGTGCAGCCAACGAGCTTAAAATCCGCACGTCCAATGATTTCCTTGTCACGTCTCTTCACGGTGTTGGAGGGGATATTCTCGTAAAACTCGATCAGGGATGTTTTTCATACCGTGATTTGGGAACCGGCGAAATGAAAATCGAAGAGAAAACTCTCGATTGGAAGCTTTCTCCCCGTACTGTAGTGCGTATCTATCGCGGGAAGAACAATCTTGGTCCCAATCTTTCGGTTACCGTCATTACGTTCGATGCGAGCGGCGATCTCAAGAATCGTTGTGCCTTCACCGAACATTGCAAGGAGGTCAATTCCGGCGAGCTCGGTCCCACATCCAAGAAAGATCGCGAAGCTCTTGCCAAGCGCGCTGCTGATATGACAGGCACTGAGGAGGTGGAAGCCGTTACAACCGAGGAGGCTGTTTCCGGGGCGTCAGCCGAAACAACGACCACTACCACGCCACAGACGGAGTCTTCGGATGATTTAGGCCTTTGATTTCGAAAAAGTGATTTTTCAGCAATAAAAAAGAAAGAAAGTAAAAATGGTAATCCTCAAATTCAATAAACTCATTCGCAACAAGTGGGTTTGGAGTGTTTTTGCATTGATCGTGACGATAGCTTTCGTAGCTCCGAACGGTTGTCTCTACGGATCAGATTCGAGAAGGTCGGCGGAAGCCTTCAATAAACTTCCTAAGATTGATTTCAATCCTGGTCTTTATGAGCAAAGTGATTATCTTGTCCGCGCCGGAATCCTTGATTTTGTAGGCCTGTCGAGATTTTTCGACGAGTCTAAGGTTGAATCGGTATGGAAAGTCTATGCGGCTCTTTCTGCATTTGACGAAGCGGGGTTGGAAGTGCCGGATCAACTTCTTGCCGAGCGTATAAAAGTGATTCCGATGTTCGCTGATTCTAAAACTGCGAAATTCGATCCTCAATTCTATGCTGACGCCGTCAATAAAAATTTCAGATTGACCGTTCATCAGTTTGAACAGTATTTCAGGCTTGCGCTCAAGCTTGAAATGGGCATTTCTGCCGCCATATCCGATCAATCCCGTCTTTGTTCCGCAGCGATGGAGCAGGAATGTTATGACTTCAGCGACAAGTTCACCGTTCGCGTCGCGACCTTTACGGAGGATAAGGGTGCTGCCGAGAAGGTCAAGGTGAGCCCCGGGCAGATCGGCGAGTACTATAACGACAACAAAGCTTCATTCGCATTCCCCGATCGCTACAAGGTTCGCTATGTGAAGCTTAATCCTCTTGCATCTAATCTTCTTGCCAAGGTTGTTGTAACCGACGAGCAGATCAAGGCCCGTTACGAGGAGAACAAGGAAAGCGGTCTTTACGATGTCGCCTCCACGAACGACACCGTCAGCGTAAAACCCCTTGAAGAGGTTCGTGACAGAATAGTTGTCGACCTTAAGAACGAGGCTGCACGTGCGAGCCTTGAGGAGGAGATTGCCTCGACGATGCCCGAGGACTCCGAAAAGGACAAGACGGTCAAGTTTCTTGACGAGCTTGCGGCCAAAAAGAATTTGACCGTTAAAACGAGTGATTGGTTTGCGTTTGGCGGGAATAATAATCTTTCCGGCTTTGTCAAACCCGTTCAATTTGAGTTTCCGAATATCGATGTTGCGGAATTCAGGGATAAGGTGAGAAACCTGTCCGATACCGATCTCAACATTGTTTCCACGGCCAACGCATTGTGGATATTCCAGTCTGCCGGGGTAAGCGAAGCTTTTGAGCCTGAGTTCGACAAAACCGCGAAGACTTTCCGTGTTCCCAGGTTCGACGACGATGATGAGACGGCGGAAGTCAATAATGAAACTCCCGCGGAAAAGGCGGCGCAGGCCGAGTTTGACAAGAAGATGAAGGCTCTTGTTGGACCAAAGGCGCTTGAAAGCGCCAGAGCTGAAGCATTTAAGAAAACCGTCGAGTCCGTAATCGAGAAGGGAGCAGACGCTGTTCTTAAATCAGCGAATGTTTCGACCAATTTCGTCTTCCAGCCTTGCGCATTCACAAAGCAGCGTCCGTTTGGTTGGGAGAACAGGTACAATGAATGGGATTTCTCAAAGGCGGGATTCCCCAATGCCTCTAAGATTGTTCCTGCGTCCCGTAAACTTGTAAAGGGCGGCGTTTCCGATTTCATTCTTCTTTCCAAGGGACGTGCAGCTGTGGTTGTATGTCAGGATCGCGTGCCGGGATCCGCGAAAGATTATGAGGACGGAATGGAATTTGCCCGCGGCATCGAAATGATGAGCCGCTATAATACTCTTTCCGATCTCATATCGAAGTGGCTTGATTGGAATCTTAAATTCTACGGTTATGCCGATGATTCCGGGTCGGATGCCAGTGAAGATATCGATAATCCGTCTAAGTAAGCAATGGTTCTTAAATTTAAAAAGATCCATCCAGACGCTGAAATTCCGGCATACGCTCATCAGAGCGATGCCGGAATGGATGTTAAAAGCGTCGTCGATGTGACGGTTAAGGCCCATGATCGCGCTTTGGTCAAGACGGGGCTGGTGATGGTTCTTCCGCCTATGTTCGAGGCTCAGGTGCGGCCGCGTTCGGGACTCGCGCTTAAAAGCGGCATTACGGTTCTTAATACGCCGGGTACGATTGATTCCGGTTATCGCGGCGAGGTCGGTGTTATTCTTTTCAATACGACCGGTGTCGATTTTGAGGTTAAGAAGGGCGATAAGATAGCTCAGATCGTCATAGCGCCGGTTACGCAGCCCACGATAGAAGAAACCGATATCATTGACGAGACCGACCGCGGCGACGGCGGCTTCGGTTCGACCGGGGTCTGATATTTTTTTCAAGGGGCGTTTATGGTTCTTCAAATCTGCAAATACGGCGAGAAGGTTCTCCGCGAAAAATCGGTTCCTGTAGCGTCGGTTACGGAGGAATTGCGCATTCTCGCCTCCGATATGCTTGAAACGATGCGTAAGGCCCGCGGAGTCGGGCTCGCCGCGCAGCAGATCGGGCGGACGGAAAAAATGTGCGTGATAGAGATTCCGGAGGGATGTGAAGACGACGAGGACGAACTTTTCAATGCACCTGTTGTGATGCCGTTGAAGCTTTTCAATCCTGAGATTATCGCGAAGGAAGGTTCCCAGCGCGATAAAGAAGGGTGCCTGAGTTTTCCCGGTATCGGCGGATCGGTTACCCGGGCGCAGCAGGTGACGTGTCAATATCTCGACGAGAATAACCGCCCCCAGATCATAACCGCCCGCGGTTTTCTCGCACGGGCTCTTCAGCATGAGATAGATCATCTCAACGGCGTTTTGTATGTTGATCATCTTTCAGCCGTAGAGCGGCTTTCGTTTTCCTCCAAACTGAAAAAGCTCGCCAAAGCAAATGGCGGTGTACGTTAATTCCAATATCAATAAGGACTTGGCTTATGAATAAACCTGTTGTAACAGCTCTTACTTTTGCACTTGTATCTGTTGCCGCATTCGCGGCCAAAGATATAGCAGCGTATGATCCGAATATGGCGATTCAAAACGCTGTGGTCACGAATGGCGTTAAATGGATAGTCGGTAAGTATCTTCCGATAGAGGGTAGGGCTTTTACGGATGTCGAACATTTTTACGATCGCCTTCCAAGAAATGTCACGACAAATGTCAATCGCGGCGTTCGTGCGATGAAGCATGATACTGCCGGTATGCAGGCGAGATTTTCAACAGATTCCAAAAAACTTCAGATAAAATGGGTGCCTTACGATGCGAAGCTCGCGATGGATCACATGCCCGCTACCGGTGTCAGCGGTCTTGATGTGTATGTCAGAAAGCCCGGTAAGAAGTGGCGTTATGTGAAAACCGGCAGAATTTCCTCTGCGAAGGGTTCGGCTATAACAGTTGATCTGTGGGGAGGTTTTAATGAGGTTATCATCAACTTCCCCTTATATAACGGTTTGAAATCTCTTAAGGTAGGTATAGATGAGAAAGCGAATCTCTCGCCTTTGCCTCCGCGCGCAAGCGGCATTGATAAACCTGTTGTATTCTACGGAACCTCCATCACTCATGGCGGTTGCGCTTCACGTCCGGGACTTGGTTTTGTAAGCATTCTTGGTCGCGAACTTGACGTGCCGATCGTAAATCTCGGTTTTTCCGGCTCCGGCAAGATGGAGTATGAGATGAGTGAGCACGTCTCGGCAATCGATGCGAGCTGCTATGTGCTTGATTGCCTTTGGAATATGCAGTATAGGGATAAAGCCGGGCTTCCCGAGTATGAGCCGTTTATCCGTCATCTCCGCGCCAAGCGTCCCGGAGTGCCGATCATTATGGCGGGACATTGCGACGTCTTCTGCAGGCCGACGAATCCGAAGGAGAATTTTACGCGTAAGCTTTACGATAAGTTGATCGCAGAGGGGTGGACTGATCTTTATTTCCTTCCGAGCAAGGGAATGCTCGGCGATGACAGAGAAGGAACGGTCGACGGCGTTCACCCCAATGACATCGGCATGGTTCGCATGGCGGAAGCATACGGCAAGGCCGTCAAGGAGGCGCTTAAATTGAAATAATCAACGGTTCCGTCAGATAAAAAAGAAAAGAGCCGCTGTGATTTGCGGCTCTTTTCTTTTTATTCGGTCAATCGTCAGGTCTTACTTGACAACGACGACGGAGTTGAACGTACCCTGATCGTTCTGAACAGAGTTGACGTTTTCAGGGTCGGCGCACCAGGTGCCGTCGATGACGAACTTGTACTGGTACTCGCCGGGGACGAGCTTGACCGTGGCGGCGTAGATGCCGTCCTTGGCTTTGTACGCCATCTTCTTGGCGGCGGGATCCCACTTGTTGAAATCACCGGCAAGATAGACGGCCTTGCCCTTATCGGCATGAACCGTGAACGTGACCGATTTGGCGACCGGCTTGGCGGCAGCCTTCTTAGCTGCGGGCTTGTCAACCTTCTTGGTGACAACCTTCTTGCAGGTGCATTTCTTAGCTGTAATTTTCATTTTAGCCTGTTCCTTTACTTTTTGTCCCTGCAATGTATCTTATTAGCAGTGAACGAGCGTATAGTATCTCACTTTTTTTTGCAAAGTCAATGTTTTTTGTTTCACTTTTTGATATAATTGAGGCCATGAAGGAGAACACAAGAGAGAAAATATATACGATTTCCACCGTTGTTGTTATTTTGATGATTCTGGCGGTGGGAATATTCAATTGGCTTCCTGTTTTAAGACAGTATTTCGGACTTAAGGAAAAAGAAATGTCTGTTGCTGCCGAAATAGAGGATATCAACAGGGAGAGCAATGAATATGTCGAGAGAATAAGGCGGTTTCAAAGTCAATCTGAACAGGTGGAATCCGTTGCGCGGCAGGATAAAAGAGTTTATCCCGGTGAAGTGGTTTATGTGTTCTCAGAGAAAAACAGGAAGTGATTTCTTTCATGCCCGGTAAAATTCTTAGAGTCTTTATAGGGCTTTGTCTTCTGCCGTTGTGTTTTGCGCTTTCACGGTCTTTTTGCCAGGTGCTTGTAAATTCAAACGCTTCGATTTCACTGGCGCTTTGTCTTTTGGGAGGGATCGCCTTTTTTGTCGTGTGCTGGTTTTCTCTGCCGCATCCCGTTAAAACGTATGTATTCGGGCATGAATTGACTCATGCGCTTTGGGGGATTATGTTTCTTGCCAAACCGTCGAAACTGCGCGTGTCCGCGAGAGGCGGCAGCGTGAATCTTACCAAGACGAATGTTCTTATAACGCTTGCTCCGTATTTTTTCCCGTTCTATACGTTTGTGGTCATCGTTGCCGCTTTGATAACTGGAATTTTCATTACGCCGCTACCGTGTATTCCGGTATGGCTTTTTTTTATCGGATTGACATGGGCGTTTCATGTTTTGTTCACTCTTGAGACCTTATCGCAGCGTCAGCCCGACATAACCGTCTACGGGCGTACGTTTTCATGGGCGTTTATATTTGCGGTAAATGTGTTTTTGATTCTTCTTTGGCTTTCATCCGTCACTTCGACATTTGGATTTGCGGTTTCGTCGGTTGCCGGTTGTACCGCTGATGCATACAAACGGGTTTACGGCACGATTGTATATCTTATTTCACTTTTTTGCTGAAAGGTTGGATTTTATGCATTCTCAATTGATATCCGGTTTCCCGATACAGACTTTCGGTTTATGCGTCGCCATCGGAATTTTTCTTGCCTGGGTCGTGGTCGAAAAGCTTTATAAGCGTCCCGAGCTTTCCAATCTTGTGTTTGCGCTTATCATTACCGGTATGATCGGCGCCCGCCTCACCCATGTTGTTCAATACTGGCATGAAGACGGGTTTGATCGAAATTTCGCCGCCGCATTTCAGATATGGAACGGCGGACTTGTGTTTTACGGCGGGCTCATCGGCGGAGCTCTCGCGTTTGCCGTATGGTGCGCCGTCAAGCGACCTGATGTACTTCATCTTGCCGATGTCCTCTGTGTCGGGATACCTCTCGGACACGCGTTCGGGCGTATCGGCTGCTTTTTCCACGGATGCTGCTGGGGCAAGGTGTCCGAGAGCGCCCTCGCCGTGACGTTTCCCGCGCACTCTCCCGTTTGGGCGGCGCACCGCGCGGGAGAATTCGCGTCGCGCTCGCTGCCGGTATTGCCGACGCAGCTTTTCGAGGCCGCCGCATTATTGCTGCTTTTTGCGGCACTTTTGCTTTTGTACAGGAAATTCAAGGGCTATACCGCCGGAGCGTATATGATCGGATACTCCCTCATCCGGTTCTTCATGGAGTTTCTGCGCGACGATCCGCGGCCGGAGATGTGCGGTCTTTCGAGTGCGCAGAATGTCTCGATTCTTCTTTTTGTTCTCGGTCTCGGATTTATAGGCTGGTCTTTTTTCAGAAATGCAAAATCTTCATCTGATAATCGGTGAGGACGATTTTCTCGTTTCTCAAACCGCGAAGAAAATCCTCGGCGACGCCGAGGGGCTGGAGATTATAGACTCTAATCTCTCGACGAACGCCGAGTTTCAGCTCCGCGATATCGCTCTGGCGGATGAAAGTTTTTCGACTCCGCCGTTCCTGGATCCGTTCAAGGCGACGTGGTGGAAGAATGTGAAATTTCTTCCGCAGTCCGGCGGCAAGGCGTGCGCGGAGGAGGTAAGGGCTGCGCTCGAAAAACTTGCCGCGAAGTTTGCGGCATCTCCGATGCCGGAGAATCAGAAGTTTGTCATTACCGCCGCAAAGATGCTCGCGACATCCGTTTTTGCGAAAACCATGAAGACGGCGGGCGAGGTTATTGTTTTCTCTTCCGGAAAGCCGTGGGAGCGCGCGAAGGAGGCTGTCGTCAGAGCGATTGATCTCGCTGGCAGCGAGGGGTTGAAGTTCGATTCCGGGGCGGCGGAGGTGTTTGTTTCGCGCGTCGGCTCGGACACCCGCTCCATAATGAATGAAATCGCCAAGATGCGTGATTTTCTCGGCGGCGCGAAGAAGACGATTTCCGTTGCCGATATTTCAGAAATCACATCACAGGGGGCGGGTGTGGAGCCTGAGATATGGTCGATTACCGACGCGCTCGGCATGCGTGATACGGCAAAACTCGTATCGGCCTTATCCCAGTTCGAGCGCGAGAACGGCTTTGCCGTCATGACGGTGACGGTTGCCGAAAAGTTCATCCGCTCGCTTCTTGAACTTAAAGACGCCTCGGCGACCGGTCGGACCGACGATGCGACGTCCGGCATGGCGCCTTTTGCCGTTAAGAAGAACATGGGATTTCTTTCCAAGTGGTCGCTAATGGAACTGAGGGCCGCCCGCGCCCGCCTTGTCGCCTTGCGCGAAAGGGTGGTGTCATCCGCGGGGAGCGCCGATGTTCTCGTTATGACAGAACTCGTCCGCATCTGCCGCGGGCGCACAGGAGGTCGCAAATGAGTCATGAATTTCTTTCGCTTGAAAAAGCGGCCGAGCACATCCAGATCGACGCCAACGAGCTTAAACACGTCGCTCAGCGCGGCGAAATTGACGCGACGGTTCGGGGAGGCGAATGGTATTTCGAGCATTCCGCTCTCGATGAATGGGCGCAGCGCAATCTCTTGTCGGCCAACGCCAAGCGCATCGCCGTGCAGAACAGGGCCTTCGGCGAAAAGCGCCGCCGCGAGCGCAAGGACGCTTTGAGCATAAAGGATATTTTCCGCACCGACGCGATTGATCTCGCGATGACGGCGAAGGCGAAAGCAGGGATTATCCGCGATATGACCGATCTTGCAGACCGCACGGGCCTCGTGTACGATCCGTCTACGCTTTTCAAGGAGTTGACGGCCCGCGAGGAGGTGGCCTCGACCGCAGTCGGTGCGGGGGCGGCGTTTCTTCATCCGCGTTATCACGATCCCTACTTCTTCGAGGAATCGTTTATAGCTTATGCCCGCAGCGAGAGACCCGTGTTTTTCGGCGCTCCCGACGGCGCTCCGACGCGTCACTTTTTCCTTATCTGCTCGACCGATCACGATCAGCATCTTCATATTCTCGCGAGGCTCGCCGTTCTCGCCCACGGCACTGATCTTGTCGAGCGCTTGGAGGAGGCTGTTGAACCGGGTGATGTGATAAAAATCATAAGCGAATGCGAAGCGGAGTATTTGAAATGAAATATTGGTTTTTCGATCTTGACGGCACGCTGGCCGATACTGACGGAGATATCCGTGCATCATGGAAGGCCGCGATGGCGGATCTCGCGGTAGAGTGTCCCTCGTTTGACGAGGCTTTTGTCGCGGGACCTCCACTTGAGGAAATGGCGAAGAGGCTTCTTCCGGACGTTTACACGGACGAGCTCGGGGTCAGGCTCCGCGAGAGATTTGGTCATCATTACGACAATGACGGATTCCCGAACACATTCGAATATCCCGGGATTCTTGACGCGGTACGGACGCTGAAAGCATCTGGAGCGCGTGTTTTCATCGCGACGAACAAACGGTACGCAGGCGCGAGCGCCATGGCTGAAAAGTTCGGTTGGAACGAGGTTTTTGAAAAACTTTACGCAGGCGATATGCATGACGCCGATCCCGCCATCGGACGCATGAACAAGACCCGGCTTCTCGCCTTTGCGATGAACGAGATTGGCGCGAAGGCCGGGGAATGCGTAATGGTCGGCGATACGATCAACGATTTCTCGGCCGCGAAAGCCAATGGGATTTACAGTGTCGGTGTAAAGTGGGGCTACGGCGGCGAGGCCGATCTTTCGTGCGCTGACCGTGTGGTTTTCAGTTCCCGCGAACTTCCTTTTTTGATATAATTGAATTGATGAAAAACCATGAAGGTCAGGTAATATTTCCGCCCCCGGGTAAAACGCCGCGTGAAGACACGGCGGCGGTCATGAAGTTTTACAAGCTTCCGGCGTCATTCCCGCAGGAGGTTCTCGACGAGGCTAAAAAAGTTTCGCAGCGTTTAGAGAAGCCCGGCAGGCGTCTTGATTTGCGAAAAAAGTTCATTTTCACCTGCGACCCCGTGACGGCCCGCGATTACGACGATGCGATTTCCATAGAGACCGATCGCGACGGCAATGCCGTTCTCGGAGTCCATATAGCTGACGTGTCGCATTTCGTCCTTCCGGGAAGCGCGATAGACCGCGAGGCCAGGAAGCGCTCCACGAGCGTCTATTTCGCCGACAGAGTGGTTCCGATGCTTCCGAACGAACTTTGCAACGGCGTCTGTTCGCTCGTTCCGAATGAAGACAGACTCGCCTTTTCCGTTTTCATGACTTTCGATAAGACGGGCGCGATGATAAAGCGTTCGTTCGCAAAGTCCGTCATCCGCTCGAAAGCCCGTTTTACCTACGAGCAGGTTATGCGCGTCATCTCATCGGGCGAGAAGTCGAAGGATAAAAGCGTAAGCGCTCAGGCCCGAAAGACGATTCTCGCCGTAAATTCTCTGGCTTCTGTTCTTAGAGCGAAGCGTTTTGCGGCTGGAGCTCTCGACATTGAAATCCCAGAGGCGGAGATAGTCCTCGACGACAACGGCGAAATGACAGGTATCGTTTCGCGTCCATACGATGAATCGCATCAGATGATCGAGGAGTGCATGGTCGCGGCGAACGAGGCGGTGGCGACGGAACTTTGGACGAAGGGGATAAAAATTCTCGCGCGTCTTCATGAGCCTCCGGACGAAGAAAAACTCCTGATGCTTCGCGCGGATATGCGCTCTTTAGGTGTCAAGATGGGCAACATAGCGAATCAAAAGGTTTTTGCCCAGTTCTTGAAGACGATAAAGTCGAATCCTCTTTATCCGACGTTGTCGGTAATGGTTTTAAGGTCGATGAAGAGGGCTCTTTACGATTCGACCCAAATCGGCCACTTTGGTCTCGCGAAAAAATTCTATGCCCACTTCACTTCGCCGATTCGCCGCTATCCCGATTTGACGCTTCACCGTCAGCTCGCGGCATATCTCGACGGCAAGGATGCGCGCGTTCCGCCGAAGACTCTCGCAAAATGGGCTGAATGGGCGAGCGAGGCGGAGGAGATCGCCGCGGAGGCCGAGCGCGGGCTTTTGGAGATCAAGAAGTACCGCCTTTTAGAGGATCAGCTTTCGGGCCGCAGAACGATGGAGTATGACGCGGTAGTCTCGAAATGCACTCCCTTCGGGTGCTTTGTCGAGATTCCCGAGATTTCGGTTTCAGGGCTTGTGCATGTTTCGCTTCTGTCCAACAGGTTCGTCGAATTCAACGAGTCCGATCATTCGCTTTCCGCGCCGGGAGGCCAACGCTGGCGTATAGGACAGAAGATGAGGGTATACGTGGTCAAGGTCGATTTCAGGCAGCGTCGGATAGATTTCGCGCCCGTCAGAACAGGGAGAAGGTAAAATGGAACTGTCATTGTTGATTAACAAGTTCAATATCAAAGGTCGTCTCGTTTCGCTTCGGCCGTTCGGCAACGGCAATATCAACGATACGTATTTAGCCATATACCGCAATACGTTTACGGAGACTCAGGTTATTCTGCAACGTGTCAACCGCAACGTCTTTCCCGAGCCGGAAATCGTCATGTCCAACATGCACGAAATCACGAAGCACTGTCACGAGAAACTCGAGGACGACGCCGACAAGGGGCGCGACGATCGCGTCTGGCAGATGCCCCGCATCATCAAGGCAAAGGATTCGAAGGATTACGTCCTCGACGACAACGGCGAGGTATGGCGCGTGATTACGCGTATAATGTCCGCAAAGGCTTTCGATGTCGCCCAGGGCCCCGAGCACGCGATGGAGTGCGGAGCGGCGCTTGGCCATTTCCACTATCTCATAAGCGACATGGATCCGGGCCTTATAAAGGATCCTCTGCCGGGGTTTCATATCGCGAGCGGATATCTCGCCAAGTACGACGAGACGCTCGCCAACGCCACCGCCAAGGAGCTTCTGCATTCCTCCATGGAGGCGAGGCGTCTTGAAAAGTTCATTTCAGAACGCCGCGATCTTGCGCTCTGTCTTGAAAAGGCGGAGAAGAGCGGCGAACTTAAAAAGCGTATGTTCCACGGCGACCCTAAGGTGAACAACATCATGATCGACGACGTTACCGGCAAGGGTACGGCGATGATCGATCTCGACACGGTTTCTCCCGGTCTTATCCATGTCGATTTCGGCGATGCGCTGAGATCGATCTGCAATCCGGCCGGCGAAGAGGAGGGGGATCTTGCGAAAGTCGTTTTTGATGAGGATCTCTGCACGGCGTTCTGCAAGGGATATATGCGTGAGGCCGGGTCGTTTCTCACGGCGGCCGACCGCGAATATCTTTTCGATTCGATACGGCTTCTGCCTTTTGAACTGGGACTTAGGTTCTTCCAGGATTATCTCGCGGGGAATGTTTATTTCAAGACGCGCCAGCCGGAGCAGAATCTCAACCGTGCACGCGTCCAGTTCCGCCTGTGCGAATCGATCGAGGCGCGCGAGCGTTCCATACGCAATGTCTTGAACCGTTTGTAATATCGGCATTATAGTGCCGTGTTTTGATATAATATCCGAAACGAATTTATGAAAGGAATTTTATAATGACATCCGATCAGGTTAAAAAGGGCAATGAACGCGCACCCCACAGAAGTCTTTTGTTCGCCACAGGAATGAAGCGCGGTGATATGAAAAAGCCCTTCATCGGAATCTGCAACAGCTACGAGAGTTTCGTCCCCGGTCACTGCCATCTCAATAAGGTCGGCGCTTTTCTTAAAAAGTGCATCGAGGAGGCCGGCGGCGTCGCTATGGAGTTCAATACGATCGCCGTTTGCGACGGAATCGCGATGGGTCACTCGGGAATGAAATATTCTCTCCCTTCGCGTGAACTTATCGCAGACTCCGTCGAGTCGGTCGCCAGGGCTCATTGTTTCGATGCGATGATCTGTGTTCCCAACTGCGACAAGATCGTTCCAGGAATGCTTATTGGAGCTCTCCGCGTCAATATTCCCACGATATTCGCCTCCGGCGGTCCGATGGCACCCGGTAAGCATCCTAAGACGGGCGCCGATACGGATCTCAATTCCGTTTTCGAGGCCGTTGGAGCCGAGTCGGTCGGTAAGATTTCCGCCAAGGAGCTTGAGAAGGTCGAAGAGACGAGCTGCCCTGGCTGCGGCAGTTGCTCCGGTATGTTTACGGCGAATTCGATGAACTGCCTTTATGAGGCGCTCGGTCTTGCGCTTCCCGGTAACGGAACGGTTCTTGCGATCGATTTGAAGCGTCAGGATCTTTATCGCGCAGCCGCAAAGCGCATCGTTGCGATGGCTAAGAAGGGGGCGCCGTTACCTAAGGATCTCATTACCCGTGATTCTCTCGATAATGCGCTTACGCTTGATATGGCGATGGGCGGCTCGACGAATACGGTACTCCATACTCTCGCCATCGCGCGTGAGGCGGGCGTAGAGTATTCGCTCAAGCGCATGAATGAGATTTCGGCTGTAACGCCTTACGTTTGCAAGGTCGCGCCTTCAGGTCACTATCATGTCGCGGATGTAGACCGTGCTGGCGGTATTATGGCTGTTATGAAGCGTATTGCCGATTTCGCAAAGAGCGCGAAAAAATCTCTCTATCTTCACCTTGATACCCCGACCGTTTCGGGCAGGAAGTTTGGCGCTCAGATTAAGGCCGCCAAGATTACCGACGACGATGTAATCCGCACAGTCGAGAATGCATATTCCAAAGACGGCGGACTCGCCGTTCTCTGGGGTAATCTCGCCGAGATGGGCTCTGTCGTCAAGAAGGGCGGCGTCGCTCCGTCGATGATGAAGTTTACCGGCAAGGCGATCTGCTTCGACAGTCAGGAAGAGGCGTGTGCCGGCATCCTGGGCGGCAAGGTTAAGCCCGGTCACGTCGTGGTTATCCGTTACGAAGGTCCGAAGGGCGGTCCCGGTATGCAGGAAATGCTCGCGCCGACTTCGTACATCATCGGTCAGGGTCTCGGCGAATCGGTGGCGCTTATTACGGACGGGCGCTTCTCCGGCGCTACGCACGGCGCCTGCGTCGGACACGTATCCCCTGAGGCGGCAGAGGGCGGTCTTATCGGCTTACTTAAGAACGGTGACGAGATTACGATTGATATCCCTAACCGTGCGATTAATGCGAATCTCACGAAGGCCGAAATCGCAAAGCGTGCCAAGAGCGCCAAGAAGTGGATGCCACGCATCAAGGACGGATGGCTCGGCCGTTATCAGCACTTTGTCGGCAACGCCTCTACGGGCGCGAGTCTTAAACGGTAAGACCGTGAATAATACGACGCCAAACGCCAACAGAACGCGCATCGCCTTTTTCGGGCGTCGTAACGCCGGAAAGTCGTCGCTGATTAATGCTCTTACGGGGCAGTCGCTCGCTATCGTTTCGGATGTTCCCGGCACGACCACCGATCCTGTTTCGAAAGCGATGGAGATTCTACCCCTCGGCCCTTGTCTTGTTACAGATACCGCCGGGCTCGACGACGAGGGTGATCTGGGCCTTAAGCGTGTTGAGAAGTCTCTTGCGGTTCTTGAGCTTGCCGATATCGCGGTACTTGCGATTCCCGCCGGTGCGGATGAGCTTGAGAATGACCGTCTTGTACGTGAAACGTGCGTCAGGCGCGGCGTTGCGCTGATAGCGGTAAGAACTAAAAGCGATCTTGCTCCGGGGGTGATCTGTGCCGAAGATGAAATCGCGCTTTCGTGCAAAACTCTTGAAGGGCTTGAAACTTTCCGTGACCGGCTTGCCAAGGCTGTGCCTCAGGAAAAGCCGGCGCCTCTCGTTTCCGATCTTATCGGCAGGGGCGATATAGTCGTCTGCGTCTGCCCGATTGACGCCGCGGCGCCGAAAGGGCGGCTTATTCTTCCCCAGCAGCAGGTTATCCGCGAACTTATCGATAACGGGGCGTCGGCGGTGGTATGTCAGCCGTCAGAACTGAAGGGGGTCGTAGAGCGCCTCGGGAAAACGAACATCCGTTTTGTGATAACAGATTCGCAGGCGTTTAAAGAGGTTGATGCCATTTTGGACAGGGATATCGACCTTACATCGTTTTCGATTGTCTTCGCCCGTCAGAAGGGTGATCTTAAAACTCTTTGCGAAGGTGCGTCGGCCATCATGAGTCTTCAGGACGGCGACAGGGTTTTGATAGCGGAGGGGTGTACCCACCGTCGCCAGTGCGGCGATATCGGCACCGAGAAGATACCGCGGCTTTTAAAGAGGTTCACGGGCAGAAATCCTGATTTTATTTTTGCGTCGGGAGGTGATTTTCCGCTTGATGAAAATAATCCTCCTAAGCTTGTCATTCACTGCGGCGGATGTATGCTGACGCGCCGTGCTGTCATGAACAGGCTTTCGCGTTGTGTAGAAGCGGGGGTTCCGGTTGTAAATTACGGAGTTGCAATCGCTTTGATGAACGGTATTGTGATTAAGGATGGCTCATGCATGGTCAAGAGATGAAAAAGACTAATTTCCACACACATACGACATGGTGCGACGGTAAGGATACTCCGGAAGCGGTGATTCTTTCCGCGATTGAGAAGGGCTTTTCGGCGATAGGATTTTCGTCTCATGCGATGCTGCCCGATAATGATCAGGACTGGTTGCTTGTTCCGGGAAAGGCTCAGGCGTATGCGAAAGAGATACGCGCGCTGGCCGTAAAGTACGGTGACAAAATACGGGTCTATTGCGGAGTAGAGGCCGATTATATTCCCGGCGGAGCGAATCCCGACAGATCGACCTACGCATCGATAAAGCCTGATTATATAATAGGTTCGGTGCATTTTGTAAAAGCTTCGGATGGAGCTTGTGTTGCGGTTGATATGTCTCCCGAAGATTTGTCCAAAGGGATAAAAGAACACTTCGGCGGTTCTGCAGAGGAGTATATCCGCGCCTATTTCGCCCAGGAGCGCGAAATGATCGAGAAGTTTGACTTTGACATTATCGGACACCCTGATCTTGTCAGAAAGTTCAACGTTAAAAGCCCTTATTTCAGCGAAAATGACGTGTGGTACGTAGAAGAGCTTGTTAAAACGGCGGACGTTATAGCTGCGAGCGGGAAAATCGTGGAGGTCAATACGGGGGCCATTTCGCGCGGATGGCTTGATGACGTGTATCCATCTCGCCCATTTCGTGATCTTCTCCGTGAACGCGGCGTGACCTTCATTCTTGATTCTGATGCACATTCCGCCGATGCGATTGATTGCGCATTTGACCGGTTTGAAAAATGTGAGGATTTCTCGGAGCTTTATATTAAAAAGGTTCCGGCGCGTTCAGATGTCTAAATTTCAAAGAACGCAAAACTTACCGGAAGTATAGTGTTTTAAAGGCAGGATGTCCACATGGATTGACTGCGTACTTTGCGCTGGAGTTTACCCGTTTTTTGAACGCGAAAGTGCATTTCACCCTTTAGGCTGAGTGTCGCCAGAGTTCAAAAAATGGGCGTCACGTCCAAAAGTAAACTGACTTTCTAAAAGTAAACCGTCGGATTGCCGATAGGTTTTGCCTGATTGGATTTGTGCTGTTGGATTTTTGCCGTCGAGTAGCTTTGATTGTCGCTGATTTAAAAAGGGAAGATATTTTT
>JAZOQU010000031.1:0-5930 GCA_045656225.1 Kiritimatiellia bacterium | reverse complement strand
TTCCTCTCTCCAAACTGTACAATACCTATTAGTGTCACACTCAAAAACTAAACCAAACTTTTTAATTCTAGCAGTACCATTCACATCCAGTTCAAACCGTTGATCGGTATTACAAAAGCATTTCCCTTGAGTCGCATCACCAATGACACGCCAATAATTAGGTACTGGCCAAGTATAACCCTCGCCGTCGCTCCAAGGAGGCTCAAGCTCACTAATAAAAACCTCGTCTTGAAGGCCATCCAACACCTTATCCCATACATTTGCACCACATAACGAATGGTCCAACCAATTAGTACGAGATTCATGCAAAAAGTATGGAGTTGCATTGGTCGCGATCATACCTAATTCCATCACTTCGACAACATCAAACGAAACATTTGTTGGTATAAGTTGAAGATAAATTTCAGCTCCAAAAAAGCCGGAAATACATTTATTAGTATTTATCTCAACAATAAAATCCTTAACGTTATAACCCGTCGGTTCATACACCTCAAAGGGAATATAATGATTAACATCTCCAACAGAAAACTGCACAAGATCATTGGTTCTGCATGCTGGAGCTGTATAAATCCATTGATTGTTGTTTTCTTCCCACCTCTTGATATGCCCGCCTTCCACTCCGCTTACTACATTAACATCATCTGGCAACGGAGAAATAAATATCGAAACTTGCTCTCGAACGCCTAAATCACATCTAGATTTCGGCTCCAATAAGGAAGTAGTCACCGTGTTGACTTGATACATAGCAACTCGCGCGGAATCAACCATTTCTTCAGAACTTGAATCAGCTGTATAAGTCGCCCTAAAAACAGTACCTGTAGCCAATGAAGATTTATTAATTCCCTTTACTGAAAAATATTTTGCACCCTTAGAATTTTCTTCGACATCCCAGTTAAAGCCATCTTGAATGAGATTCCCGTCAAAATCCTTCACAACGCAATTAGAACCGTTTTCAATATTAAGTGTAATTCTGCCAGCATTATGCACCTGATATAAACACGCGACATCTGCCCTTAATTCGTCGGTATTTCCCATATCAAAAATCAAAACTTCCGGCACCGCAGAAACAGTGACTTCGGTCGGAAGTGAATTTGTTAGCGCGCCATCTTTCCAGAATTCCTTATAATCACATCCCGCATTTCCGGAAACCGGGCATCTAAAACCAACCTCCATCCTCTCGTTGACTACCGTCGCCTCCAACCAAAGTGAAATCATATCAGATTCACCATACGGAAACTTACACACAATTTCCGTTGTTTCACCTGTTGGATTTTTTATATCTACATCAGCTCCTGAAGAATACCACCGATAAGTTCGTGGAATATAACGTCTAACATCCTTTAACTCAGCCGTACAAACACATGACCGATTCTGCCACGATGGATTCCATCGTTTGGGCGAAACCGATAGAATCGGCTTAAAGAGCATTGAGCCGTTTGCATCACGCGATGGCCGAATAATTACAGCGTCTCCCACATCCTCAGACCATTCTCCATACTGTTCCGGGAACGCAAAACGAGCCTGATTGGAATTTTGAAAATTTCCTTCTAAATCATCAACCGCCGCGTAAAGGAAATTCGTCGCCGTTTTCGGGAATACAGAAAGCGGATAAGTAATCCCTTTCTCCAATAAAAAGACGTATTCGCCGGCATTGGTTACCGCAACAGAATAATCGCCAACGTTAAGCTGCGTTGTTTCGAGAGGCTTTTCTGGTACGGTGACAGTAAGCTTATATAAACCGTTTGTAAGATTAACGCCAACTTGATCGTCAACCCACTGAGAATAACCACCCGAAAGTATCTCGTTACTGTTTGTGAAGTTCGCCGCGACCCATTCGTCATCTTGCCCGAAGCCGTCATGCTCGAACGGCAACTGACGCGGAATAAGCTGCTCAACGCCGTTAGTAGCGACGAGAATATCGCCGCTTCGTCGAAGCTCTATTCGCCCGTTTACAACACTGTTCGTTTCGCGATTCACAAGACCATTATACCACGAATAGACATACTTTGCTTCATTAGTTTCTGACGCGGCGAAATACTCGCAGCTGAACTGCGAAATGCCGCGTCCGATCGCTACTTTTTCGCCCAACTCAGCGAGAACTGCGTCCTTGCGATGCGTAGACCAGATTTCACCCCACGCTAAAACTTCAACGCCTTTTAGATGATTAGTCCCGAACGGAAAAACGAAATCATTTTCAAACCTGCACCAGAACGAATCTTCCCAAACCCCGGTAGCGTTCCAAGCGTTGACATACATCTCAGCTTGGTTAATAAATTCAGCAGTCTGCAAGCTCGGTCTCGCGGCAAACATCATCGTCGATGCGGCATTAGTCGTATTATTCGTCTTTAAGCTGCCGTGCAAATAAAACGATGCTCCGCACACCAACAAAACCAGTTTTAACAAAATCGGAACTTTACTGAAGGACGATGATTTCCGCCTAAACCTCGCAAAGAGCGCGACACCAAGAAGCGCCGCGACACACCCCAACCCAATCGTCAACAACACAGTCTCGCTCAACACACAATCACCTCACAATAACGCGAAACGGAAAATTGAACCAAAAACAAAGTTTTCGCTCATCGCTCCAACCGCAAAAACCTCATTCGTCGAAGCCTTGCCGTCAGCATATCCCTCGTCACCCGGACGCGGCAAAGTATTCTTCACCGCATACGCAGAAGAAGTTAAAAAAGCGAGTGCTATAACAAGAAATCTCATTAGCCCATATTTTACCATATTTCTCATTCCATTCACTTACTGCACTCCAAAACCTACCACCGCATTTATATAAAAGCGGTGGTAACCTCGCCCTCAAATTCGGACTTTACACCAACGCCAACAAATCAAACTTCCCCCCTCATTTTTCTTCACTTTTCACACCAGGGGGACAGACCCCTCGCCCTCTGCCATATTGGTTACAATTCGTTGTTAGCATCGGTGCTTTATACCTTCACGGATTCAGGATAATAATACTACATTACATCAAAGGCGATCAAACCTCTCAGGGGGAATATCCATTCGGAACGCCGTGGTAAAATTCTCAAAAAGAAAATGATACAACTGATCACCTGGGTAAATTTTGCTAATTCTCTGCGAAACTCTACTATGCATTTTATCAAACTTCCTGCGATCTTCAGATGACATAGGGTAAAGGCCCACATACTGAATCAAATACGGATTTCGCCACATATAGTAAGGCGGCTCTCCAAGCACTACGCAGCCCCAGGGCGGGGCTTCTTCAGGATACATTTGCGTATAGATGAAATACACGTCGTCGTCCGTGATGGCGGCGACGCCCGCCAAGGACGACCCATCCTTCCCAAACCAGGCAAGGCCAACCGTGGTCACAATCCGGTTGCTGATTGAGCCAAACGAGACCGCGTCATCAATCTTGCATTTGTGAAGCAAATCAATGAGTTCATCCCCAAACCGCCTGTCATCGGGCGAATCATCTTCAGGCTTCACCTCCTTAAATCTGATCCAATTTATATCACATCGCACACACTGTAGATCTGAAGGACACGACATCCACGGCCATCTCTCTTTCCGGAAATAAAACGCCCTATCCTCGACAAGCGTCTTGATTCGATCTCGCATGGCCTTGAAAACCATCTCCCTAGCTGCCACAATTTCCTGCTCAATCGGCTCGTATTCAATACCGATGCAACCTACGAATTGAATCGTGGTCAGCATTACGACAAATGCCAGCGTCATCACTCCACTATTGTTTTTGTTCCGCATTTTAGTTTCTCCTTATACGTCCCCCAGGCTATTCGTCCTTCGCCTCGAAAAGCACAATTTCGTTTTTCATCTCTGTTCGCTCCTTTCAGTTGCACGAGAATCTCCAAGACCTGCCATTTCGCGCCGCAAGAGCCGATAGCAGGCGACGTGTTTGTTGTAGAAAAACACTGAATCGGGATGCGATGGCGACACGACGGCCCGCCATCCTCTCCGATCCTCGATCTCCTCGCTCTCCCACACGCACTTGAAGTTTTGGTCAAAGACATAGACCCGCGACCAGTTGTGGTATGTTCGCGGAGCCTTCACGACCACCAGACGCTCGTCCTCTCCGCTCCCAAACGACGCCGCACACGGCATGATCCACCCGTGGCCAGCGCTGTGGCGTCCAAATATGGCCGTTACCTTGAACACCGAATCGGCAATCTGTATGCAAGTCTTCCCATTATGGCTGGCAACCGCCACGCAGACCGTATTCGTGCCGAAACGAATAGGCGACGATTCACAGGCTATCGTCGTTCCGTCACGCAGCTTGTATCGACGCCATTCCCGCTCCTCATACGGAACATTGTCGTTCCACACGCGAGAGTCCCGGCTCGCGCCCTCTTCGACAAACCCCGCAATCTCGGCGGTCGTCGCAGCGTCACACGGCTCAAGCGTCCAGTGTTCGATATCTATTCTGCTCACGCACCCCGCCGCGAGCGCGAGGGATGAGACGAGGATCCCCCTACGCAGAGCTACGGAGGACAAGTTTATTCGTGCAAATGGTTTCATGGGTTGCTCCTTTATTATGTCTACTTGAAGTAACATAGCGCACCCATGCCGAGTAAAAGCCAGAGACAGGCCATTATGGCAAAGATAATCCGTGTCGCGCGATTTCGCCATTTCACCCACAAAACGCCTGCGCCAAACAACACAAGCGGGGAAATGACATCCCAGAGCCATCCAAAATCAGAGGGCACGCAAGGCAGAATATGCCGCGCCCAAGGCCCTGTCACGGCGGCAAGATAGCACATCATACGGCTTGTTGCCGCCGTCATCTCATTGTGTTCTGGATGACATGTCGCCGTCCAAAGGGAAAGCGCAAGGCAAAAAGCAACAGGAACATACGACCAATGCATTCTAACAGGAGTACGCATGATTAGATCCCCTCCATTGGTTATTGGATATTGGATATTTGCACATTTTCACATTTCCCGCTCCCCTACGCAGAGCGGCGGAGGACAAGTTGATTCGTGCAAATGGTTTCATGGGTTGCTCCTTTCGACAAATCAATACTTTCCGAATATCAAGAACAGTACAACGGCCACCATAATTGCTATCTGCATGAGACAACCGATGTTGAACCATTTCTCCGCTTTTGCCAGATGCCGCCGTGCCCCGTCAAAATCGCCGCGTTCAAGGGCGGCACGTGCAGACTGGCGATCAAGCATCGAAAACAAGTTCCCCTGCGTCCAGAAATGATCCGCCGCGCTCAATTCCTCTATTTGCGAGTTGAGTTTTTGCCGCGTCAACTCCCGTTCAAGCCGTCTAATCCGTTCCTCGGTAGATTCTTCCACAACAACTATTTCCGCGCCGCAATACGGACACATAAAACGTTCTTCGCCATTGTCGAATACCTCTTTCCCGCATGCCTCACATCTCATTTCATTGGAATCCGCGGGACAGACCCCATTGGTGGGGTGAAAGTGGTGGGGTGAAATCATTTTTAACCCCTCCGTTCTTTGGAAGTTTTTCTGATATTCTATAATCATCCATCATCATTGTTCCCAATTATACCACTTAAGCTTGTAAAATAAAAGCGCGGCGTTCGCAGGAAGGAGCGCGGCGCTTAATATAGAAAGGAAACTATGTTAAAAAATTTGGGTTTCCAGTTAACTCTAACCAGAAACCCAAACAAAAGCCCATATTCTTTTCTCGGACTCTAACTGAAAACGCCAGCTAACCGCTACGATAGCGAGCAAGGGCCGTTTACACAACCGCCTGGGCAGGCCATCACCTCAAGGAAGTTCGCTGGGAGCTTACCCGAAGCGTAGAGCTTAAGCATGGCGCAGGTCTTGCGGTCAATGCCGTTGATCTGCTTCGCTGCGAGCTGGAAGCCCGGAAGTTTAGCCGTAGCCTCGGCCAAGACCGCCTCGGTAACGCCACAGCTGCGCGCGAAATTACGGGCTGTCGCGGCGGCGGGACGCTCGACC
>JAZOQU010000030.1:0-58927 GCA_045656225.1 Kiritimatiellia bacterium | reverse complement strand
GCAATTCCAGGGACGCGAGGAATGTCCGCTCCTGCCCGTCGCCTTGATGCGGATAAAGGTCTGTCCCTTATGGGCATAGCATATCTTGCCGTAGCCGGAATCGGGAACGATCACCATCTTCCCGGGGACATACCCCTTCTGCTCAACCATCCACTTCGTCGCCAGTCCGCCGATTTCCTCGTCCGGACCAAATATGCAACCGACGGAAACGTCCTTCCCGACGAGTTCACAGAGAGTTTCGATTACGCCAACTGCATTGCCCTTGCAGTCGCCGACGCCACGCCCTTCAACACGGTCACCCCCTTTGCGTTCAATGGTGAAATGCGAGGGCTTGCCCGGAGCCACAACATCAAGATGCACGGCAAAGACGAAATCATGCTTCTTTCCGGGCGTAACGGAGGCATAAAGCACCTCACGTCCATCGTCCATCGTCTCTATGGTGCAGAGCACTCCGCGCTTTACGAGATAGTCCTGCACGAACCGGGTGGCCTTGTTCACCTCCTTTATGTTCGCCGAGACGCTTGGTATGGCTACCAGCTTCTCAAAGAAATACATATCCAACGCGTTCGCAGAAAGCGCTACTGCCGAGACCGCAGCAAAAGCCAACAATTTTTTCATTCTATTTTCTCCTGATCTTCCGACGAAGTGAATCCCCGCCTGAACTCACAATAATACCATATCAAGGCAGCGCAAAACAACCTCTCCCCGGCATTTTTTTATCTACTTGAAGATTACTGTGATGTCCAAATGTAAATGCAAGAAATACTTGCGTTTACTCCTAATGTTTATTGGGTGTGATGGATATCCATGACAATTCCTCCTATTCCTTCCTAGGAAGGAAACTTGCGTTTACTTTTGGACAAGGTCAGCTCTTATATTTTTACTGCGGCTTAGCCGCGACGACTTATTACGACTTTTGTGTGCGTCAGATATGCGCTCGGCATTACACCGCGTCCCGGACTTGTCGCTCGTTCCTCGCGACGGCATCGTCGTAAACGCCTTATCCTCCCTTCCTCCTCAGCTCGTATAAGCGCATATCATTGATGAAGTGCATCGCTCGTTCGGGAGGATAGGCATTTGCGTTGCGCCCGTCGCCACAGGCGACAAGTCCGGGGCGCAACGGAAAGCCTACCGAACGAGCGATGCACTAAAAGTCGTTCTAAGTCGTCTGCCGCGTCAGCGGCAAGTAAACAAATAATTCCTCTCTCCAACTCCAACTACTTACTTCAACTACAAAATCACAACCTCCTTACTGGAGAATTGCAATCTCACTACTAGGGAAGGCTCGAGTCACAGGTGTGACTCATAGCCACTCACAGGTGTGACTCATGGCCACTCACACCTGTCACTCACTAACGGCCACAACTAACAACAAACGAAAGGAAAACTATGGCTAAACTTAGCTATACTACTAGCCTGAGCGCGTTCAAGAAGGGAGACAACTCCCCTTGCTACACCGCTCATGTAAAACACAACGGCACAGTCTCGTCTGAGGACTTCGTAAAACTCCTCGCCGAGCGTTCCGGCGAAAACAAGGAGCGCGTCAGATACATCTGGGAACTCGCTCAGGCTGAAATCATTCGCCAGCTCTCTGAGGGCAATCGCCTCGAGCTCGAATCAATCGCTGCGGGCATCGCTGTCAGCGGTTCGTTCGACAGCGCGAACGCCGCGTGGGATCGTGAGAAGAATAAGCTCTCGCCCTTCATCAACGCTAAGGGTAAGTTTAAGGCAGCTCTCGCCAACCTCGAGACCGTCAATGTTACTCAGGGCGCGAAGCCGACTATCCTTTCTATTCTCGATACTATCCATCAGACCGATGGCCTTATCGTCGGTGGAACTGAAGTTGACATTCTCATTTCGGGTAAGGACCTCGCAGTTAATGCCGATGCTGAGGACGAGGGCGTTTGGCTCGAGGACTCCAAGGGCGTTATTGTCGCGACTGCGACTGTCACGATGAGCGATAAGTCGATTATCAACTGCCACCTCCCGAATGTTCCTGGCGATGGCGAGTATAAGCTCGTTGTCGCGACACGCGGCGGTTTGGGCGAGGAGTTCGGAGTCGCGATCGCTAAGAAATCCGTCAAGGTTGAGATTCAGTACTAAGGAAAGGAGATAATCAATATGGCTACAAGCAATATGAAATTCACTCTCGTGAAGAACAACCTTCCTGAGGCGAAGGAGCCTTACAGAGGTCAGTTCATCTCCAACGGCACGATCGAAATCGACGCGTTCGCGGACGGCGTCGCCAAGGGTCGCACAAATGTCGACGCGGCGACGGTCAAGATGATTATGCGCACGGCGTTCGAGGTTATTGGCGAGAAAATCGCCGAGGATTTGACGCGCATTGATACGGGCATGCTTGCTTTTGAGCCCGCGATTTCGGGTAGCGTCGCGACGATGGATGGTGCTCTCACCGACGAGAACGAAGCGTATATCGCCATTCGCGTCAGGGAGTCTCTTAAGCGCGAAATCGCCGCGATTACGCCGAGCCGCGTCGCGAATGAGACGACGGGCGGTATCAGTATTGATTACGTCTTCGATACCCTTACGGAGAAGAGCGGCCAGATCAGCGATACATCGCCCTTCCGCATTCTCGGCCGCAAAATCAGCGCATCGCATACTGAGTCGGGCGAAGAACTCTATCTCATCGACTCCGCCGGTAAGAGACACGATGCGAAGATTCCTGAACAGAGCGAGACCCTCAACTACGGCCAGCGCATCGACGCGTACTTTATGCCCGCCCCCGCGAAAGGCAAGGCTACGCTCGTACTTAAAACGACTGGCTATCCAGATCACGACAACGACTTGGTAACGCTTAAGAAACCTGTGATGGTCTATTAAGCTATTAAGTTCGGGATGGGTTTACTGCGGCTTCGCCGCGACGACTTAGATCGACTTTGGCGCAAGACTTGTAAGGAAGGCTTTAATCTCGTGGCCGGACATGTCGTCGCTTCGCTCCGACGCCACGAGATTAAGCGCCTTTCCTTCCTTCCAAGTCTTGCGCAGTTCATAATTATTAATCTAACTTCTTTATGCGACGGACGGACGGGAGGATAGGCGCTTGCGTTGCGCCCGTCGCCGCAGGCGACAAGTCCGGGGCGCAACGGAAAGCCTACCGTACGTCCGGAGCATACTAAAGTCGTTCCAAGTCGTCTGCCGCGGAACGCGGCAAGTAAAAAACTAATCACTAACGACTAGTCACTAATCACTAAATAAATGAAAGGAAAAACTATGTTCAGAAACATCGACTGGAAAGGCCTCTTGAAGGCAA
Organism: Kiritimatiellia bacterium; assembly: GCA_045656225.1. Taxonomy (GTDB): domain Bacteria; phylum Verrucomicrobiota; class Kiritimatiellia; order RFP12; family UBA1067; genus UBA1067. The sequence continues at coordinate 55,656 of JAZOQU010000030.1, read as the reverse complement.
TACTAAAAGCGGCTCTGCCCTTCTTACTCGGCGGCGCGATCGGCGTAACTGCGAGCGGTTGCAGCTCACTCCAAACGCCGCGGGCTAAAACTCAGACCTCCGCAATCTACGCGTTCGGGCTACCCGCAATCGTCGTAACCCACGATGCTACCCAAACTGCCGACTACTCCGGCGGCGACACGAACGAGACGCTGCTGAGTAACAAGTAGGGGAACGATGGTGGGGGGACGGGGAATAGGGAGATAGGTGTTAACGGCTAACAGTTAGATGTTAGTCGTTAATCGCTCCTTGTTTTCAAGCTCAGCGTAATAAGCGGCACCTGCGCCATCGCCTTAGCGCCACCCGCAATTTCAATCTCTTGTTTTACCCACATTAACAAAGTCAAATTCAGAGAAAACTTTCCAGCAAATGCTCTGGCAAAAGTTCGGCGGCACGGCGGCCATAATCGTAGACGCGCTGCATCACCTCTGGGTCGTGGCACACGCGCGAGATTTCAAGCGGCTTTTCAGGCGCAATTAAAATCGCACGCTTTTGGGCGACTCGCTCATCGATATATTCGAGAGTTTTATTGTACCAGACATGGCGAGTCTTGAGCGCTTCGTAAATTGCGGGATATCGGCGCAGCAAGGGCTTTAAAATGCAGATTTTACCGGACGGAAATTTGCGGTAGCCGCGCGGGCGCGTCGTTATGACGATATTTCTTTCAAAACCGATCGATTCGAAATAACGTAGCGGGATACCGTCAGAAAGTCCACCGTCGAGATATTTACCGCCAGCGATCTCAACCGGTCGCGAAACAATCGGCATTGACGCGGAAGCGCGTATCCAATCGAGCGCAACGTTATCGCATTTGTCGAGTTTCTTATAGATAGGCCTTCCAGATCCTGCGTCTGTCGCCACTATATGAAATTCCATCGAATTCGACTCGAAGGCGGCGGTATCGAAAACATCAAGCCTCTCCGGGAGTTCGCGATAGCAGAATTCCGCGCCGAAAAGATCGCCCGTTAAGAGGAGTGACCGCCAAGAACAGTAACGCGGATCACGGGCGAAGCGTTTGTTGTATCGTATGACACGGCCGATCTGTCCGCTTTTATAGTTACATCCGAAGCATGCGCCGGCGGAAACTCCGACAAGCCCGTCGAACTTAAGGCCGCGCTCCATAAAAACATCCAGAACTCCGGCGGTAAAAAGCCCCCTCATAGCTCCGCCTTCCAGCACTAGCCCGGTTTTCAGTTTTTTCATTTTCAGCAAGCGTTCTTTTGTATCTTATTTCGTTAATTTTTGCGACAGAAAAAAGAGACAGCGCAATTTTCTGTCCAGCAATGCGTTGTACGCAATACTGTAATAAAAGTCATTTTACGAAGTCGAGTGCAAATTAACTTCACAGCTAGTTTACAAAACTATCTGTTTTTTCGGAGGCCCCTTCTCTTTTGTTCTTCCTCCGAACAATCCAGAAGAAAAGTCCGCCAAATATCACAAAAGCACTGGCGCAGCCTAAAACAAAACCACAAAGAAATCCATAAGGTTTTTGCTCTTCAGCCTGCTGTCCTTTAGTCTTTGGCTCATTAGGCCCTTGCTCAATAATTCCTTTTATATTAGCGTCAGGAATCTCATCATACATTTCACGAAATAGTCGACGTGGATAATTTCCATCATCTAACATTTTACGAATACGATGTGCATTGCCCGCATCAGTATAAATTGTCAACTCTCTACATCCTCGAAATACAGAGTCCCCGATGCTCGTAACGCTATTAGGTATCGTAACTCTCGTAAGGGACGAGCAGCCCAAAAATGCCGCAGTCCCGACACTTGCGACGCTATCAGGTATCGTGACACTCGTAAGAGACGAACAGCCACAAAACGCCACATGCCCGATGCGCCAAACACTCTTAGGTATCGTGACGCTCGTAAGAGACTTACAGTCACAAAACGCCCTATCCCCAATGCTCGTGACGGGATATCCACCAAGAATTGATGGAATCGTAATTGCACCAGATGTTGATTGCGGAATGGCACGTGGATAATTCTCACCTCCAACACTCGCCTTTCCATTTTTGACAGTATAAGTCCATTTAATGCCATCAACTATCTCTATGTCTGCCTCCGTATAGAAGGTCATCGTTGCTATAACTACGGCAAGAAGAGTTTTAAAAATTTTATGCTGCATTTTATCGACTCCTAAATATGTTATATTATGGGATGTCTCATAAATTCTTAATATATTATATCATTTTAGTAATGAAATAGAGTTATGAGAAGTAGTTCGAGTAAAAAGTTCGAGTTCGAGATTGGATATGAATCCTTTGCGCTTGGGTTAATCTGTGACAATCTGATACCCTTCTTCTTGCAATCTACTTCGTAAGGCTATGATGGGTTAAGTTGATGCACGTCTTTAACACCGTTTGCCGCGTTTTGCCACAATTGACAAACTTCATAGATTGTACTCAGCCTCTAAAATGTTGCACCTTTCGTGTAAGTCTCCGAAGGAGACGCTTTCGTGTCCCGTAGGGGTTTCGTGTCTGAGGGGGGCATGAATCGCGATAGCGATTTGCCGCAACCTCAGCTTTCGTGTACCGCCGCGGAGCGGCCATTAAGCGTAGCGCAGAATCTACCAATTCCATTCTCGAACCCAACCAATCACTAACGACTAGTCACTAATCACTAAAAAACGAAAGAAAAAACTATTAAACCCGCCTTGAGGCCTTTCAGCAGGCGACAAGACGGGTTTTCGGCGCGATTTAGTCCGCGAGCGTTACGGCGGGCGCGAGCGCTTCGAAGTTGACTACCGAATCGGTGTAGCCGCTCTTCGCCTTCGCGAGCTCGGCATAGAGGCTCGGATACTTCGTCGCGAGCCAGTAGTCGAGAACGACCTCCTTCTCGGCGAACTTAGCCGCAAAGCGGATAAAGAGCGCACCGACGATAACGCCGATCGCCGCGTCAACGAGTTGGCGGGCGTGGAGATCGTGGTACATCTTGGAATCGGGATGAGCCTTCACAAATTCAACCGCGCTGTCGAGCTCTGCAGAAAGCGCGTTAACCTTCTCAAGCTTAGCCTTAAGCGCGTCGGTAAGTTCGACGTCCTTGAGGATATCGGCGACGACGTCCTTATAAAGGCCCGCCATTACGCCCGCGATCGCGGCAACGACCTGAAGCTGGGATGTGCCCTCGTAAATCGTCGTGATACGCGCGTCGCGCAGATAACGCTCAACGGGATAATCCTTCATATAGCCCGAGCCGCCGAGAACCGCGACGGCGCCGTTCGAAGCGCGCATCGACATTTCAGAGGCGTAGTACTTGGCCATAGGAGTAAGCATCTTGTTGAACGCCGCATAAAGCTTCATACGCTTGCGGACGTCCTGGGACTCGGGCGTACCCTTAAGAGACTCGAACTTCTTCGCAAGACCGAATTCGAGGTCGACGGACTTGGAGGAATAATAAGCGAGAATGCGCGAAGCCTGAAGCTCGACGGACATGTCGCTCAAAAGCTCGCGGAGCGCGGGGAAGTTGTCGATCGTAACGCCGAACTGCTTGCGGGCGGCGGCGTAATCGCGCGCGGCGCGATAGCTCGCCTCGCCGATACCCGTACCCTGGGCGGAAATACCGACGCGCGCGCCGTTCATGAGCGCCATAACGTAGGTGATAAGGCCGCGCTTGCGCTGACCGATAAGCTTCGCGGGAGCGTTGTTGAAAACCATTTCACACGTGGGCGAGCCGTTGATACCGAGCTTATGCTCGAGGCGGCGAACCTTGATCTCGGGGCACTTCTCGACCAGAAGGCAGCTGAGACCGCGACCGTCGGAGAACTCGGGCTCGGTGCGGGCGAGAACGAGAAGAACGTCGCCGCAACCGTTGGTGATAAAGCGCTTTACGCCGTTTACGAACCAGTTGCCGTTCTCATCCTGCCACGCGGTCGTCTTTACGCTCTGAAGGTCGCTGCCCGCGTCAGGCTCGGTAAGAACCATCGCGCCGGTCCAAGTACCGTCGCAGAGTTTGGGAACGTAGTCTTTCTTGATTTCTTCGGACGCGAACGAGTTAATCGTCTCGGCGATACCCTGAAGACCGAAAATGTTCATGAGCGCCGCGTCGCCGCGCGAAACGATATCGTTGCAGGCGGTGAGAATCGTGCAGGGCATGTTAAGTCCGCCCAGGTAATAGGGAATCGTGCAGCCAGAAAGGCCGGAGCGGCCGAGAAGCTCAACGGCGAGCTTGATGCCGGGAGCGTACGTCACCGTACCGTCTTCATTGAGAATGTTGCCGACCCTGTCCGTCTCTTCGGCGGTCGGAGCAATGCGGTTTCCGATAATATCGCCGCAGACAGAAAGCGCGCGCTTATAGTTGTCGATCGCCTCTTCGCGGGTCTTAGGCGCGAAATCGTATTCCTTCGCGAAACGAAAGCCCTCTTCGCAAAGCTCCGCCACCTCGCTCAAATCGACCGCGTCGAGCGTCTTCTCAATGTCAGCATTATCGGTATAAAAATTGCTCATTTTTTCTGAACCTTTCTACAATAAAGACTATCCCATCTTATTTGGGACTATTTTACCAAATTCCCTAAATATACGCAATTCACTACATAAAATACACTCCACCCTTTATTTATCAGTGTGAAATGCGCTTTCGCGTTCAAAAAACGGGTAAACTCCAGATTCACCCGGAACCGGCGGCGCAAGGTGAAAACAAATCCAGTCCTTTACTTAAAATCGGCCGACGAAAATCACCTTTGTACCAAATCCGACCGCTGATTCAATCTGCATCGTTCCGCCAAGTTCGCTGATACGACGTTCCATTGTCGAAAGTCCGTAGTGCCCCTTAAGAGAATCTGTCGCACCGACATCAAAACCGATTCCGTTGTCGACCACAGAAAGAATGATTTCAGTCTCTCTGAAACAGATCTTGACTTCAACCTTCGTCGATTTTCCGTGCCGGATTGCATTGCCGACAGCCTCCTGAACAATCAGCAGAAGCGAACCGCAATAATTACGCGCAACCACGCGCTCTTCGCCCTCGCTTTTAATCTCGACGACACCCTCCCAGTGAGGCATGCGCCGCGCCACAAACGCAAAAAGCCCCATAAGGGATTCCGGCCCTTCGCTCTCTTCGTTCATCGCCCACAACGTTGAGCGAAGCCCGTTCTGGGTATGCTGGAGAGCCTCGTGGACTTTTTCAAGCTGTTCGGCGCTTTTAACAGCCTCCTTCGGCAGATAATTCCGCGCAGCCTTAAGTCTGAACATCGCGCCTGCGAGATACTGCTGGAATCCGTCATGAAGATCGGCTGCAAGACGCAATCTTTCGCGGCGCGAAGCGTCAGCCTCAATCCGCGTCGTCTCGCGCTCACGGATCGACTCCGCAAGTTCGCGCATCTTACGGCGAAGCATCTTTCTCAATGTAACCACCCAGATGAACATCAAAAGAAAGATAAAACCGGCAACTGCGAACACGGTCCTTATTTTGCGCACTGTCCAAAAAGGCGGAGGCGGCGCACGGTTGACTATCTTTACGTCGTCACCCGTCATTGGGATAAGTTCAAGATTCTCTATGCGGGCGAACTTTCCTTCTTCGAGATTTTCAATTGATGTATAAGCGAGCGCGCCCGTTACACGCACAGTCGCACCTACGACAAAATCGTCCGGGAGCGCGACATCAAGAGCCCAGGGCATATCGACCTGAATGTTGCGCTCACCGTCACCGACGAGAAGCTGCGTGGAATTCTGACGGCGGTTAATATCGCGCAGCAACCCCTCTGTCGTGTAAATACCGCCGTACCACGACGGATTTCCATGAGGCATGACAGCGTCGAAAAGCTCTTCAATCGTAACCTCAACCGGCGCTGCAACAACGTGATCGGAACCGTTCTTTACGACAACCTCATGCGTTTTAAGGCGCGGCTTGGACGAAAATTCCTTTTCGCCCTTTACCTCGACATAATCTCCCACGTGAGCCGAAACGCCCTCGACCTTCTCGACGCGCCAGTTCGAGCCAGAATCGTCCTTTAGAAAATAAAAAGGCAACCCCTCGCGCTCGAACGTTATCACGCCCGAAAAATTAGTCACTATAGACGCCAGAATAACGGACGCGAATGTCATTCTCAGTTCTTTTTCTTTTTTCCGAATCTGAGCCGCAGAGAAATCTTAATCGATTCTACAGCGATCCCGGCGGATATTTTCGAATAGCCCTTCACACGGTCAGTGAAGATTATCGGAATCTCACTTATCTTAAGACCCGTCTTCCACGCCCTGTGGTTCATTTCAAGCTGAAAGGAATAACCGGCGCTCTCAATGGTATCGTACCGCATCGCTTTCAACGCTGAAACTTTCCAGCATTTAAAACCGCCCGTAGGATCCTTAAGCGGCATTCCCGTTACAGTGCGGATGAAAATACCGCCCATACGTGAAATAAGCCGGCGTTTGAACGGCCAGCCGGGCGTAGCGCCGCCTTTTACATATCTCGATCCGATTACAAGATCGGCGTCCTCAACGACGAGTCGCGGAACATCTTTAGGATCGTGGCTAAAATCGCAGTCCATCTGGACGATTCTGTCGGCCCCGAGCTCTATTGCGCGTTTGAAGCCCGCCAGATACGCTTTGGCGAGGCCTTCCTTTTTCTCGCGGTGGAGACAATGGATGCGGGAGTCGTTTTTTATAAGCCCTTCTATCACATCGCCCGTCCCGTCCGGAGAATTGTCGTCGACAAAAAGAATCTCAAGCGACGGATCGACCGCAAAGAGCGCCTCAGCCATCGCTGCGACGTTATCCCTCTCGTCGTACGTGGGGATTACAACCAGCGTCTTCATTTAAGCGCCTTGAAAATTTCCTCGGTCTCCATCATCCGGCCTTTGCCAGATGAACCGCAAGCGAGTTCGCCGTTCTCGGGATCTATGATCTTAATCCCGCGCTCCCGGAGTGCTGCAATGTTATCCTGGGTGACTTTACTCTCCCACATTCCGTCGTTCATCGCAGGCGCGAGCACAATCGGAGCGCGCGTGGCGAGAAGCGTCGCGGTAAGAAGATTATCGGCTATGCCATATCTCATCTTAGCAATCGTATTGGCGGTAGCAGGCGCGACGACCACTAAATCGGCGCATTCGGCGAGCGAAATATGCTCGGGCTTCCATGAAACAGGCGGCGCGAACTGATCGACCAAGACGGGATTTCGGCTCAAGGTCTGAAAGGTGAGCGGCTTTACAAACTCGCATGCGGCCGGTGTCATAACGACATAAACGGCATCACCGTTTTTGACGAAAAGCCTGACAAGCTCCGCCGCCTTGTAAGCGGCAATCGAACCCGTTACGCCAAGAACTATATTTCTCATTCGCTTAATTTCTCCCTTGATTTGGATTTACGGAGCAAAAACAAGTTTAAACACTTCCGCAGCCGATTCCGGCGCGAATCCGGCAGGAAGTTCAATAAATACGCCCTCATCTGTCACGGCCGCAGAAAACTCTTTGCCTGTAGCGACGTGAATCAGCTTTGAAGGCTTAACATCCGGAATAATCTGCTTACCTTCCAGAACTTCGCCGTCTTTTACCAGTCGAATGGCATACATCTCGCCGGTAACCCTGTTGCGTGTGAAGGCCCAGTCTCCTTTACGATAGGGAGGCAAAGGACGCGTCGAATAGATAGCCTCGCCGTTTACCTTCAGCCATTCGCCGAGTTTACGCATCCGCGCCACCGCCTCGTGCGGCAACCTGCCGTCAGGCTGGGGGGTAACGTTGAGCGCAAGGTTTCCGCCCTTGGCGACAACATCCACTAAAAGCCTTATAAGTTCGTTGGAGGATTTATACTTTTCATCGTAATGAAAACTCCAGAACTTCCCCATCGTCACGCAGCTTTCCCACGGAACCGCGATCGGGGTCTTGGGAACCGTCTGCTCCGGCGTGATTATATTCTCACACTGCCCGCGGGCCGTACGGTCGACGGATATAAGCCAAGGCTGGATCTTGCGGGCCTCGGCGATAATCTCCTCGATCTTGATATCAAGCCCGTATCTGCGCTGAACCTGGCCGCCGTCGAGCCACAGCGCCTCAATACGGCCGTAATTTTTGACGATTTCCATAATCTGATTGCGGGTATACTCCCTAAAGCGGTTCCAGCGTTCGGGATTCTTCTCGACATTGTACGACGGCATACGGGCAGTCTTGTAACCGAGACCGCAATTCTCCCAATAGTCGTTGTGGTGCCAGTCGGGCTTGGAGAAATACGCGACGACGGGAATGTCCTTTGCTCGGAACGCATCGAAGACGGTCCTTACTATATCGGCTCGTGGATCGTCCGAAAACGGACACTTGGGCGACGTCGTCTTATAATCGGAATATTTCGAATCGAAAAGACAGAATCCGTCATGATGCTTCGTCGTAAAAATAAAATATTTAAATCCGCCGTCAACAGCCTCTTTAGCCCACACATCGGGATTAAGACGCACGGGATCGAACTTCCCGATCAGATCGATATACCACTTTTTAAACGCTTCATCATCCTTTGTCCAATCGACGTCCGATCGGCTCCACTTGTGACCGTCCTCGTCGCTGAGCGGCCACGACTCGCGGACACCGCCGACCGAATAAAGGCCGAAGTGCATCATAAGCGCGAGTTTCTGATCCATAAACCATTCGAGACGCTCTTTAATTACGGGATCAGTAGGGTGAACATAGCTTTTAGGCGTATAGCCGTGAACACCGTTGACGATACCGTCCTGGGCTACAGCACCGAATATGCCGCAACCGATCACCAAAGCTGATAAAACGTTTTTCATATTGATAAGATTATACCAAATTTTACCGCTGAGGTCTTGTATCAAACATCAGGCACCCTGACCGCGGGATATAAAACGCGACTCGCATATCCTACCTTTTAGGTTTTTACGTCAAATACTGAAAAAACGGCACCGAAGAATGAGATTTTTTGGTATAATTTTCTATTATGGAAAAAGATAATAAAAATTCATCTAAATTAGCCAACAAAAGCCCGGCTCGATCCTGGCTCTTGATTCTGCTGATCGGCATCGTGGTGTTTTCATTTTATAAAATGAATAACAGGGCCGAGGCTCCCTTTGAACTGACACAAGCTGAATTCCTCGACGCTCTCAAAGAGCGTCGCATAAAAGAACCTATCACACGAATCGTAAACCGGGACGAAGGGACAACCTATCTCAAAGGCGAGATCGCAATCCCCGAAACCGCAGACGCCTCTAAAAAAGACTTGACTCCCGCCGAGGAAGGCGAAAATTCGAACAACAGAGATACCGTCAAGTTTTCAAAGCGCAACTTTCGTGTCAATCTCGTTCTCGGTGAAAGTGAAGACCTGATGAACGCGCTCACGGCGCAACACGTCAAAGTAAACATCAAAAATGAAGCAAGCGCATTTTCCCCGTTCTTGATGAACGTGCTGTTCTTCATAGGAATGATATTCCTGTTCTACTGGTTCATGGGCCGCAAAATGGGCGGCTCGGGCGGTCCGTTCGGCATGGGAAAATCTCGAGCCAAAATGCTCAACGGCAAAGAAGACACCCGCAAAGTGACTTTCAGCAATGTCGCCGGCATAGATGAAGCAAAAGAGGAGGTTCAGGAAATCGTCGAATTCCTTAAAGAACCCTCCGCATTCAAGAAACTCGGCGGCCGCATTCCCAAAGGCGTTCTTCTTGTCGGTCCTCCCGGAACCGGCAAAACACTCCTTGCACGCGCCATAGCAGGTGAAGCCGAAGTTCCGTTCTTCGCCATTTCAGGCAGCGATTTCGAGGAGATGTTCGTCGGTGTCGGCGCTTCGCGCATGCGAGACATGTTCGCGGAAGCCAAAAAGCGCTCTCCCTGCATCGTCTTTATCGACGAGATCGACTCCATCGGCATGAAGCGCAGCGGCGCCGGCGCTCTCACGGGCAGCCACTCCTATGAACAGACCCTCAATACGATGCTTGTCGAAATGGACGGCTTCGACCCGAATGAAGGCGTCATCGTAATCGCCGCGACAAACCGTCCCGATACGCTTGACTCGGCCCTTCTTCGTCCCGGCCGATTCGACCGGCAGGTTCTCATCGATCTTCCGACTCTTAAAGGACGCGAAGAGATTCTCGCGCTTCACGGCGAGAAAATCAAATTCGCTCCCGATGCCGACCTGAAGCGTGTGGCGCGCGGCACCCCCGGATTCTCCGGCGCAGATCTCGCCAACCTTCTCAACGAAGCGGCGCTTCTCGCCGTACGCAAAAAACTCGAAGGCGTCGACATGGCGACGCTCGACGAGGCCCGCGACAAGATCCTCTGGGGCCGCGAACGCAAATCTGCGGGCTATTCCAGGAAAGACCGGGAAATCACCGCCTGGCACGAGTCCGGCCATGCGATTCTGCAACTTCTCCTTGAGCATACAGACCCGCTTCACAAAGTCACCATCATTCCGCGCGGCAGGGCGTTGGGGGCGACAATGTCCCTACCGGAAAAAGACATCCTCAACAGGACCAGATCACACTTTATCGACGAGCTTTCCGTCATGTGCGGCGGACGCATCGCCGAGAAGATGTTCACCGGAGAAATTTCCACCGGCGCCGCCCAGGACATTGCCATGGCCACCGAAACCGCAAGAAAGATGGTTTGCAGTTACGGCATGAGCGAAAAATTCGGCTTCCAGGCATTTCACGAGCAGAACGCGTTCTCCGCGTCAGAACTTCCGCCCGCATTCAGCGAGGAGACGTCGCGCGAAATCGATGCAGAAGTCGCAAAACTCATCAATAACGCCTATCAACGGGCGGAACAGCTCCTTTCAGAAAACCGCGACAAGCTCGAAATGCTTGCGAGATCTCTACTTGAAAGCGAAACAATGGATGGCCGCGACGTAGAGAAACTTCTCGGCGTGAAGAAGACCTCCGACGATCAAGATGAAAATCCCCCAACCCGGACGGACCTTGCAACACCAGGTCCCGGCGAAACGGAAGCCGAATAAATGGAAATAGTCTCGATATTTATCGAAATAGGAATTCTTTCACTTGTCTTTTACGCCATACTCAAAGGCGCAAAAGGCTCACGCTTCGGCCAGGCATTGATGGGCGTAGGGGTTTTAGTCTCCATTCTTACGCTCTTCACATACCTGTTCCATTTCCATGTCCTTTCGCTCCTCATCAAATATCTGCTGATTTACTTTGCAATTTCCTCCGTCGTGATCTTTCAACCTGAAATTCGCCGGTTTCTTGCGACAATCGGTGCGCTCGGGAACATCAAAAACCGCAAAGGGACGAACAGGCACACCCCTCTGACAAGTGAACTTTTCGCCGAAATAGTTCAGGAGTTGTCGGCAAAAAGAATGGGTGCCCTGTTCGCGTTCGAACGCGGCATATCGCTCAGAGGCTACGAGGAATCGGGCACGGCTCTCGACGCGGTGATTTCGCCGGAACTCATTGTCACCCTGTTTACTCCGCCCCTACCCCTTCACGACGGAGGAGCGGTAATACGCAACGGACGACTTGCGAGCGCGCACTGCCTCTTCCCCGTATCCCACAACCCCTCCCTCGCACGCAACGGAATGCGGCACCGCGCCGCCGTAGGCATTTCCGAAGAAACCGATGCCATCGTCATAATCGTATCCGAAGAAACCGGAAACATTTCCGTCGCCCACAACGGAAAGATAATAACATATCCCTCTGACGCCGGAACCGCCGCTCTCTCGAGATGGATTTCAAAAGCGCTTCCGGACGACCTTTCAAATCAAGGTTTTCTCCCTAAACAGCTCAGCGCTCTTCAAGAGCGCTTCAACAATATGCTGAAAGGATTCGGACTGTGAAGAAGAAGCCATGGAACCCGGGAACGATACTGGAAAGCCTCAAGCGCATGCTTACCAAAAACATCTGGCTCAAGATCCTTTCCATACTGCTTGCCTCCGCAACGTATTTTTTCCTGGCGGACAAGACAGATGCGAAGCGCGGAGACATCAAGATCGGCGAAGCTGAATTGTACGACACGCTGAAAAAATACATGCTCAAACCAGACAATGCCGGCAACACGGAAAAATCACCGGCGGAAAAAAAAGTCCAGGAAAACGGCGAACAGATTGAAAACCAGACGAAAACCTTGAAAAGCTCTCAAAGCAAAAAGGTAAAAACAACTAAACCGGAAAAGAATCCGTAACTTCCCCGTAAATTCAATGAAAGATCTCCAGGATATAAACAAAACGGTTTTGAGCAGGAAAAAAAACTTCATCGGGTGGCTGTTTTTCCCGATTTCGCTTTTTCCGCTTGCAGCCCTTCTCACATACGACTCGGCTTCAATGCCGCAGGTTCAGATTCCGGCGTACGCGTCCACAAATTGGATCGGTCCGCTCGGCGACTCCTTTTCATACTACGGCTACAATCTTCTCGGCCTTGCAATCTGGATAATACCCGTTTACTGCGTGATAATCGGGTGCAGATCCGTTTCCGGCGCCTCCTTGAAACCCGGGGTGCGAGCCTTATGGCGCATCGGACTTCTGCTTTCGGCCGCATGCATCATCGAGCTGCTTGCACCCCAAGCGCCGAAAATCCGGGAATTGCAGGAACACATCAACATCGAAAACGCCGGAGGCGCGATCGGTTTTCTTGTAACGACAAAGTTCCTTGTTCCGATTTTCGGCAAAGTCGGCACAGGGATACTTATGCAGATTCTTCTTGCGGTGTCGCTTTTCGGCGCGATCGGGTTGTCCAATGTTCTCGCTTTTTTGAGATTCCTGTATCGCTGGGCTCTCGGAAGGGATAAAGAATTCGATCCCGGCGACGCGAAACCGGGGACGCCGGAATACGAAAACGCTCAGGCTCTTTTCGAAAAGGCGAGACAGGCGAAAGAGGCGGCGCAACGGCAGAAGGAAGAGGAAAAACGCAGGATACGGGAAGAAAAAGAAGAACAGAAAAGACGCAAGGAAGAGGAAAAACGCCTTCGCGAAGAGAAAAATCCTGAAATAAAACGCAATGAAAAAGGAAGCGACTGCGCCTGTAATGGTCCGGCAGCCTCCGCAGAACCTTTATACCCGCCAAAGCCCTCTGAAAGACAGCCCGTCCCGGCGTCACGCGCCCCGAAAGTCCAGCAGCCGGACACATCCGACAATAAAGGCCCGTACAGACTGCCGACGGCGAACCTTCTCGCTCCGCTCAAAAAATCAGAAGCCGACCACAGCGATGTTGCCGGCATGAGCCAGAAACTTATCGATACGCTCAAACTCTTCGGACTCAACACAACTCTCGCATACACCGTACAAGGTCCGGTTGTCACAAAATACGCGATTTCTCCAGAACCGGGAACACGCCCTGAAAAGTTTACCGCACTTCAAGCCACGCTTATGATGGCTCTCAAAGCGAAATCGCTTCGCATCGAAGCTCCTATCCCCGGGGAGGACAAAATCGGCATCGAAGTGCCGAACCGGAAACCGGCCGGCATCTCTTTCCGGGAAATCTTCGAATCCGACGAATGGAAAAACTCAAAAGCGGAACTGCCGCTTCTTTTCGGCAAGAGAGCCGACGGGAAGGAACTCGTCGCAGACCTCGCATCCATGCCGCACATGCTCGTCGCCGGTGCGACCGGCCAGGGAAAATCCGTATGCCTCAACTCGCTGATATGCGGCCTTCTGATGACTCGCACGCCGGATCAGCTTAAACTCATCATGGTCGATCCCAAATCCGTGGAATTCACGCCCTATTCCTCAATCCCTCACCTTCTTGTTCCCGTCATCACGGACAACCGCAAAGTGGTCTTCTCCCTGCATTGGGCCGTCGCCGAGATGGAAAAGCGTCTGAAGATGTTTGCGCGAGCGCGCGTGAGAAACATATACGACTTCAACCACCGAAAGACCATAACCCAGACCGACATGTTCGGCGACGACTCCGAAATCAACTCCGACATGCCTAAGACGGTGCCGTACATCGTCATAATCATCGACGAGGCTGCGGATCTGATCGGTCAATGCGGAAAAGAGGTCAATCCGGACATCCAGCGCATAACCCAAAAAGCCCGCGCCGCAGGCATTCACATAATCCTCGCGACGCAGCGACCCGACGCGAAAATCATCACGGGAACAATCAAAGCCAACATTCCGGGCAGAGTCGCCTTCAAGACTTCCCAGGCGATAGACTCCCGCACCATCCTTGACGAGTCCGGAGCCGAGAACCTGATCGGTCGCGGCGACATGCTCTTCAGGGGTAAGGACGGTCTTCTCATCCGCGCGCAGGGGGCATGGATATCCGACGACGAAATCATGAACATCACCGAGTTCATCGAACAGCATTCTGAAACGCAATTCGACAAAACATTCGCCGACAAGCTGAGCCGCGTCAAAGAAGCCGCGATCGAAGATCCTTTCGCGAGCAACGAAGACGATCCCGACAACAGGCCTGCTCCGGCAGAAAGCAAAGCGGCAAAACGCGAAATTGTCAAAGCCGCCGCCAACGCGGACGACTTCAAAAAAGCCGTCGAATGTGTAATCAACACAAAACGCGCTTCGGTGTCACACTTCCAGCGGCAGATGGAATGGGGGTACAACCATGCCGCCAAAGTTCTTGACATGCTTACCGAGCAGGGCATCGTAAGCCCTCCGCAGGGCATGGGACCGCGACAGATAATAATGGACGAAGATCAACTCATAAAAATCCTCAACGGGAACAACGATATCGCGGAGAACGCGACGGAAACCGCCGTCGAGGAGAACGACACAATGACTGAAAACGACTTTACGGAGGAACTGTCATGATAGAATTCGGAGAAACCCTTCGCAGAACACGCGAAGAAAAAGGCCTTACCGTCAGCGAGGTCGCCCAACGGACCCATATGCTCGTTCAGCAGGTCGAGGCTCTTGAAAAAGAGGATTTCTCAAAAATTGCAGCGCCTATCTACGGTCGCGGCTTCGTCAAATTATACTGCGAAGCCGTCGGCATAGAGAACCCGAAACCGCTTGTGGATGAATTTATGGACATTTTTTCGGGCAACAGACCTCCAACGATAAGAATGCGCCAACCCGCGGCGGAGCAGAGCGTTAATCCGCCGGATGCTCCTGCCGAACGGCAGATGAAGGACGAAGACGCATGGATATTCGCCAAAGAAGAAGACGCCTTCCCGGATTCAAACGCTTCCGACGATTCTTCCGCGACCCCCGCCGTCGTCGCACCGGAGCCTCCGCAAATCGAACCTCGACACATCAATCTTCCGGCGGCGGATTCGGTTGACGAAACCTCTAAGGACGCCCCCCAAAAAAAACTGTACGAACCGGACAATCTTTTTGACTTCTCACTTGAAGCGGAAGTGGTCGCAGCGCCGAAGGAAAGCGCCGAAACCGGAACATCCCCGATTCATAACAGCGGTACGGACACAGGGGAGACTTCTTTGAACCAGCCTATCCAAAAAAAGCGCGGCCCTTCCAAATATGCCGCCCCCCAACCTCTTGAATACGAAAGCGGACATTCTTTCAGGATTCCTCCACCCGTTATTCGCCTCGGCGTACTCATACTCGCGGCACTTCTCCTGATATGGATGGTCTTCTCGGGAATAAGCTGTCTGTATGACACCGCCATGAGCCCGGATACGGATACAAAAACCGAAAAAGAACAGCTGACCGAAGCTCCTGCCGCTCCGGCGGCGCATAAACGCACTCCCATGAAACTGACACCTTTATTCATCGACTGAACCCAACAAATGAACAATTCGAGGTGAGATATGAAAAACGAAGACGGATTCACAAGTTTCGCATGCAAAGCCTGTTCGACGGAAATCGAAGCTTCCTTGGACATGATAGGCGAAGAAACCGAATGCCCCGCATGCGGAGCGAAAATAATAATACCCGACAATCAGTCGGACGACGTCATACGATTCGGGCCCGACGACAATTCGCTCGCCAATGAAAATGCGATGAAAAGCAAAACCATCCGCATAGAACTTTCAGACATCTAACAAACCATCTGAGCACAATGCCAAGCAAACGGCATTCGCCGGGTACGGTCTTGAAACTGCGGATGTTCGCGCGAAAACTCGCGTCGGCCATTGCTGTAGGATTTCTTTTTTTTGCCGCCTACGCAAACTGGTTCGTCCGGCATTCCAACGACTATCTCAACGAAAAACGCGAAACCCTGCCGGGCTTCATCGCGAAACCCCTTTTTGCCACAGGAGAGGTTTGCGCAGATTTGACGGACTCGTTCGGTTTGACCGGTTCGGACGCGACATGCGCGATCAAATCCGATTATAAAGCCGGCAACACGTTCTTTGCGGGGATTCCCAGAGCAAAAACGGACAAGGCCTCCAAAGATATCACTATTGTAGACAAAGGGGAATTCACAATAGCTTATTCCGAGAGGCTTCGACACCCGGTCTGGTGCGCATACAAGATTCCCGCCAAAGCTCTTTATTCGATAGAGTCTCGCCCGAACTTCAGAAAAGACGGCGCTTTCAAATCATGTCCTGCCGCCTCCGCCTATGCACGCACGGGATACGACAGAGGCCATATGGCTCCCAACCATGCGATTGCGTCGCGCTACGGTCTCGACGCACAGAAGAAGACGTTTCTCATGACAAACATCACACCTCAGACGCCGGAGCTGAACCGGGGAATCTGGCGGGAACTGGAGCACCGGATTGCAGATCTGTTTACAGCAAAGTGGGGAGATGTCTGGGTTATCGTCGGAGCGGTATCAGACGGCAGCGAGACGTTAAGCGGAACGGACATTGGAGTACCGACGTCATTCTATCAGATTGTAACGGCGAAATCGGAAAATGAAATCCGCGTATTGGCCTTTTTAGTCGATCAGCAGGTGGGATGGGGCGTATGGCCGAGGCACTACATAACAAGCATTGATCATCTTGAGGAAATGACGGGATTCGACTTCCTTTCAGACCTTGAAGATGATGTGGAAGAAAAGATAGAATCCCAAATCCCTACGAGACTCTGGCCTGTCAAATTCTTAGACGCGTTCAAGGCGCTGAAAATACACCTGAAAGGCTATTGATCGCTACTCGTACCTCAGACAGTCGATCGGATTGAGTTTCGAGGCCCGGTAGGCGGGATAAAACCCGAAGAACATTCCCACGAAAGACGAGAAAAAGAACGCTCCGAATGCCGATGGCAGCTGAATAAGAATCGGCCAAGACTTCCACCAGCCGATAAGATGAGCGCCTCCGACTCCTAAAGCCACGCCAAAAGCGCCGCCAATAGTTGAAAGTACCACCGCTTCAAGGAGAAATTGCATTAAAATATTTGCAGGCGTCGCTCCGATCGCCATTCTCAAACCGATTTCTTTAATTCTCTCGGTTACAGACACCAGCATAATATTCATAATGCCAATACCGCCAACCAAAAGGGAAATCGCGGCAACTGCCGTTAAAAGTACCGTCATAAGCCCGGAAACCGAGCCGATCGTATCCATGATTTCCGTTGTATCTCTCATCTCAAAGTCATCATCCTGATAACCGGCGAGATTATGACGCTGTCTCAAAAGCGCTGTGATTTCACGCTTCGCCTCGGCTAAATCGTCCATTGAATGCAGCGAAACATTCATCATGTTTATGTTTCCGAACTTAGAGCGCTGCAAATACCTCTGAACACTCGTGTACGGAGCCATAATAACATCATCCTGATCCTGTCCCCAATTGTTGGCTCCTTTGGAATTCAGAACGCCGATAACGGTAAAGGTCATATTGTTAAGTCTGATGGTCTTGCCGACAGGATCGTCGTCACTGCCGAAAATATTAGCCTTAACGGTAGTGCCAATTACACATACGCGCGAAAAAAGCTGAGTTTCCTCTTCTGTAAAAAAGCGGCCTTCCTTCATCGTCCAATTACTGATTAGCAATACATCCGGAGACACCCCTTGAATATTACTGGACCAGTTCTTAGACGCGTACATCATCTGGACACCGGCTCTGACATGGGGGCTCACACCTTGGACCAAATGCGGCAATTCCCTTTTTACGGCTTCAGCATCAGCGGCAGTCATCGTTTGGCCTTGACCGCGACCGGCCGAAACAGAGCCGGCTCTATGGCGCTCCGGAAAAATCATGACCAAATTATTGCCCATAGACGAAATCTGCTTTACCATCATCGTCTGAGCACCCTGTCCGATCGCCATTACCGCAATGACGGCCGCAATGCCTACGATAATACCGATACAAGTTAAAACAGAACGCGTCTTATTGCGCAAAATAGCCCTTAACGCAACCTTGAAAATCATGCCAAAGTTCATGCGAGCGCCTCCTTGACGAGCTGCGAAACTTCGTCTTGACTCTTACGCTTGCCGCCGTCGGCGACATCATCACGCATAACCCTGCCGTCTCGCATAACAATATGACGCTTGGCATACGCCGCGATATCGTCTTCATGGGTGACCATTACTATGGTAATGCCCTCGTTCGAAAGTTGCGTAAAAAGCTGCATGATCTCAACGGAACTTTTCGTGTCGAGATTACCGGTAGGTTCATCGGCGAAAACGACCGGCGGATTGTTCATCAGGGCTCGCGCAATAGCCACGCGCTGTTGCTGACCGCCCGAAAGCTGGCTGGGGGTATGCAATTCGCGGCCTTTAAGCCCAACACGCTCTAAGAGCATCTTAGCCCTTTTGTGACGCTCTCTTGCCGAAAGGCGACCCATATAAAGATCGGGAAGTTCAACATTCTCCAAAGCCGTTGTACGCGGCAGCAGATTGAAGTTCTGAAATACAAATCCCAGTTTTTGATTCCTGATATGCGCTAATTCGGTAGAAGAGCGCTCTGCTACCTGAGTTCCATCTAAAAGGTAAGAACCTTTGGTGGGAACATCCAAGCATCCGAGAATATTAAGCATAGTAGACTTGCCAGAGCCCGACGAGCCCATAATCGCGACAAACTCACCCTCATCAATTGAAAGCGACACGCCGTCTAACGCATGAACCGGCTCTTCACCGATCGCGTAAATCTTGTACATATCGCGAATCTCAATAAGGTGCTTCATCATTTTTTAGGCTCCGGCGCGGTACCCTTATTCTTGTTACGCTGCATGCGCTTAGGCATAAAAGGATTGGTCTCGTCGGACTTCGCCTTCTGAGACGTCTTTATCTCATAGCCGATTACAGCCTCGCGACCAAGAAGCTTCTCGGCATCGTCAACAGAAATCTGAGTAAATGAATTGTCGCTTACGCCTTCAGTCACCAACAAATACTCAAGCGGAGCGCCTTCGTGGGAAGGCTTGAACCAAAGTTTCCTGCCGCGGGGGACATCACCTTCGAGTCTATCAAGATCTTCGCTCTTGGGTCTGAATCGGAAAGCTGCCGAAGGCACCGAAACAACATCGTTAGCACGTGCTGTTTCAATAGAAAGAGTAGCCGTCATCCCTGGAAAAAGCATTTCATCAGGGTTCTCAGCCTCGATAATGACAGGGAATGTAACGACGTTATTAGTGGTGGTCGCGGCCTTACGAATCTGTTTAACACGCCCTGAAAAACGTCTGCGATACGCGTCAGCCGTAAACGAAACACTTTGACCAACCTTAATATTACCGATATCGGCTTCGGGAATAGTAGCTTCCACCCAAACCGTCTTGAGATCTTCGGCAATCGTCAAAACCGGTACTGCGTTCATCGACGAAACTACCGTTTCGCCCTCCTCGACCTTTCTGTCGATTACAATGCCATCTACAGGGGAGACAATGGTGCAAAACTCCAGGTCGGCCTTCGCTTTTTCAGCCGAAGCGCGAGATTGCTCGACAGATGCCAATGCACTCGCCAGACTCGCTTTAGCGCTGTCAAGGTTGGCCTCAGCCTTGGCGAGAGACTCTACAGCATTGTCAAGCTCGACCTGTGCGGCGGTTTTTCTCTCTACAAGAGCCTTTTTACGCTCATGGGTCTTCCGGGCCAGCACCAACTCAGCCTCGGCCGATTTAAGCGCAGCCTTGCGATTAAGTACATTAGCCTCATTTACATGAAGCTGCGCAAGTGCGATCTTGTACGATGCGTCATAAACGCGAGGATCGATAAGAGCGACAATCTGACCGTTGGTGACGGTTGAATTATAATCTACAAACAACTTGATGATTTTACCGTTTACCTGAGCTCCGACGGGGATACCGTTCGAACTGTTGCGAGGAGTGACAATACCAGTCGCCTGAACATTCCGAACGATGTCAGACCTGACAATCTCGACGGTTCTGTACGAAAAAACATTCTCGCCGTCAGACGGGCCCGCAAAGAAATACCATGACGCAGCACCTGCAACAACGCCAAGAATTAAAACCCATTTCAGAAATTTTTTCATTTTCTCTTCTCCATTACATTTTCTTCATTAAACCGTGGGTTTGCGCCAATAAGCTCAAATAAAGCCGTCTCGGCGATCTGACCTCTGTAAAAACTCTTCACCCTGTTGCCGAGAGCCTCGGTATAACTTGAAACCGCATCAGTAAACTCGATACGCGAAACTTCTTCGACCTCATACTGTGAAAGCACCGTATCAAGGTTTTCTTTCGCTTGCAGAAAGCTTTCATAAGCGGTATTTTCAGCCTCTCGGGCGTTATCGCGCTCTGCAATCGCAACCTCCAGATTTCGCGACAGCTGCAATTCCGCGGATGAAACCTGATTTTCGCCAACCTGAAGCGCCAACGTTGCGCGTTCCAAAGCCGTAGTTTTCCTCCACCCTGTAAAAAGAGACTGAGCGCCGTTTAAGCCCCAACGCCACAACCATAACGGATCAGTCCAATTAAGCGAAAGGCTGGCTGAAATATTAGGCTTTAAATCTGCTATCGCATAATCTACATCGGCAGATGCAGCACGCAAACGGGCGCGCGCGACTTTAATTGCAGGAGCGTTGATTCTTGCTTCCGCAAAAACAGACTCGACAGTTCCTGTAGAGTCGTTAAATCCGCGCATTACCCGGTCCAAGCCGCCGATCCGCCCACCTAAAACCGAATGGTAACTGCCTTGGGTAGCATTTATTCCAAGATAGGCGATTAAGTTGGCTCCTGCTACAGCGACATCGTTGGAAGCGGCTACAGCCCCTTCTTGGGCCCGTGCCAAATCAAGCTTGGCACGCAGAACATCCAGCTTCTGAGCATAACCGTGTTCATATCTATCCTCGGCTTGCGCCAAATGCGAGGCATACTGCGTAATATTGGTAGAGGCCACTTCACAAAGAGCCTCATTGCACATGAGCGTAAAATACGCCGAGGCGACTTCATAAAAAACCTTGTATCCTTCTTGAATAAGTTCAAGTTCTGCGGCAATAACTCTTTCCGCCGCAGCCCTCTGGCGGGCATCATTGCGCCCGAAGTCATACAGAAGAAGATCAAGCGATATTGAGCCCGACATAGAACCTCGGGATGTTGAGGTGTCAAAATCATCAAAATGTTCTGCTGTCGAGGATTCCGAATACCCGAGCGATAAACTTGCATCAAGCGCCGACCAGGGGGTTTTTGACGCTAAAGGCGCATCGGCTGCTATTGATTTTAACTGAAGCCTTGCATCCTTTACAGCCAACGCGGCGGAGACCATAGCGGGCCTGTTGGTCATGGCAAAGGCTACAAGATTAGACAACGATGTTGACGAAAGTTTAACCGGATTCAACGCCCTTTGGGCGGCCGAGGTCTCCGACATCACCGAGGAAGACGCTTCCTGTTGATTACGGGCTTGCTTAACAGCCTTGCATCCGACAATGGATAAAGACGCCATTAAGCATAAGCAAAATAAGTTTTTATGATTTAATAACAGCATGTGGAATATTATACATACCTTGAGGTATGCGTGTCAACTACACGATTGCGTTTTATATCAAATAATGATACAATATCACACATTACCGATTCGTCATATTGGGTTCAATGTATATTCCTCAATGTGTCTTGAACGGGACTGTAGCTCAACTGGACAGAGCGACGGTTTCCTAAACCGTAGGTTGGGAGTTCGATTCTCCCCAGTCCCACCACTAAAAAGTTCTGAAAAACGCCTCAGCAATACGTACCGAGGCCATCGCGTCTTTGGCGTACCATGTAGCGCCGATCTCCTTGGCGTAATCCTCCGTTAAAACGGCTCCTCCAACGAAAGTTTTTATCGCAGGATCCGCCGCTTTAAGCGCCGCGATCGTCTCGGCCATAAAACCGACCGTAGTCGTCATCAGAGCCGAAAGCCCGACTAAACGGCAGCCGTATTTAAGCGCCGCTTCAACAATCGTCTCGGGCGCAACATCGCGCCCGAGATCGATCACGTTAAAACCGTAATTCTCAAGGAGCGAGCGGACAATGTTTTTTCCGATATCGTGAATGTCGCCTTTTACGGTCGCGATGACAATCGGCCCTTTTTTCTCACCTTCCGCCCCCGACTTCGCAAGCTCCGCGCGCAGATACTCAAACGCCGCGGAAGCGGAATCTGCCGCCATCAGAAGCTGCGGCAGAAAATACTTCCCGCTTTCAAAGAGAGCGCCTACCTTCTCAAGCGCGGGGACAATCTCGTAGTTTATTATCTCAAGCGGATTCAACCCCTTCTCGACAAGACGCCGCGCCGCTTCGGCGGCATCCTCCCGAAGTCCCTTTTCAATTAAAACTTTGAGCGACTTCTCTTCTACAGGCGCCGCGGATTTGGAAACTCCACAGCTCTCGAGACTCTCGGAAAACGAAATCCAACCGGAGCAATCGCCGTCGCGCCCCGTAAGCGCCCTCCACGCGCGATAGGCCGAAACCATCGGAACCGAAAGCGGATTGATTATCGCGGCGGAAAGCCCCGCATTGAGCGCAAGCGTATAGAAAGCGGCGTTAAGATCCGTTCTCGAGGGAAGTCCGAACGAAATGTTGGAAACTCCGAGCGCCGTTCTCACGCCCAGTTCGTCGCGGACCGATTTCATCGCCTTTAAAATCACATTGGCGCTCGTATTGTCGGCACTCACGGCGAGACAGAGGACATCGACGATAAAATCGTCTTTGGTAAGGCCGTACTCGGCGCCTTTGGCGATAATTCTACGGGCGATCTCGACGCGCCCCTCGGCGGTCGCGGGAATGCCGCTTTCATCGAGCGTCAGCGCGACAACGACACCGCCGTATTTCGCGACAAGGGGAAACACTTTCTCCATCACCTCGATCTTGCCGTTGACGGAATTGACGAGACACTTGCCGTTGTAGCGGCGCATCGCCCTTTCCATGGCGAGGGGGTCGGCGGTGTCGATCTGAAGAGGAATGTCGACGACACCCTGTATCGCCTCGACCGTCGCTTGGAGCGTAGCGGCCTCATCTATCCCCGGAACGCCGGCGTTAACGTCGAGAATGTGGGATCCCGCGTCAACCTGGGATACGGCCTCGCGGAGAATGTAGGCCGTATCACCCGATTTGTACGCTTCGCGGAGTTTCTTTTTACCCGTCGGGTTTATACGCTCGCCGATAACGATCGAATCATCGAACGGAATCTCAACGGAGCGTACGCCGGAAGAGACGACAACGCGTTTTTCGACGGCGGGACGCGGAGGAATTATTTCATTCGCGAGCGCCGCTTTAACGGCGGCTATATGCCCGCTCGTAGTGCCGCAGCACCCGCCGACGATCCGCGCTCCGGCGCGGACGAGCTTAACGACGTTCGCGGCGAAATCGTCCGGCGTGACGAGAAAGCGGGTCTCTCCGTCAACAAGCTTGGGAAGTCCCGCATTCGGCTTTACGAAAATCGGGAGAGCCGTCGCAGCGGCGAGGCGCTCGACGTACGGGAGCATCAGATCAGGCCCAAGCCCGCAGTTGAGCCCGACAGCGTCGACACGCAAGCCTTCAAGAATCGCTGCGACGGTTTCGACATCGGCTCCCGTCAGAAGTTTACCGTCTTCGCCGAGAGCGACAGTAGCGAGAACGGGAAGAGACGAGTTTTCCTTCGCGGCAAGGACGGCGGCCTTAAGTTCGTATGCGTCGCCCATCGTTTCAATCGCGATCAGATCCGCGCCGGCGGACACTCCAAGAGTCACCAGTTCCGCAAATGCGTCGTACGCGCGGTCAAATTCAAAGTCGCCAGAAGGTTTTAGAAGTTTTCCTGTAGGCCCGACATCAAGCGCGACGAATCTGCCGCTTTCGCTGCGAGATGCTTCGCGGGGGAGAGCGATCGACGCGGAAACGACATCCTCGAGCTTTTCATCGCCGTGATACTTGGTCCTGTTTGCGCCGAACGTGTTCGCGAGAACGAAATCGGAACCCGCATCGAAATAAGCGGCGTGGACCGATCTGATTACATCCGGCTTTTTAACGCTCCACGTTTCGGGTATTTCGCCCGGCTTAAGCCCCGCCGACTGAAGCGACGTCCCCATCGCTCCATCTGCAAAAACGATTCCCGAGCCGTTTAAAAACTCCCTGAAGCTCATTGCGGAGCCGGCGGCAGACGCCCGTTGTCGAGAAGATCCTTGATGATCATTCTAACTTCGGTATCGAAGTCGCCCTTCAAAATCCACTTCAGATAATTAGGCTCGTTCAAAAGAAGTTTTTTAAGGCTCTCGCCTTTCTTCTTGCCGAAGTTTATCGTAAGCTCACCGTCTTTCCAGCGGAGCGTCCCCGCTCTGTCGGCGTTCATCGGATCGTGGGGAACGAGGTATTCGTCCATCTCGTCGACTGTCGCGGGAAGATCGGAATATTTAGCCATCTGGGCCTTGAGGACCTCAAGCGTCGCGCGCGTATCGGCCTCGGCGCCGTGGGCGCCGTCGTGGTTGCGTCCGAGATAAAATCTCACCGCCGCCGAAAGATCGCGGGGCTCCTTCTTATGATAAATGCGCTGAACGTCGACATGCTTTCTGGCCGAGGGCGCGAACGCCATACCGACACGCGCGAACTCCTCCTCGAGACAAGGGATGTCGAAGCGGTCGGCATTGAAACCCGAAAGATCGCATCCGCGGAAAAACTCGAAAATCTCTTCGGCCTTGTCCGCGAACGTAGGACAGTCTTTTACAATTTCATCGCTGATGCCGTGAATCGCCGTCGTCTCCGGGGGAATCGGAACGCCGGGATTCATAAGCCAGCATTTCGAAATCTCCTCGCCGTCAGGCATGAGCTTTATGGCCGCAAGTTCGATTATGCGGTCTTTGCGCGGCGAGACGCCGGTGGATTCGATATCAAAAACGACGAGCGGACGGACTAACTTTAAATTTGGCATAAAAGATCGTTACGGTAAAGCGCGCGGATAGCGTCGCAGTCGAGAGTGTGACCGGCGCGGTAGCTGACTACCGTGCCGACGAAACGGTGTTCGCCCGTAAGCGCGAGCGCCGCCATAAGATCGAGCGTCGCGCGGTGCCAGACGGGTTCGAGAAACTTATCGCCGACGGGGAAGCGCGGCTCGGTATAAAACTTCTTCGGCCCGTGAATGAGGATATTCTTTTTGTTGTATCCCCAATTGCGCGTGGCGGCGAAAAGCTTGCCTATCGTTTTAGCGAGAATATACTGACGGTGTGTCGCGTTGGTACGAGCCAAAGCCGCATAGCGGAACGTCTCATCGGTCGCATCGAAAAGAACGCGCTGTTCACCGATTACCGTATTCCACGAAATCGCACAGTCGATGCGCAGGTTGCGCTCGCCGTTTTCAGCCGGGAGAAACAGAAGAAAATCGCCGCGCTTGCCGCCGAACGCGACAGGCTCCTTAACAGTGACAAAAGTCGCATCCTCGTCTGTTTCGACGATTTTAGCATGATCCATCGCCTTGATAAGCGGAAGCGACGACTGGTCAAAAAGAGGCGGGTCGCCGCTGTTGACCTTAAGAACCACGTTATCAATGCCGATACCGAGTTTAAGCGCGATAATATGCTCAACCATCCTGAGATAATTGTGGGGTGAGCCTGAACGGAGAACGAGATTCTGAGCGCTCGTCCAGAGATTTGCGATATCTACCTTCGTATCAAGCTGCTCCGGCTGATCCATGCGGCGGATCCACCAGCCGGGTTTCGAACTTGGAGCGAACGTAATCGTCTGCTTGGAACTGCCCTCAAAAGTTCCAACGCCGGAAACGGAAGCCTCGCCGAGAAGCCCGCGTCTTTTAAGCGAAAAAGGAGAAGACTTATCGGAAGATAGACGGACTTCATCGATCTTCTGGGCACGAAACCTTTCATACGCCGCAGATATCGCTGCAGGATCACCAAAAATCGTCTTACCTATATGATAATCTGGCATCTCATTCATAGTTGCTACAGTATAACATATTTTCACCGTTCGCGGTCAAACCATTGTGAATTGTACACGCCACGGTCCTTTTTCATTCCAGCATTTACGGACGGCGTCGACAGTAGAATCGACATAAATCGGCGTTGCCTGATGGCGAAACCAAGTATCCTGGCGTTTCGCGAGCTGGCAGGTTCGGATGAATATCTTATCGCGGTCGTCGCCCTCGCGGTAGCCGATGGCTAAAGCGGCGGTTTTAGACCAGACAGGATAGCGCTCGTGAAGACGACGCTTCTCCTCCTCCAGACCGGCCATAAACATATCATCGAGTCTGTCGGCTATACGCCTGCGGACAACCGCGCGGTCGATCTTGATGACGGGATATTCCGGAGGAGGATTTTTCCACTCGCCGTCCAACCCCCGTAAAAGAGCCGAAAAATAAAGCCCCGTTCCACCGACGATGATTACCGGCACGTCATCAGGAACGGTTCTGATCCATTCGGCGGCGGCCCTGAGCCATGCTCCTGAAGAAAACTCTTCAGCCGGCGTAACAACATCCACGCCGCCCATTCCAAACTCTTCAATCTCGGTCTGCGGCGGCTTCGCCGTGCCGATATTCATGCCTTTATAGACAAGCATCGAATCGGCGCTTAAAATCCTTGCGCCCATCTCTCGGGCGAGAGAAGCGGCTATTGAACTTTTGCCGCTCGCGGTCGGACCCGCCAGAATATAGGCATCGCGCTCTATCATCCGGCCTTTTTCACGGATTTGGGAGCCTTGAACGAAAGGAAGATCAAAAGAGCCGCCGAACACGTTATCAGAATATCCGCAACATTGAAGCATGGGAAATGGTACGCCTCGTCCCAATGGATATCAAGGAAATCGACGACATACCCGCGCCAGAGACGGTCGATCAGATTGCCGATTATTCCCGCATAAAGAAAAGTCTCGGCGAGAGCGCTCGTCTTTACGCACCACGAGGGCCCTTGCAAAAAGAAAAAATCCCTGCGGCGCCAAACGAGAAGAGCCGTCACCAGTATCGCGAAAAGCGCGAGCGGCCAGACATGACCCTGAAACATGCCCCACGCGCACCCCCGATTCTCAACGTACGTCAGATTGAAAAAACCGGGGATGACGGAGACGGTTTCGACGCCGCTCTTCCAAAGATGGTGTATCGCCAGCTCTTTAGTGATTGCATCAACAAGCAGCAGATGTAAAACAGCGACAATAACTTTTAAGGCATATTTCATCAACCGCGCTTACGCTCCATCTCGTTCTGGCATTCCATGCAGGTGAGGACGAACGGCTGATTGAGAAGACGCGGCTTGCGGATGAGCTGACCGCATACGGTGCAGACGCCGTAGGAGCCGTCTTCAATCCTGTGAAGCGCCTCTTCGATCTGTTGGATCGTGCGGTTGATATTACCCATCTGGCCGAGAGCCTGAAGCCTGAGAGTCTGGTTAGTGCCATCGCCTCCGTCAGCCTCATGATCGCCGGACTCGTTGAACCCGGTCGCCTTCATCGCATCAACGCCCGCAAGGGCCGTTTCGCGCGCCTCAAGAAGACGCTTGCGGAAGTCCTTAAGATCCGCAGCGGGGAACTTAGCCGTATTCTTACCCTGAGCGCGGGTGGTAGGTCTGCGCGAGAGATGGATCTCGTTTTCACGCCGCGTTTCATCCTCGTTGCGCGCAGAACGCTTCATCTCCTGAGCAATCGACATCGCGAAAGCAACGGCTTTGGATGTGTCGGTCAGAATAACCGGCTTGGGAGGCGCCTTGGCGATAATCGGCGGCTTGCGCACAATGCGGGGAGGAACACGCTTGATCTCGCCTTTCGGCGCCGCATCCTCAACCGTCTTGGCAACAGGCTTGACATTATTCGCTTTTTTAACGGATACAGTCTTTTTTTCTACCGGCTTCGGAGCGGAAATCTTCTTGGCTGCCGTTCCAGAAACGGACTTCGGCGCTTTCTTCGAATTTGTGGACTTGATTACAAATCCCATGGTAACACCTCCTTTTGATAAGCATCCTCGGAATGTGCGTTATTATATCATATTTGCATACCGGATGGAAGTTTAATCCACTCGCGGATAAAATCATTGAGAGGCTCTATCCTGAGCACTGTGGCAAATACGGCCGGACCCTCGGAACCGGGAAGCTCAAACTGTTCTCCGGGCTTCTTTCCGAGCATGTTCTCGGCAAGCTTGGCCTTTGATGAAAGGACGCCAAGCTCGGTATCGTTATCCCATTCGCCAAGCACATGATAGGTGCGCTCGCCGTCAGGAGCGGCAATGACGACCGTAACGCCGGGCATGACCTCGTCTGTGGTGGCGTCGGAGAAGTCCCAAGGCTTGACGACTTCAAGATCAGCCTGCATAAGCGACTGCTTCTGCATAAGGGCGCGCTGTTCATCCTTGGCGTACTGATACTCGGCGTTTTCGCTCAAGTCGCCGTAACTCTTGGCGAACTCAATGCGCTTGACATTGGCGGGCATATCCTCATTGATGAGCTTGAGATATTCAGCCTTTCTTATCGCGAAACTGCGATAGCTCGTAAAGCGCCCGTACTCTTTCTTCTTCTCGACTTTGACGATATGGGACTTAAGCAAAGGCGCAATACGGGACATTCTGACAACAATTGTATGGTGCGTTGAATGATCCCATGCGATTGACGCCTGGAAACGCTCGAAAAAGACGATCTTCGACGCATCATCAAGCCAGCCCAGCATTTTCTCAAGCCATTTGACATCCGCAAAAAGACGGCGGACCATATTCTGCATTTTAAGGATCTCGCCGCTCTGGCGCCCTTCTCCGAGCGCTATTGCCTGGGTGAGAATAGTAACAAGCTGCGGCAGTTCAGCCCAGTCCTTGAAAATCTCATACTTTCCGACAATAAGCGTCGTAAGCGTTGCGGGAGCCTTTGGACGGCGCATGAGTTCGCCGACCACCTCGCGACAGGGCGTCTCATTTCCGAAAAGCGAAACAACCTCGGCAACGGCGGTAAAGCAGAATTCGTCGAGCGACTTGTAGAGTTTAAGCTTGTTTTCGTCGTCCGTAGCAAGAAACTTTATCATAGCTCCAACTTCGCGGGCAGGAAGTTCGAGGGCGGCCTTGACGTAACGCCTGCGGTCCCGCAGATACTCAAGCATGTCGGCGGCGGGAGGGTTCGCGAATCCGAGTTCGGTTACCGTCACCGCGAGCCGGGCGTAAAGCGCGTCGTCAACCTTGCGCGCGGCGGTAACGGCGAATGCAAGCCGCTCGTTGATTTTGCTCTTAGTGGCTTCGTCCGCATCCTTGAACTTGCCCTGCGAGACAAACTCGCGCACGGAAGCGAGGATGAGTTTGGGATCTGTTTCGTGGCTGAACGCCGTGAGCCAAACATCACCGTAATTCTCGACAGAAGCCTTGATGCGTATCGGCTCGGTCCGCTTCACCGGAATCTCGACGAGCTTGTCCTTGCGCAGTTCGGCGCGGACAGTCTCCCAGAATTTCTTCCAGTTGACCGATTTGACGAAACCGTTGTTTACGCAGACCGTCTCAAGCTTCGTAATGGGCATGTCGCCGTAGCTTTTGAGAACGGCCTTGACGAATTCGGCAGGATTGTCCTTGAGCATCTTCTCGAACGCCGCGGGATCGGCATGGCGCATGACGAGCACATGGTTTTCAGAAGGGACTTCCAGCATATCCACCGCCGCGTCATAGGAGAACTGATGACCGCGTTTGACTTTAAAATCAACGGTGATCCTGCGGTAGAAATAATCAAGACGCTTGACGGTGCCAAGTCCCCAGGTATCATTAAGAACAAGAGTTCCGACCTGGAAACCCAACAGTTTTTCAAGAGCCACGAGCGTCTTATCGAGAGGCTCCGCCCCGAAATTCACACCGTCCAAAAATGAAAGAAGAAGACGATCGGAGGTCGTCTTCTTCAACAGTTCCTTTATACCTTCTGGGGCGACATTCTTGGCAAGCTCAACCCTATTGTCGCGCACGAGCTTGAATGCACATTCAAAATCACGCTTTTCTGCGCATTCATTCAACTGGTTAATCAACGTTTCACTAACGCTCATTTTAATCTCCTTGAAAAATTTGGAGGAATTATACCAAAAAACCAAACGTCTGTCTTCTACGATTTTATCCCCCTGCCTTAGCGCCCGCAAAACGGGAACCGGCCGTTTCGTTTAGTAAAAACGACAAAACAGCCGGCTCCATCGTGCAATGCGGGGTGTATGAACACGCAAAAAAACAGCAGAATCAACGCGACAGCAATCCGGTCGACCACTGGGTAAAAGTCTTTCGGGACTCCTCCTTGAATCCTCGCGCGGCAAAAGCGGCGAGAACTTCGGGGTACAATTCGTTCAAAATGCCGGATATGACAAGTTTCGATTTGACGTAACCGGAGATCTCATCGGCGAAAGCGATAAGAAGCGGACCTAAAATATTGGCGACGACCAGATCAGCTTTTTGAAACGCCTCGCCCTTCACTTCGCCCGCGCGCTCCTGGAGCGCGAGATCGGGATAAACGCCCTTCGCGGCTTCTATAGACGAATCGAGAGTCACCGAACCGCCGCCGAGGGCAAACTCGCGCAAATCAACATCTACATCGTTTTTCGCAGCGTTCCCGACCGCGGCGTTGACCGCTTCAGCATCAATGTCAAAACCAGAGACGGGCGCATAGCCGAGCTTGGCGGCGGCGATTGAAAGAATCCCGGAGCCGCATCCCATATCGAGAAACGATCCGCCCTCAGCCGAAAGCTCGTCAATATATTCAAGACACGCGCGCGTCGTCTCGTGCTTGCCGGTGCCGAACGCAAGTCCCGGATCGAGAATGACTAACGAGCGTTTTTCGTCACCTGACTCTTTAACGAGGGAATCGAGCTCCCATTCCGGCACGACAAGAAGACGATCGCCTATTCTATCGGTCTTGAAATGGCGACGGTAACTTAAAATCCAGTCTTCGTCCGGAAAACTCATATATTCAAGCCGGGAACCGCACCCGACAACTTTAAGCGCATCGCCTAAGGCGGCCTCGGCGCGCGTTCTGTCGGACTCATCAGGGAAAAAGACCTGCATTTCGGTCTGTGAGCCCTCGACATCGCGATACGACGACAAAACGAAATCCCCTCCGTCGAAAACTTCGAAGAGGGGATTCTCGAACCTGTCGTCTACTAATGAGAAGACCTTGTTCACGCCTGCTTGGCGACGAGCTTTTTAACGAGCGTAGGACGCTGAACGAGAACGCGAACTTCCTCGGCGCCCATGAGCTTGACGTCTTCTTCCTTCATACCGAACTTGACGAGACGACGGCGCTGGGCAGCGTTCTTGTGAGCCTTGCCGGCGGGCGTCTTGCACGGACGAACGTGAGATTCTTTGCGGAGTGTACGACCTGTACCCATTTTCTACCTCTTCTTTCTTCTCTTGAAACGAAAAATTATTGCGTATATTATACCTTATTCATTCCACTAAAGCAACCGCAAATTGCAATTTTCTTAAATCAACGGATCTTAAGGAAAAGAATGAGCAAAATCGGCATTACGGCAAGCTGAAGAAGAATAAACCGCATAAGAACCTGGGCGTTGGTCCAACCGAGATTCTTCTTGCAATGATCGTGAAGCGGAAAGCGTATCTTGCGGATCACCGCATCTTCACCGATATCCATACCGGCCTTTTTCGCGATTCTAAGGAAAACAAGCTTGGCAAGCCCTCCCCCGCCGTTCACAAGAACAATCGGAGAAAGCGCAAGAACGAGAAAAGGATTGCCGGCGACAAGAACCGCGGTGGCGACGAGAATTCCGAGAAAGCGGCTGCCTGCATCCCCCATCAGGATTTTCGACGGCTCGGCGTTAAACCAGAGATATCCGCCAAAAGCGCCGGCAACAACCATCACGACAACAGCCCACGAGGCGGCGGAAGGATTGCAGGGGATCAGGAGATAATCGGCTACGGGCCTGTACCCGATAATGACATAAAGCATTACCGACAGCATCACAAGCGTTACGAGAGTAAGAGAACCGGCCAGTCCGTCAACACCGTCGGAACAATTGGTTGCGTTCATCGTAAACCACAGAAGAAATGCCGCGCAAGGCACATAAACCCAGAATGGAATCATCCACTCCCCCTTCACGAACGGCAGCCAAATCGCCGTCCCGTGGCCTTTTGCGATCGCCCAGGCGACAACGATTGAAACCGCCGCGTCAAGAAGCCCTTTTTTAAGTTCTCCCCACGGGACCAGCGACCGATCGTCAAGATACCCGAAAACCATAGCAAAATAAATGGCGGCTACGGCGAGAAAATCCCAAAGTGAAAGCGGTGCGCAAAGCAGCAAAACCGGCAATGCGACAAGTGTCACAACAAGTCCAGCGCCGGTCGGCTTCCCGGCTGATTTCATACCGTCTTTGCCGAGAATCGCCTTACCGTGGTCATGCGGCAAAAACCGCCACAGTCGCGGAAGCAGGAAAATCGAGAGGAACGCCGCGAGAAAAGCGCCGATGGAAATCAACAGCAGGTGAGACTGGAGAAGGCGAAACGGGCCCCATTGTTTTGTCAGACATTCAGATAAACAGTATAGCATTTCAAACTTTCTTTATATAACGGATGAGATTAAAACATTATATCGGATTCATCGACAGGCGGTCAATAAGACTTACCGGAGGCTCAAAACCGCTTGCCGAGAATTACAGACGCATTGCTGCCGCCGAATGCGAACGAATTGGACAAAGCCCGTTTAACGCGAACATTATTGCACCTGCAGGCGACTTTAAACGGAGCGATAGACACGTCGACCTCGTCAGTAACGTGCGCAGGCGCGCCGCAGCCTTTTTTTATCGCAAGATAGCACAATGCGGCCTCGATGGCGCCGGCAGCCCCCAACGCGTGGCCCACAAGAGGTTTCGTCGAACTGCATGTAATGCGCGTACCGAACACCCGGGTTACGGCAGCTGATTCCATCGAATCATTGTAGGTTGTACCGGTGCCGTGGAGATTGAGGTAATCGATATCGTCCGGAGCAAGTCCCGCATCGGCCAATGCCGCCCGCATTGCGGCCTCGGCCCCGCCTCCTTCCGGGTCGGGTGCCGTCAGATGATATGCATCGGAACTTTCACCTGCACCGAGAAGTTCAATGCCGTTTTCGCCCTCTTCCGCCCTGCGCATAATAAAAACCGCCGCACCTTCTCCGAGATTGATGCCGTTGCGCGTCGGAGAAAGCGGTCTTGTCAAGGTCGGCGATGTGGCTTCCAGCGAATTGAAACCGTTGACAACAATCCGCGTCAACGCGTCAGCCCCTCCCACAAGAACGGCATCACAGATTCCATGCTCGATAAAACGCCTGGCCGACGCAAAAACCTTCGCGCTCGAAGAACATGCCGTGGATACGGCGCAGCAGGGACCTTCAAGGCCGAAGCGCTCTTTAATGCGAAACGCGGGATAACTCATATCAACCTTGTCCGCGACATTGAACTCTTCAAGCGTGGAATTGCTCGTTCCGAGAACTGTTCCGATACGCTCAGGAGAATACCGCTCCTTAAGCTCTTCGATCCGCGGCGAAAGCGGTGCGACGGCGCGGTCCACAAGCGCGGCAATGCGTTTAGGCGCACGGGAAAACTCTTCTTCCGATAACGGCGCAAGACCAAAGTACGTTTTCTCGCCCGATGTGATCACATCATCAATCTCTTTCATTCCTGACGTGTCACCTTCAACCATCCTGCGGGCGACTTCGTTCAGATCCGTCCCGAGCGCGCACACGAGACCGAGATCTGTCAATATATAACGGTTTTTCATTTCGATGGACTTTCTTATGGATTTGAAATCATGTCTCCCAGGTAAAATTCTGCAACGGCCATAAGTCTCGCAGCCTGAGAAGTTCAAGAGCATATGAATGCACCATTTCCTTCACTCCAGAAGGAAGTCTCTTGACATTGACGCGATACCCGATATCCGACACTGAAATGCACGATACAAAATAAACGGGATGCTCTAAAGCGGAGGCCAATCTGAAAACGCCTTCGGCGAGTTCGACTTCACGGCCGTCGATGTTTTCCGTGCGCTTGCGGCCGAAACTGCGATCTCCGGCCATCAGAATCGCATCCCCCTCGTCAAGCCTGCTGCCCGCGAAAAGAACGGTTCCCGGGTTAAAACCGGAAATAGGATGTATGACCACCTTGTTCTTTCTCTGATGCTTAAGATAAAAGTCATTGAAAACACCGGTTCTTGAAAACTCCATCCACGCATGAAACGTCACTTCGCATTCGCCGAGCGCAGCCAGAACCTCGATCGTCCCCACATGGGATGAAATAACGAATACGCCTTTGCGGGCTCTCACATCC
The DNA here is from genome assembly GCA_045656225.1 of Kiritimatiellia bacterium. Taxonomy (GTDB): domain Bacteria; phylum Verrucomicrobiota; class Kiritimatiellia; order RFP12; family UBA1067; genus UBA1067. Next base: position 21,304 of record JAZOQU010000030.1, on the reverse strand, counting down.
CCGATGAAATCTTTTGCGTCAGGGGAATCGTCAAGAGCGACGACCGGCTTGGATTTCCCGTCCGCCATGACCACCATCTTGTCGGCAAGCGAATGAGTGAAATTGACGATCTTTCCAAGTTTCGGAGAGGCTCTTCTCACGCCCGGAGAAAAAATCCACATGAAAAATCCCGTCGCATGCGCGACAAAATGAAAAAATCTCAATCCGAAAATATTGTAAACCGCCCATATCATCGCAAGCCCTACGGGCGTCGACGCATACTCCGACGTGTCTTTGCGGGGCACGAGGATGAGAGATGTCAGATAGGCCACGGGAAGTCCGACGCCGAGAGAAAGCCCGAACGCCCTGACTACGGGAAACGACACAAACGCCAGCGCTCCAAAGCCGACAAAACTCGTAAGAAACGCCAGCGTTACGCTCTGAACGGAATTTTCATCGCCGGTACGGGCGAAAACGGCATAATCGACCCCCATTCCGACAAGCAGAAAAAGCGCCAACAGATGAAAGAGATTTACAGGTTCACCGGTCATGGAAATAAATCCGATCGCCGAAAGAACCGCGGCGGCCGACGGAAACGCGACGGTAATGGCCTTGCGGCCAAAAGCGAACAGTAAAACAGCCAGCATCACGGCAAAGGACGCGAAAAGCCATAGCTTTATTTCGCGCGTCCATTTCGCCAGAATGTCTTCAAGAATAAAACGCGGACGACAGAATGAAACCCCTTCCTCTGCAGACGCCGCAGGTTCGGGAGAAGATGCCACGACGAGAGAACCGTCACGCACGAAAAGACGGTTCAACGAATCCGGAACGTCGGTCCAGCGCCATGCCCGCGGCGGCGGAGGGGGCTTCACAGATTTTATTCCAAGAGCGTTTTTCACACTTTCTCCGTGCTCGCGGTAGAGGAGCACAACCTTCTCATGCCATTCGAGACGCTTCTTCAAAGAAGGCATGAACCTCGAAAGACTCGGCACGGACCGGGGAAGCCCGAGACGCTCCTCCTTCTCAAGAAGCGTTTCGAGATCGTCAGAGCCTTCAACCACAAGAAAGCCGCGGCATTCATCCGATGTCCCGTTGATCTCCGCCAGCGTCCGCTCCGCACCGGCCAATTCTGCGGGAGGGGCGTAAAGAGACGTGACACGCGTTTTGAACTCAACGGTAAAAAGACCGGCGAGGAAGACAAGAAACGCTACAACGCCCGTGAAGCGGAGCAGTTTGACAGGCGGAGAAATCCGCCTGATGGAAGATGTCCCGCCGGAGCATCCGTCCGGAAAAAGAAAAACAACGCAAAACAAAGCCGCCGAAAGCCCGACTCCGATAAAGACGGCGCTCTGACGAAGAACAGGTATCGACGAAAACAAAAGCGGCAGCAACGCGAATTCCGTCGTGACAAACGAAATGAAAAGATTTCGAACCGTTTTTTTGGAATCGGCAAAACGATGCATCATCCAATGGTAGCCATAGTCGATCACCAGACCGAGAAGAGTTGTCGCAAACAAAATCGTCACGACATGAATGCGGGGGAAGAAGAGGATCAAAGCTATACTTCCGCCCAGTGCGGAAAACAGAAGGAGATATGCCACCAAAAAAATCGACTTAACCGAGCGAAAGAGAAAAAGCGACAGAATCAGAACAAATAAAAGCGATGCACATCCAAGAACGGTCGTCTCAGACCTGCATTTCGATGCGGAAAGAGCACTGTGCATCGGGACTCCGCACGCGTTCACTTCAAGCGTCCCGCTCCTCACCTCCCGCAAAACATCCTCAAGGCGTTCCCGAAAAGCGATAAGCGCATTAATGTCGTCCGTGAGCGAATTTTCAAGCTCCATCATCAAAAGCAGATGATGAACCCCGTCTTTCTCCGCAGCGAGAAAACCGCTCGCGTCCGGTTTGAACGAGGAGGACAGAGCGGATAGGGATTTGACAAAACCGTCCGTCAGCGCAAATGGGTCCGTGTCAACAGGAAATAAAGGCGCATCCAAAGAGGAATACGCGTTCTTTACCGCCTTGCGCGCGAGTCGCGAACGCCCTTCGACCGACTGCAGCAGTTCGCGCATCTGCGCGGAAACGAGTCCAGATCGGTTCCGGGAATAAAAGTCGAGAACCTTATCGAAGTCCGAGTCGTCAACAAGGAAACGCACACTCCTGCATCCGTCAACCGGAAGCCTGGAGGCGAGATATCCCGCCGCATCGACGGCGTCATTGCGGTTTGAAGAGGAGATAAGGATCGGAACCGCATTGTTTGAAGCGTCCCTCACCGCCGAAGGGACAGAATCGGCGGCAGCACCGACCAGATCATACAGGGAACTGCCGACATCGGCAGGACGCATCAGAAGAACGGCGCACAACGCGCAGACAAGCACTGTCAGTGACAGTACTGAAGCAAGTATTCCCCGCGGCTTCATTCGCCCTTCCACAGTGAATGAGCCCCCGGCGCGATTTCCGCAAATTCAATCCTCGAACACGTCCCGTCCCCCGTCCGGATGACGACATTCGAGATTTTCTCAACCCCGGAGACCTCTATCTCGCTCAACAGCCGTCGCATTCTTCGCATCGACGGCTTGAAAACGACCTTCCACACCCCATTTGATCCGATTCGGACCTCCGTTTTGAAAACATCGTCAAACGATTCCGCATCACCGTCCATGAAATCGTCGCAGAGCCGGCGGAAGGATTCATAGTGAGGGAGCTCCGAGAGAGTTTTGACCCGAACCGATTCGTCGTCCGCAAATACAATAGAGTTCGTCGTCATGGTGACCGTTTCACGAAACGGAAACCTCACATCCCAAACTATGCCCTTTTTTGCAGCGCACGAAACAATGCCTGTGGAAACCAGAGTTTTATCAGTCCCCTCAATCCGCCGTTCCATACGCCATGCGGCATCGGCATCAAGCGCGCGTCTGAAAGCGTTTTCGCAGGCTGACGGCAGCACGAGCGCCTGCGACGTCAGCACATGAAATATCGCGCATACTGCAATCGGGAACCTCATTTACGAAGTCCTTTCCCAAAGACCTGAAGTGCACAATCCATTCTCTCCGGCGATAGAAAACTCCCACGCGGCATCGGACACTTCCGTAACTTTAAGAACAACTTCGACCCCGGGAACGACAACCTTCTGAAACTTCAACCTGCGCAGACAAAGCGCTTCGCCGAATGCGGGAAACGCCTGACGGGCGAAATGCCTTATAAAATAAAGTTGAGCAACGCCGGGAAGAATCGGACAGCCGGGGAAATGCCCTTTGAAGCACTTGTTATCTGATAAAAAGACCAATTTCGCCTCAAGGCGCCCGGAACCCTGAAACCAGTCGATGACCAGCGGTTCTTGCGTCCAGGAGTCAAGCGTTGCGCGGACGGCTGAAACCGTTGTCTTACCCTGTTCATTGACCGGCAACGCTCGAACAAAACGAATCCTTCTCGGAAAGAACATCTGTCCCGTGAGAGGAAGCAGATCCCGTCTTAAACGCGCCGACAAACCGCCATAAGTCCCGTTTCTCAAAGCCTGAACGCCTTCCGGAGAAAGAACGATCAGCACCCCGAGCCGGGCGACGGCGCCGGAGCAGACCTCTACGCGAACACGCGAAACGAAAGAATGAGTCTTGAATATATTTTCAATTTCGGCAAGAGAGACGTATTTCTCGAGAATTTTAGCGCGACGATCAAGGCGATCGCCTAAAATAAAAGTCCTCGGCGAAACAAATTCAACAGCATCCGACATCATGATCGGGCGTGTCATCGCAAACGGCGAGTCCACCTGAAGTCCTCCCTCGGAAGACAGCACGGCATTCACATCTGGACATAACGTCCAGGCATCTCCGTCAACACGTCTGCGCCAGGCTACAGACCCGGCCTCCGTCGATCCGTATATCTCAAACGGAGAGACTCCCACGGCGGCCAATACCGCGTCAGAAGTTTCTTTTGCAAGAAGACTCCCCGATGTGACGATTGAAACGAAAGACCCCTTCAGCAATGGAAAATCAGGATGGCTCAACGCTTTTTCCAGAAACGACGGTGTCGTCACAAAAAGCACCTTGCCATACTTTTCACAAAGTGCGGAAAGCTCCTCGACCGATGCAACAAGCGAAGGATCAACCTCCGAATGCGCGATTTTCGGAGCTCTGACGCACCAAAGCGCCCCGTACATATGTTCGGATCTCACACTGGAAACCACAACGGGCGAAGAGCCCCAGATTTCAGGGAATCCCCTTACGAGAGCGGCGGCGTCGGCAATAAGAGATTCGTCGGTACGGAGAATCTTTTTTGCTGCACCCGTCGAACCGGAAGAATGAAAAATCACTTCTGACACAATCAGTACACGATATGAAGCACAATGATGAAAACCGTTCTGCCGCGGAACGGCAGTCCGTCCAAACGTCAGGGCTGGTTAATCATCTGAAAAATGACCGTTGCGATATCATCGATCGTGCGAATGGATTTGAAATCGTCGGCCTTTACGCGCAACCCGGTCTGATTCTGCAGACGGACTATCAGATCGACGGCATCTATACTGTCCAGATCAAGATCTTCAAAAAGACGCGCCTCAGGAGTAACCGCACCGGGATCGCAATCAAACTCCTTGATCAGAACATCCGATATCGCACCTATAATCTCTTCTTTCGTCTTCATCTGTTACTCCTCGATTTGAATATTGGCGTTTTCAGCGATAAAATCGGCAAGCGTCGCCACCGATTTGAAATGCTCTCTGTTTTCTTCTGAATTCGCCTTGAACTTTATTTGATATTTTTTTCTGAGCGCAGCTCCGATTTCAAGCGCATCAATGCTGTCAAGTCCGACGCCTTCGCCGAACAAGGGCTTGTCAGATTGAATATCTTCCGCGGTAAGTCCGTCTACTTCTACTGAAGACAATATAATCTGACGGATCTCCTCTTCTAATTCACTTCTTCTCATATATAGGTTTGTTTGTATTATTTTATATTGTTGTTAATGGTCAATTTTCGTTTTTTTGAGTTTGCGCAGAAGGCTTCATAAAACACAACGAATAGGCAAGCACGACAGCAAAGCAGATCGCCGGAACAATGAAGGATGCACGAAGAGAAGTCTGGGTAAGTTTAAGGTTCGTATCCCAGTCTGCGGCGAAGCCAGGGACGAGTCTGCACCAGAAACTGCCCGCATTACCGATAATGTCGGCCATCCAAGGCGTAATGATCGCGCCGCCGAGAATCGCCATAATAAGTCCTGAGGCGCCGAGTTTGACGACTTTCTGATCAAGTCCTCCAAGGGCTATTCCGTAGATCGTCGGGAACATAAGCGACATAAAGCCCGACATCGCGACGAGGCAGATGATGTTGGCGCTGAACGACATGCCGCCGCATGCGAAAAGGATTTTCGTAGGCAGATACATAACCCCGAGACACGATAAAATCGCACCGACGGCAAAAACAGCCATCATCAGAGCGGGGTTGAAATACTTCATGAGGAACGTCGCTATCCAGCGGCATACGATGAAAAGAACAATCGCGATCGTGTAATAGAGCGCTCCCGTCGCGGCGTCAACGCCCAACTCCTTCTGACAATAGACGTTAAGCCAGGTCCAGGCGGCGATCTGCACGCCGACATAGAAGAACTGGGCGATAACGCCGCACCAATAGCGCGGAGTGCAAAGAAGAGTCGCGAGCATCGAACGGTAATCGGAATTCAGAACAAGATAAACGACCGGACCCACGACTCCGCAGAGAACCCAGATAATCTTATTCATCTCCGGGAAAATGAAATAGAGAACCGTCATCGGCACGACCGAGAAAAGAAGAGCGGCAGCGACGCGTCCGAAAGCCTTGGCCGTCGGAGACTTCTCGCCTTCGCGCTTGAAAAGGAAGAAAAGCCAGATCATAAGCGCGATCGCGCAAAGACCCACATAGGGCGCACATACCCAGAAAAGCTCATGATTTACGATGGCATCAAGTTCCGCCTTCGGCATCGCCGCGCGTTCTTCGGCGGTCGCCTGATTCAAGTTCGAAAGAATAAGCTGCTGGGCAAGAACAATACCCATCATCGAGCCTACAGGGTTGAACATCTGCGCGAAATTAAGACGCCTTACCGCCGTCGATCCGTCGCCAAGAGAAAGCACATACGGATTGCAGGTCGTTTCAAGAAGCGAACACCCGCCTGCCACGATGAATATGGCGATAAAATAAATGTCGAAACTCTGGGCGATACATGCCGGGATATAAAGCAGGGCCCCGGTTATATAAACGGCAAGACCGATAAGAACACCTTTTCGGTAGCTGAACTCTTCTGCCAGTACCGCGGCAAAAATCGCCAATACGGCATACGCGCCGTAAAACGCCACCTGGACAAGCCCCGCACGCGACTGATCCATCGTGAAAATCTTCTGGAACGCGGGGACGAGATTGTCCGTCATGTTGTTCAAAAGCCCCCAGAGCGCGAAGCAGCTGACGAGCATGATGAAGATGGAAAGATACTTGCGCGGGACTACGGGGGCGTTGTTGTTCATCGGCGTGTTCCTAAGAAATATTTATAGGCGGGATCTTTAGATACATCAAGATAGTTATACCCGATTTCATCGAGCACCTTGGTAAATTCGGCGCGTTCCTCTTTCGGAACCTGGAAACCCGCGAGCACCTTGCCATGGTCGGCGCCGTGATTGCGGTAATGGAAAAGCGAAATGTTCCAGCGTCCCGCGATAACAGAAAGGAATTTCATCAAAGCGCCGGGCTTCTCGGGGAACTCGAACGAATAAACGACCTCGTTCACGATCTGGGACGAGCGGCCTCCGACCATGTGACGGACATGTTCCTTCGCGAGGGCATTGTCGGAAAGATCGATGCAGTGGAAGCCCGCGGAGCGGAACGACTTCTGAAGAGCCTTTCGCGCGGCGAGATCCTTTACGGAAACGCCGACGAAAATGTGAGCCAAAAGCCCCTCGCTCATACGGTAATTGAACTCCGTGACGTTGTTGCGGCCGAGCTTTTCGATAAATTTCGAGAAACTACCCGGACCTTCGGGAATCGCGCAGTCGAAAATGGCCTCGCGCCCTTCGCCCAATTCCGTCTGCTCGCAGACAAAGCGGATGCGGTCGAAGTTCATATTCGCGCCCGAAATGACAGACGCGTAAGTCTCCCCCTTCTTGGCGACCTTCTTGGCCGCCGCAAGGCCGAGAGCGCCCGCGGGCTCGCATACCGCGCGTGTCGCTTCGAAAATATCCTTTATCGCCGCGCACGTCTCGGCGGTTGAAACACGGATGATCCCGTCGAGATTTTCACGGCAGAGGCGGAACGTCTCTTCGCCCGGCTTCTTTACGCAGACGCCGTCGGCGAAGAGTCCGGGATTGTCGAGCGTAACGCGGCGTCCCGCCTTCAACGACTGGAACATGCAGTCTGAATCCTCGGGTTCGACACCGTAGACCTTTACGCCCGGACGCACTTTCTTAATGTAAGCCGAAACGCCCGCCGCGAGACCGCCGCCGCCGATCGGAACGAACACAGCGTCAAGCTCGCGCCCGACATCGTCAAGAATCTCCTTGCCGACAGTACCCTGGCCTGCAATGACATCGGGATCATCGTACGGCGGAATAAATGTAAGACCGAGCTTTTTAACGAGCCTCGCCGCTTCTTCAGCGCAGTCTGAATATCCGTCGCCGTGAAGAACAATGTTAGCGCCGTGAGCCTTAACCGCATTAATCTTAATCTCGGGAGTTGTAACCGGCATGACGATGGTCGCTTTTATGCCAAGCTTCTTAGCGGACAGAGCAACGCCCTGGGCATGATTCCCGGCAGAAGCCGCCAAAACTCCGCGCTCCAAAACTTCATGCGGCAACGAACGCATCTTGTTGTACGCACCGCGGATTTTATAGCTGTGAACGCTCTGAAGATCCTCACGCTTCAATAGAAAGCGGCAACCGTATTTTTTGGAAAGTTCGGACGCCTCATCAAGTGGAGTTTTTATCGCCACGTCATAAACGGAGGCATTGAGAATTTTTATGAGGTAATTCATCTTACAGGTCGTTTGCGGCCGCTTCGGCCTCTATAACTGAAAAATCTATCTCAGGGAACGTTTCGGCCGCGAGCGCTTTGTAGTTCGGAAGCTTCTTAACGGCCTCCGTGGCACAAAGTCTGCTTACCTGATCGGCGCCGTCGACATTCGAACAAATAAGCTTCAAGGTCATAGCAAAACCGAGCTGGGCTTCGGCCCACTCTTTGAGACTGAGTTTCTTAACTCCGTTTTCACGACCCTTGAGGATGTATTTATTCCACAACTCATTCATCAATAAAGGATAATCCGCATAAACAGACTGCCACATGAGAGTGGATTTTACACCCTTGCCGTTCTTGTTTACAAGAATGATCTTATCCTTATCGACCGATACAACACGCTTATTGAGAAATTTGTTCTTATAGAAAGCTGACGAAAAGACATACCCGCCATTAGCGTTCATATTGCTTATAAAGATGTCCTGAACAGACTTCATCATATGAACCTTCTTAAGCTCAATATCGTAAACTCTACGTCGCGCCTCTGGCGTCTGAAACGACTCGGCAAGCGCCTTGAGTTCGCGCTCTGCGCCTTCCCAGTAAAGTCTGCGGAGCGCTCCTTCCGCCACAAGTTTGTCAAAAGAAGACTTCGCCTTCTCGTTCTCTTCTACAAGAAGTGCGGCAAGGCGTTCTTTCTCCAGCCTAATGCGCTCTTCCTCTGCCTTCTTTTTCTTTTCGGCGAGTTCCTGCGCTTTAGCGCGTTCTTTCTTCTTTATTTCATCGCTGTTGACTTCCTGGTAAAATCTCTCAAGCGCTCTCTGCAGTTTTTTGGCTTCCGTTTTAACTTCCTTGATTTGTGAAAAGACCGCATCAAGTCTCCCGTTCAATGAATTCGCCATCGCCACAAACCGTTCCTTGTTGGCATCAGTATATTCGATTTTCCCGGAATTCAAATCTATTTCCGATATTATGTCACGGACCTGTTTTTTAATCTTAAGCGTGTTTGCCAGAATCGTATAGGTTGAACCCCAATGCTTCTGCATGTCGCCTACACAGCGCGGGACTTTTACCTCCGGAACCGCCTGCGCCGACGAATTCGTATCGGCGGCGGGCGCCGCAGATGCGGCAGCTTCGGCAGCCGCCTTCTCCTTTTGCGCGGCCTCCCACTCCTTTTTCCGTTCAAGATATTTTATCCCTTCGGGCGACATGGGATCGGCTTCATCGCCTACCGGCGGAGGGAAACGCTTGCCAGCCGCTATCTCCTCCTGGATTTTGGCATTCCTTTCCTCTTCCGTCAGTTTCTTGGGAGATGGCGCGGTCTGCGCGGTCGCAGATGCCGCCGGCGTGGATCCTGCGGTCTTGGCATCGCCGGCCGCATCAGAAGCCGCCTCGGGAGCGGGCGGATTGAGAGCTTTCTCTGCGTCAAGAAGCTCTTTGGATTTAGGCGGCTTGACATCCGCGAAAAATCTGCTCTCTTCAGTGCCTTCGAAAAGACGGGTCAATTTTGATGACGTTTCTTCGGTTCGCTGCGCGGTTTTCTCGAAAATCTCATCAACCTCCTTTTCCGCCTTGACCGCCTCAACTCTGATTTTCGAAAAAGCGTCAAGAGCTTCATCGATTCGTTTCCTCACGGCGGCCTCACCGCGGGCGGTTTTCTCTTTCGCATCCTGGCTGGTAATATACCAGAGCCCACCGACGACAAGCGCGACAACACCGATTATGATTCCGGCAAAGAGCGCGATCTTGCCGCCGACATTGCCGCCCTCTTCTTCATCGTACGCGTCGTCATAATCGGATCTGGCAGACGAAGAGCCTGCATCGCTATTTTTAAACTTGTATTTTTTGCCGGCTGGCTTGTGCTCCTGTCCGCCCTCCTCGCCGCCTTCATCGTCTTCGCCTGAAGAGGAAGGCGTTTTAATCGTAAGTCTCTTAGCCTTAAGCGTAAGCTTTTTCTTCCCTGTTGACGTGAGGTTCGAAGCCTTGGAAGGAGAACCGGAGGGCGTCAAAATCTGTGACGACGAAAGACCGACCGTCATGACGGCCTTGAAATCTGCAAGCAAAGCTTCAAATGTAGGATAGCGATCCGCTGGATTGAAAGCGAGCATCTTCATTACCAACGCATCAATCTGGGGAGAAAGATCAGAGCGAATTTCGCTCGGCTTACGCGGAATATATTCAAAGCGTTTTCTGACCACGGCCGAAGCATCGTCGCCTTCAAACGGAGCGACCCCGCAAAGAGCATGATAAAGGGTTCCTCCGAGAGAATATATATCGGCCCGATAATCGACCGTTTCTTTTCGAACCTTCTCGGGCGCGATATAATAGGGAGTACCCCATATCTCGTCAGTATCCTTCTGCATCGCCGCCAAACCGAAATCCACCAATTTCGCATTCCCGTTAGAATCAAGAAGAATATTCTCCGGCTTGATATCACCGTGTACAAGTCCCTGATCCGCGGCGCAGCGAAGCGCCTGGGCAACCTGTTCGCATATCTTCAGAATACGGGGAACGTCGCTGTTCGAGCCCGAATTGCGCATAATCTGGTAAAGCGAACCTCCGGCTACAAGTTCCATAGAGATATACGGCATTCCATCGGCTATACCGTAAGAATATATCTGCGCAATATTGGGATGAATAAGGCGAGCGGCAGCCTGAGCTTCTTTTTTAAAACGCTCGACAAACTCCTCGTCACAGCCGTATTCCTTGAGCATCACCTTTACCGCCACCGGACGATCAAGCATCTTGTCGCGCCCGAGATAAACGCCGCCCATACCGCCCATGCCGAGTTCTCGCTCAAGAAGAAAATTCCCGTTTTCGCCGAATATGCACGGAGTTTGAATCAACTGTTCCTCGCTCATTTTATCGTCCCCCATCTAGGATTGATGATTGGCCAAAAAACACACGCGGCGTTGCCCGTAACCTTCTTTTCGGGAACCGCGCCCCAATAACGGCTATCTAAACTGTTGTCGGAATTGTCGCCGCAAGTGAAATATTCGTATTCCCCCAATTTAACTGGCTTCGTCATCGCATAACGTCCGCCACCCGTCATGCCAGGATTGGGTTTAGGCGTATCCTCTCCGCGCGCGCCCGTCATCGGCTTTAACGGCGGCATAACTTTACCGTCAATAACGACATCGCCGCCGTCTGTAATTTCTATCGTCTCATTCGGAAGCGCGGTCACGCGCTTGATGTAATGGGTTCCCTGCATAAGACCGTCGATACCCGTCGTCGAAAAAACCATCACATCGCCTCGAGCCGGCTTTCTGAAATTCCATTTCCATCTGTTTACGAAAACAAAATCGCCCGAGGTATCGTATCCGGCAAATATCTTCTGACCCTTTTTGACACGATACAGATAGACGCCCAACATGGAACTCCCAGGATTGCTCCTGACGGACATAAGAACCTGCGCGCGGCTTCCCGTTTCTCCGAGGAATTTCAGCGTTTCAGTACCGTCGCTCAAAGATTTCTCGATGTGGGTTAAAGCATCGTCGGGAACCTTAATCTCCTCGGAACGCCTTAACGCAGAGACCACATAAACGACCACGCGCCCGTCGTCCGCACGTTTCTCGGCGTATACCTCGCCGTCGAACGGCGCCACAAGTTCCTTGTAGTCGCGACCGGAGGCGAGCCAATTGAGCCACTTTAGAGGCGTCGTCTCCCATACGCCGGGATTTTCACAAGGCTGAAAATGATTACCGTACAACGTCGGCTGCATCGAGCCGGTCGGGATGTTGAACGGCTCGTAGAAATAAGCGCGAAAGGCCATCGCGACCGAAATCGCGACGACCAATGTATCGAGCCATTCCTTGGCGTAATCTTTAAGACTCTTCGCCATTTATCACGTGCGGTAGTTGGGAGCTTCCTTTGTGATTGTGATATCGTGAGGACGCGCCTCCTTAAGTCCCGCGGTCGTGATGCGGAAGAACTTACCCTTCTTCTGAAGCTCTTCGATAGTCTTGGAGCCGCAGTAGCCGAGCGACGCCTTAAGTCCGCCGCAGAACTGGGTCATGATCGACTTCACATGACCGGAATAGGGAACCATACCCTCGATACCCTGAGGCACGAGATCGTCGTCGGACTCGTTATCCTGGAAGTAGCGGGCGCGCGAACCCTTGCCGTTCTTGAGCGCCGCCATCGAACCCATGCCGCGATAAACGACATACTGACGGCCGTTGGAGTAGATCTTCTCGCCCGGAGACTCCTCGGTACCCGCGAGAACGGAGCCGAGCATGACGGAATCGGCACCCGCCGCGAGAGCCTTAGGCACATCGCCCGAAAGCTTGATTCCGCCGTCGGCGATAACCGCGACGCCAGTTCCGCGAAGCGCCTTGGCGGCGTTGTAAACGGCCGTAAGCTGGGGAATACCCACACCGCATACGACGCGCGTCGTGCAGATGGAGCCGGGACCGATGCCGACCTTTACGGCATGGGCGCCGCATTTCGCGAGCGCGAGAGCGGCCTCGCCCGTGGCGATATTGCCCGCGATAACGTCGATCTTCGGGAAGTGCTTGACGATGTACTTCGTCATTTCCATGATGCCCTTCGAGTGGCCGTGGGCGCTGTCGACGACGACAACGTCTACGCCCGCCTCGGCGAGCTTCTCAAGACGGCTCAAGTCGCCCTTACCGCCGGAAACGGAAGCGGAGACCCTGAGACGATGCTTATCGTCGCAGTTGTACGTCGGATTCTGATTCTCGACGAGACGCTGAACGTCGGTAAAGCTGTAAAGACCGACTACGCGGCCGGCCTTGTCTACGAGGGGAAGCTTGCCGACCTTGGCCGCGCGCATAAGATCGTAGGCTTTCTTAAGCGATGTCGTAGGAGCGGCCGTAATGGGAGCAGGCTGCATGACATCCTTAAGCTTCTTAGCCTCCATCGGAGCGAAGCGCATATCGGACGAGGTAATCATGCCTACGAGCTTGTCATTCTTATCGAGAACGGGGAAGCCGTTGAACTTAAGCCCCATGCGCTTTTTCTCGCTTCTCAAAAAGCTGATGTCGTCGTTCTCGTGGAAGCAGACGGGAGCAGGAATAAGACCGTTGAGATAGTTCTTGACCTTGGCGACTTCGCGGGCCTGCTCGTCTTCTTCAAGGTTTTTATGAATAACGCCGATACCGCCCGCGAGAGCCATCGCGATGGCCATAGGAGCTTCGGTTACCGTATCCATCGCGGCGGAGATGAAGGGAATTTTCATCTTCGTGCGGCTGGTGAGATTCGTCTCGAGCGACGTATCGTCGGGCAGAAAATCGGCATACTGAGTCACAAGCGTGACATCGTCATACGTAAGGCCCTCGTAAGGAAAGGCCTTCATAAAAGAATCCATATATTTATTCATAATTTCCCCTTCGGGGCACATCACCCCTTTTGACATAAATTATATCAAAAAAAAGGATTTTGCGCAAAGTCACTATGAACTGGAATTTACTAACCACATTTACGATCAAAAGGTGTAAGAACCGGAAGAGCCAACATTTCTTTCCTTCATCTTAAAATACCCTCTGTTAAAATATACACCTCATAAAACAAAAAATCCTCGCTTTCGCGAGGTTTCATTTAGTTATATTTGGTGGCACAAAATTGACCTGCGCAAAATCGACCTCTTTTATTCAAAATCAGTCAGACCCTTCATTTACAGGGATTTCGTGATTCCAAGATATACCTCCGTCGTGTCTCGTGCCCAAAGTGTATCAAAATCTAACAGCCTTGCATAGGGGCTATTTTACATTTTCTCCGCTCGGTGTCACTAATGTATGACATTATCATCACTAATCACTACCAATTATACCACTTCTACCCGTAAAATAAAAGCGCGGCGCTCGCACCCAAGATCATCCAACAAATTAAACCTCGCGGGGACAGTCCCCTCGGCTATTAAAGATTGGGATGGTCGGTCAACACCGCTTTCACCTCGCGAACAGCGATTTCGGCAGCATCGCGGATGGGACAGCCGTACACCCCAGTCGAGATACAGGGGAAAGCTATCGAGCGGCAACCGTTCTCAATGGCGACCGCCAGCGAGTCGCGGTAGCACCCCGCCAGCTTCTCCGGCTCACCATGCTGGCCGTCGCGATAGACGGGTCCGACCGTGTGAATCACGAACTTGGCTGGCAACTTGAACCCTGGCGTAGTCCGCGCCGCGTCCGTCGGGCATCTCACCCAGGACGCACCTCCGGCACTTTGAGACACGCCTCGTAGAGTTCTCGACCAGCAGCCCGATAGATCGCCCCGTCCACCCCGCCCCGCGACCGCTTGCGCGCCCTTCGGGTTCGCCTTCGGCGAAGTTTCCCTCCGAAACAAGTTTCTACAGCGCATTCCCCAACATCATCTGGTTCGCGGCATTGACGATGGCATCCACCGCCAATTTCGCGATATCACCTTGCTCAATTCGGATCATATTTCTTCCATGCCAACCAATATGTCGCCAATTCGACGATCTTCTTCAGAGACATTCCGCATGACACATTGTGCCAAAGCCGCATCAATTTCGCATTCGTTCTCCCAAGCCTCCAAAGAATAACGAACTCGCCCAGAATGGATAGCATTCATAATTCGTCTATGTCGAATCCAATACCCCAATGGACTATTGCACCAACTCAGCTCCTCACTCATAACACCCACATTAGAACGATTGTAGGTAGCATACAAACCTGCTTCAACCCGATCAATGCATGTACCCTTACACGCGCAACCTAAATTCAACACCTGATCAACGCCCCCAATCGTCTCCTCTGCCCACATTATCCATCCATCGCCTATCGACAACAAATCACGTCCACATGCGGAACACTTTAATGGCAGTACCCTTCGCCAAAGATTCCCCGCCATTCGAGATTGGCAGTAACTCTTTGGGAAATACCTACTCACCAATCCCGAACACCCCTTTTGTAACAAAAACTGTTCTATATTGTGAGGCTGCAAGATCTTAAATTCGACTATGTCACCATTTTGCTTAAGCCCCCATAAACGATCTATCAATGCTTGTGATGCTAAAGAAGAATACGCGCCTATAAATCCATTAGCGCCAGCAGACCTCACTCGATCAAGAATATTTTGCTCTTCGCTGCACCCAACAGCCTTGCCTCTATTGGCGAAGTGTTTACAACTGACAATGTATTTGCATGTGTCCGAGCAATCGGCCACAACCATGTCCTTCCCACCATCGGCACCACGTCCCGGAGGTTGCACTACGACATAGCCCATCTCACGAAGCAAACATTCGCTAAATTGTTCCCACTCATCATAATTATTCGCGTCAATCTCGCGAAAATCAATAAGACGAGGTATCAACTGTTGCGCATTGTAAAGCGTATTCGTCATGCAATTCCTTTCTAAGCAAACATCAAACAAAGTCCCCATCCACACAACAGCTCACTTACAGACTGTATGAGGATGTTCAAGTTTCTGATACAAGAGAGGATCATAGAGCTTAATTCTCTCAAGATTCCTACAATTCCTCACCAAAGTTGAAAGGCATGCATTTGCGGTGCTTTCAATGCGACCTCCCGGTAAGAATACTGAAGGCAACTCATTTAACATCTGAACACTCGATTTAGAACACATGCCTGAAGGTAGGTCCACCACTTTATGATAAAACAGCAACTGTGCCACATGAAACGGTACTATCGGCAGCGTCCAACTGTATAATGCTGTCAAACACTCATTCCATGCCCCTTCCCAAACCTTAACGGCCAAATCAACCTTCTTTTCCAAAAGTAAATTATAAATTAAGTTTGGCAACATGCACAAATACAATTCCGAGCACAGACCGTTGCCCGAATCTCCTAAGTAATACTGATGCGACTGCCTATGAAGAGTCTGCATAGCCATTGTTGAAACATTTTTCCAAACCGACCCGACCTCCTGTAGACCAGCAATGGTATCCGCGATATATACCGAGAGCGTACGCCAGTATTTTGTCTGCCAACATGACGCTCGCGAATTATAAAACAGGGCATCAAGGGCCAACTCCTCATAGTCATGATCTGATAACTCCAACTCAAGCTGTCGGGCAACCATTAACGCAGCGGCATACCTTTCGTCAAACAACAGGCTTTTACCTGTTTCTTCAACCCTGCACATCAAGTCCGCATTCCACAAGTTTTCAATTCCAAATAAGCGCACAAATTCGCTATTTGAAATTGCCCCCTTGCCATTGAACTCGTCGAGAACTTCACGAAGGAGTCCCATCTTGCGCTGTCGAATCACACTCCCGGGGAGATTCTCATCAGTCTCATCCAAAGCACCTTGTGTCTCATAAATCAGTACTAAAACCGTAACCAACAACAGGATAGGGCGAACATCAGCTCGATTGCGCAAAATCTGCATAACCAGAGGACTATTATCCTGGCTAATTCTTTGCGGATTGACATATTCGGCCAGCAAAGCCTTAATGATAAACGCAAGCCCTTTTGGCCCTGCATGATGCATGATTCGTTCAAACCGTTCATTAGATTCGCAATAAAAATAATCCCGTACCAAAAACAACAGCAATGTATATGCGCACCCTTGATACGGCGTCTGCTCTATCATTTGGTAATAGCACGAAGGATCTGAATCCGCGAAGATATTCACATGTAAAAGCTGACTTGTGCCAACCCCTTCAACTTCATATCTTCCTAATTGAGCTTCTTGCAAAGCATCAAATAGATTTGACGCCCCCGACGAAACATCCTTCAATAACAAGTTAAGAGGTTCTATGTTCAGATTACTCATGGCATTCACCCTGTATCATCTCATCGACGGAAAGTCGCTTAAAATAGTTTTCCTTACGCATCAATGTAGTCAGAATTTTTGACAGTCGTTTATCCGTATCCATCCACGGCCCCGAATATGCGTTCAACCCCGCGTGCATTCCTCCTGCCGAAGCACCAAAATGCCAAAAATGGTCCCCCAACAACACAAACCTATCATGAAGAAAATCATGCTGCTTTATCGCATACACCGAAATATCGACATTACCCCAAGATTTTATCTGACTCCGTTTCTCGTCATAGCAATGCAACAACCGCTTAAATTCATTCTTTACGCCGGTCAATATAGCGATATGTGTACCCACTCGATCAATCTGTTTGGACATCTTATCACAAACCGCGAGAAGCCGATTCAAATTTCGGTTGTCAAAGTGTAGATCTACGAAATACACATCACCATCTGGCGCATTGCATAAAATCTCCCAGAAGTTAGCGTCCCCTGGAGACATAGAAGGAAATCCAGGATAATTAGAAACACCTTTGGACAAATCCTGAACTGACGGTGGATGCTCCGAACAATGTGCTTCATAATTATGCTCATAATAATATACATCTTCACGAGCTTGATCAAACGGATAGGGAAACGAAGGAAACCTAATGGTAACCGGAGTCGACGGTAGCGCATGCAATGCGGCAACCGTTTGGAAATCCGACGTGCGGACCGAGGCAATCTTTAGTTGCTTGTTGTGCATACACAATTCTTCTCAATCCAACCTTCAAGGCTTAGTGCATTAAACGATGAAACAACCTCGTTAAGATGTCGAATCACGGTGCCTGGATCTTTCAACTTAACGACAACACTAAGACTGTCGCCAAGCGTTTTCATCGACGAGCCCAGCATCCACGCCTCCTTGTCGTCAACAACAAGAAAGCGATCATGAAGTTGTCCATTACCAGCCACGATCGTCTTGATACGGAGATCGGGTTTCTTCAGCGCATCCAAGGTCTTTTTGAAAGACTCCGCAGTCCCTGATGTCTTAAACCCATCGGCAGTACAGACTACATCTACATCAATACCGTGATTAAGATCTACAAGAAACATCTTTGCCGTGTCTTCAGAAAAATACGGATCTATTATGGTTAAATGCTTAAACGCCGTTAACATTATTTCCCTCAAAAACTTCTCGGCAACACCTCCCTGCCGATAAAATAAATGCTGATCTTTCGCCTCTTCTTTGTGTTGACGAGAGATTCTAATTCTTGTGCGAACATTGTGGAGTTTTAGGTCAGTTATGCCTGTTTCGTCTTCCAACTCACGCGTCTCACAAACTGCTTGTGAAATCGTCTGAACGCTGCCATCACGACAGGTGACGTCCTTTTCTCCATCCTTGCAAATATAGTTAATGACAATTTTTCGCAAAAACGAAGTCTGATCCTCACGATCAATTACACGCCCGTCCTTGTCGAGAACGCAGTATCCTATCTTATCCACAATTCCATCTGCCGTTATTGCATCTCCTTCAAGCGGTAGCTCACGCTCTATGATTCGCCCATACTCATTCAGATTCTTTTCCTGGAACACCAGTCTCAACCCCGCACCTAAACAATCTCGATCAATGAGCAGCTGGACTCGCTCTGCTTCGTCAGTTTCGGTTTTGGGGACAAGTCGCAAATGCATATGTCCATAATACGGATTTGGCAAGACAAGATTAAGGCTTCCCAAGTATTCCACATGTTCGTGCAAAGCCCAAAGCAAACGTTCTTCAATCCATTCCGCGATAGCCGTATCGGACGCAATAAATGCTTCGCGTTGCGCTTGCCGTTCACCTTGCATGAGGTGATGCATCTGCGCACCCCGCCAGAGCTTCGTTCGGAAGGGAGCGTCATCATTGTATAAAGTCTTCGGGAAAGGAACAGATTCTTTCAAACACGCTCTTGAACCTTGCGAACATAAGAAAATCCGTTTATTAGGATCGTCCCACGGCATCTCAAGCATCTGCGTTTGGATCGAACGCTTGTACCATTCATACGCATCAGCCGGTTTCAAGACATGCCTAATGTAATAAATCCGACGGTTTTTAACGCGCGTACATTGCTCTCGGATCGACTGTTCATCTCCATAGAACTTCGGGACGAATTCCAACATCGCAAATAACAATTCGCGGTAGCCAGACTCCACAACCCAACAGCATGTAATTACGGCCTGTTTATAGTTTTCTGCAATGTAATCTTTCATGCTCATTCCTCTGCAAATTCCTTTTCCCAAATGTGCGCGTGCCACCCGCACATCCCAGTTTCAAGATATATCGGCAATTCATTCGGCTCAATTGAGTCGTCACACACGGAGCAATGACATCGTGGAGCGATAACCGCACACAATTCATCATATGAGAACTCCTTGCCACATTTGCGACATATGTACCGTGCTTTTTCACCTTCCGCCTCTTTCGTTACATCATTGACGGTCACAATCTCTGATCCGCAATTGGGGCACTTGAACTCGTGCTTCAACAGTTCGGCAAAATCGGAATATATCCACCCAAGGTTGTCGACCGCATCATCCCTTTCCAATTCTTCTTGGAGATGAACATCATGCTCATTGAACAGCGTGTTCCAGCCATTCAGCGAAAGCCTTCTAGCAGGATCTTCGCCAAGTTCATTTTTCATAAAATCGCGAATCACAAGAAACGACTGCGCAAGGTATCTGACAGCATCCGACTCCCCATCCCCGCCGGATATAAACGCATGCTCAATTCTATTGCGATAATCGTGCAACTTATCAATCCTGACCCAATCTACTTTCGAGCCAATCCTGTCCTTGATCTCGCCAAACCCGGCAGTCTTCGCCTCTGATATGTCCGCCCACTCCTCTGGCGGCAGCTTCTTTACCTCTTTCGTCTCTGCCCGAAGAAGATCATAATTTCTCTCCGCGCTCTCTTCTGCCAACCATGACTTGAACAACAATAACATACCTGCAAAAACATTTCGCGTTGCAGACACATATCGACGTGGATCGCTCTTTGCAAGGCGAAAATCCTCAATTCCAAGTTCAACCGAGTCTATGGCATTCTGAAACAATCGTTTAGCAATTGGATCGTTCATGACCTCTATCCTCCTTGGATTCAACTCCGTCCTTCACCGCAACGATCTTACCAACCAGCTCGTTCGCCCATGTGAGGGCCTCGGCGGCGGTCGGCAAGACGTCACCGTTGTCGGGAAGATTGTTTCTCGCCTGCACATAGAGATCATCCCATGAAGGCAACGCTGTCACTACCGCCGGCCATGGTTGCCGCCGGCGATAGTCGAAGAGCCGCCGACAAAGGTCTTTCACCTCGGTATAGTCGATTTGGGACCGATTGCAAATGAGCTGCAGATCGATAAGATCATGCGCCCGTTCGCTCCCCGGTTCGGAAACGGCGTGAAGCTTCTGCGCAATCTGGTAGGCAAGCTTCATAACCGGAAGCGGCTTGGGTTGCGGGAACGAAAGTTTCTCAAACACATCAGCAAGGTCGGAAGGTAACGATGTTTCATACAGAAAACTCCTTCTTTAAGGCTTCATACTCAAAGACATCCAACAATCCTCTCGTTCCTGCCTCATGCACTGCCGACACAAGGCGTTCAGTCAGGATCTTGCCCCTCGACAGACGGATAACCTCTGACAACTTCTGGCAAGGTATTCCATTAAAATTATCTTCGATTATTTCAGATGTTGCTTTTTCGGTCTCAATCCAATCCGGTAACTCCTTGCGAAGCCGACGTCTGACAGCAACATGTACACGTACTGGATTGACCAATGCTAAATTATGCATTGCCAACACACTCTCGCCGAAAATCATCGCCGTATCCCCCACTAAAGCAACAGCCTCTGCATATGTGTCATATTCTGTCGGTAAATAATGGACTATCCGATAAACTCCTCGACCACGTTTTTCAAGCCGCCCGCTCTTGACCCACTCAAGAACATCCTTTAGATGGATGCCAAGCTCGTCAATCGTCTTAGCCGTTACCAAACCATAATTAGAGACGGCAACTTCATATAATTCGTCATACTTCTTCATGTCATTTTATTACCTATTTGGGTAATGTTTTGGCTTATAATATATCATAAATCTTCGTAATCAACAATCCCTTGCGTCAAATTATTACCTATAAAGGGTATATTTTGAGAAAACGACAAACTCCGCACTTCTTACCTTTTACCTCTTACTTCTTACCTTTCTTTAGGTTAGAGGTAATAGGTTCCGCCAATTCTCAAGGCGACAAAATCTCACTTTCAAAAACATCCTCAAAATACACGGCTTTCAACCATTTTCTATCACTTATCGACAATGGGGACAGTCCCCCAAGCTATTTATAAATCCTCTAACAACAACAATCCGTTGCCTATATAGAAAAATCTCGAAATATAGTTTGGCATTTCCATAATGCAATCTTCCGTTTTAATATCTTTTATGTAAAATTTATTCCCCATTATACTGCGAAGAAGATCCGATGAGCGCCGTTTCTTTGTTACCGCATAACGACCTTGAATGAATCCCATCAGGCATTCTTCGTCACCCAACCTGATCTTTCCATGTTTTTTAATTGATTTTGCTTCAACATCTATACCAATATACTCACCTCCAAACTTAAAAACCCAAAGAATATCGTCGTCATCCCAACGCAAGG
>JAZOQU010000029.1:0-37783 GCA_045656225.1 Kiritimatiellia bacterium | reverse complement strand
ACAAATGAAGAAAAACAACTTTGTCGGAAAATGGCTGTTTTATGGATAGGGGGGTATGGGACGACTAATGATTATCCGTATTTAAGAAGTATAATGTATAACAAAAAAGATTATGCTCAAGAATATGCGATGAGAATTATGATTGAGAAGTTTAAGTCGACTGATTTACTTTTGCCAATGGCTAATGATATTGTGACAAATCAAACTGTATTTTCACATGAGTTGAGGAGGTTAACTTATGTCTCTTTAGCTGATATGTGCAATGTTAGTTACACGAATAGTTATGTAAATAGTATTCAGATTCGTTCAAATATAGCGTCATTTTTTCTTGAACGTGCGTCAAAGGAGCGAGATATTGATTTATATGTTGACCGCGTTGCCTGTGAGTTAAATCCAACATATCGTCATAGTCAACAACGGCGAGATAATTTAGCACGGTTACGCCCTACGGGACTCACAGGAGAGCAAGCGGAAATATATGACGCTCGTCAGCGCGACGCACTTCCGAAGGATAGTAAATGAAAAGTGATGTGTACCCCTACAAGCTTTTCATAAATAGAGGTTGTATATGCGAAATATATGTGTGTTAATATCGTTTTTAATTATTAATGTTGTTATTGTGAATGAGCTACATGCAATTACAACAAATTCTATTTTAGAAACTAAAATAAAAGCATCCTTTCTTTCGTCGACAGCCGCAAATTGTGATTATGATGAGATGCTTGTTTTGCAAAGGAAAGCGATAGACCTATGCGGTGGGGATAATAAATTAATTTCAAGGATTGCTATTCAAATTGCAAAAGAATATCCAGATAGGATATCTTGGGCAATAAATATGGTCGCAAAATACGGGTCGTCGGAAGACGTGTCTTTTTTAGAAGGTTTTACAAATAGTTATGATTATGCGGCGAAATCGACTGGCGCGATTATACACATTTCAGGTGTTTCAAGTAATACAATTAATATGGTTGATCATGTGATGGATTTAAAGTTAAAAGATGAACATGATAAATATCTTTTATGTTCTGCTTTATTTCATAAGACAAAACATCAGTCGGCAAGGGGCGATGCCAGAATGCTTGTCGTAGAGTCTTTGAAGCGATATATGATTCAAGTGCCATCATTAGCAGCCTGGGCCGATGAATTTGTTGTATCGCTTGATCCTCAGTATGAAAATAGCGATGAAAGAATGAAACTTCTAGAAGCGATTTCAGAGAAGAATCCTCATGATTTTCATCGACAACATGCAACAAATGCTGTAAGACGGATAAAGGCATTTCGTGAAAAAAAGGTGAGTAAATAATGGCGAGGGAGACTTGTCCCCACAAGTTTTACAAACGTAAGTGAGGCTATGCAATGAAAATACAGGAGAGGTTGTTTAGGATAGTACTAACTGTGGCTTTATTACTGTCGGGCTGTAGTGATAAAGAAATAGTTTCTCAATGTCAGAATTCTTCAGGGAAAGAGGATGTAGTCGTTCAAGAGATAAAAGATATGATGTGGGTGAGGGTTATAAATGACAATCATCCAATGAATAGTTTAGATAAGATTCTTTCGGAATGCTCGAAAGTGTCCGAAAAGCGATCAATAGTAAAGGGAGTGTCGGATAAATTTTTGAATATGACTTTAAGTTTAGAAGCTCAAGTTAATTTAAATGGCAGTTTTGAAAATTATCTAGACTTTATGAGCTGTATTTTATGGCGGCAACAGCAGGTTGGATTTTCAGAGAGTGAGCGTGTGGAGTTTTTTTTAACGGCATTGGAAAAATATGGAGAATATGTCACTTCAGAATTTTCTGATGATTCTGTTGTTGATGTGTCTCAACAGAAAAAGCGAGATCGAGTTTTGTTGTGTCGTAGAGATGGATTTATGAATAGTACAAAGTTTATGAAACGCCATTTGTTTGATTATTATATAAAGGGTCTTGGGGAAGAAAATAAGAAAATTCTAGAGTGTCGTTTTTTAGAATGGCATGAAAGGGTTCTCGAGAAAGTAAAATCTTTGGAAGAAAAACGCTTAAAGCATAAGTGTAGATTGAAGCGTTGATACTGAGAAAGACACCTTTTTGATTCTTACCTCATTGGAATAAGTGAAGAGCAGAAACCCAATGTTAAGTTACGGTTTACCGAATATTATACTCGTGCTACACAAGAATTGGCGCGAGTGGAGTTTGAGGATAAACGACGCCGTGATAATCGTGCCCGATTACGCATACCTTTGCTGAAAAAGTGATGGGAATAATTTTGTGAGTTCCATCGTCAACATGTAACAAATGCTGTAAAGCGGATAAAGGCATTTCGTGAAAAAAAGGAGAGTAAATGATAGGTGTGTTTCTATTAGCTGCGACTTTAAATGTCGGCTCTTTGCCTCCGATCGAACATTCGGATTGCGAGGTGTCGACGAATGTCGTTTTGGCGACTTCGCCTGAAATGAGCGAGATGTTATAATTATATCGCGCGGCAAAGGGCATTGTTTCAGAAGTTTGAATGTCAATCAATCGAATGGCAGGTTTTATATTATCGTAAGGTGATATTTACCCCCACATTTTTAAAAATGCGGTGGTTGGTTGGGATGATGATGATTGTGGCGCTGAATTTATATTCCTTCATTCGCTTTTCACTGTCGCTTCCCACTTGACATACCTACCTGAAGGTATGTATAATATTCGGTAAACTTTGAGGAAGGTTATTGTCATGCCTAGAAGAGCTAAAGAAGATGCGATAAAAACCCGCGAGAGAATTCTTGCGAGCGCGCTTTCGCTTTTCGCGAAAAAAGGCTATGATCATACTACATTCAACGATATTGCCGCCCGGCTTAAGATGACCAAGGGCGCTGTTTACTGGCACTTCGAATCTAAAGAGAAACTTCTTTTGGAATTGGTCGGCGAGATGCTGGTTCGCTTTAAGAGCGAAATCGCCGCGCTTTTACCGCCGGGCGAAGAGTCTTTCGACCGTCTTTCATTTCCCGATGTGGCCGATATGATGGTTAAACATGCCGTTCAGACGGTGTCGGATTCCAAAAGGGCTGCGTTTTTTATGCTGATGCATGAACAGATCCGCTGGTCGTCGGCATCTATGAGTTCAGTTCGCGAGGATATTTTAAAAAGCAAGAAGTTCGGGCCGTGGGAGGCTTTCAGCGTCGCTGTTCAGAATGATATTCGAAACGGTCGCGCTTTGCCTGATGTCGATTCTGTCGAAATAGCGAGCTGCTGCATGGCGTTGTGGAACGGGTTGGTCAGGTCTAATATCGATAAGTTTCTGCAATGTGATCTCGAAGAGACGCTTAAAAAGGCGTATTCGGCGATTTGGCGTGATATTCAAACTGCAAACAAAGGTAAAATTTAAAAGAAAGGTAGTGCAAAATGAGTGAAGAGAAAAATACTGAAAAGAAGGGTTCTTCAAAAGTAGGCTCAGTTATCGGCGTTGTCGTCCTTGTCGCCGCATCTGTGACCGGAGGCTGGATCGCGTGTGATATGTGGCCTAAACCTGAAGAAAAGAAGGCTGAGATTCCTTTTCAGCCGCCGAGCGTTTCGGTAATGCCGGTCGAAGAGCGCGCTTATAATCTGCCTGAGAAATTTGTTGCCCATGCTGAGCCTGTCCAGGAAGTTGAGCTTCTTCCTCAGGTTGACGGTTATATCAAAGAAATCAAATTCAAAGAAGGCGATATCGTAAAGGCGGGTGATATTCTCTATGTTCTCGACGCCGAACGTTATGAAGCGATCGTAAATCAGAAGAAGGCTGATCTCGCGGCAGCCGAAGCCGAAGAGCGCAGATGCGTCCGTTATTGGCAGCGTATGCAGAAGGCCGACGCGAGAGGCGTGACAGAACTTGAGCGCGACAATGCCGAGGCGGGAGCCGAGTCCGCGAAGGCGGCCGTTATGCAGGCCAAGGCCGATCTTGTCGTTGCAGAATACGACTTGAAGAAGGCGAAAGTTGTTGCTCCGATTTCCGGTCAGATCGGTAAAACCGCCGCTCACGTCGGCGATTATGTCTCTTCTGCCAAGGGGCCTCTCGCGCGAATTGTTCAGATCGACCCCATCCGTGTCTCGTTCCCGCTTACAGACCGCAAATATGTCGCATGGCGCATAGCTCAGCAGAAGGGCGTTGCACCCGATTACCGCATGCGTCTTGTCCTTCCCGACGGCAGTGAATACGATGGTCTCGGTGAATGGGCTTTCGACGATAATACGATGAGCAAGGAGACGGCGACCATCATCATGCGCCTTAAATTCCCCAATCCCGACAGAATGCTCGTACCAAATACTTATGTTACGCTTCTGATCGATCAGAAGACTCCGCCGAAGACGCCTTGCGTTCCCCAGCAGGCTGTTGTCGATCTTACCACAGGAGGGCGCGCCGTTTGGATTCTTAAAGACAATAACACCGTTGAGCAGCGCGTCATCGGCGCGGGAGAGCCGAGCGAAGGATGGATTCCCGTCAAGAATGGGGTAAAAGTCGGCGAAAAAGTCGTTATCGCCGGTGTTTCGAAGCTCGCTCCCGGCATGCCGGTCGTTTTTGCCGAGCCTACCGGGAATGACGACCTCGATCCGAATTATCAGTCACCGATTAAGGAGTAGTTAGCGGTTAGTCGTCAGTGATCAGTGGATAGGAGTTAATCTGATGAAAATATCAATACGAAAATCGATCGATCAGATCAAGACATTTTCGCGAACGTTTATCGAGCGTCCGCGATTTGCGATGGTTATATCCATCGTTTTGACGATGGCCGGATTGATGGCGTATTTCGATCTGCCCGTTTCGCAGTACCCGCGTCTGACGCCGCCTTCGATCTCCGTGACGTATACGTATCCCGGTGCGAGTGCTAAAGAGGTTATGAATACCGTCGCCATGCCGATCGAGGATCAGGTAAACGGTGTTGATGACATGCTTTACATGGTCGGCTCGAGCTCCGATGACGGCAGCTACGCGCTCAATGTTTCGTTCGAGGTAGAGTCCGACCGTGATATGGACATGGTCAAAGTCCAAAACCGCGTCTCTCAGGCTGAGGCGAAATTACCTGTCGAGGTTAAGCAGCTGGGTGGTCGTATCCGCGCCCAGTCCGAGGATATGCTTGGGTTTATGGCGCTTCGCTCGCCGTCTGGTAAACTTTCGCGTCTTCAGATTTCAGACTACATTTATGCCAATATTCAGCCTGTTCTGCTTCGTATTGACGGTGTCGGCGAGGCGACCGTTTACGGTCCCCGTCTCGCTATGCGAGTTTGGCTCGACCCCGACCGCATGGCCGCACAGGGACTCAACTCCGAAGAGGTTATAGCCGCGGTTTCTAAACAGAATGTTCAGGCCTCCGTCGGTTCGGTCGGTGCTTCCCCGATGCCCAAAAACGCCGCGCACGTCTTCACGATTACGGCGAAGGGCCGTTTGATGAAGCCGGAAGAGTTCAACGAAATCGTAATCCGCCGCGATGAGAACGGCGGTATCGTAAGGCTTAAAGACATCGCCAGTACAGAAATCGGCGAAGAAAATTACATGTTCTCCGGTCAGTACAACGGCGAAAACGCCGTTATGATCGCGCTTCAGCAGAAGCCGGGAGCGAACGCCATCGAGACGATGGATGAAATTTACATGACGTTTGAGAGACTTGAAAAGGATTTTCCCGACGGTCTTGAATGGGAAACCCCTTACGATGCCACTGAATATGTCCGCGTTTGTATCGAAGAGATTATTTTAACTCTCCTTATAACGTTCGGTCTCGTCGTTTTCGTATGCTACCTGTTCCTTCAGGATTGGCGCGCGACGTTGATTCCGTGCTTGACGATTCCCGTCTCTCTTTGTTCGACGTTTATCCTGATGGCCGTTCTCGGATACTCAGTCAACATCCTTACGCTCTTCGGACTTGTTCTCGCCATCGGCGTCGTGGTTGACGACTGTATCGTTGTTGTGGAGCGCGTACAGTTCCTGATTGAAACGCGTCACCTTAATTCCAAGGAGGCGGCGATTCAGGCCATGAAGGATGTTACAGGCGCCGTTATCGCGACAACCCTCGTTCTTCTCGGCATTTTCGTTCCTGTAGGCTTTATGAGCGGCATTACGGGCCGTATCTACCAGCAGTTCTCGGTTACGCTTTCCGCGGCCGTCTGCTTCTCCACCGTATGCGCTCTTACGCTCGCTCCCGCCTTGTGCTCGCTTCTTCTCCGTGAAGCCCGTCCTTATAAGCACGGTCCGTTCGCGTGGTTTAATGCGGCTCTTGAAAAGTTCAAGAACTTCTTCGTTACGATGGCGAAGTGGCTCGCGAGCAGAATCTTCCTGTCGCTCGTGCTTCTGCTCCTGACGGTTCTTCTTACTTTGCAGTTCTTCTCGAAGACTCAGACGGCGTTCTTGCCCGAGGAAGATCAGAGCGTGGTATTCTGTGCGATGGAAATGCCCGAAGGCACAGCGCGCGACAGATCGCGTGATGTCGCTTTGAGAGCTGTGAAACTTTTAAAGGCTTTGCCTGAAGTCAATTCGGTAATGACTATTACCGGCTGGGGCATGATTGGCGGACGCGGCGAAAATCAGACGACCGTAATTGTCGATCTTCACCGCTGGAACAAGCGCTCCGATCCCGATCAGCACGTATCGAAGGTTATTCCGAGAGTTCAGGCGATGTTGAACAAGGAAATTCCCGAGCCTACGTGGAAGGTGTTCGCTCCGCCGGCGATCCCCGGCTTAGGCAACGCAAACGGAATTTCCTTCCATCTTCAGGATAAGACTGGAACAGATCCCGCGAAACTGGATGCGGTCAAGAATCTCGTTCTCATGAAGCTCAACCAGAATCCGAATGTTCTTGCGGCGTTCTCCGGTTTTAACTCGATAACTCCTCATATCAGGTTTGATCTCGACCGTACGAAGGCCGAGATGTACAAGGTTCCCGTGGCGACCGTCTACGCGACTTTGCAGAACTATCTCGGTTCGCGCTATGTGAACGATGTCAATCTTGGCACTCAGGTAAACCGCGTGACCGTTTGCGCGATACCTGAGGCGCGCGCCACGCCGGAGGATATTGAGCGGCTTTATGTCCGCTCTGATACCGGCGCGATGATTCCGATCGGTTCGCTCGCCACAATCACGCGCGAGCTCGGCCCGCGCACCGTTTCAACGCGCGACAAGTACATGTCGGCCGACGTAACGGTTCTTCCGAAGCCCGGCGTCGCTTCAGGTACGGTCATGAACGAGGTGCGCGAACTTATGGGTGAGATATTGCCCGAGGGATACGGTTATGAGTGGTCCGGCCTTTCGTTCCAGGAGGCTCGTAACGATGGCGCGGCGGCTCCGCTTATTCTTCTCGCGGTTCTCTTCGGTTATCTCTTCCTGGTAGCCCAGTACGAATCGTGGACGATTCCCCTGCCTGTTATGCTTTCGATTTTCGTGGCGGTATTCGGCGCGCTTTTAGGCCTTAAGTGGTTTGGTATCTGGATGACAGGATCTCCTTATCCGCTTTCAATCTACGCTCAGTTAGGTATCGTTCTTCTTGTAGGCCTTGCCTCGAAGAACGCCATATTGATCGTCGAGTTCGCCAAAGACAAGCGCGAAGTAGAGAAGTGTTCCATAGTCGAGGCCGCCGGCAGTGCGGCAGGCGAGCGCCTGAGAGCGCTTTTGATGACGGCCTTGACGACGCTTTTAGGAACGCTGCCGATGATGATCGCCACGGGTGCAGGCGCCGCGAGCCGCAATCATCTCGGAACTACCGAATTCTTTGGAATGCTTTTCTCGGTAGTATTTGGTATACTGTTGGTACCTGGTCTTTACGCGCTTTTCCAGACATGGCGCGAAAAGGCTAAGCGGTTCTTCTCGTACATTTCGGCATCCGCCGCCCGTCGTCGTCAATTAAAGGAAAGAAAATGATTATGAAACTGCATCCTGTATTCTGCACAGCGCTTTTGCTTGCCGGTTGTTCTTCTCTGCCGCCCGTAGGACCTGATTACAAAAAGCCGGAGGTCGATATTCCCGACTTCCCGCTTCCCGACGCCGGGATGATAAAGGCCGATGAAAAAGACTCGCGCTATATAATCTCGACTAATGAGCTTTCGTCGTGGTGGACCCGCTTTGACGATAAAATTCTCGCTTCCCTCGTCGATACGGCCGTTTCGAACAATCTTTCCTACAAGATGGCGTCTGAACGTCTGACTCAAAGCCGTTGGCAGCTTTTCGGCTCCTTTGCTGCGTTTATGCCTCAGATTTCAGCTAACGGCCAGGCGATACGTTCTGACGAGGCGTTGGTTTCGAATTACCAGGATCTTTTTAAGGTCGGTCTCGATGCGTCCTGGGAGATCGATATATTCGGTGGAAACCGTCGCGCCACCGAGTCGGCTCTCGCCGAGTTTGAGGCGGAGGGTTTATCTCTCAACGACGCGTGGGTCTCGCTTACGGCCGAGGTCGGTCGCCAGTATATCGAACTTAGAACGATTCAGCAGCGCATCGCCGTCGCGCGCACCAACCTGAAACTTCAGAGCGAGACTTACGATATCGTCAAATCACGTCTTGATTCCGGCATTGGTGACGGCTTGGCCGTCAGCCAGTCGAAATATATCGTTGAGCAGACCCGTGCTGCGATTCCTCCGCTTCTCGCCCAGGAAGAGCGTCTTATGAACGCGATTGCGATTTTGACGGGTACTATGCCCGGGGCTTGTCATGAGCTTCTTAAGTCCTGTCCGGATCGCGATTGGCTTGTTCCCGCCGGTCGTCTCGCCGAGACTCCCCTTGATCTCATCCGTATGCGTCCCGATGTCCGTGCCGCCGAGCGCAGGCTCGCCGCACAGTCGGCCCGCATCGGTGTCGCAAAATCGATGTGGTTCCCTAAGCTTTTCATTAACGGCGAACTCGGTCTTAAGACCGGAGAGTTCCAGGATTGGTTCAAACGCAGATCTCTTTACGGCTCGTTCGGTCCGTCGGTAAGCTGGCCGATCTTTCAGGGCGGCAGAATTTATGCCGATGTCAAGGTTGAAGAGTCCCGTACCCGTGAAGCGTGCTTGAATTATGAGCTTACAGTCCAGAAGGCGTATGAAGAAGTCCGCGATATGTATTCCACTTATACGCGCGAGTATCACCGTTTCGAGGCTTTGAAAGCCGCTGTCAAGGCGGCCCAGGACGCGGTAGCGATTTCAAAGGATCTCAACGAGAAGGGGCTTAAGGACTTTACTGCGGTTATTGATGCCCAGCGCTCGCTTTTGACTCTCGAAGAGTCTCTCGTGGAATCGCGCGGCAATATTACCGCCAATCTGATTTCGCTCTACAAGGCGCTCGGCGGCGGTCTTGCGACTGAGTAACGGCTTGCAGTTGGCGCATGAAGGATTTATTTCGCATAGGAGGGAGCATGTTTAGAAATGCAGTTGCTTCGGTCGTCTCAATTTTGATGTTTGCATAAAAAGCCGATATAGGTCCTTCAATTACCAACAGGCAATCATCTGTAGATTTGGGTACGATTATCGCAGACGGCTTCGCGGTTGTTTTAAAGTAAGCTTAGATTTTTTCCTTAGAGCGCTAATTTTTAAGTGAACCTAGCGCTCTAAGGGTGCGTTTATATGGTTATGAAAATTAAAAAGCCTTATTATATATTTAGTTCAGTCGTATTATCGACTTTCTCTCTATTTTCAGCTCCTAACGATACGAATAGTGTTGATATAGGTACAATCGTGGTTGAAGCGACTGCGATTTCGAAGTATCGCCCCGAAACGGTTAATGCAGGAACATTTACCGATATAGCGCCCGAGAAACTGCCTTGTGTTGTCGATACGCTTACGGAGGACTTTATCCGCGAGCGCAATCCTACCGATTTAAACGATCTTCTTCGTCATGTGCCAGGAATCGAGACCGGAGGAACTTCGCTTTTAGTTCGTCAGCCCGGGCTTTTTACGATTCGCGGCAAGGGCGGCTCCGAGCCGGCGATAGACGGCATATATTCAGTAGGCCGTGGAGCGGGGCTCTTTATGGATCCGTTTCTCATGGAGCGCGTTGAAATTGTCAAGGGACCCATCGCGTCGCTTTCCGGAGGTGCGGGAGCCGCTTCCAACGCCAACGGGGCGGGAGGTTCTATAAACGTTTATCTTAAAGGTGCCCATCTGCGTGACGACAAGATTAATCTTCAGGCGAACACATCGATAGGTAAAAATACCTGGCGTCAGCGCGCGATGGCCGATATGAACGAGGTGTTTCTTGACGGCAAGGCCGCTTTCCGCGTGGTCGGTACGGCCGACGTCTATGAGCCTGCATACATTAATCAGGGCTCTCAAGACGGAGCCCGTCCTCGAGAATCGTTTTCCCTATCCCCGAGCTTTGTGTTTTCGCCTAATGACGAAGTCAGTTTCGGGCTTAAGACGCTGTTGCAGTATGTAGACGCACCCAGTTATATCGGAGTGCCGGTATGGCGGGGTAGGCCAGGAGGTGGCTATGGCTGGTATGAATCGTCGTGCCGCCGGGGAGACCGTCAACATTACGAGGGGATGCTCATCAATCCGTGGCTTGACTGGCAGGTGGCGGAAAATTGGCTTTTGAAATTCGGCGCGGCGTTTCAATTTTCATCAATGGATCAGACTACGCGTGAACCGTATGCGGGCAAAGGGGACGAACTTCTCGATTATTACGACACAGGTTTGTGGATGTCTGGTAATAAGTATATGACATCCCAGTTTTCAGAGTCCAAGTCGTTGTTGCGTTCTTACAGTATTTACGGACGATCTGTATATGACAGCGAATTTGATTTCGGAATGAAAAACGGTTTATTGACCCAGATTGATGCACGTCATCAGGAAGGTTCTGTTTTTTCGGCACCTACAACCCGATACGGGATCACTCTCCAAGATTCCGTTTCCTGCGGCTGGGTTACGCTTCTTGGAGGAGTCAGGTACGACTTTGTTCATCTGCGTGACTCTGCCGAGGCTAACGGTCAGGATGGTAACGGCGTCTCGCCACGCGGCGGAATTTCAGTGCAACCGATAGAGTGGCTTGTGTTTTTCGGAAATGTCTCTCAGACTCGAACTCCAATGCTCGGTGTGTCCGGCGCCGATGGAATGCCGCTTACCAAGCCATGGTATGCTACTCAGGTCGAAGGAGGCATGAGGTTGAAAATGTTGGACGGATTATGGCTTTCAACCTCGGTTTACCGTATAGAGCAGGAGAATACGCCGGTTCAGGTGGCCAACACTACATATTATGAGCAGGAGGGCCGCAATACCTCGCGCGGTTTCGAGCTTTCGCTTTCAGGTG
This sequence comes from Kiritimatiellia bacterium, assembly GCA_045656225.1. Classification (GTDB taxonomy): domain Bacteria; phylum Verrucomicrobiota; class Kiritimatiellia; order RFP12; family UBA1067; genus UBA1067. The sequence goes on along the minus strand of JAZOQU010000029.1, from coordinate 26,585 downwards.
ATATAACTGACGATTGGACAATGCTGGCGATGTATTCGTTTAACAGATATACGGACAGAACTGTGTCGCCAGGTTTGAAGGGACGCGATTTTGAGCGTTATCCGGCACATACGTTTACTTTTAATACGTCTTACAGGATATCTTCAGGACCTTTGGAGGATATTGTTTTCGGGTGTGGTTTCAGATTCCGCTCAATGAGTTATGCATGCGTACGTGGTGCGTTTCAAGACAGGAATCTCAGGTTTGATCCGTCATATCTTTTTGATGTGAATATGGCGATTCCTCTGTCGAAATTCGGAGGAAGTGAGCATTGGACGCTTACACTTGGCGTCAGGAATCTTTTTGGAGAGAAGTATTTTGATACCTCGCGACATTACTATGAATGTCTTGTCGGGGAGCCGCGTACATTTGAAATCGGTATTTCGGCGAGTTGGTGAATAATCAGCATTAAGAGCAGTCAATCCAGGGGGGTTGCATAAATTTTCGAAATTCGGTAAAATATGCGGCGAACATTCCCACAAAAAGGATAAAAAAATGGCTAATATCAAGGGCGGCCGCGCCGCCAGAAAACGTGATCGTCAGAACGCCAAGGCGAATAAGCGCAATTCTATCGCCAAGGCTAAGCTCCATGATGCCCATAAGAAGCTCTTCAAGGCCGCCGACGCAAACAATAAGGAAGTCGCCGAGAAGAAGTTCAAGGAATTTGTCTCTGGTCTCGACAAGGCCGTGAAAAAAGGTATTATCACGAAGAATACCGCTGACCGCAAGAAATCCCGCGCTCAGCTCAAGCTCAACAAGATGGCGAAAGCCGAAGAAAAGTAACAAGGTTACACTATCGGGAATGTGATGGCAGAGGGCATCGGGATAAAACAATATCCGGTGCCCTTTGTATTTTAAGAAAATTTACTTATTTAATAAAAAGACGAAAGGAAAACTAAAAATGGCAAAGAAGACTCTGCGCGATGTTGAACTCAACGGCAAGCGCGTTGTAATGCGTGTCGATTTCAACGTCCCCATGGCTAAGGATGGCTCCGGCAAGATCACCGACGATACCCGTATCGTCGCCGCGCTTCCTTCGATTCAGTACGTTCTCGAACAGGGCGGCAGCCTCGTTCTCATGAGCCACCTCGGCCGTCCGAAGGGTGTCAAGCTCGGCGCCGCTCCCAGCGACGCGAACGCCGCTTTCACGCTTAAGCCCGTCGCCGAAGAGCTCGCCAAGAAGCTCGGGCGCGAGGTTAAGTTCGTTCCCGACTGCATGGCCGCCGACGAAGTCGTAGCCGCTCTTAAACCGGGCGAAGTCGCTCTTCTCGAGAATACCCGCTTCTACAAGGCTGAAGACGGTAAGGTTAAGAAGGATGACGAGAAGAAGGGCATCCACCTCACCGACGAAGAGTTCGCCGCCAAGAAGGCCGAACTTAAGGCCGAGCGCGCTGAAATGGCTAAGAAGCTCGCCAGCTACGGCGACATCTACTGCAACGACGCGTTCGGTACGGCTCACCGCGCCCACGCTTCGACGGCCGTCATCGCCGACTATTTGAAGCCCGCCGTTTCTGGCTTCCTCCTCGAGAAGGAAATCAAGTTCCTCGGCGACGCGGTCGAGAATCCCGTCCGTCCTTTCGTCGCTATTCTCGGTGGCGCTAAGGTCTCCGATAAGCTCGCGGTCGTCAAGAGCCTCCTTAATAAGGTCGATACGCTCATCATCGGCGGCGGCATGGCTTACACCTTCAAGAAGGCTCAGGGCCTTAAGATCGGCTCCTCTCTTTGCGAGGATGAGCAGGTAGCCTACTGCGGCGAGATGCTTGAAGCTGCCGCTTCCAAGGGCATCAAGATTCTTCTCCCCGTCGACAATGTCGTCGCCGACAAGTTTCCGGCCGAGAAGGACGCCAGCGACATTCAGCTCCAGACGCTCGAGGGCGACATTCCCGACGGCTGGATGGGTCTCGACGTCGGTCCTAAGTCTGTCGAGCTCTTCGGCGAGGCTGTTAAGGGCGCTAAGACGGTTGTTTGGAACGGTCCTATGGGCTGCTTCGAGTTCGCTCCTCTCTCTAAGGGTACGTACGGCGTTTGTGACGCTGTCGCGACCGTCAAGGCTAACGGCGGCATCTCGATCATCGGCGGCGGCGACTCCGTCAGCGCCGTTAAGAAGAGCGGCAAGGCTGCTGAGATGAGCCACGTTTCCACGGGCGGCGGCGCTTCTCTCGAGTTCCTCGAGGGCAAGGTTCTCCCCGGCGTAGCTGCGCTCGACGAGAAATAATATCGCTTAGGCGATACGCTTAAAAAGCGAAGGCTGGTATATTCCCGGCCTTCGCTTTTTTAGTGATTAGTGAATAGACGTTAGTGATTAGTTTTTTTCGCTTGCTGTGTGCTGTGCTTGATTAAATGCGGCCACGGATTTGGGCAATGAAGTGCTTCGATGGATTAACGGATTATCCGCCGCGTAAGCGGGCTCACAACCCATAGGGACGCGAGCAAGCCGAGCGACTGCGAGGCCGAGCTCTTCTCGATGTCGACTCGCTACGGAGTTCTAACGCCTTTCACGCTTAGACTAGTAGCTGCGCTTACTCAGGGGAAGCCATAACAACGTCTCTGGTTGCGTACAGAGCCTCTCTTACGGCTACAATCCTTCGCGAGTCTCACTCGAAGACCTCCGCTTAATCCATCTTCGCTTTAATGGATGTTTTAGCGGATCATTTATATTTTGCGCTTCGCTTAGTACTTAACTTCGTCGCTCGACTCATTCGCTTCCGCTCATATCGTCGGCGTCCTTGTTATGCTTGCGTCTCAACGTTCTCAACGCGAACTCGGCCTCGCGGTCGCGAGGCTTGGTTGCTTCCCTATGGGTCGCAACCACCCTCAAGGGGCGGATATGGTATCGCCCCGTAACACCTCGTTCACTCATCGCGACTTATCTCCTTCGCCTCGCTCGTGCGCTTCCAATCGAGCGTTTTGCTTTTTCCTCCCCGGCACGCGTACTGGCTTCACGCCACATTGTCCAACCGTCTTGGACTAACGAAATGAGACGCATCAACTTAACCCATTATAGTCTTACGAAGTAGCTCGCAAGAAGAAGGGCATAGGTCGGTCACTGACTAAGCAACGCGCAGAGGTTATCAATTCCATTTAAACTACTTTCAAGCGGAGGGGAGGGGAGTGCCGCGAGTGAGGAGTGAGGTTTTGTATTCCTAAGCGAATCAAATCTACAAAACCATTAAAACCTCATTTAAGCGGAGGTCGATTAAGCGGAGGTCTTCGAGTGAGACTCGCGTAGGATTGTAGCCGTAAGAGAGTCGCTGTACGAAACCAATGACTCTCTTATGGCTTCCCCTAAGTCCGTGTATTTACTTGTCTTACTAGTAAAGGCGTTACAACTCCGTAGCGAGTCGAGACCGAGAAGAGCCTCCGTTAATCCACCGAAGACTTGTCTTGATAGAGAAGCACAAAACCGAACGACGAGATCGAGCGGCAGCTTCCCTCCCCGTAGCTAGCCATTGCGCGTTAGATGAATTTCTCGTGTGCTAATACGTAATAGATTTGATATACTATTTATATGAACAAGAGGTTATACATTCTCGCAGGTGCGAATGGGAGCGGTAAAAGCACGATATCTAAGGTGCTTTTGCCGACCGAGGATGTAGTATATATCAATCCTGACGATATAGCGCGCGAATTGAATCCGACAGACCCTGTCTCAAGTCGTATTGAAGCAGGGCGCGTGGCTATGCAAAGAATGCATGAGCTTATTTCGAAGGGTGCTTCGTTCGCCGTTGAATCAACACTTTCGGGGAGGGTTCACCTAAAAATTATTGAGAAGGCTAAGGCTATGGGGTACTCTACTACAATAGCCTATACCTTTGTTGATTCGCCCGAGGTGTGCATCGAACGCATAGCAGTTCGCGTTATGAATGGTGGTCATGATATTCCGCCAGAAGATGTTCTTCGGCGTTATTTTCGCAGCAAGGAGAATTTTGTTAATCTTTATGCTCCTCTCGCAGATCATTGGATGCTTTATTATAATGGTGGCAATGATGCTGTTCTTGTAGCTCATGGCAATGGTGCGCTTAATGTTGTTTTGAGAGAGCGCTACGATAAATTTATGGAGGGTTTATGCCGGAAATAGTTGAGAAAATGACGCGTATTTGCAATACTGCTGTTCATGCGGCGCAAGAAGAGAATAGGCGCAAGGGGATACCGAATGTTTACGTTCTTAATGGAACGATTGTGTGGCAGTTACCTGACGGAACTGTGACGACTAAACGCCCTGATGCGCTTCTCACACCCTAAGAGCCGCGCAGAAGTTATCAATTCCTTTCAAACCTCTTTCAAGCGGAGGGGAGGGAAGTGCCGCGAGTGAGGAGAGAGGTTTTGTAAGCGTGTGAGAGGCGCTGTACGCAACCAATGGCGATCTTGTGGCATCCTTGGAGTAAGTGCATTTACTTGTCTTGATAGAGAAGCACAAAACCGAACGACGAGATCGAGCGGCAACTTCCCTCCCCGTAGACTCATAGAACTGCTTTTTGGATTTAATTTTGCTCATTGGTTTTTCCTTTCGTTGGATTTAAATTTATTAGCCCCTCCATATATAGCCCCTAAAACCGTGTTTTTGTCTACTCGGATTAGGTGCAAAAAGTGCATTTCGTCCTTTATTTATGGGGCTAAAATAAATTTTTGGCTTGTAAAATTTTTAATGATTGAGTACAATATATTTATCTTCTTGTTACTTATAAGTTCAACAAAGAAATAATTGCGTTTGAACCTATTTGAACCTATGAGAAGGTAACAAAATTAGTACATAAAATAGGATATAAATATGAAGTTAAAATTGTTATCAGTTCTCATTTTAATAGGGTGTGTAGTTCTTGCTGCTGAAGAAAACTCACTGCGTTTTTGTGGATTAAAATTAGGGCAAAAGATTTCGAAAGATATTGTTCCTACGTCTCGAACAGAAATGTATTATGGGTACAGTTTTTCACCTAATGAAACAATTTTGCAATACAATCAGTATGCTTTTCACGCTTCTCTTTTGACAAGAACAATAACTAGTGTAAGTGCGGGATTTACTACAGAATCAAGAATGGCTGCGAATGAATTATTCTTGCAAACATGTCGTTGGTTGGATCAAAAATATCCTAATAAAAAATTAGAGCATTATAATAAATCTAACAGACGGATTTGCGTGAAGTTTATCGATAATGCTGATAAAACTTATTATATGATAGAATTAAATAATCCCATTGAATCATTTTATGTTGTAGTTTTTGCACTTTATAATACTCAATTATCAGAATTACAAAAATCCGAAGCAGAAAATGTTTTGTTGGTATCTAATAACGAAGAGAATGTACTTTACGAGTATAGTGCTAATCAGGTGAAGGATAGTGTTGAAAGTGCTGATCAAAAGCTTTTTAAGCGCATTGCCATTCAAAAAGCGAATCAAGCGGTCAGTAAACTATACCAACAACATCTTGAGCAAATATGTACTCAAGATAAAGAGAGTGGCAATACAAGAAAAAAAGCTGAATCGGAGAGAAATGAGGCAGTTGAACGAGAAGAGGAACTCCTTGCCATAGACAACCCCGATGTAGATATTTTTGCCGCAGTTGGTGGCAAAGCGCCCGATTCTGCTTTTGCAGTTGGTGGAAAGCGTGAAATAGGTTTTGGGGAAAAGCTTCGTAAGGTGTTAGAAGCCGAAATAGGTGACAAATATTCTATTAGTGAGGCATTTTGGATATATGCAGTTCCTTTTAGAAGGTATATTGAAAAAGTAGAAGCGGATGCACGAATAGCCCTTCTTGAGAAAATATTCGATGGTATTGCATTTGATGATGTTAATGCTGTTCCTAAAAGTGCTATTGCACAATATGGTTTTGAGGGCTTAAATTCCGCAGAGGAGGTAAAAGAAAGACGACTAGAGCGGTATAAGAATGTTTTAGGTGAAGACGCACAATATGTAATGCAATCGCCTGAATATCAAAGTCTTTCTGCCGATGATAAGCTTAAAGTATTGCGTCCTTTCGCAGAGGAAGAGTTACGCAAGATTGCCGAAATTAAGCAGTCTGCTCAGAAGATTCTTAATAATACACGGCAAAGTACTTGTTGTAAAATAGGAACGTTCTTTGTTGAAAATATATGTTATGTTTGGATTAGTATATTGATGTTAATAATGATTATTTGGTTGAAAAATAAAAAGGGATTGCGGAGTGCTGCTAAAGACGAGAATTGCCATTGAGTTAAGGATGTGTCAAAATAGAAAGTAAATTATTCATGTTTAATATTTAAAAGTAGATATTTTTGATATCATGTTGTGGTTTAGCTTTTATTAGACGAAAGGTATGGTTAATGTTTTTTGCTTAGAAGAGAATATTAGTTTTACATATAATTAAGTGGTAATAATCATGTCGACGTTTGAAGCATTTAGGGTTGCACGATAGGTAAATAAACTGTTATAATAAAAGTATGAAAAAACTTATTATTACAGTCGCAATATTGATTGTGGCATTACCTTCTATAAGTGCAAACTATTCGGCATCAAGGCGCAAATCTGCGAAATCACCGTATGCTGAGCAATATCGTGTGCTAAAAAAATCGTTAGAACTTGACAAGGAGGAACTTTCGCAGATAGAACTGCTCGAAGCTGTGGCTGTTAAATTCGCTGGTATGTTTGATCAGGCGAATATTATGATTGAGCGCCTTTCGGCGAGAACTCTCGCGCTTGAAGCAGAAAATCGTATGCTTAAAGCGAGGCTTGACGAAAATGAGAAGCGGCTCGCTAATGCAGAGAAGCGGATAGAGGATGCTGAAGCCCGATTAAAATCTTTTGACGACGATCTTAATAAAGCCTTTAAATGGATGAATAAGGCAGACGATGATTTGTATAATGAAATAGGTTTTGGAATAGGTGCAAAGGTGAAAAAGTTGGATAGTCAAGTTAATAAGTTAGATACTCAGGTTAATAACTGGTGTAACGGCTTGAATGTGCAGATGGATAATCTTCGTTCTACAGTAAACGCAAATAGTCGGAATATACAGACGTTGTGGAATTCTATTCGTCAGTGGTAAGGTAATTGTGACTGTAACGACTTAGGTGTATGTCTTAATTCTTATAGTTCACTGTACCCTCAAATTCAGTTGCAGCAATGAGAGCGAATACGACTAATGTTTTGTAATTTCCAATAAATTTTTCGCATCGTGATGTGCTGCTTCGTACATTGCGGGTTGCGAAACTATGGATATGTAGTAGATATTTTTCACACAACATTCATAAATTATGGTATAATTGTGTGCGGATAGAACACAAAGGAGTGTATAATGACTGCAACGATAACAGCAAGAGTTGATTCTGAAAAGAAAAGACAGGCTGAGGAGATTTTTAATGACCTCGGAATGACGCTTTCGGGTGCAATCAGTGTATTTATCAATGAAGTTGTTCAATATCAGGGAATTCCATTTGCTATTAGACGTCGCCCTGTAACGAACAGTCGCATTGAGAAAATTCTAGATGAGACGGATGAATATTGCCGTACGCATTCAGAACGACTTACACATTCTCAGGTCTTCAATCATGCTCGTGAGGTAGCGAATGCTGGGCGATCAATACGAGCTTGAATACCTGCCGCTTTTTGATGAAGAGCTTGCTGAAGCTGTAAGGTATATAGCTCAAGAACTTCGCAATCCTGAAGCCGCGATGAAGCTTGTTGATAATGTCGAACAAGCGATACAAAATCGTCTTTTTGCGCCAGAATCCTTTGAGCCTATCCAATCGTTGAAAGAGCGCGAACATAAGTATTATCGAATTCCTGTCGGCAATTACATCATCCTTTATGTTGTAATTGGCAATGTAATGGAAATCAGACGCTTTGTTTATGAGCCAAGCGATTGGCGCACGACGATATAAAAACGTATCAGCGGTAATTTGGGTGGCGGCATGTCATAAAATCTCCTTTCTGGTGATGATGTTTGTGATACATGGAGGAGGGCGTAGGTCGCACTCAAAACTCATACCCCCTCCATAAATAGCCCCTTAGGACAGCATTTCGTCTACTTCTTTTAGCGTCCGAAGATACATCGAACGCCTTATTTTTTTCGTTGAACCACTTCCTAAGCCAAGTGATGTTGTCGTATTGCAATAGTGAGTTTACATTCCTTCGTGAGCGAAGCGAACGAACGGAATGCTATTTATGGTAAAATGGTCTTGTGAATCGCGAAACGAACAGTGTTATAAACGGGTTGAAGTCTGATAAGCTGCAATTAGTCGAAGAGCCAGGTGGAGAGATAACGTTCTCCAGTGTCGGGCAGGAGCGTGACGACGGTTTTGCCCGCGAACTCTTTGCGTTTAGACAGTTCCACCGCCGCCGAAAGGGCTGCGCCTGAGGATATGCCGACAAAGAGTCCGTCTTTTGCGGCGGCGGCCCTCGCCATGTCGCCCGGCGTGAGAACTATTTCGGCTCCATAGGCGGCGGCGAGTTTGCGCCGTTCGACGCTCATCGTCTCGGGCATGGTTAAAATGAGGTGATAGCCTCTTACGGCCGATACGAGCGCGAGTCCTACGCCGGTGTTGCCGCTCGTCGGTTCGATTATGGTCGCGCCGGGCTTCAGTTCGCCTGCCTTTTCCGCGGCATCGATCATCGCGAGCGCGATGCGGTCTTTAACGCTTCCGCCAGGATCTCGTGTTTGACATTTCGTCCAATCCATACGGTTGCGGAGTTGATGATATTCAAGACCTCGTCGTTTTCGCCTTTGAAGCCTGGTGCGCGTGAAGACCATAACCGCAATGCAAGAGGAATGGTTTTTCTTCCTCCGACGCGGCAGGCAGCCACCATGCATCCGTGGTAGCCATTGACAAGCACTTCGGAGTTTTCCTTTGAGGAACGGCTGGCATCCCGGACGCGAGTGACATACTGCATTTGAAAGTTGTGCTTTCGCTTTTGACGCAATTTTAGTATCATTCATTGTGTGACATTCCTTTTGGCTGTTTTTTTGTGCAATCGGTATTCTACCGAAAACTGTCAAAAGGATGTCACATTTTTTTGGCTTTTTTGGAAGAGCATCGCCAGAGTTCAAAAAATGGGTAAACTTCAGGAATCAAACAATTGCGGTTAAGGCCTTTAATTTGGTAAAATTATAAAATCTGTTACAGATGTGGTTTCTTTGATTTATGAATGATAGCGTTAAAAGATTGACGCGGCAATGGAGAAAAAACAATGACGATAAAAACGATGATGGCGGCGATGGCGGTAATGCTCGCTTCGATCGCTTCCGCTAAGGTTACGTGGTATGCCGTCGATCCGATGAGCGAAGTGCCCTATATGCCCGATAGTGCCCCTAAAGACGGGATTAAAGGTGATGATATGTTCATTCTTGCGGCGAAAGGCGAGTATGAGCCGTGTTCCTTCGTTCTTACCTCCGATGTTGATGTTAAGAAGGTTCGCTTTACGCTCGGCGATCTTAAAAACGAGAAGGGCGATGTACTTCCTAAATCGGCTTTAGATCTTAAAACAGTAAAGGTCTGGTATCAGGCCGGCAACGCCTGGACGAGCTACTTCGCCGATCCCAAACTTAAGCTTTGCCCTGAACTTCTCCTTAACGACGAGGATTTGGTCAAGGCGGACGAAGTTAAAAAGTGCAACTACGCCCGAATCGAGGAGACTAAGGGTAAGTACACATATCGCTGGCTTAACGCCCCGAGTGCGCTCGATCGCCGCAACGAGGATATCTCGGGCTCGCGCTTGGATGATTCGTTCCAGTCGATGAAGCCTAATTTCAAGGACGCCGATACCCATCAGGGCGCCAAGCTCGAGAAGGGTCGCTTTAAGCAGTTTTTCTTAACGGCTAAGATCGATAAGAATCAAGCCGCAGGTCTCTATAAGGGCGAAATAGCGCTTTCAACAGGTGAGAAGATTCCTCTTAAGGTTAGAGTCCTTGATTTTGAACTTCCCTCTCCTAAATGTTACTTCGATGAGAATAAGGATTATCTTACCTTCTTCTGCGAATATGTCGGCTTGGAGTGGGTTTTAAAGTCTAACGGCGGTGATTATGAGCTCGCTAAAAAGCAGCTTGAGGCTATTCTCGCCAACTTCGCCCGTCACGGTCACGTAACGCCGACGTTTAACAACAATCTCGGCCTTATGGAGCTCGGCAAGCGTGCTGGTCTTGATTATACAAAGCCGCTGATCAGCGGAAATATGCTCCTTAGTGAAAAGGCCCAGATGCGTCATCACGCGAAGCTGTCCAAGAAGCGCCTGGATAAGCAGCTCGGCGAAAAGACGATCAAGTTTATGACCTGGGGCGATGAATACGGGTTGGCCACGTTGCGCGGTATCCGCGATATGATTAAGATTTATCACGAGGAAGGCTTCTACTTCCCCGTAAACTCCCACAGCGGATACTGCGCCGGCGGATATCTCGCTGATCTTTGGTGGCCTTCTTTCGCTCCTACGGCCGCCACCGCTCCTCTAACCTTTAAGTTCAATCAGCTCGGCGGCGACGGGTATTTCGGATGGTACGCCAGCCAGCACGTCGGTGTCGAGAATCCCGCTTTCACCCGCAGGCAGTACGGCTATGGCGCATATCGCGCGGGTTTCAGCTGCAACTACAACTACGCTCATCACCTTCAGGGATGGAACGATATTCGTCCTGAACTCTACCGTCCTATGATGTTCGTCTACGGTTGCGGCTCTGGGTGCATCGATACTCTTTCGTGGGAAGGTTTCCGCGAAGGTCTGGACGATATCAGATATGCGACCAAGCTTCTTCAGCTTGCTAAGCCTTTGTCGCGCTCCTCCAACGTTGACGCGCGCTATACGGCCAGAAAGGCTCTTAAGCTTCTCGCTGATACAGACGGCGATGATATGGATTTAACAACGCTTAGGTTAGAGATGATTTCGTATATCGAAAAACTCGCCAAGTTCTCTAAATAATGATTTGTAAAAGGAGTTTTGAGATGAAAAAACTTGTTCCGTTTTGTATTTCCGCTGCCTTCATCGCTGGCTGCTCTTTAATTCAGTCGCCGTCGTCTGATGTCGATTCAAAGACGGTTGCACCGGCTAAAAGCGCCGCGAACGCGGCTTCAAAGCCAGCGGCGAAGGCTAAAGCCCCCACCATTTATGACATAATGAAGGCTGAAGTCGGCAACTACAGCTGGCCTACGATACCGTATGTTGAATTGATCGCCAAGCTTGACAAACTTCGCGAGCGTCCCGATATTGCGGCTAACGCCAGCTTCTGTGCGGTTATTGATCAACATATCGTAAAGGCCTGTAAGCGCTCGCCTTGGCAGAAACTTAAACTTTGGGATCCTAATCTCCGTCATGAGATTCCCAAGTACGCCTATCGCAACCTTTATAACGTAAAAGGCGTAACTCAAGCCCAGAAGGTTGAATTCGTGTGGTCATTGGTCGAGTATTACGCCGGCGAGGAGAAGTGGTTCGAGGCCGAGCAGGTTGTTCGTGACGCCGTCGCATCGGTCGTGGACGCAGATCCCAAGCGCCGCGCAAGAACCCAATGGAGTTTCAAGGTTTATCTCATCAACCTTGCAAAATGGCGCTTCAACTATGCCGAGGCCTGGAAACTTTTGGACGAGTATTCCAAGGTTGACCCCCGCGCGGCCGCAAAAATCGCTACGACCCTTTCTCATGAGGAGACCGGTGGGCCTGATAAAGCCGTTAAGTTCTGGCGTAACGCCGATGATCTTTACGGCGAGATCATGTCGTATTACGGAGCCAATCCGAACTGCAAAAAGCCTGCCGATCTGGCCGATCGCGCGTACGCGTTTGTAACGAATGCCGCGAATAACGCCGGTCGAAGGATTGAAATATGCTGCATGCTTTACAACTATGATAATTCTGAGCGTTCGCGTAATGCGCGCAAGTCCCTTAAGGGAATTAATATGGCTAAAATGCCGCGCTTGAATGTCTTGAATAACTCCATAAGCCGCGCGTATACGTACGGCGACTGGAAATTGGTTGAGAGCCTTTTCGCGGATTATGAAGGGATGAATTCGCTCAATACCCCTAGTATGCTCCGTGTTAGAATGATTTCGCGTGCGGCGGCCGGGGATAAGGCGGGCGCGATCGTTCTCGCCGAAGCGGGAATTGCCAATACGAGTAAGGCCTTTACCGAGCTTGATCGCGAGAAATTCAGAGTTTCGATCGCGATGCTCAAGGGCGAAGATGTGATCAAGGCGATCGAATCGGCTAAGCTTGACCGGAAGAACATGATCGCGCTCGTTACGACGGCTGGTCGTCAGGCTGTAACGTGGTCGATGACCGATTACGCCGAGGCGATTGCCGCTAAGTATTCTTCGTATTATGTTCAGTTCCCTCAGCGTGAGTTGAAGGTCGCCTACTCCGATAAGCCGATTACTTCGATTAACGATTGGCGCGAAATTTACGATAGCTTGGAGAAGCAGTATTGCGACCGCAAATGGGGTGCGCGGGTAGATATTCTCGAAACCGACGTCGCCACCGGCCGTCAGCTTTTAGGTACGACTCAGAACGACTCTAAGAACGTTCGTATGGAGATTACGTCCGTCTGTGACGAAAAGGGACTTAATATCTTCCTTCGCGTCGAAGACCCCAATGCCCGTAAAGTCGAAGCCGGTTTCGCCAACGGTATCGGTACCGAAATGTATTTCGCTCCCGGTAAGTATGAAGCGTACGACTGTTTCGGTTCTTCTCCGCGCGGCGGAGTCGCCTCGGCGTTCCAGACGGCGTACAATTCGCTTGAAACGGATCGTGTCGATTATAGCGGCAAGCGCCGCGGCGAGTTCGTAAGCGAGACATCTTTCTCTGACAGCGATTATGTTTTGCGCCTCTTCTTCGGCTGGGACCGCCTCGCCAAGAAGCTCCCTTCGAAGGATCGTCCTTGGCGCTTCGAGTGTATCGCGTTCACTCCCGTCGGCAATTACAGCTGGGGCGGCAGCGCCGGCGTACATAATTCCTCGTGCTGGGGTAATCTCACGTTCGACTTTACTCCCGAACAGTTGACCGCCATCCGTAAGGGTATTATTCTCCGCGCTGTCAAGACTTGGCGTAAAGCCCCCAATGAGAGACTTGATACTTTCGATAAGTGGGCTGATCCCGAAATCGGAGATCCTGAGTTTTACGAGAGCGTACTTAAGCCGCTCGAGAAGGAACTTTCGTCATACGCGGCCAAGGTAAAGCCTACCATGACCGATGCTGAGGTGAATGAAATTTTTGAGAATGCGCTTCCTAAGTGGGTTGCGTTGAAGCATGAAATCGATGCCCTCAGGAAAGTCTATCTTAAGCATAAGTTCGCTAAATAATTTATCAATAAGGAGGTTTTAAAATGAATACATCCAGAAGAAATTTTCTTAAAGGCGCAGCCTTGACCGGTGCTGCTGCTTTCGCGGGCGGATGCATGACGGGCGGCGGCGGATTTTTCTCAAGCGTAACCGGCGCTCCAATGCATGGATACGCTGCACCTAAAATCCCCAAAATTCGCCTCGGCGTAATCGGTATCGGAAGCCGCGGCAACGGCGTCGTCGGCCGCGCATGCAACCTGCCCGGCATCGAGGTGGTCGCGCTTTGCGACATCAGCGGCGGTAAGATCGCGGTCGCCCAGAAGAAGCTCGCCGATGAGGGTAAGCCGAAAGCTAAGGAATACTTAGGCCCCGAGGCCTGGAGAGCTCTCTGCGACGATCCCAATGTTGATGTAATTTACAATACTACGCCCTGGGCGCTCCACGTACCCGTCCAGCTCGCGGCTATGCGCGGCGGCAAGCACGTCTTTACCGAGGTTCCCAGCGCGTTCACCGTCGATGAGTGCTGGGAGCTCGTCGAGACGAGCGAAAAGACAAAGCGTCACTGCATGCAGCTCGAGAATTGCTGCTACGGCGAAATCGAAATGCTTACATTCAATCTCGCCAAGCTCGGTATGCTCGGTGAGCTCGTTCACGCCGAGGGCGCCTACATCCATGATCTTCGTCACATGGCCGAGCGCAGTTACCCTGAGATTGAGTATTGGAGATACGAGGAGAACCGTCTCCACGGCGGTAACCGTTACCCGACCCACGGCCTCGTGCCGCTCTGCCTTACGTTCGACATCAACCGCGGCGACCGACTCGACTATCTTGTCTCGATCGATTCGGATAAGAAGAACATGAGCTGGTACATGAAGAACGTCCTGAGAGAGGGCGATCCGAGAATCAATACGCCCATGAAGGCGGCCGATATGAATTCGGCTCTCATCAAGACGGCTAACGGAAAGTCGATTCTTCTTCAGCACGATGTCTTCTCGCCTCGTCCCTATTCGCGCATTCAGCTCGTTTCGGGAACGAAGGGCGCAGTTTGCGATTATCCGTTCCGCGCTGTATTCGAGGAGAAGCCCGGCTCCGGAGCTCACAAGTGGTTTGACGAAAAGAAGACCGAGGAGCTTCGCATGAAGTATCGCCATCCTCTTTGGAAGACGGTCGGCGAACTCGCCGAGCGCGTGGGCGGTCATGGCGGCATGGACTTCATTATGGATGCGCGTTGGATCTACTGCCTCCAGCAGGGACTTCCGCTCGATATGGATGTCTACGATCTCGCTGCGACGAGCTGCATCTGCGAGCTTACCGAGAAGTCGGCCGACCGCCGCGGAAAGACGTACGAGATCCCCGACTTTACGCGCGGCGCCTGGAAGACCAACAAGCCGCTCGGTATCGTCGATATCGATCTTAAGCGCTTCGGACTTGAGGACAAGAATGTCAAGAAGGACGACGCCCAGATCACGGTTTGATAAAAATTCTCCCTCAAAAAGGATTTTATAAATGAAAAAAATGACTTTGATCGGTGCGATTTTGGCTGTCGCAACGTTGTCGCTCAATAGTGCAGCGGAATGTGTTAAGTCTTCCGGTACGACATTTATGAAGGATGCTATCCAAAAATACGCCGACAGCGGCGAATTGCCCGGCGCGATCAGCATCCTTTATAACAATGGCGTCCAGGAAGTAGCGTGCGTCGGGTATTCCGATGTCAGATCAAAGCGTAAGATTACTCTCGATGACGTGTTTATGCAGTGTTCCCAGACTAAGGGATTCTGCGGCGTTACAATCGCGATGCTCGTCGAAGAAGGTAAAATTACGCTTGACGATCCCGTTTCAAAGTATTTGCCGGAATTCAAGAATCTCTGGATATTAGATAAGAAGGGTGATAAAGAGCGGGTTCTTAAGAAAGCCGAGAATGTTCTTACCATAAGAATGGTAATGAATCATACGGGCGGATTTCCCTTTGAGCTCCCAGGGCATCATGCGATGGGCGGATGGTCTCGTCGTATGCCGCTGAGATCCGTCGCCGCGACCGCGGCGGCCCAGTCGATTCTTTTCGAGCCTGGTACAAAGGTTCAGTATTCCAACGTCGGTATCGATATTGGCGCTGCGATTGTTGAAGTTGTCACTGGCAAGCGCTGGGAGGATTTTCTCGACGAGCGCGTTCTTTGCCCGCTCGGCATGACGGCCAGCTCCTTCTGGCCTACGGATAAGCAGCTTGAGACGAAAATTGAGCTTAATACGATCAAGGCGAACGCTCCCGCCGAATGGCGCTATTCGGACGAGGCGATGAACCGTCCCTACAATGACCGCTTCGTCTTTTCGTCGGCGGGCGCGGGACTTTGGACGACAGCGCGCGATCAGCTCAAGTTCTACAAGATGCTCATGAATCTCGGCGTCGGCGACAACGGCGTCAGAATCCTGAAGGAGGAGACAGTAAAGAATCTTCTCGCCGTTTCATCGCGTCCGAAGAATCTCGGAAACTATTCCCTCGGTCTTACAGCTCCACAGGTCGATAGCGAGGACGCATGGTTCGGGCACGGCGGCGCATGGGGAACGTCATGTTCCGTAAACTGGCACAAGAAGCAGCTTAAGCTCTGGGTCGTGCAGATCTGCGGTAATCCGCGTCCCTGGAATAAGCCTAAGTCGGAGGCTGAAGAGAAGTTCTTCAAGGCGACGATCGACAACAGAGATGCCGACGCGTATACAGGGCGCATGAAGTAATTGGTTATTGATAATCATTAAGTAAGTGAGCTCAGTCTGGCGATTGCGAGGCTGAGTTTTTCTTAATAGCGTATTATTACGGAGTTGTAATGCACACTCCATAGTGACTTTCGCTGTGCGAGAGTTCTTCGCACCGTTCGTAAAGATCTGGTATTGAATCGGCTGATGATTTACGGTTGTTTTTTCAACGAATATTAGAAAGAATGAACTTAAGATCTTTCTTTTGCATATTAAAATGAAAAGGCCGATTATAAACAAATGGAAGTCTGGGAAGAACTTAAAAAGAATAAAGAAAGCGGCGCCAGGAAGTTAGTCGATGAATATGGTAATCGGCTTCTTGGCGCGGCATTGGCTTTGTGCGAAAATTCTCAGGACGCCGAAGATCTCGTATTTAGAACATTAGAACAAGCCATTAAAAAAATTCATCAGTTTAATCCTGAATATTCGTTTTTAAACTGGCTTTATACGATTTTACGGAATTTTAGAAAGATGGATTTGCGCAAAAAACATCTTCTTATTCCATTTGGCTCTACAGAAGATTTACCAGAAACTCCTACGCTTTCGATTTCTAAGGAATTATTAAGCGAATCCTCTGACGATACGATGGAAGAAGCTCTGCACGCGCTTAGTGAGCCGTTAAGAGAAGTGATTGTGCTACGCTATTATTATGATAAAACGCTCGCTGAAATTGCAATAATGTTAAATATTCCTGAAGGAACTGTGAAATCTCGTCTTTATAATGCGCATAATGCTCTTTATAAATCTTTAACTCTAAAAAGGAACTCACGCCATGAATGATGCTATCGAGACCATTCTATCCGAAAAAGTGAAAGCTTGCTTTGCGATAAAACGATTGCCTAATTCGTTCGCGGATAATTTAATCGCTTCTCATAAACGCAGAGTGCGTAATTTCCGCTTAAAAATGTGCGGCATTATTTTTGTTTTAACGATTGCCTTAGGTTGGGCGATAATTCCTTCGAAGCATATTAAGGAGATGCCTAATAGAAATGAAGCGCAGCTTATATCGGCTTCAGAGTCAAAGCCAGCTCAAGAGATTACTGGCCTAATGATTTTAGGTATCTTGCGTGATTGCATTTTAACCAGAAGAAATAACAAAAAAAGAGAGGAGAGCTCGAATGACAACTAAAATGATAATTATAATCGCGATAGCGGTTTTAGCTACCGTTGGTACTTATCTTTTTGGTAAAATGGCTGAGAAGAATGATTCCAGTGACGAGTCATCTAAAAAGAAAGGATAAAAATGGTGTATAGCGATTTACCATTTCTAGTATCGATAGCATTTATCGCGTTAGGGCTTTGGGTTCTGGCCTGGAGCGCTAATCGCTTTGTTGATGCGTCGGGAGCTTTAGCGACTAATCTTGGAGTCCCTCCGTTTATCATAGGAATGGTAGTAATCGGTTTTGGAACTTCTGCGCCTGAACTGGCGGTATCGGCGATATCTGCCGCGTCTGGTCATTCAGAAATCGCCTTAGGTAATGCCTGGGGTTCCAATATTTATAATATCGCCATTATTTTAGGTGTTGCAGCCATAATAAAATCAATAATAATAAGACCTGTTACGGCTATTTATTCTGCGATAATGCTCATTGGAATTTCAATCGTTTCTGGAGCATTGGCATGGTTTGGAGGAGGGCTTTCCAGACTTGATGCACTTATATTGTTGCTGCTTTTTGCCGTGCTGTTGCCGGTTTCGTGTTGGATTGAAAAGGAATCTGGGTCTGAAAGTAATGGTGATTGCAGGACGGTTTCGGTTTCATACTCTTGGCTGATTGCAATAGTATCACTCGTGCTTCTTGTCGGTTCATCTCATATTTTAGTTTGGGGGGCTGTTGATCTGGCGCGTCATTTTAACGTTTCTGAACTTCTTATAGGACTTACAATAGTAGCTGCGGGTACGTCTCTACCAGAACTCGCTTCAGCTGTTGCCGCGGCTCGAAAGGGCCAACATGATTTTGTAGTCGGCAATATCGTCGGATCTAACTTTTTTAATGCGCTCGCTGTTGTTGGATTAAGTGGTGCGATTAGACCGTTTGAGATAACATCAGCTGGTGTGTTTGCGCGTGACTTTCCGACAATGATTATATTGTCGCTTTCAATTGGGCTTTTTGCATTTAAGCGTGGTTCGTTAAAATCGGCGTCAACGATAGGGAAGTTAAAGGGTGCTTTGTGGGTCGCGTCATTTATAGTTTATCTTGCAATTCTAATATGTCAAGAAAGCGTGTAATTTTAGCGAAAAAGATTGTAATAAAATACATGTTTAACTGGCAGTTGAAGGTGCGGATTATCGAAGGCGTGATCATCTGAATTGCCACAAAGGGTGAAATTTTTGATATAATTTCAGCCACTATGACAATACGAGGCTTACTTGAAAGTTGCGCGATGCGCATTCCGAATAATATCGCCCTTCGTTGGTGCGATGATAAGGAGTGGAAGTTTAAGACCTGGAGTCGCTTCCTGCAGGATGTGCGCGAAGTCGCAGAAGGCTATGCCACACGTTTCGGCATTAAGCCTCGCGAAGAAAATACCGCCATTATTCTTCCTAACCATCCTAACTGGATGATTTCGTATCTCGCTCAGGCGGGAGCGGGCGTTTCGGTCGTTCCGATCGATCCTAAGCTCCATAATGAGGAGGTTCGCTACATTCTCGAGAACGCCGAGGTTACGGTCGTTACGACCGATACCGCCCACCTGAGAATGTTTATGGATATCGCGCCTAAGCTTCCGAAGCTGCGCGGTATCGTCGTTGTCGACGGCGTTATTTTCGACGGGCGCAAGATCGCCCAGGCCGATGTCGTGGGGCTTAAGTCTCTTATGATCCGCGACGGCGGCGAGTGGTACGATAACAACGTCGCCCAGCCTTCCGACGTCGCCTCGATTATTTACACTTCTGGTACGACCGGTAAGCCTAAGGGCGCGATGCTTACCCACTCTAACTTCCTTCACGACATTGTCGGTTCGCTCCAGTGCTTCGGCGCCAAGATTACCGACAAGGATTCGTTCTTTGTTGTCCTGCCGCTTTTCCACGCGTTCTCGTTTACGACGAACTTCGTCTGCCCGATGGTTATGGGCGCTCAGATATGCTTTATGCAGTCGCTAAGAACGGTCGTCCAGGATATCCGCTATTTAAAGCCGTCAATTCTCATGGCCGTTCCCTTGCTCGCTGAGAAGATTTACGCTAAGATCGAAGAGGCGCTCGCCGGCTCTAAAGCCGCTAAGTTCCTCTTTAAGATCGGTCTTCGCGGGCCTATTATGCACATGGTTAAGCTGCGCCTCGGCGGTAAGATGCGCTTTATCATTACGGGCGGCGCTCCCTGTCCCCACCACGTGCTTAAGGGCTTCAACCGGATGCACATCCGCTTTTTGGAGGGCTACGGGCTTACCGAATGCTCGCCCGTCGTTTCTGTATGCGGGCCCGAAATCGATGCGGTCGGCTCAATTGGTAAGGCGATTAATGGTATTGAAGTTCGTATCGCCGATCCTAATGAAGCTGGCGTAGGTGAGCTCCAAGTTAAGGGTAAAATCGTTATGAAGGGCTACTTCCATAATGAGGCCGCGACAGCTGAATCGTTCGATGGCGATTGGTTTAAGACGGGTGACTTGGCCTCTATCGACAAGGATGGCGTAATTTACATCCGTGGCCGTAAAAAGGCGCTCATCGTCAACCGCGAAGGTAAGAATATTTATCCTGAAGAGGTTGAGAATTGCATCGCTAAGGAACAATGCGCGGCTGATATTCTCGTTCTTGGTTATACCGAGGGCGGAGTTCCCGGTGAGCGCGTCGGTGCGATTATCCATCCGAGCGAAGATTATTACAAAGAGAAGAATGGCGGTAAGATGCCTGATTGGGCGGAAGTCGAAAAGGCTACCCAGAAGGCCGTTCAGAAGCGCTGCGCCGAGCTCGCCGACTATAAGCGCCCGAGAAAGGTTATCATTTCGAAGGAGCCTCTCGAGAGAACTTCGGTCGGTAAGATTCGCCGCGTAACTTACAAGGGGCAGCTCGACGAGTGAGAAATACTTATCTCATTTGGCTTGAGTGGCCTGAAAAGTGCTTCCGCATTGATGCGGAGGCACTTCGCTTCTTGCGTGAGTTGGTTGGGGAGAGGGAAGAGGGAAGTGGGAAGTGGGAAGTTGGAAGAGGGAAGAGGGAAGGTATCCCCCGAGCGAAGCGAGTCCGCGAAGCGGATGCCCTAGCAGGGGTGGGAAGGGTTGTGAGGGCGAGGAGCGAGGGGGAGTTTTTGAAGCTCTTACCTAAGGCGACTCATGTCATTACTTGGCACTTTAATAAAGACTGGTACGCTTTGGCGCCCAACCTTAAACTTGTCGCGACTCCGAGCGCGGGGCGCGAACTCGTCGATTATGCTGCAGCACCCGAGGGCGTAACCGTTCACTTCGGCGCGTATCATGGCGCGATTATTGCCGAGGCGGTAATTGGGTTTATTTTCGCTTGGGCGCATGGATTTTTTAGGCCCGAGCTTGCTGCCGCCGATGCGCGAGGTAAGACGTGGGTTAAAACTTGGCCGCGCGCGCTTTTAGGCGATAAATGCTCGCTTGTCGCGGGATCTAAGGCCGTTATTGTCGGCTACGGGCGAATCGGTAAGGCTATCGGCGATAGACTTGAAGCTCTCGGCGTGGAGGTCGAAGGGTTCGGGCGAAAGAATCTCGATAAACTTAACGCGGCGCTTAAAAAAGCAGCATGGCTTATTTTGGCTTTGCCGAGTGATACGGGGACCGATAATTTTGTAAACGCTAAACTTATTGCCAAATTGCCGCGAAATTGCGTAATTATAAATATCGGGCGCGGCAATGCCATTGATGAGCCTTCTCTTATCAAAGCGCTTGAGACGGGGCGGATCGCTGGCGCGTACTTGGATGTATTTCACAATGAGCCCGGCCCCTTATTTAAGGTCGGTTCGGCTCAAAAGGGCGGAATCTTAACGTTGCCAAAGCGGAAACTCCCGTGGAATCTTATAAGAATGCCTCATTCTTCCGCATTTTGCAGCGAATATCTTAAAATGTGTTTCGAGGAGTTGAAAAATGACGGGCTCATTTGAAGTTAACAGCGTTGAAGAGACATGGGCCTTGGCTCGAGAGTTCGCCGAGGGTCTAAAGTCGGGCGACGTCATCTGCTTGGAGGGTGATTTGGGCGCTGGTAAAACGACTTTTACCCAAGGTCTTGCTGCTGCGCTCGGCGTTTCGGGGCGCGTCACGTCTCCGACATTCTGCATTGTTCAGGAACATCAAGGCGCGGGCAGGCTTTTAGTTCACATGGATTTGTATCGTCTTCACGGCGAAGATGACGTGGAGGCGATCGGCTGGGAGGATTATCTCGCACGTGGCGCAATCATGGTCGTCGAGTGGCCGGAGAGGGCCGGCTCGCTTATTCCTAAGAGTGCTTATCATATCGTATTCCGCTATCGCGAAGGCGAAGAAAATCGCAATGTTACCATAAAAGACGGAAAAAGTGATGACGGTAGTTGACGTGAGAGATGTTGCTTTTGGTTGCTTAAAATACCCCCTTGTCAAGGGCGGCAAAAAAAGGTATAATATTTACTCATAATTTTTGAAAGGTTAGGTAGAAATGAAGAAAGACATCCATCCTGCTTACGGTGAAGCGACAATCACGTGCGCTTGCGGCAATGTTATCAATACGCGTTCAACCAAGAAGGCGATGACGGTTAACACCTGCTCGGCTTGCCATCCCTATTTCACCGGCCAGAAGACGATGGTCGATACCGAGGGTCGTGTTGACTCCTTCAGGAAGCGCTACGCGAAGTTCGCGAAGTAAGTCTCCTTGCTCGATACAGACCAGATTAAAAGCGTTTTGGGTCGTTTGGCGTCCGTTGAGGCGGACCTGGGCGACCCGAATGTTTTAGGAGATGCGAAGCGTTATCGTCAGACGCTTCGCGATCATGCTTTCCTTAAAAAGTTAGAAAGCGCGTACGCGGCGTATGACAAGGTTCTCGGCGACATAAAAGGCAACGAGGAACTGCTTTCCGATCCTGATTTCAAAGAAGAGGCCGAAGCTGAGATCGCGTCGCTTAAAGAAGCGCTCCCGGAAGTCGAGAAGCGCCTTTTAGCGGCTCTTCTTAAGCCAGACCCGTTTGAAAGCCGCAACGCGGTTCTTGAAATCCGCGCGGGAACGGGCGGCGATGAAGCGGCGCTTTTCGCTGGAAATCTTTTCAGGATGTATTCGCGCTTTTGCGAGACGAAGGGCTGGAAGATTTCGCTTATGCACGCTAACGAGACGAGTCTCGACGGTTATAAGGAAATCGTTTTCACCGTCGTCGGAGAGGGTGCGTACGGTCTTTTGAGGTTCGAATCGGGCGGACATCGCGTTCAGCGCGTTCCCGAGACTGAAGCGCAGGGTCGAATCCATACTTCCGCCGCGACAGTCATCGTTTTCCCGGAAGCAGACGAGGAAGACGAGCTTGAGATTCCCGACAGCGACATTCGAATCGATCTCTTTTGTGCCGGCGGCGCCGGCGGTCAGCACGTCAACAAGACGGAATCTGCCGTACGTATGACTCACTTGCCGACTGGACTTGTCGCCGTATGTCAGGATGAACGTTCTCAGCAGCGCAACCGCGAGAAATGCTTCGCAACTCTGAAAGCCCGCATTCTTGACCATAAGCGCCGCGAAGAAGAGGCGAAACTTGGAGCCGACCGTCTGTCTTTGCGCGGTTCGGGAGATCGCTCCGAGCGCATCAGAACGTATAATTTTCCCCAGAACCGCGTTACCGATCATCGCATTGACCTTACACTGTATTCTCTTGACCGCGTGATCGAGGGCGAAATGTCGCCTATTCTTGATGCGCTCGCTTCGCACGATCTCGACGAGAGACTCTCGTCGGCGCTTAAGTAGTTGAACCGATTTCAAAATATCTAAGGAGGTCGATTATGAAAAAAGAGATTAAAAGAATCCTTTTGATATTGGTGATGGCTATCGTGCCGATAGGCGCAGTGTTCGCCGTATCTCCGGTTGATTCGGCATCGCGTCAGAACAAGGGTATTCTCGTTCTTCACGTCGGCAGCGACTGGTGCGTAAGCGGCGATGACGTCCGGAAGGTTTTTCAGTCGCCTGAGTTCAAGGGGCTCGTCGGCAAGAATTACGTTCTCGCGGTATACGACGATATGGATAATCCGACCGATAAGGTAAAGGAGTCCAACAGGGAGGTCGATCCCGTGCGCGTGCCGACGAGGCGTTACCCCGCGATTACTTGCATAACGCCGAGAGAAAATAAGTTTTTCGCCCAGATCGAGAACATTCCGCGCAACGTAACTCCCGCAAAGCTCGCCGCCGCGATTAAAAAGGTCACCGCCCAGAAGGATAAGGCCGAGGCGCTTTTCAAGAGGGCCGAGTCTATCGCGAAAACGAATCCCGAGGGCGCGGTCGACGCGTACGGAAGAGGTTTTGACATGCTGATAAAGCAGGCGGGCGATTTTACCTCAGACCGCGTTTATAAAGGGAAGCTCGGCTACGAGAAGGAGTGGCGCGCCCTGAGGGAACTCGATAAGGGCGATACCTACGGGTGGGTTCTTCGCTTTACGATGGGTCCCGGCGTCGATCTTGTCGCCAAGGCTAACAAGTTCCGCGAGGATGGCGATTTTTCGGGCGGAGCCGCCTTCATCGCCTCGCTTAAGGCGTGGCCGAAGGACAATCTTTCGAACAATCAGAAGCAGGCGCTCATCATGGCCGAATACGCGCTTTACCGTAAGGACGACAGCAGGAAAGATGCGAATATAAGGCTTCTCGAGGAGGCTTTTGCGATCGACCGCGATACTCTCTGGGGGCAGTGCGCGATGGGGTATCTGATTCTGTCGGGCAAGAACATCGAACGCAAAAAGCCTTACAGGGCCCCGATGCGCGAGCGTCCCAACGGCGCTGGGAACGTTATGACGGGTTATCCCGTCGATAAGATTAAAAGTTCGATTTCGAAAATCACGCCGAAGACGAAACTTACCGAAGAGATGAAACTCAACATCGCCAGGTACGCCGTATTGCGCCGCATTGAGAAGCGCGGCTGGGACGCGCTCGGCGAGAGAAAAGGATCGAAGGACTTTATCTCAAAGTTTCTCAAGAACCGTTCTTGGCTTGAGGACTTCGCGTGGAGCGGACCCTGCGACGGGTATAACGCCGTTCTCGCGCTCGAGACGATTTTTTATCAGGACGGCGGCAAATGGGTTACCGACGCCGATGACGCGGGACGCCGCTTTGCGACGGCGCTCGCATTAGAGTATTCTTCAAAGAACGATGAATATCTCGTCGATTATCTCGACGCGTACCGTGATTCCTACGAGGCGGGGCGGCTTCACAAATATTCGCTTACTCAGCCGGTGTGGCAGTGGCGGTTCGCGATTCACCAGGGTCAGCCCGCGGCGAGCTGCGATTATGCCCCGGCGCAGATGAGATATCTTTCGCGTTATGTGAATATGCCCGAGCGCGAATACGGCGGCGCGTGCTGGCTCGTACCGTACCGGCTTTTCAACTGTTTCGGCGAATCCGTTCACGGCCCTGGATATTACGCTCCGTGGGCCGCCGCAGGCGAATGGCCTAAGCGTCGTTATTCTCCGCTCGTTGGCGGCGTATGCGGAGAACTTTCGAAGTTCGGCTCCGCCTGCGCCAATTCGCATGGGCTTCCGAGCTGTACGGCGGGCCAGCCTGCCCACTGCGCATATACGCGCCGCAGGATAAACGGCAGATGGGAGATTAATTACGCCGTTACATATCCGACCCATATTCAGCTCAGATTCTGGGACAATAACATCTGGCCTTACGTCACCGCGATGGAGGGGACGTTCGAGGGCGAGCGCGAGAGCCGCCTTAACGCCGACCGCTATCTCGAGCTTGCGCATCTCGCCGCGGAGAACGGCGAAAGCCCCAAGAAGATTGAAGCGTTTTACCGCAAGGCGTGCGCGTCGTGGCCGTCGCACTACAACGCGTGGCGCGAATACGGAAACTGGGTCAACAATTCGGGCGCTTCGCTCGAGACGATGCGGGTCTGGGCGCGAGGCTGCGCGCGCGGGATGAAGGCCGGGCGTCAGCCGGTCTGGGATCTGGCGACTCCGTATTTCAAGCGCGTCGCCGCCGAGAAGGGGCCTAAGGAACTCGCTGACGCGCTTGTCGCGTTCGCACCGTATTTCACCCAGAGCGATGTGAGAATTCAAGAAGAGGCCGATTTCAAACTTCAGCTCAACAGGTGGACGGAAAGCCTCGGCAATAACAAGGAATATATAGTTCCTGTGTTAAAAGCGATGCTGTCAGCGCAGTATGGAACGCGCGATTATTTTTCGCAGACGCTCGGATGGGGCGGCGAGAAACTGATGGGCAACGCCGAAGATTCGGCGCTCTACATCAAAACTATCAGCGATGTTGTCGCGAAGAAGGCTAAGAAGGGCGAGAAGCCGTCGCTTGATTTTAATCCGCTGATCCTTGAAGCGTCGAAGTCGGGCAATCTTGTCGCGTTCAGGCAATTGGCCGATCTTCAGGATAAGATCGATCCGTTCAAGGGCAAGGGCGAGTCTTATCCGCTTAACGATTTCGGCGCGCCTTTGATGTCGCGCGAAGGTATGCTCAGGACTTCGACGACGTGTAATTGGGATTCTCCCGCGAGATACGCCCGTACGATCGATGAAACGCCATGTACCGGCAATGGTTTCCATACAGACGGCGAAGATGCGCCTTGGTGCATGGTTGTGCTCCCCGGACCAATCGAATTGGGCGGAATCGTCGTCGAGAACAAGTGCGGAGCCCAGAATATGGGCCGACAGGTACCCCTTGAGGTTCAGATTTCTGACGACGGCGACAGTTGGCAGACCATTTATACGGATGAACAGGTTAAGTCAACCTATCGCGTCGATCTTCGCGGAAAGGCGCTTCGCGCGAGGTATGTGCGCGTTCAGCGCCGTCCCGGCGCGAAGAAGGATGTTTATCACTTAAGCAAGATTCTCGTCTACGGCAAGAAGCTGTACTGACGGTGTTGGTGCGACTTTCGTACGTTTACAAAATCTTGCGCCTCACTTGTGACGCATCTTAAACCTTCGCACTATCATCCAAGTCGCATACGAGATTACGGAAAAGAATCGCGAAAGGGAGTTCGGCAATTTTTCTTTTATTAAGGATAGCTATCCTAAATACGTTATTTCGCGAGATCAGGCCTATCTCTCAGAAAATGGGATAATTCACATGAATATCGTCGACTTTTTACTCCGCTCATTGGAGAAATAAAATTCGTAAGGTTGGAATTGTGGTATAATATCGGTGAATATGAAACCGTGGGATAAGCAAGAGATAGTGATTGCGGGCGGTGCTAAGGTGATGGCGCAGGTGCCGTTTATTGTATAGGCGAGTCGCTCGACCGATGTGCCGGCGTTTTATTCGGATTGGTTTATTGAGCGGTTGGAATCGGTTTTGAGTTATTTTGTAAAAAATAATTTACACTATGTCGAGGTGAAAGCAAAACCGGAACGCTGTAGCGAGCAAAACCGGAATGCTAAAAAAGTCCTTAAAATAAGGGTTAAAGTTAGAGAAAACTCTTTTTTAACGATTGTTTTGTAGCGATATCATAAGGAAATATCGCTA
>JAZOQU010000028.1:0-42235 GCA_045656225.1 Kiritimatiellia bacterium | reverse complement strand
GTGTAAAAGCGCTCTTGGGGATCTGCCGCCGCGCAGAATTACGCTCAAAGAAGCTGCCGATCTTGCTCGAAAAGGCGATAGATTACATGCTGGGGTGGTGGAAGCAGCATCCGAAACTGATGACGGATTGATTGCGATTGATGGGGATAAGCTTAAGCCTCGTCTCGATCAACGCAAAGGTGGCAATGGGTTCGGCATCAACGAAGAGAATGTCGGTTACACACTGACGGTGGTCGACAGGCACGGAGTGGCGGTAAAGGTAACACCGAAAGATGAATGTTTTGAAAACCGTCAAAACGATGCGCGTACAAAACCCACGGATGTAAGTCCTTGCATTGGGGCAACGCGAAACGCGAGTGCCGATAATAACAATCCGCTTGTTGTTCACGAACAGGGAGAAAAGACGCTTGGTGTCGGGAGAGATGTGTACAACTGCGGAAAGAATGCGAAGTTCGGCTTCGCGCTCCACAAGGATGTACAGCCGACATTGACAGCAAAGGAGGATGGCGGCGGAGCGGTCTGCGTTGAACGCGAGATTGAATCGCGAGCATTCAAGCTTGATTCAATGGCGGCAAATTCTATGAAGTCCCCTAATCCCAAATCTGGGATTCACGAAGTTGGTGTTGCCGGATGCCTTGATACGACGGTGCCGCAGCCTTCAAAGAATCAAGGCGGAACAGTTCTTGTGCATGAGCGAATTGCTGATGGCATATCGTTTGATGCTAAAACAGGCTTTCCAGTTTCAAAGGGAATTGCGCAAACACAAGTAAACGGCACATGCCCAGGGCATAGAACCGGCATCGTCGAAACGTCCATTGCCTTTGAGCCTGGGATCGCAACGCGTGAAGGTTCAGAGCATCGCTTTGTTGAAAGTGTTTCGCCGACTATCAGAGCGGATATGGGTGACAATCAAACGGCGGTTGCAATGGCGTATGATGGCTATAACCAAAGTGGCCACGACGAGGTGTCACAGACCTTACGAGGCGTTGGCAACAGCGAAGGCGACGATTGTACGGTTAAAGTTGCAATCAGACAGGAAACTGAAGCTGCCACCTTGCTCATCAGACAAGGAAAGCCCGGCGGTGGCAAGGGACCGCTTGTCGCAGACAACCGCTCCCAGTGTCTTGGCACTGGTAACACACAGACGCTTTTCGTGAAAGACCCGAAAGACGATGCTGATGTAGATGCAGAGATTAAATCAATGCGCTATATCGTTCGTCGGCTTACACCGAGAGAATGTGAGCGATTGATGGGGCTTCCGGATGGCTATACGATACCCGTCATGGAGGTGACTGACGAACTTGTAGCGGAATTCGTGGAGGTTCACAATCGGTACGCCGCAATAATGGCAGCGTATGCTGGTAAGAAGCCGCCAAAACCGAAAACCGCGAAGCAGGTTAGGAAGTGGCTTGAGAAAATCACCAACCCTGAAACTTGCCCTGACGCTCCTCGTTACAAGGTGTGCGGAAACGGCTGGGCGGTCAATTGTGCCAGATGGGTTTGTAAACGCATTCAGGATGTAGACGAAAAAGGAGAAAATAAATGCAGATAGTCGAACTTAAATTAGAGGAAATAAAACCCTATCCAAATAACCCCCGGGTCAACGAGGGGGCTGTTGAGTCTCTTGCAAATATCATCAAGGAACTTGGGTTTCGAAATCCCATCCTCCTCAACAAAGACTATGTCATCATCGAGGGACATACCCGTTGGGAAGCGTGTAAGCGTCTTGGCATGGAGAAGATTCCTTGCATTATCGAGGATGACCTTACCGAGGAACAAGAGAAAGCACTGCGTATCGCGGACAACAAGGTTGCAGAAATTGCCGAGTGGGATGAGGATAAACTCAAGTTAGAGATGAAACTTTTGCAGGAAGCAGGATTCGACCTTTCGCTTCTTGCTTTTCACGATGATGAGCTTGATGCGCTACTTGGCGGAGAAACGAATCTCGTCGGCGAAACTGAACCAGATGCTGCACCAGAAGTACCCGAGGTTGCGGTTTCTCGCGCAGGCGAAATATACGAATTAGGCCCCCACCGCCTCCTCTGTGGCGATTCAACCAAGGCGGAGGACGTGAAGAAGCTTGTTGGTGAAGATGAGATTGACCTTTGGCTTACCGATCCACCTTACAATGTTGCCTACGAGGGCTCGAACGGGCTTACCATCTAGAACGATTCGATGGAGGATACGAAATTCCGCGAGTTTCTTAGAACGGCGTTCATGCATGCTGAAAAAGCATTGAAGCCGGGCGGACCATTCTACATCTTCCATGCCGACTCTGAGGGATACAATTTCCGGGGAGCTTGCCATGATGTCGGCCTTCGTGTCCGCCAATGTCTCGTCTGGAAAAAGAACGCACTCGTTTTGGGGCGTCAGGATTATCAGTGGATTCATGAACCCTGCCTCTACGGATGGAAAGACGGAGCAGGACACGAGTGGTTTGGTGATCGTTCGCAGACAACGGTGATGGAGTTTCAAAAGCCCAAGAAGAACGATGTTCATCCTACCATGAAACCGACTGAAATGCTCGTTTATCTGATTCGCAATTCCAGTCAGCGAGGCAACATTGTTCTTGATACCTTTGGAGGATCGGGTTCGACGCTGATCGCCTGCGAACAGACCTCTCGTGTGTGCCGGACAATGGAACTCGACCCTAAATATTGCGATGTTATTCGCCGCAGATGGGCTGAATTCAAGTTTGGCGAAGGATGCGATTGGCAAGCGGCAACACCCGCACTTTCTACGGGTGAAATGTGTGCAACGGAGACAACAGGAGGATAACACAGGAGTAAACGTGCAACGGAAACACACTCATAGAGAGGTGGTTTTCTTGTGGTATATCGGGCTATAAAAGTTCGATATGCCGCGATAAATTGCACATTTCTTTTGGTGAGACCTTGAAAAGTCATGTGAATCACAACTTTAGACAGGTTTATACACTACTTTAGACGACACAACAAAAGGCAGGAGACAAAATGATTAAAACTAGTGAATTTTGCGCGGTCGGTCACCCAGATAGAACTTGCGATTATATTGCAAGTTATCTGCTCGATCGATATCTTGAAAAAGACCCTTATGCGCGGGTTGCGCTTGAGGTGCAGTTGAAAGACACATTCTGCACGGTGTCTGGTGAAGTGTCCTCCCATTGGAACTTCACGGATGAGGAAATTGCCGCATTCTGCCGTGAAGCGATAAAGGAAGTCGGCTACACAAGGGACTATCAGCGGATATTCGGCGAGGAGAACGCGATTTGCGGCGATGATGTTAAAGTAACGCTTCATATTTCAAAGCAGTCATCGGATATCGCACAGGGAGTTGATGCGGACGGCTGGGGAGACCAAGGGATATTTTTCGGTCTTGCGGTCAATTCGCCTGAATCCGGGAATATGCCAATTGACTATTGGCTTGCAAGAGCGATAGCGATTCACCTTACTGGGTGTGAGGTCGGTGGGCTGGATGTTAAAACGCAGGTTACTTGCGTTGACGGCCGCCCAACAGAGGTTGTGGTTGCAATTCCTCTCACGGAGAATATGTGTGAAAAGGATGTGATTAGAATCGTTCAGAGATTCGTTGGAGATAGCGCAAAGATAATCATCAACGGAACTGGGCGATATGTGCGGCACGGTTCAATTGGAGACTGCGGTACGACTGGCAGAAAACTTGTCGCTGACTTCTATGGCGGCAATTCCCGAATCGGCGGTGGTAGCCCTTGGGGTAAGGATCCGACAAAGGCTGACGTGGCTCTTAACATCTACGCAAGAATGAGAGCCTTGGAATATATGAAAAAGCATAAGCTTGATTGGGTGCAATGCGCAATCAGCTGCTGCATCGGAAAACAGGAGATAACGGTTTCATTCTTCGACGAGAAGAATAACCTCCTTGAAACACATAAGGAATCCGCTCCCGCCTCACATGTGATAGAGAACCTTGGACTTAGGTTCCCCGGCTACGCCAAGAGCTGTGCAAGAGGACTTTTTGGATATGAGTGAGGCAATGTTCCAACTCACTCTTTGGACGATTACGGTTCTCTCGCTTGTTGGGACTGCGCTTAATGTCAAGAAACGGATCTCTTGCTTTTACCTTTGGACTATCGTGAACATTGCTTGGGTGTTCGTTGATATCCATCAAGGCTTATGGGCGAGATCCGTTCTTGACGGAGTCCATTTCGCGTTTGCGATATGGGGGATTTGGGACTGGACAAAAAATCCGCCTCGATGAGTCAGCCGTTCCACACGAAAAGTCCGCGGGCATCGGTTTTCTTAAAGCGCGAATTTTCGCCTTTGACCTTTATCTCGCGAACGATAGCGGAGTAGAGTGTCTGTTCCGGTGTCTTGCCCTGTCCAGGCTCCCAGAGGCCTTTCTCTTTTGCCGAGTCAATCATTCGGCGAACCGTAAGCGGCTCGTCGGAATTCTCCAAGACGGCGGCTGCCGCGTTGAGGAGTGAAAGCTTAGGCGAGGGCTTCTCCCCTACTTTCGCTTCGCTCTTTGCAGCGGTCTTCGTCTTTGTGTCGTTGGCGGCTTTAGCCGCAGTGGTCTTTTTTGTGCTCATGTTTGGCATCTCCTTCTTTTTAGTGCTAACGCCAGACATAGTGCCGTAATCATGGGAACAATATCAAGCGGAAAGTTGAGGTTTTTTAATATGCAGAATAATCCTACGGCATTGCCTAAAGAGACGCTCGTAAGAGCCCTTAAATTAGCAGGTTCACGCTCAATTTCGCTTGAGACGCTTGAAGCTGATATCGCTTCGGGAGCACCCGTCAATGAAGATGGAACGATGAACATCATCGCCTATGGAGCATGGATTTTGAAAGGAAACTTAAATGGCGATTAATCCTTCAATCAATGGCAACCGTTTAAGACCCGCCGATCTTGTAAAGCTTCTTAACTCAACAGACTTTGGAACTGTTGTCTCCCCGGCGCAGGTCTACCGCCACTTTACCCAAGCGGGCTATCGCGTAGCTTCTACTGCGGATAATCGTTGCCTAAATCTTTATCGTTACATCGCTTGGCTTGTTGATCGAAAGAGTTCGTCTGAGGTTTCAATAACAGTAGGTCCGGGCGGATACGATGCGCATCGTGCCGCCGCTGCGCAACGCCAGGCGGATCAGTCTCTTGCTGGGCGTGATATTGGCGATTTGCCACCCGTCGACGATCCGGAGAGGAAGGAATCTTGCCGACTTGATTTCAGGCGATTCTGCGAGACGTATTTTCCAGAGGTCTATCAGCTTTCCTGGTCAGACGACCATCTTCGCGCTATCGCTAAAATACAGAAAGCGGTTCTGGACGGCGGACTATTTGCTCTTGCCATGTCTCGCGGCTCTGGCAAATCGTCCCTTACCGAGTCTGCTGCCATCTGGGCAATGCTTTATGGGCATAGGGAATTTGTCGTTTTGGTCGGTGCATCGGAATCTGCCGCCTTGGAGATGCTTGATTCCATAAAGACTGAATTTGAGGTTAATGAACATATCGCAGCGGACTTCCCGGAGGTTACATACCCGATTAAGAAACTTGAGGGTATCGCCAACAGATGTGCAGGTCAGCTCTACAATGGTGATCGCACCCGCATAACGTGGACAGCAAACGAGATTGTACTTCCTACCATTGCTGGCGCCGCCTCGTCTGGCGTGATTGTTCGCGTGGCAGGCATTACAGGGCGAATTCGCGGTATGAAGTTCAAAAAGCCGGACGGCAGAACCATTCGCCCGGAGTTCGTTGTTATCGATGACCCGCAGACAAGCGAATCGGCTGGCTCTATCGAGCAGACGAGAAAACGTGTTCGTGTGCTTGCAGGCGACATTCTTGGCCTTGCTGGGCCAGGCAAAAAGATATCGGGAATAATGCCATGTACAGTTATCCGCCCTGGAGATATGGCGGAGCAGATTCTCGACAAGACAAAACATCCTGAATGGAACGGTGAGCGGTGCAAGATGATTTATCAGTTTCCTCGAAATGAGGAACTTTGGAATCGATATGCGGATCTTAGGGCGGATGAGCTTCGCGAGAAAGGCACATTCGAGGAAGCTACCGAATTCTATCGCACACATAGGGCGGAAATGGATGAGGGAGCCGTTGTGTCGTGGCCTGACCGTCACAACTATGACGAGATTTCGGCGATTCAGCACGCGATGAACTTAAAATTCACAGATGAGGCGGCATTTTGGGCAGAATATCAAAATGACCCTCTGCCGGAAGATTTGGGTTCGGATGAACAGCTGACAGTTGATGGTATCGTCAACAAACTCAATGGCCACTCTCGCGGTTCAATTCCTGTATCCGCGAATCATCTCACTATGTTTATCGACGTACAGAAGACGCTTCTCTTTTATGTCGTGTGTGCATGGGATGACGATTTTACCGGCACAGTCATTGATTATGGCGCATGGCCTGACCAAAGGAGACGATACTTTTCTCTTGCCGACGCAAATCCTACATTGCAGGCAAAGTTCCCGCGCGCTGGTCTTGAAGGCTGTCTTTATGGCGGCTTAAAGGCACTTACAGAGGACTATCTCTCTCGCGAATACACACGAGATGATGGTGCTGCCATGAAAGTTGAGAAATGCCTCATCGACGCAAACTGGGGACAGTCGACAGATGTTGTTTATCAGTTTTGTCGCGAGTCGGTACATTCAGGTGTCATTGTTCCATCTCATGGTAAGTATATCGGTGCGTCCTCAAAGCCAATGGGAGAATACAAGAAAACTCCAGGCGACCGAGTCGGTCTTAACTGGCGAATGCCGAATATTCGCGGAAAGCGCTCGGTACGACACGTAATTTACGATACGAACTACTGGAAGAGCTTTATTGCCAGCCGTATTCTTGTTTCTCTTGGCGACCGTGGTAGCCTTTCGCTCTGGGGGCGGAGCTGCGAACAGCATATGCTTTTTGCAGAACACCTTACCGCTGAGTACCGCGTTAAAACCGAAGGTCGCGGACGGCGAGTGGAGGAGTGGAAAATGCGACCAGAGGCTCATGACAACCATTGGTGGGATGGACTTGTCGGCTGCGCAGTTGCCGCCTCTATGTGTGGTTGCATCCTTGAAGGTACCGGCACAAGAGTTCAGGAAAAACAAAAAATCAAGCTCAAACTCTCCGATTTGCGGAGAAACAGAAACCATTAAAACTTTTCGGAAAAAGTTAGTGACAAAATGATGAGATGCGGCTGATAACAAGGGTGTGGACGTGATGAGTTTTCGCCGAAATTGATGATTGCTCGTCAGTTGTTGCCGATGAGGGCTTTTGATGTGTTTCTTTCCCTTTCGGCGGGGCGTGGCCGCGCCCTTAAAGCGGGTTTTTGTTCCTTGTTTTCCCGTACGGCCCTATGATTTTGCAGATGGAGCGCCGAACCGTTGCTTCTCTGGAGAACGGGCGAAAACATGGTGCGAGGGGGCGGCACGGTCCCCTAAGCGATGGACGCATCGCACGTGCATGGTATTTGATTGTCCGCCGACGGGTGGTGAAAGGTTTGGGAGAATATGAGATACGGTAGCGTTTGTAGCGGAATTGAGGCGGCTTCAGTTGCTTGGAAGAACCTTGGCTGGGAATGTGCTTTTCTTTCAGAAATCGAGAAGTTCCCTGCTGCCGTTCTCGCCGAGCGCTTCCCGAATATCCCCAATCTCGGTGATTTTACGAAGATTAATCCCGGCGATTACGAGGGAGATATCGATCTTCTGGTTGGGGGAACACCTTGTCAGGCGTTCAGTATCGCGGGTTTAAGAAAGGGTTTGAATGATGAAAGAGGCAATCTTGCGCTTGAGTTTGCAAGGCTGGCTTTTCGCACACATGCCCGTTGGGTGGTCTGGGAAAATGTCCCCGGTGTACTCTCAAGCGGGAAAGGAAGCGATTTTGCCGCCTTCCTATCGCTTCTCACAGGATGGGAAGTCCCAAAGCCAGAGGCCGGGCGATGGGGAAAGGCAGGGATCGTCACCTCAGCTTCCGGATGTTACAGCGTGGGTTGGCGAGTGCTTGACGCTCAATATACCCGAGTGGAACAATTTCCGAGGGCGATCCCGCAGCGAAGGCGACGTGTCATCCTTGTCGGAAGTCTTGGTTCGTGGGAAGATTGCGCCAAAGTACTTTTTGACGGCGAAATGTGCGGCGGGGATACTCCGCCGAGCAGAACGCCTTGCCAAGCGCCTGCCGGAGGTTCTGGAAAAGTCCCTCAAGGCGCTTGTCGCGATATGTGCTGGTGGGACGGAACGCAAAAAGCGGACACTCTGACTACCCGCTCACTTGGGCAGCTCATGCCGGATAAGCACCAGCTGCCATGCGTCGTTGACACACGCTGGCATTCATTTGCCGATGATGGCAGCTGTCCATCGCTTTTGGCAACAGACTACAAAGAGCCCAAAGCGGTGTGCGACCCGTGTCCTACGCTTGATGCTTCCTATCCGGGAAAGCAGAATAACCAAGATAACGGCAAGTATGTGTGCTACCCAATTGATGTCATGAACATCGATGGTCGAAACTTGAAAGCAAAGTGCTTTGACGAGGATGGGGAAAGCGCCTATTCGCTCACGCGCCGCAGGCCGTCCGGGGTGTGTACTCCTGGCATTGTTCGCAGGCTTCTTCCGATTGAATGTGAGCGCTTGATGGGATTCCCGGATGGATGGACGAAAATTCCTTGGCGTAAAAAGAGTGCGGATGATTGCCCTGATGGTCCGAGATACAAGGCTCTTGGCAACTCAATGTGCGTCAATGTGATGGCGTGGATCGGAGAAAGGATTGCCAAATATGGATGAAAAGAAGCTTGATGAACTTACCGAGAAGATGCTCACGCAGCCGAAGGTCGTTGAGGTTGACGATCAGAGAGTCGAGAACCATTCGGTTGGCGACTTGATCGAGGTTGCGAAGTTTCTCGCCTCCAAGAATGCTACGCGCAAGCGGCGCTGCCCCTTGAGGATTACAAAGATGGCATCAGGAGGAGCGATTCTATGAAGTGGTTCAGCAAGAAAAAGCCTGTTAAGGGCATAATGAAGCTTGTTCCAAACTGGATAAGAGCGAGATTCGATGCGGCACAAACGACGAAAGACAACGCCCGTCATTGGGCGGCGGCGGAGTTTCTCTCTGCGGACGCTGAGGCTGATTCTGCAGTAAGGCGCATACTTCGAACACGAGCGAGGTATGAAGTGCAGAATAACTCATACGCTCGCGGAATCGTCTCGACTCTTGCCAATGACACAATCGGAACTGGTCCTCGTCTTCAGATGCTTCTTGAAGGCGAGAAGCTGAACCATAGAATCGAACACGATTTTTATCTTTGGACGAAGCGAGTACGCCTTGCCGATAAACTGCGCACCTTGCGTATGGCAAGATGTCAGGATGGCGAAGCGTTCGCTATTCTCGCTCAGAACCCAAATTTACGTTCGAACGTGAAACTGGACATCCAACTCATCGAGGCTGACCGGGTTACGGATGATGAATTAAATACCGATGGAAGTTCGGTGGACGGTATCACGTTCGACTCTTATGGTAATGCGAAAAGCTACAAGGTCTTGATTGCTCATCCGGGCGGGACTGAGAATGTCGGAACGGAGTTTAGGGATGTGAAAGCCTCGGATATGATCCATTATTTCCGAAGCGACCGCCCGGAGCAGCACAGGGGAATCCCGGAGATAACATCTGCTTTGCCGCTCTTTGCACACCTCCGGCGCTTTACACTGGCGGTGGTGAGCGCTGCTGAGGCAGCGGCCGATTTTGCAGGCGTTCTTTACACAGATGCCCCCGCGAATGGCGAAGCGGATGCGGTCGAAGCGATGGATACGATCCAGCTTGAGCGCAATATGCTTCTTACGATGCCGGGTGGGTGGAAGATGAGCCAAGTTGATCCGAAGCAGCCGGTCACAACATATGGAGAGTTCAAACATGAAATATTAAATGAGATTTCAAGGTGTCTTAATATTCCGTTCAACATTGCCGCTGGCAACTCGTCAGGATACAACTACGCCTCTGGCCGACTTGACCATCAGACTTACTACAAGTCGCTCAGAGTTGACCGCTCACAAATTGAGATAGATATTCTCGACAGGATTCTTGAGCGGTGGATTGAGGAATGGCGGCTCGTTAATAAGGTGGCGATAAAGGAGATTGATTCCTTTCATGTGTGGTTCTGGGATGGACAGGAACATGTTGATCCCCTTAAGGAGGCCAACGCCCAGCGTGTGCGCCTTGAATCGCGAACCACGACCCTTGCTACGGAATATGCCCGTCAGGGTAAAGACTGGGAGACGGAATTAAGGCAGATTGCGAAAGAGCAAAAGCTCATGGATGAACTTGGGATTGCAAGAGAAGTCTTGCCAGTAAGCCCAGAGGAAGAGCAGGAGGATGTCGACTAACCGAAATAATCAGAATACGTCACTGTGTGTGCCGGTGCGGGTCAACGAAAGGACGAGAGAATTCTCGTTCTTGTAGTAGATGAGAATCCAGTCGGGTTCAATGTGGCAATCACGATGACCTTCGTAATCTCCGTGGAGAGGATGGTCTTTGTATTGCGGCGGCAACTCGCGTCCCTCGCGTAGAATGTCAATCACGTCGAGGAGTTTGTTCATGTTATAGCCGCGCTTTTTGAGGAGTTTGTAGTCCTTCTTGAAGCGGGTGGTGTATTTGACGTCGAACATTGTTTACGCCTCCAGACTGGCTATGAGGCTCTCACGGGTAGCGAATGATGGTACGGCGGGATCGTTCGCAATCTGTTCAGCTTCTCTCATAGCGGCAAGAGTTGTTCGATTTGTGATACCACGAGAAATTGTGAAAGGAATCGCTTGTGCTCTTACGGCTTGACGAAGAAAGATGTTGAATGCTGTTGAGATAGACATACCGAGATCTTCAAACAGTTTCTCGGCTTCGGTTTTGATCCCAGCATCAATTCTAACAGTTAAATTTGCAGTAGACATGGTTTTACCTCCAATTGAAAACACATGCATTATAGCATTTTAAGGAGTGCAAAGCAAGTGCAAACAATGTGCAAATACAATTTTGTCGATTGGTTGTTATCGAAACTGCCTGCTGCTAAAAAGTTGAAAATCACGCTGTCAATTGTAGTTTCTGACAATGTATGATATAATATTCAGGCTTTGTTGAAAGGCGTGAAAGCGATTTTAACTCAGCAAAAAAAACATCAAGCTGCAAAGCAATCGTCTCACGAAACTTGAGAACTTTCCTACCGACGATACTTATGCAGAGGTAAGCGCACACACTTGCGCGCCTCTCTTTGTATTTCGGTAAAGGCATCTCAAGGCCTCGTGAGAAATCAAAGAGAGGCCGTTCTCTTTGATAGGTGCTTGAAACTAAAGGAGAATGAAATGAAAGAAGTAAAATGTCCGAAGTGCAAAGAGACTATTGCAGATAAGTCCGTAAAGGTGTGCCCAAAGTGTGGAAAGAAAATACATCGGAATGGATGCATGACTTTCTTCTATATCTTTTTGGGGCTGTGTATCTTGGTGGCGATATTTGGTGAAGAGGAAAAACCGCAGGATAAAACCGCTACATCTGAAGAGAAGGTGTCGGTGGTAGCCGAAGAGACAAAAAATACAGAAGTTAAAGAGCCTTCATTTATGGACAAGATAAGGTCCATTGTCTCAGAACAAAAAGGTGTTGTAAAAAGTTTAAATCAAGGTTCATTCTTTCATTCTGATGGCAATGATGGAATGAGGGAAGAACCCCGGTTTGATGGTATTGTTCAATGCGAAAATAATGACAATGTCGTAGATGTTATCTGTCACAGGATTGCGAGAGCCAAGAAGGATGCTAACGACACTACTAATGGTGTTCAAATAATCTTTCAGGAAAAAGATACTGGAAGAAAGTTAGTTGTTGGTACGATTTCACCGAATGGCGAGATTGCAATGTTGCAGCAAAATCCGACGTATAATACGCGGAAGAAACGCTGGATGGAATCTCAATTTTCGGCGTGGGATGGTTCTCACAAAGCCCTTGAAGGCTTGATTAAAAAAAGCATGAATGACGAAGATTCATACAAGCATCATGAAACTACCTACATTGAAGTGAAGGACAAGGAAATTCAAGCCAAAATGCAGGAGGTGGTCAAAGCTAGTGGACAGAATTACAAAGTTGATATTGATGACATTGTCATAACCTGTGTCTTTTCAGGCAAAAATGCCTATGGTGGTCGCGTGAAAAATACAGCATATGGTTTGTCAAAGTACAAAGAGGGCAAGGTTTATTTGCTTACAGTCGAATGATTTTGTTTTAGAGCTAAAACCTTAAAAAGATGCCGCGCTCTTTAGTGCGGCATTTTTTTAGACATTTTGCAGATTGACGCAGCAGATTCTTCTGTTGCGTTTTTGTTTGGAGTGAGCGGCAACCGCTAAATTTATGTGCCTTCTCACTACTGTATGGGATAAGCATTTAACAATAATATGATGCCCTGCGAAGCAAAGCTTCGCTGTGGTATCAATAATAAAAAGGAAGAAGATGAAAACGAGTGAATTTCTTGAAATCATTGCCGCCGCTAAAGACGGCAAGCATAAGGTTAAGGGGCTTGCCTATTCAGGCGGTAAGATGCGACTCTTTGGCTGGTCTCGCCCCGTGGTGGTGGACTTGTCAGGGATGAACATCCCTGGTGATGTGCCGCTTTTGACGGATCACACGAACTTTACTGAAGGCAGAATCGGCGTTGTTACAACAACTCTCACCGAAAGCGGACTTGAGATTGCTGGGGAAATTGTCGCTGGTAGCGATGCTGCCGAGAATATCGTCACTCAGGGGAAAGCAGGAGCTGATTGGCAGCTTTCCATCGGAGCGGAAGTCGAAGCCGCCGAGCTTGTTCAAGAAGGCAAGCGCGTGGTTAACGGCATTGAACACGAAGCTCCTTTTTACCATGTTACGAAATCAACCCTCCGCGAGGTGTCCGTGGTCGCGGTGGGAGCCGATAAGGCAACTCACATGAAGGTCACGGCATCATTACAACTGAAAGGAAATTCCATTATGGAAAAAGAGGTTATTGGAAACGGGGAACAGGGAACAGGAAACGGCGAGGCAAAACCTGCCGCTACTGTTGAGGCGGCAAAGCCTACTGCACCTACCGGTGAAGCGGTTGATGTGAAGGCCGTCGCAGCCGAGGCCGTCAAGGTCGAGCGTGAGCGCGTTGCAATGATCAAGGCTGTCTGCAACGGAGAGTTCGCAGATATCGAGGCTCAGGCAATCGCCGAGGGCTGGGACAAGAATCAGGTCAACGAGGCGGTTCTCGCGGCATTCCGCAAGAAGCAGCCGGTCGCTGATGTGAATATCACCATCAAGAAGGACAAATCCATGAACGCAAAGCACATCGAAGCGGCTCTTTCTCTCCGTGCGGGAATCGATGGCGATTCTCTCGCCAAGACTATGGGCGAAGAGACCGTTGAGGCGGCAGCGAAAGATGCCGATATGCCTCTTGCCGGAATCCTCGCCGAGTGCATGAAGCTTGAGGGTATGAGTGTTCCTCGCTCGTTCGATAACGCCGCAATCAAGGCTGCGTTCTCGACGGTGTCTCTTCCCGGTATCCTTTCGAATGTCGCGCAGAAGAAGCTTCTGCAGGCGTATCAGGCGCAGCCGATTATCGCGACCAAACTCTGCACCACGGCGGATCTTTCCGACTTCAAGGAGAATCAGCGTTATCGCCTTACCGATATCGGTGACTTGAAGCCTGTGGGCGCTGATGGCGAAATCAAGGATGGTGGCGTTGCAGAAGAGGCGGCGGTCAACCAGCTCGATACCTATGCGAAGAAGTTCTGTCTTACGCGCAAGATGATTATCAATGATGACTTGGGTGCGTTCCTCAAAGTCCCGACTGCGATGGGCAACCGTGCAGCGCGTCTTGTGGATCAGCTCTTCTTCAAGCGCCTCATGTCCAATCCCACGATGACGGACGGCAAGGCTCTCTTCTGCGCTCCGCACAAGAATCAGCTCACGGGCGCGAACTCGGCTCTTTCTGCCGATTCTCTCAAGAAGGCGATTCAGCTCTTCCTCAATCAGACTGACCGCGATGGGCAGCCGATCAATGTCGAGCCTTCGATCCTTCTCGTCCCGACGGCGCTTAAGTTCCTTGCGCAAGAGTTGACGCAGGGTCGTGCGCTTATCATGTCGGGCGGCGCGGAAAATACTGTGCGTCCTGCAATCAATGTCCTCGCCGATGAGGGGCTTTCGGTTGTATCTTCGCCGTATCTTTCGAACTCGAAGTACGATGGTGCTTCTGATGCCTCTTGGTATCTCTTCGGCAAGCCCGGTACGGTCGATACTTTCGAAATCGGCTACCTCAAGGGCAAGCGTACTCCTACCGTCGAGCGCGGAGACCTCGATTTCAATGTCCTTGGCATCTGGTTCCGTGTGTTCTTCGACGTCGGTATCCGTGAGCAGGATCATCGCGGTATGGTCAGGGCTGTCGGAGCTGCCGGCTAAATTTCCTCGGGCTTGGCAGGAAGGTTCTTTTTCTTTCTTGTTTCTTCCCTTCCTGCCAAAGCCCATTTATTCACATTTCAAAACTGATGAAAGGATCATATCATGAAAGCACGTTATATTCAGCGCGGCGATTCCATTGATTACACATCTACGAGCGATATTGCCGCAGGCGATATCGTAAAGGTCGGCTCACTTGTCGGTGTCGCGAAGCTCGACATCAAGGCTGGCGAACTTGGCGCTCTTGCGCTTGTCGGTGTTTATGAAGTCGAGGGTAACGGTACTGCTGTAGAGGCGGGCGCCGTTGTCTCCGTTGACCCCACGACCGGCAAGGCGTGTGCAGAGGGAGCGACTGGAGCCGTTAAGTTCGGCCACGCCGTTCAGAGTGCCGCCGCAACCGACGCAACCGTCCTCGTTCGACTTGTACAGGGGCTTTAACCGATGATTGAAGATGCGATCAATTCGCTTCGCGAGGCGCAAGAAAGCATCCTCTCTCACCGCGTCGCTTATATGCGAGGCAGTGAGGGAGGGATTGCCAGAGCGACGATTGGGCGCACGGTCTTTCGGACAACGAACGAATACGGCTCATGGGTCCGTATTGAGACTCGAGATTTCATCTTTCGTAAGGGTGAATTAGACCTTGAGCCGCAGGTCGGAGACATCATTATCTTTGATGGAGCGGAATATGAAGTTTTAGCGCCGCAAGGCGAAAGCGTCTGGCGATGGAGTGACCCATATCGAACAGCGATGAGGGTACACACGAAACTCGTCGGGGAGGAGGCGAAAGGATGAGTGACAAGAATGTGCAACATTCGGAAATGCCGCCCGGCTTTCCGGAACTTTGGGAAAGTGTAACGAACGCACGGATGGATATAGCGGAACTTAAAGGCATGATCAAGATGCACTTTGCCGACCCGAAGCACCACACGCCGCCTTGTGCGACGGCTGCTGGGCTTCAAAAGATGCTCTATACGGCAATGGGCGCAGCAATCCTTTCCCTCCTCTCCGCAGTTGGTTGCCTGATTATGCAGGTAGTAAGGTATTCACATGGTTGATATCCTAAAACTTGCAGAGGCTGTTGCAACAGAGCTTGGAGAGACGGCAAAGGCAGAGGTCATGTACGCGCCGGAGCTTGATCTTAAGGGGCTAAAGGAGATGCGCATTATTGTTGTGCCTCTCTCAATTACGATGAAGCCACTTGCGAGAGGTTCAAGTGAGGATACTTTTGTCATTCAGGTAGGCGTTCTTAAGAAGTGTACGGAGGATGATGTTCCTGATCTCGTAAAGACTGTGGTTGGAATCGGAAGGGATTTTCTCGATAAGAGACTTGAAAACGCTACTTGCGTTGATGTCAAATACGACCCTCTTTATTCGGCCGACCATCTTCGGGAGAGGCGGCAGTTTACGGGTGTCATTGAGCTTTATTTCAAGGCGGTTTCAAGAACATGAAAACGGAAATTGAGTTTGATGAAAAGACGCTTCTTGCGAAAGTAAGAGACGCATCAATTGACATCCTTCGAAGAATGGGTGCGTATGTGCGAACGGTTGCAAGGAGAAACGTAAAGACATCTGATAAACCTTCTCCCGCAGGATCTCCTCCCCATTCA
Organism: Kiritimatiellia bacterium; assembly: GCA_045656225.1. GTDB lineage: Bacteria > Verrucomicrobiota > Kiritimatiellia > RFP12 > UBA1067 > UBA1067. The sequence goes on along the minus strand of JAZOQU010000028.1, from coordinate 26,243 downwards.
AAGACGGGAGCCTTGAAACGAGGACTCCTTTTTGGGGTTGAGAAACGAGAAAAGCGAGTTCTCATTGGCCCAGGCTTTAAGTTTGTCGGTACTTCCGCCTCAGCTCATGAGTTTGGCGGCAAATACAAGAAAGAGCGTTATCCGAAACGCCCCTTAATGGGGCCTTCGCTTCGTGAATCTATTCCGCATCTCTCAAAAATGTGGCGAGATGCGGTTAAATGAAAGGAAAAACAAAATGGCATATAAACTTGGTTTGGATGCAAAAATCTTCCACGGCGCTGCCGGTCAGACGGCATCAACGGAGATGACTAACGTCACAGACGTTACCCTTAACCTTGAAACGGGTGAGGCTGACATTACGACTCGTGCTGCCGAAGGCTGGCGAATTACCGCCGCTACCTTGAAGGAGGCATCGGTAGAGTTTGAGATGATTTGGGATACCGAGGATTCCGGCTTCAATGCGATTCAATCAGCTTACTTCGGAAACTCGGCATTGTCCCTATTCGTCACCGACGGTGAAGGCAATGGTCTTGACGCAGACTTCGTCGTGACTTCGTTCTCTCGTTCAGAACCCCTTGAAGAGGCCTTGAAGGTTTCCGTTACCTGCAAGCCTACCTTGGTTGACCGCGCACCGGCATGGAAGTCTGGTGGTGCCTAAGAGTTGAAGATAAGGAGTTAAAAGATGCACATCTTTACTGATAACAAGGGTCGCAAATGGGATGTTGTCCTTAATGTGAACCAGATGAAGCGCGTACGCGCCGTTCTTGGAATCGACTTGGTCAATGTTATTACACTTGATGCCAAGGGAGAGGTCAAGGTTGACCTTATTGACCGCATTGCGAACGATCCGTGTCTTTTGGTGGACATCCTCTGCGTGCTAACGGAGAAGCAGGCGGCAAGTCTTGGTGTAAACGACGTTCAGTTCGGGGAATCACTCGCGGGAGACGCGATTGAGGATGCGACAAAGGCATTTCTCGATGAGCTTGTCGATTTTTTCCCAGGAGCGAAGCGCCTCTTTCTTCAAAAGGCGGTGACGCTTGCAAGAAAGTACACCTTGGAGATGACAAGCGCACTCGAAAAGGCGCTGAGCGACCCGGAACTCGAGAAAAGAGTCGCACAATCGATGAACTTATCTCAGAGTTCGCAGGAATCCTCGGAATAAACCCTGGCGAGTTCACCCTGCGTGAACTGATCCTGATGGTCGAGGGGCGTGGGAAGTTCGAATGGAATCAAACTGCGTCCTTAATGGCGCTTGCGGCAAATCTAATGAGAGATCCGAGAAAAGGCAAAGCGATGAGTCCTAATGACTTTAATCCCTTTGCACCGCCCAAGCCTATTCCAGTACTTAAGGGGAAGGAAATGCTTTTGGCATTAAAGGCCGCCTTTATCAAAAATAAGGGTGGGTAGTTAAACCATCTGACAAGGAGTGTGTGCTTATGGCAGCATCATCAAATATCAAGGCGGGACGCGCCTATGTGGAAGTGACGGCGGAAACGTCGGCGCTGAAGCGTAATCTTGCCTCTGCCCAGGCGCAACTGAAGGATTTCGGCAAATCCTGCGCTAATCTCGGTAAAGATATGATGGCGCTTGGCGGTGCACTTTCACTTCCTTTTGCGATGGCGGAGAAGTCGTTCGTCGGATTCGACGATAAGATGCGACTTGTTCAGGCTGTTACATCCGCAACCGGCGAGAAGTTCGAGGAGCTGACCGAGACCGCCCAGCGGCTCGGTCGTGAGACCTCGTTTACCGCCCAGCAGGTGGCAGACGGCATGATCGGTTTAGGACGCATGGGCTTTAATCCTGCTGAAATAACAGCGGCGATAGGACATGTTCTCAACTTATCACGAGCAACTGGAACGGAACTTGGAGAAGCGGCTGACATAGGGGCAAACTCGCTTAGAATGTTCGGTCTTGAGGCTGGCAGGATGGCGGACGTCTCCGATATCCTGACCGCTACCGCCAATGGATCTGCCCAGACGCTGACAGACCTCTTTGAGGGTCTTAAGATGGCTGGCCCACAAGCGGCGGCTGCTGGTGAGAGTATCGACGAATTGTGTGCTTCCCTTGGGATCATGGCCAACATGGGCATCAAGGGGTCTCTTGCCGGTACTGCGCTTCGAAAGGCGTTTGTTCAATTCTCCAGCACAAAGGTGCAGGATATCTTGAGGGAAGTGGGCGTTGAAACGACTGATGCGTCAGGAAACCTTCGTAAGATGGCTACCGTAATGCGCGATATTGCCGTTGCAGCCCAAAAGCTACCGACTGCCGAGCGAATAGCCTTCATGCAGGATGTCTTTGATGTTCGCGGTATGATGTCGGGTTTGACGCTTACAGCGAATATTGAGGAACTTGATGCGTTTCTTGCTAAACTTCGCGATGTGTCCGGGCAGGCAAGCGCAACATCCAAAGCTATGGATGCTGGTATTGGTGGGTCATTCCGACTCTTCCAAAGCGCAGTTGAAGGCTCGATGAATGCCGTCGGCGATGCACTGAGCCGAAGTCTTCAGCCGATGGTCGACAAAGTAACTGGTGTCATCAATTCATTTACTCGTTGGATTGAGGCTAATAGGTCACTTGTTACCTCCATAGCCGCTACTGTTGCCGGGATAGCCGCATTTGGTGCTGTTCTTTTTACGATAGGTACAGCATCAAAGGTTATTGGGGCAGGTGTAGGTGCAGTTGGTACTGTTGTTGGCGCGTTTGGATCGTTATTTAACACTCTCGCAGCCAAGGGTGTGTTAGTACAAGGCGCATTCTCTCTTATGTCGCAGGCGTTCTCGAACTATCATAATGCGGCAATGCCTGCAATTGTGGGCACATCAAAACTCCTTGCAGCATTGAATCTTCCATTGGATAGCCGCGCCAAACAGATAGCCGCCGGACTTGTCCTGATGTCAAATGCCGAGACGGCAGCGGTTGCCAAGTCGGCTATAGCCGCTAAGTTCTCTGCGATGTCAGCGGCACTTCGAGGGCTAAATACGGCGACAATTGCGGCGACCGTCTCGGCAAAGGCTCATGCCGCCGCCCAAGGAATCGCCAGTCTCGCCGCAAAAGCCGCTACGGCCGCTCACGCGGCGTTTGTGGCGGTTTCAGGATTGGTGTCCGCATCCCACGCGAAAGCCGCTTTGACGGCGGGTGTGGCGGGTGCTGCGAACATCGCCCTTGCCGCTACGACAAAGGTTGTGGCCGCCGGATATCTTGCGGCATCAGCGGCTGCGACGGCATTCTGTGCAATCCCGATAACGTGGGTGCTGATTGCCATTGTCGGTGCGCTCGTAGGCGTATGCGCTTATATGGCGAACGCTACGAAGCACACAGCCGCTCTGTCTGATGAGATGTCGAATCTTCGAGACAAGGGGGATGAACTTAGGTCAACCGATCAGCTCCGCATGGAGCGGCTTCAGCAGCTGGCGGAGAAAGAGAAACTCTCCAATGCGGAGATGGACGAGGCTGAAAAGCTCGCCGGCCAACTCCAATCGCGGTACGGTCAGCTCGGTATCAGCCTTGACCGTATGAGTGGCAACCTTTCAATGGCAACGGATGCACAGGAGCGTTTCAACGAGGCGATGAAAGAACAGGCGATTCATCAGATAGAAGCTGAAATTGCCGAGATGCGAAAGAATATCCGCGAACTGAACGCGGAGAACGATTCGCTACGCGGCGTTTGGATTAATACATGGAACACGATTACATTCCGTGGAAGCAAGGCTTCAAGAGAGATTGCGGCAAACGGTGACAAGATTATCGCGACCTACAAGAAAATCTACGCCGCGCAAGATCGCCTAAGAGCCATCAAGGGCGGAGATAAGTCTGCCGTCACAGGCGGTAAGACGGAACGCGAGAAACTTGAAGAGAGTGTTGTGCAGGGACGTGCCGAAAAAGGCGCGTCGCGAGATGATGCTGCCTCTGCCGCAAAGCGGGTCGCGGAGATTGAGAAGAAGCTGACGCGTGAACAGCGAACCGAGCTTCAAAACGAAATCTCCGACATTCAGGAACTGCGCGATGAATACAAAAAGCTCCTCTCGACCATTCTTTCCTACGAGAAATCGAAGAAAGACAAGGATGTGGAGAAGATCGCCGACCTTGAAGGACGCCTTGCTGAAGCGGATGCCGCAGCTGAAAAGCGGATAAAGATAGCAGAGGCGAAAGCCAAGAAGAAGTTCGATGATGAAATTGGCGAACTCCAAGAAGGCTTTGACGAGACAGCTTCCGATATCGCCAAGGCGAGAGCTGAAAGCGAGACGGATCGCAATATCGACAAGACCTTGAAGAGCGATGCGGCTGCGGGGATGAATCTCATTTCAGAGCTTATTAACCAGTCGAAGGTTGCGGCTGCCGCTGCAAAGGATGAGTTCGACCGAGCAATGAAGGACGCGATGGCCGATGGCGATGTTTCGGATGACGAGAAAAAGCGCATTCAAAAAGCGCAGGAAGCCTATCAGTCAGCCGAGGGGCTGGTTGATAAGTATGCCGCCAAGCTCCGCTCGGCGCAGGATGAAACGCAAAAGAGCGCTGGCTCGACAAAGCCGCAAGGCTCGTTCTACGCCCGTGCCGCGAGTGCTCTAAGGGGCAATCAGATGGAACTTCGCAGGACGCAGGCCGCCGAGGAGACTGTCCGACAGGTTAAAAAGATGAACCAGCTCCTAAAGGATATGGACGGCGGAGGTGTAATGACATTTAGCTGATTGTGTCAAAAGTATAACAGAACTGTTATACTTTTGACATTTCATACTTGTTAAAGATCGTCTCCTCCATCTCCGGCAGCACGAAGGATTCTGTCATACTCTCCAATCAGATAAAGCGGAATTATGCGAACCTGGTCTTCTAATGTGCCGAAGTTCTCTTCGGAGGTGCGAACGCCAAGGGTAAGATTTTTGGATTCCATCATCATGCGTAAACTTGCCATTGAACCGCTCTTGCCGCTTTTTACTTCAATTGGGAGGATTCGATTGCGATATTGAACAACATAGTCAACTTCCGCATTCGAGTTTTTGGATTCTTTGTGCCAGTAGAAGAGTTTGGCATCGTCGTAAGGAGAAGCATTCTTGAGGATTTCAAGTGCTACAAACATTTCGGCCATTTTTCCTCGATTGACGAACTTTGCCCCTGGATCAAGTATCCAATTGGAGACATCAAGTTTGGCTTCACATAGATAAAGGCCAATGTCCAGGAGTAAGAATTTGTTTTGCTTCGGATTTATGTCGCCACCAATCGGGATGCCGTTCCCATGTGTGCCGGTAATACGATGTACGATTCTAGCGCGTTCTAAAAGGGTAGTAGAAGCCTTGGACTGTTGATGGGAGATGTTGGAAAGACTATCGGAAAAATTGAATTTCTCGCAAGTTTGACGAATGACAGATGTGAATGTTGAACGGATTACATCTGGGGAGATTTTTGTTTTGTATTTGTCGAAGTCTGACTTGAGAGTGGCCAAGATGTCCATCTGCTGTTGTTGTGCTTTGACATAACTCTTATGTTTTATATAGGTTGCCACTGCGGCAGGCATACCGCCGACGATGAAAAAGGTCTTGAGGTAATCAAGTAATTTTTCATGACCAGTTGCGAAGAATGGGTTGTTGAACGTTGCCTTTCGGGCATGCTCCAATGTGATGTCAGCACCTATTGCGGAAATGAATTCAGCAAATGAGAGTGGGTACATGAACATATTACGGATTCGGCCAACGCCAAAATCAGAAATGTCCTCAAATGCAAATTCAAGCAGAGAACCGGTGGCAACGACATGAAGTTGCTGCTTGTCCTCGTAAAAGTATCTCAGAGCTGAAATTGCTCTGGGGCATACCTGAATTTCATCGAAGAAGAGAAGTGTCTTGCCGGGAGTGATCTTTTGTGCGGTATTTGTTTCGAGTTCAAAGAGAATCCGGTCAACATCGAAGCCACCTTCAAAGATTCGTCCGAGTTCAGGGGATTTCTCGAAATTTATCTCAAGGAATGACTCAAAGGACTCGGCAAGATGTCGAATGGCGGTTGTTTTTCCGATTTGTCGTGCTCCACGAAGCAACAATGGTTTGTGTTCGGAATCCTCCGCCCACTCTTGAAGGTGGCTATCAATCGTTCGCTTTAAGTACATATAGTGACCTCCTGTCAAATAAAAACGTAAACATTGTATCAAAAAGGTGAGCGGATTTCAATGCAAGTCACGGAAATCCAAGGTAAATTTGTGTATCAAGTCACGGAAATCCAAGGGGAGATTTGATGGCAAGTCACGGAAATCCAAGGTAAATTCGTGCGTCAAGTCACGGAAATTCATGGTCTTTAAGCGGAATTAAAAAAGAAAATGCGATTTTTGGCGCAAAATGAAAGAAAGGTGTATGTATGTCTACAAGAGTTGAAGAAGCGTATGGTGAGCGCGATCAGACTGTCGATGCCAAGGGTAATGTGACGGAGATAGAAATTCCCTATCTCGTCTTCGAGGTGTCCGATGAGGATGCAGCTCTTTCGGCTGCACGGTCGAAAGCGGCTGGTCATACGATCAGGGGAATGACGCTTGATTCCATCGAGGTAGTTGAGCGCATCAATGATGATACGTGGAAAGTCAAAGCCGTCTATGCGGAAACGGAGGATGGTGCTGACGATGATATCGAGGACGATGGCGAAGAGGAAACGGTCTCATTCGCCTTCGATACCGGCGGCGGGACGATGCACCGCAATCAGTCCTTGAAGACTGTGAGCAAGGCTCCCAACGACGCGCCAGACTTCAATGGGGCAATCGAGGTCGATAATGAGGGGAATGTGAACGGGGTCGATGTGACGATGCCGGTTCTCAACTTCACCGAGACGCACACTATGAGCGGCACAAGGGTTACGACTTCGTACAAGAAGAATATCGCAGCTCTTACGGGAACGGTCAACCGCTCATCCTTTCGCGGCTTCGCGGCTGGCGAGGTTCTGTTTCTCGGAGCATCCGGCTCGAAACGCTCTAAAAAGGCATCCGCCCCGTGGGAGATAACCTTCCGCTTCGCGGTCTCGCCCAATCAGTCAAGCGTGAGTGTTGGAAAGCTCAAGGTCTCCAATAAGAAAGGCTGGAATTACCTTTGGGTTCGGTACGCCGACAAGGTGGCCGACAACAAGAAGAATGTCATCAAGGAGCCTGTTGCGGCGTATGTCGAGCAGGTTTATCCAGAGGGAGATTTCGGCAATCTCGGATTGGGGATGTGATATGCAGAAAGTTCATCAAGGCGAGAAGATAACGATCAAGGCATCGACTTGGAACTCGTTTATTGATGCTGCGAACTTTGCCAAGGACTCAAAACTCAATAATTGGGGAAAGCCTCTCAAGTCGGGTGTGTCAGCCGGGATTGTACTTGTTAAGAACATGGAAGCTCAAGCGCGAGATCGCTTTACCGCCCTTGTCATTACCGGTATTTGCATCTCGCCTGATGCCAATGAGGATGAGTTTCTCTCCTGTGTCCCTGTCTTTGAAGGCTCGAAAATGACGGAGGCACGAGCCGATAAGCCTTACGTGATTCTGATGGAACCTATCGCATCACAGGCGATTGGGCGAGCGATGATTCTTGGGGTGACTCCGGCGAAGGTTGTGGTGAACGATTCTGAAGACGGCTTTGCCGTTCCGCGCCCCGGCTCCCAAACCGGGGAACTTGAAAGCAGTTCCACGGGCGTTGCGAGAATCCTTTGGAAAGGAACTGGAAGCGGCGTTCAATGGTGCATCGTTCAACTTGGCGGAGCGGGATCAGGGAGCGGCGGCGAAAAAGCGTTCATGTGCCGTGTTCAGGGCGGCTCTTCGACTGCCGGATATCAGGTGACGGTCTATCCAAATGGCAGGAGCGATGAGGGGGCATCATATTCGGCTCTACTCTTTCTCCCGGATGTCGCTCTTGATGCGACTTTGCCAAGCGGAACTTGGATCATCGGCCACAAGTGTGCAGTTGCATCAACAGGAGGAAACGAGACATGAGCTTTCAGTATGTACCCTCGCAGTTTCGAGTTCCCGAAATTCCGAATTGGAATCCCCCTGCGGGATTTTGGTGCGGACTTGGCGTTGATGCCGGATACTACGGCTTTGAGATGTACAACTGGGGAAGGTTCCTCATTACCCGCAATCTTGTCTCGTACAGCCTTGAGGTGGACGGCACTCGCTTTACGCCGGTCTATTCGTCAATTAACGGATATATCTTTTGGCAAGGTAACGGATACATCTATTACACACAAACCTACGGTTGGGTACTCTGTGACCGCTTCCCCGGCTATGAGCCGATTGAAGAGTATGTGTGGGACGAGAACAAGGAGAAGAATGTCTATCAGGGTGACTCGTTTTGGCAGATATCCCAGTTTCCAAGCAAAGAAGATACGGAAGTTAAGATTCGTGGTCGAGGTGCTGCTTACGAGGAAAAGGAAAAGACCCTCAAGGCGGTATGGGAGCGATGGGTGTCGGATAATGAATTTGGCGAGTATGAAGGCAAAGGCGGCGCAAGCGGCAAGAAATATCTCGGCCTTCCACGCTTCAGGGGGAATGGTACGGACTATATCCGCTCCTTCCAAAAAGAGAATGGATACTACAAATACGGTGCAATCCACTATGCTGGTGGCAAATGGGTAATCGGCGAGGTTGGCTCGGATGCTGGTTGGCATGAGGGAAGCGAACCGTCGAAGAGCGGCTCGGTGACTTTCAAGTTCTGTGCGAACAAAGGCTCCGATGCGCAAGGTCAGAACATCAGCGTCTCGCTTGTCGATTATGTCAAAGGCGATGAATCGCAGCCCGTCTTTCTTGGGGAGGTCGCAATATGGAGGTGATCGAGTACGAGGAGCCCGAATCATGGGACGATAAGGGAATGAACTGGAACGATCCCGATCCGCGCAATGCGGACTATGTGATGGCGATTCGCAGAGCCTTGATGGAACGATACGCAGTCATCCATTCAAGTATGCCGACAGGCGTTTTGAGGATTTCTCCTTGGAAGACGGTCTCAATCTCGCAGATTGGTGATATCGTTTCGGCGATTAGATGGTTATGCAGCTCATTCGTCAATGAGGGATACAGTGAATACAAGGAGGATTATTCTGATTTCCCGAAGATGTGGACATACCGCGATCTCATCCAAGAGGAAGGATGTGGGCTTTATGAGTTCCCTAAAACGGGAGATTTCTGTGAGCATGGAGGCGAGATTCTAAAGCGCATCAAAAACGCGCTCGACAAGCTGACCGTCATCCGATGTCCGGGAGGTAGTGGAGTAGAGCACAGCCGCTCAGGATCAAGGCACGACCCTCCGTTTGGCGAGTCTATCGGCGATGCAGTGGACATGGCGATGGATCCGGAACGGGGCTACCGAAAAAACACTTTCACTCGACTTCCTGCAACCATCTACGCTTGGAGCGGAAATACGCATTGGAAATGTCCTCGCCCTAAAGAGGAAGGTGACAGCGGTGGTGATGAGGATGACGAAAACAACAAGGATGGCTACTGCGGCTACGCAGAGGCTGTCGGCTACAACTTTAAGCGCATCACAAATTGGCTCTTAGGTGCTTCTTTGGACTTGGTTGTCTATGTGAATATAACGGCTCCTCAAGGGCCGGTACCTTATTCGCAGGAACTTACGACAAGCACATTTGATGCGGGTGAAAGCAAATTTAAGCGCGGATTTTCAAAATCGACCTTCGGCGTAAAGGATGCAACGGATGTCGATATCAATGTCGGGAACATCGATTCGATCCCGAAGAACTCGACTGTGCCATCGAGCGACTTCGACGATGAGGGTAACGCCACCCATCGAAGGAGCGCGAAGCGCGGCTATGAGGGAAAGCTGTGGTTCCTCTGTGACTACGGCGTTGAAGGAGGATTTAAATTTAGAAGCAAGGAGGCATGATAAATGCAAACGATAACGATGTACTTGCGCTCGACAAGCGTCAAAGGAACGCTTGTGGATGAGTGGAATCAGGCGGTTTCATCGCTTCCGGCGTTGACGCGAGGCTTGAGGGCGAATCTCGTATTGCGGCTTCTTGACGCAAACGGTGAGCCGCTTTCGAGCGATGCACTCAATTACGCGACTTGGGATTTTGCTATCGCCAACGACTGGGATACAACGACTGCTCCGCAGATACGGGTTTCCGAGGGGATAACGGTTGAGGGAAATGAAGTTCATATTCCTCTGACCGAAACGAACACCGACGAGCTTATCAAAGCACTCGGAAAGAACGAATCGCAGACGTTCGGCTGTGAGCTTGCCGGTTTCGAGATCGGCGAAACAACACCGGGGTTTCTCCTGCAGTTCGATATTGCAATCAGAAACCGACGAGCCGACGCGGGAACTGGTACGCCTGTTCCTGTCGGAGACGGCACATACTCCTCGGCGCAGATACGCGCACTTTTTGCGGCGAAACTTGAGGTTCAGGTTTCAAGCGACGGAGCCGATTGGCACACGCTTGACCCAGAGACCTCTACTCCCGATGAAGCGAGGTGGTATCGCTTCCGAAATCAGATGGTGGGTCTTGAATGGAGCGATCCTTTGCCGCTTGTCGTGGGGCCTCGTGGAGAACGCTCAACGATTGAGATTGGAGAGGTTAAGGTAGTTCCTAACGGTAGTCCTGCCAAGATCGAGAATGTGGGAGATGAGCATGATGCGAAGCTTAACTTTGAGATTCCGCAAGGCTCTCGCGGTATGGCGGCGACGATTCGCGTTGGAACAACGCAGATGGTTTCTGCAGAAGAGCTTCCTGAAATCACCAATTCGGGAACTGAATCAAACGCGATCTTGAACTTCAAGATTCCGCGAGGGCCGAAAGGCGAAACGGGGCATGAGAGTTTTCTCTATGTCGCCTATGCCGAGCAGTCGGACGGCACAGGTTTTTCGCTTACTCCCGCCTCGCACCTTAAGTATCGCGCTGAAATACAGTCGTCCTCACCTATTGGAGAACTGGCGTTTACGCATTTTGCGGGGGCTACATGGGTTAAGTATCTTGGAGACAATTCGACCGTGTATGGTGATGTTCTTGTCGCCGATGCCGATATGTCGGTCAGTAAGGTGACGCGGATTGTTTTTGAGAATGCGAAAATCCGCAAAGGTATCGACGGCGAGGTGATCGTAAATTTTAAGGAAGCCGAGGTCACGAATGATGAGATGAATCGCTACGCAGTCGTAAACGGAAGGACGCGTCTATCGTCCTGGACTAACGGCGGCGGTTCGCCGGCAAGTGGTCTCGGCTCACAATTGATCGTGCCTGTGGAACTTCCGAGGATGATTGCGTTTCCGATCTACTCTGCTTTCATCGGTTAAAAAGAAAGGCTGAAAAATGATTTATTCAAATATTGATTTTACGGTTCTCTATGTCGATCCATCGGCTTCGACAAACGGGGACGGGGCAACGCCTCAATCGGCCATGAACGCGCTTCCTGGGACGGCAGCGGCGTTTGCGGACAATACCGCCTACATCATCCGCAGAACGGCTGAGACGAGCGCGGTAAAACTTCCCAACGGCACGAACTCAAATGTCAAAAACATCCTTTTCGTCGGTATGCCGAATGCATCGGATACCCTCTACAATCTGATGCCGCAGGAAGCGAAGAACGCATGGGGAGCGGATGCGCACGAGTATGCGAACATCCAGTTCGATTCGACAAGCGGATCGTTTCAGCTGCCGTCAATCAACCATTTTCTTTTGCATCGTGTGTATCTCTTCCGCGATTCGATCAATGCGGATGGTTACATCTTCAAGATGAACAATACTTCGTCGAGGATCGGTTGCTACTCCATCGAGAACTGCAAGTTTGGCTCTCGCGGTATCAATCTCGACAAGACGAACTACACGGGAGAGCTGACGGCAAGCCGCTGCAAGGCGTATGTGAGTGTTTATTATGCGAGAATGCTCAACATCACCAACTGCATCATGAATTATGCGGTTACCGGAAACACCAACTCGCCCTGCGGAATCTACTGCTACTTTGCCGATATTCTCAATGTCGACAATGTGAAGGTTTATTCGGCGGTCTGCACGGATGTATACAACTCATATCCGCTCTTTCTTTCAGGCACTTATCAAAAAGGCATCGAGTGCAGGATTCGCAATGTCGAGGAGATAGTTCGCTTCAATGGCTCGGCATCGAAAATTCCGACGCTCTTCTGTTTGCAGGGGTACATCTCTTGCGAGATAAGCGACATAACGGTCAAGATGGGAACGCCGCTTTCCGCAAATCGCCCCACTGCCTTTTCGATTGAACTCTCGCTGATGCAGCTTGGAAACGTCTATGAGCTTTCGCTTACCAATGTGGATGTAAGCCTTCCGGACTGCTGGAACGCGAGAAATCCGGTCTTGAAACTTGAACGCTGTTATTCGGGCAACTATGTGCCGGGCATCGTCAAGAAAGTCGATAATGTCCGAATCGTCCTTGCCGACGAGTCGGGAATCGGTACGCCCATTACTTACGATTCGGCAACGGGGGACGGAGAATCGAATGCGGCGGTTGTTATGACATTCACCCAAAGTGACTGCACATTCTATCCGAAAGTACCTCAGATTACGAACTTGACTGTCATAAATCCAAGAGGCAAGGCCGCCTACATTGAGACGGCTCGTCTCACGGATGCTACATTCGCAGGGACGGTTGTTCTCTCGGCGGTTGAGGCGGACATTCTTTCGCTTTCGACTTGGTTTCCCGGTAAAGCCATCCATGTCTCGGACGGAACTCATGCAAGAGTGAGGAGCTTGACGGTAAATATCGACAATCCTCAGTATCCTTACAACGAGGATGCTGCGGTTGCTTCGCCCTACAGCGAACGCGGCAGCATCTTTGTCGATGAATCGAATGTGGCTCTTGCACCGATGACCAGCAACTCATCGACCGCTCAGCACATCTATCAGGGAATCGGGTGCAACAATGAGGGCGCAGAGGGACACTTCGCGTTCCGCTGTGAGAACGGGCTTTGTGACACATGGAGCGTTCATCGTCAAGGCGGCGGCGCGAGTGCGCTTAAGTTCTTGAACAATGTCTGCTCGAATCCTGAAACGATGGTGTTGGGGCGACGTCCTTTCAACGGAATGCAGCTTACGCCCGTCAATCCGGGGCGGCACATCCTTAAAGCGCACATTGCATTCAAGGGGTATGCGAAACCTGCGGAAATGTATCGGCACTTCATTATCTCTGCCACCATCGGAGGCAAGGTCTACTACTCAACCGTGCATGGCCGCTGGGCGGACGATTCAGCTTCGACTTGGGTGAACGATTCGGAACTTCAACAGCAGGTTCTTGAAATGCCTGTTGACATCCCGGATGGCGGGGTTGTTGATGTGAGAGTCTATTTCTCGTGGTATTCGTCAGGTGGATTCGTTTATCTCGATCCCGATATCGAACTTGAGGAGGTATAAGTTTATGGTGTCGACGAGAACGCTTATGCACGGATCGCGGCCATTGAATCTCTATTCGGTATTTGATTTTGAGATTGCCGACTATGAAATCCAAGGCGGATTCTGTCAGCTTCAGTTGGATGTTGCCGCTCACATTCCAAACGGCGAATATACGGTAGACTGGGGTGACGGGACAATCGACAAGCTGACTCATTACCGGGCTTGGCACGACTTCACGAAGGCTGGTCGTTATCGCATACGCATCGGCCCCGAGGTGAAGCAGTGGCGGCTTTGGGAGTGCTATACGAGAACATCAGAGCCGCGAACTCTCATATCGCGCCCCGCAATCTTCCCGATTTGCTGGGGTGATTTTCTTGAATCCTGCAAAGGGACATACTGCGGATGGACAAACCCCGATCATGGCGGGGTTCAGGGAAAAATAATCCCGTGGGGTCGTTCGATCAAATCGACCTTCTGCTGCTATCAGTTCTGCAGGGACGTAACGGGGGCATTCCCGCCTTGGACGGAAACGATAGAGGACGCATCAGCCACATACGATGGATGCACAAATCTGCGAGGCCCAATCCCGAAATGGGGGCGAAACATCAAAGAAGTCGCTCAATGCTTCTGCAACTGTCCCGGAGTATATGGAAGATTCCCAAAGTGGCCATCGGGGTGTTGGGAGTTCAGTTCCTGTTTCAAGAACGCAACCGGGATGCACGGCGAGATACCGCCTTGGCCGACAGACGCGCAGTCGCTCCATGCTGCATTTGATGGCTGTACAGGAGCTGTCGGAAACATCCCGCCCTGGCCGGTTGGGGTGACGGACGTTTCGTACTGCTACAGAAACTGCGCAAATCTGACGGGAGCATGGACGGATGATCCTGCCGAGCTTATGCCGGAAGAGAAGCTCAAAGCTTCTCCAACAGCAGACTGGTATCGGTGCTATGAGGTTGTACTTGGATGTTCGGAAACACTCAGGTCGCTCTTTTGGGATAAAGAATGGGGCGGGACGATTCCGCGTCCTCAAGAGGAAGGAGAAGTAAATGGAGATTAACTGCTATGGGGAATCGTGCGATGGGACGCCGATGAGGTATCGGTTGGCGCGTACTCCCCTTGAATCGAAAGTAATCGGCGGCTTTACCTACAACAGGTTTAGCGATGGTGAGAATGCCATCATTCACCGACTTGGTGTCGGAGAGAATGGGCTTATTGAACACAAGTGGGCTCGTGGGGCTTGGGATAAAGCGGAGAGTCTTGTTTACGACAAAGAGATCGACGAAACGATGGAGGTCGATTCATGAGTGTAATCGTCTTCAATCAATGGGATAAGCTCGTTGCAATGTTTCGCCGGTTGGCGAATGCCTGTGCAACAGAACGCTCCCAATACGACCTCAATCGCGTGATGGATGACGGGGAACTTGTAACAGTTAAAGACCGTGCCATGAATACGCTTGAGCTAACGGATCGCAGAGTGACTGTTGTTATGCCGGACATGATTCCCGGTAAAGCGCGAGAGTTTCTTTTGCGCGTTAAGGCTCATGGCGAGTGTTCGCTTGCCTTTGGCGGAACGGCTGTCTTTGAGGGTGAGTACGGCTCTCTTGATTCGCCGTTGGACGGTGAAACGGTGATCTATTTCTTTACGGAAACAGATGCCGATGTCTTTCTTGTATCAAGAAGGATTGTGTCTCAATTCGAAAGCGAATAAGAAAGGAAAACGAAATGCAGATTGATTGCTATGGGTTTGAAGCGACGAGCCAGTTCTTCAAACGAAAGGAACTCGCCGTTTATCTCATAAAGCGCGTAGAGGGAATCACCTATATGTGTTTTGGCAATGAGCCGGAGCGTCCGATCCACCGCCTTGATAAAGACGAGAATGGTTCGGTTCGGCTTATGTGGGCTTACGGCAGATGGGAGGATGCGGAATTACTCCGCTATATCCCGATTAACGAGACGATGGAAATCAAGGTGAAAGATGAGGTGTAAAAATGGATATTCTGTACATTCCGCAACTTGATGAGGTGAGTGGCGAAGAAACAGGAGCTGGCGCGTCGCGATACCGTCTTCTTCGCCGTATGCCCGAAACAAACAAGGTTCTTATCACCGACCAGTCAGTGACGCGAGTCGAGGTGACTACGACAGATCCTCTGACGCTCGTTTTGCCGCCGCAGGTCAAAGGCTCCGTCAGAGACTTCTTTGTTCGTATCGTCATTACGGCTGATGAAGTGCCGGAGATTTCTTTCGTCGCGCCAGCAGGAGAGACCGTTTCCTACGAGGATGTCGATGAGGACGTTTTCAAGTGCGAAATCGGCGTGAATGTCTTTGCATTCACCGAGACGGATGCAGGCATCTTCATCGTAAACCGCAAGATGGTCGATATCGACTGGACGGTTGCTTTTGATTCTTGTGGCGGCGTTTTGAATGTGACAGAAAAGACATTCAAACTTGGGGCGCAGTATAGTTCGCTTCCTGCTCCAACAATGCAGGGCTATGTCTTTCAGGGATGGTTTACCGAGCCCGAGGGCGGCGTTCTTGTCCAGCCGACCGACCGCGTGAAGACGGGGGTTCAGAAACTTTATGCGCAATGGGCGGTTTATGTTGATCCGTTTGTCGACTACATCTGCCCGGCGAAGAATCTTACCTTCCATTCGACTGATAGCCAGGCTTGGTTCATCGATGAATCGGTTAGTTCCGATTCAGGGGCTTCGGGATGTGCAAGATCGGGTCGCATCGGCGACAATGGCTCAACGACACTCAAGACAGAGGTTGTTGGAAGCGGCCAGATATCGTTTGATATGCAGGTCTCAAGTGAAGGCACTTATGATGTAGTCCGGTTCTACATTGACGGCTCGGAAAAGACGCAGATGTCCGGCGGACGTTCTTGGCAGAACTTCGCTTATTCCATTTCCGGAGATGGAGTGCATGAGATCAAATGGGTCTATTCCAAGGATGGAAGCGTCTCAAACGGAAGCGACTGTGCGTGGGTCGACAATGTTGTATGGACCCCTGAAAGCGGAGGTTAAGGTATGCTCAAAGCATCAAAGGTATGCCTTTGGAAAGAAGCTTGTCGCGGGACTGTCGTTGAGGTTGAAATGACCCCGGCGACGGGTCTCTATTTTAAGCTCGCATATAAGCACACCGATGGACAAGGAGTTGTAATCAACTGGGGTGACGGCTCTAAAACAGAGCGCGGCTACGCTGGCAGTGGTGACCAATATGCAGAACACACATATGCTCACCATGGTCGCTATAAAATCGTCATTGAGGGTGTTCGAAGTATGGGATTGCGATTCCTTGATGGTCAGGCGCAATATTCCTTCGATAATGCTGTTATATCCGTTGTTGATTACTGCGGACAGATTATCGGCAGTCATTCTGGGGCGTTCAAACGAGCGGCAAATCTTGAGCGGTTCATCGCCCCTAACTGTCAATGGATGGGGCAGCGTGACTTCGCATACTGCAGCAAACTCAAAGAGGTTGTTATCGGAAAGAATGAAATCTACTACGATGGAACATTCCAATATTGCAGTTCTCTTGAGAAGTTTACGACACTCAAAAGCGGAGTGTGCTGGAGTTATGTTTGGCAAGGTTGCACAAGCCTTCGGGAATTGAATCTTGGAGATGTGCATCAGTTCGCTACGCAGGACTTCGACCGTTGTCCGAATCTGATGGACATTTGGATCTCCAACAAGACTGTTGATCAGATTATGCAACGAGCCCCATCAGGCAATATCGAGGCTGGCTACGGCGCAAGATTCCCTTGGAACGCGAACGCGTCATGCCGCTTTCATGGGATTGATGGAGTTGTTCTCGGCAATGGTACAAGAGTGAGTTAGGAGGCAAAATGCAGGTTGCTTCTAAGAGCGTTCTTTGGACGGAGTCGTTTCCAAAGAACGCTACTGTTCTTGTTGTCCGAATCGGGCCGTATGGAATGACGGCGAAAATCTGCGCTGGATCGCTTGCTCAAGGGAGTGAATCGGTGACTGTCGACTGGGGTGACGGAACGAAGGAGTCGTTTCCGAATCTTTCCAATCGAATGCACACTTATCGCCGCGAGAAAGACTACACGATTAAGATCAGCGATGATATTCAGTCGTTTGGTTTTACGGCAGGTAATCCTGGCGGTGATCACTTCCGGGATATGCTTTTGGAGCTTGTTTGCGTCGGAAGCAAGGTGACGCGCCTTGAGGGTTATGGGTTCAACAACTGTCATAATATGCGAGGTGTTATCAACCTTCCGAATGTCACTTCAATCGGAGGATACTGCTTTGGCACGACGCTCGGCATTACCGATTACATCTTGCCCTCGATGACGACACTTGTGCAGGAATCATTCTATGCGGGGTCTTCGCCAGCGAGAATGTATGTCGATAACGTGACACACATTCCGTCGCGCTTCTTTGATTACTACGGACCAAATATGACGGATATGTTTATCCGCAACAAAACCTGCTCTGCGATAAAAGCGATGAGCGGGTTTCCGTTTTGCGCCAATTCAAATGTTCGCTTTCACGGTTCGGACGGAATCGTGATGGCAAATGGAACAATTATCAGTTAACAGAAAGGAAAAGTCATGAACAGAAAATTCGGAAGACTGGTAGACGGTCAGATCGAATATGCTCCCAAGACGCTCGATGAAGCGGATGGGGTTAAAAAGATGAATCCCTCCGATGAGAGTTATCTCGCATTGGGTTGGAAGCGTGTGGTGGATGTAAAGCCGCCAGCAGAGGCAAGTCGCTATCCCGCTTTTTCAAGTTGGCAGGAAGATGACGAGACGCTGACCGCTGTCTACAAGATGATTGAAGGACGCGACCCTGCGCTTGGCGTGAGGGTCTTTTCAAAGCTTAAGATGGTGATGGCCTTGAAGAAAGCCGACCTTTGGATTCTCACGCGCACGTGGATTGAAGAGAATGGTCTCTACGATTTGTATCTTGCGGCGCAGGATTTCCGCGAGGATAACGAGTTCTTCATTCAGGGCAAAAACGAACTTCAACGCTTGAGTGGAAGGAGTGCCGAGGAGATTGAGGCGATTCTTTCGCAGTGTGTGGCGGAGTAATGAAAGGAATAAAAATGGCAACACTAAAAGATGTAAAGCGCCTCAAGGCGCTTTGTGAAAAGTATGACCTTGAGGGACGTGAGATTCTTGATAAGTTCACAAACACAGAACTTCAATCTGTGTACAACGGGATTGGTCCAGAGTCGTTCCCTGATTGGCTTCGCGGACTCGTGAATACGCTTCATCCGACTCTTGAGCCGGTTGCCTTCATTCATGATGCTGAATGGGCGCTTTCTGATGGAACAGAGGCATCTTTCGCCGCCAGCAACGCGCGCTTTAAGCGTAATGGCTACAAGGCCGCAAAGGCGGAATTTGGATGGTGGAGACCTCGCCGCTATCTTGTTATGAACGATGCCCGGAGATATGGGAACTACTGTCAGCTCTTTGGCTGGAGTGCTTGGCGCGCTCCTTACGATGAGCGGCGAAAAGCGGACGGTCAGGCGTAATGAAACGATTACTCTTTATTCTGTGCGGCGGCATTTTTGCCGTCGCAATTTCGGGGTGTGCTACGCAAAAAATCGTTCAAAGGGAATTCTATCCTCCCGATGAAGCGACGCTTCAAGTTCGTGAGGATGGAATGCGCATCGGCGCACTCAAATCTGAAACGACCAAGTCGGGACAGCCTGACTGGTCAGGCAATAAATCATTTTCTCTTTTCTCATGGTGAGAGAAGAGAATTTACAAAACAATAAATGAAAGGTAAAAGTATGGATAAGTTCGAAAGAATCATGTGGATTGTTTCTCAGGTAACGCTTACTCTTATGACGGTTATTATCTGTCTTAAGCTTTGCGTTGGTTGCACTACCGCAGGAAAGGAGAAGCTTGAGGATACAATCTCCTTTGTTCTCAAGGAGGCGTATACCAATGGAGGTAAGGTAGCGGTATCAAACCGTATTGAGCAGCTTGTAGTTGACGGAAAAATTACCGCTGACCAAGCTCTTATTCTTCATGCGACAGCCGAGAAAATCTATCGAGATGTCGTAGAGCATCTTGATGCTGAGAGTTCGACAAATACTGTTTCAGCTCTTAACTGATTATTCAGCCACGCCTCCATATGGGTTTGCCTCTTTGGGGCGTGGCATTTTGCTTTTATCCGTGGCTTTGAATCGAGATCCTATCCCATCGTCCGCTAATATACCGTAATAATAGATTCTATATCAAGGAGTATAAGTAATAAATCTCAATAAATAATAGTTAAAAATAAGCATATTTCGACTGGCTATTATCTCTGTGTTACGGCATTATGTGGGCAGAAAAAAACAAAGGGGAGAACCCTTAAGAAAGGAAACAAAACAATGAAAGCAAAAAAGAGAATAAGCAATACGAGCGCGATGAACGAGCCGATTTACACTTGGTTTGAACGCGAGAACCCCGATGAGCTTTGGGCGATTGAGCGGTTGTCGAGAGCGGTTACTTTTGCCGATGTTTACAAGTGTATGTCAAATGGAGATGGACTTGGCGATGATGTGGAATGGGATACCGACACGAGAACGCGCGAACTTATCCTGCGGCAGATGGCGAAGCTTCTCAAGATGAAAATTGAAAAGCTCATCGAATGGAGTGATAGCAATGCCATTGCGAAGGAGAAAAGGATGCAGAAAACCCAAGGTTGAAGCAGGAAAGGATCAAAGCGATGAAATCAAAAGTCCTAAAAATCAACACGGCAGGCAAGTGGAAGTTTGTAGAGGTGGAGGGGTCGGAAGCCGACCCCATCCCACTTCAAACAATGCAGAAAGCGGCCGGTGGATTGATTGAGTGTTGGAATCTTGATGTAATGGGATTGCCGGAAATTGATGTTTGGTTTAATGAGGAAGGAAAGATCAGGGCGCTGCCGCTTAATCCATTTGCGAGTGTGCTATCGGGGATATCTTTTTTCGGTGATGTGATTCTTGGAGATGTTTTTATTTGCGCTCATGAGGGAGAGGGAAAATCGGTCGGACTTAATGATGAACAAGAGATGTCACTTCGAAGGTTGATAGCTGGTGCAACGAGATTCATAAGCGAGATTAAAAAAGTCCGAAAGGTGCGGAAGGAGTAAGAAAAAAAGTGCCCCGGTTCTACCGGGGCTTTTTTCTGTAGATGAATGGGGGCGGGGCGCGAATCGAGTCCCTATCCCATCGTCCGTATAATACGATAATAGTGCAAGTAATATCAAGTGGTATAAGTAATAAAAAGAGAATAAAAAATTATCAAAATAATGAAAATACCCGCTGGCTATTATCAGAGTATTACGGCATTATATGGTCAGAAAAAACAAAGGGATGGACCCTTTGAAAGAAAGGAAAAACGATGCAAAAGATGAGATTAGTAAAGGTCAAGGCCGGGCAAGAAAAGCTCCGCACCGACATCAAGGATGCGCTTGCCAAGAAAGGTGCAAGAGCGACCATTCTGATTAACAAGCTCGCCGCCGACAAGTCGGTGGTTTGGAGGTACGCAGAACTTGACGCGATAGCCCTTGAGCTTCGCCACCTCGCCTTCCAAATCCGCACCTTGCAACGTGCAAAGAAAGCAACGGAAGAGGCTTGAACGAAAAACGCCCACCCTCGCAAGGGGGTGGGCAACCCCAAAAAGAAAGGAAAATAGCGATGGCAAAGGAAAAAACAATAACAGGCCTCAAGCTGAAGCTTGTCGGTGAGGACGGCAACGCCTGGTCAATAATTGGAAGAGCGAGTCGGACGCTACGCAAAAACGGGAAAGCGGACTTGATTGATGTGTTCACCAAAGAATGCATGAGTGGGGATTATAATCACCTCCTTGCGACCTGCATGAAATATTTTGATTGCGACTGATGAACAAGTTTCTCCTCACCGAGAAATACGGTGAGGAGAATACTAAAGAAAGGAAAGAAACGTGAGCGGCTTTTCAGAGAAATTTACACGATGCTTTGATTCTGATTTCTACATCATAACCAAGGAGACGCGCCATCCTACCAAAGAAGAGCTTGTTGAACTTGAAAACAAGTATAACGAAGTTCGTAAGCTTAGAGATGAAATCAATCGTCTGCAAGATTCCCTTCATCTTCTGAAGCGCGAAGCGGAGGCGTTTGCGAACAAAATTTATGGAATGAAATACTTCAAAGTGAAGAAGAATAAAACAAACTGAAAGGAACAAAAAAATGAAGCACGACATCAATGAAGTCATAAGAGAAATCAAACACCTCCCTCTGCAAGCGCGGAGGAGAGCGGAAAAAGAACTCGGTATTGAGATTCCTCAAGTCGAGCATAAGGTGTTCGTTTACGGAACACTACTTACGGGTGAGCGCAACGCAGGATGGGCGAGAGATGCGAGGCGTACACGGGCATGGGCGAAAGGGACGCTTTACGATACTGGATATGGATTCCCTGCTTTCGTCAATGAAGGAGAGACAAAAATCATCGGCGAACTTCTCACGGTCGATGATGCAGGTATCGCTTCGATGGATCGCCTTGAAGGTTATCCCCGACTTTATCGCCGAGAAGAAATTGATGTGTTTCTCGAGAGGGGTGGACGAGTTCGTGCATTGGTTTACATCATGAACTCTCTCCCTAAGACTGCAAAGTTGATCGAGGGTGGCGATTGGAGGAATCGTAACGGCTGATAAATTTGAAGCATCGTTTTTCCTTGAGAGCGATGTCACCTCGGTAAAACGGGCGTGGCATCGCTCTCTTATTTGGTTTACCGAACCGGGGCGGCTTTGAATCAAGATCCTATCCCACCTTCCGTATTATGCCGTAATAAGGCAAGTATTATCAAGGGGTTATAACTAATAAAAGCGAATAATAAATAATTAAAAACAGTCATATATCGACTGGCTATTATCTGAGTATTACGGCATTATGTGTTTCAGAAAAACAAAGCAAAGGAAGGCCCTTTGCGAGACAAAAAGAAAGGAAAAACGATGACACTAACGGAAGCAGAATTGAGCGAGCTCGCCTTTGGGATTGAGCTTGAGTACGACAGAATCACCACGGAGAAAGCCGCGAGGACGGTTGCCGAGGTGGTTGGCGGAACCTACCGCTACGAAGGCAGGCACCTTTCAAATTGGGTGGTCACGATGCCCGATGGACGCAAATGGAATTGCGAGACGGACGCCTCGGTAAGCGGAGGAAGCGAAACGGTAAGCCCCATCCTCCGCTTCAGCGACATCCCAATGGTACAAGCAGTTGTTCGCGCCCTGCGCAGAGCAGGCGCGAGGGCTGGCGGTGGAGCAGGCCTTCACATCCACGTGGGAGCGGCGCACTTAACGCCTAAGCAGATTCAAAACCTCGTGAAGATTTTTTATAAGCAAGAGGAGCTGATTGTTCACGGATGCGGAACGAGCGCATACCGCCTCGGTAGGTACACAAGAAGAACCGACCGCGCTTTTGTAAATAGGATGCTCAAGCTTCGCAACCCAACGATGGCGAAGCTTGGAGACGCCTACTACTACGGAGTGGACGACCGCTACGACCATTATTGCGAAGCGCGCTACTGCACCTTGAACCTCCACAACCTTTGGAACGGTGGTAAGCGCACGGTTGAGTTCCGCCTTTTTGAGGCAACCACCCACGCGGGCGAGATTCGCACGAACATCCTCCTCGCCTTGAGCATCGTCCGCAAGGCGATGAACGCAAAAGCGGCAAGCGCGAGAGGCCAACGAGCCTACAACGAAACGAGTGCCAAGTACGACCTTCGCGTTTTTCTCCTCCGCCTCGGTTGGAACGGAGAAATGTTCAAGGCACCTCGCAAGCACCTTCTCAAGCGAATGCCAGGTTCAGCCGCTTGGAAAAACGGAAGGCAAGACTAAACGAAAAGCCCACCTCCTCAAGCGAGGGGGTGGGCAAGCTTAAAAAAGAAAGGAAACAAAAACGATGAGCAACCATTTTTATTTTGCCTACGGAAGCAATATGAATCCCGACCGAATCGGTGAGAGGATCCCAAAGGCTCGCCTTGTGGGTAAGGCTTACATCAAGGGATGGACAATCAAGGAGCGACTTTACGCTGATATTGAACGCAAGATTGGTGGGCGCGTTGAGGGAGTTTTGTATTTGATAACCGATAGCGAACTTCATATCCTTGATGCGTACGAAGGATTCCCTCGCATCTATACTTCAATCGGGATTAACGCCTACCTTGATGAGAAGCATAAGGTTTACGCCTTCACCTATGTGATGACACCAAAGGCGGTGAAAGACCGCAAGCACCTGCCTTACCCAATGGGCTACCGTTTGATATGTTCTCATGGCGCAAGGGTGCATGGAGTAAAGGATTCATTTGGAAAACCCGACGACCCACCCTATCGTCCAATTGACGGAGGGTTGGATTTAGCTGAACTCGAAAAAAGACTTCTCAAATAAGAACACGAGTCAGGTTCTCCGCCTTGGGTATGGGCGGAGAATCTTTCTTTTAGAAATATGATAATACCGCTTGCTATCAGTTGCGCTATTACGGCATTATACGGATGATGGGATAGGAGCTTGTTCTTCGCCCCCACCCCACCATTGGTGGTAGCTCATAGTTTATGAGCGCCACGCCTATTATACCGTAAATTCGAAGATAATAGTCGATAGAATAATAAATAAATTGAATAATAATCTATTCAAAATAATCAATTATACCCGTTGCTATAGTGCGGTTATTACGGCATCATGTGTTCAGAAAAAACAAAGGGGAAAACCCTAAAAACCAAAGAAAGGAAAAATAAGATGACACTGAAAGAAGCAATTAAAGAGGTTGTTAACGACCGCCCGGCAATCTATCCCAGAGGATGGGATACGGAGATAGCCGAGATTATGCGCAACGCAGGACGAGCCTTTTACACGCGCAAGCAGAAGCGAGTGTGGGAGCTGATGATTCGCACCCCTTACAATGGCGAAGCGCCGACCACATCGCTCTTCCGGCATTACGAAGATGCCAAGGGGGCGATGGAGGAGGATATTCAGGAGACCCTCGCTTCTGAGAATCCAAGGTTCTGCGCGGAAGACCTCGTTCGCCAAGACGATGATAATGCCCGGATCGGCGATGAGATTTTTTGGGAGATTGAGCAGAAGGATTTGCACGACTGACAAGCAATGCGGGGTGGGGCGCGTCCCCACCCCACGCATTGAGAAAGCAAAAAATAAGATGGATACATTCTTCACACAAAAGACCTGCGACAGATGCGGAGCGAGTCTTGCTGGCGGTCGAACGATGTCGATGTTCAACACCGAGACCATCTGCATGGCTTGCAAGGATGCTGAACAGAAGCGGCACGACTACGAGGCGGCACGAGAGGCCGAACGCGCCGCGTGTGCGGCTGGAGACCGGAACTTCAAAGGGATTGGTCTTAAATGAAACCGAGGGCGTGTGCGGGCATTTTAGCCCGCCTCGCCGCAAGCGAAAGAGGTAAAGAAAATGGCGATGGTAGTGTTTTCCGCAAGTGGTTATGGGACGGATACCCATTTCTATAAGGGGCGCAAGGAAGCAACAGATGCGATTGAACGTGAGGTGCAAGAGATGGCGGTTGATCGCGGATGTGATCTCAAAAAGAATGTCTCGCATTGGACTGACGAATGGGTGCTTAATTCCCAATCTGGGGAGGAAATAGCGCGGTGGGAGTTATTCGATAAATAGTTCAAATATCGACTTGCTATTACAGAAACATTACGGCACTATGTAGCTCAAAAAAGGGGAGGATGGTCCTCCTAACAAAGAAAGGAAAAGAGCATGGGATACAACACGATAAGACTTCCGCGACCGGGAGAAATCGAGATGATAAAGGATGCTGCAACAAAGGTGTTTGCCTTTGTCGGCATTGACCTAAAGACATTCAATGAGATGCCGAACGGAGGCATTATGGTAAAGGCGAGATTGACCGAGGCAAAACGACAGGCGGTCGTTTCGGGCTTGTTTGATTTTGGTATCGTGTTAGCAAACATCGGGAACGGCGAGTGGGGATTCGCGGTTCGAGCGTAACATAATAAAGGCAACGCCGACCGCAAGGTCGGCGGATGCCGCAATGAAAGGAAGATTAATATGGCAATTACCAAAGTTGAATTGATTCAACTGCTTCGAGGGTTTGCGGACAATGACGAGGTTGAGTGCATAACTTTCGAAAAAGATCAGAAGGATGTGTCTGACGGCTTTCGGAATCTTCCGATTCATGGTGTTTACAACAAGACGAAAAATTGGGAACTGGTGCTGGAAAATGCACTTGCTGAATAAGGGTTATTATGGCATTATAGTGCCAACTTGATTTCAAGGAGGAGAATAACATGAAAGATGCAATCAGGAAAACAGCGGCGTTCAAGGCTCTTCGCAATCAAGCGAGAGAGGCGTTGGCGGCTTATGCCGATGGTGCTGATTTCGATTTTACCATCGCCCGGCTTGCTGGCGTAGGATATAAGATGAAACTCTTGCTTGGCTAATACAGATAGATTTTAAGCGGCGGATTAACCTACCGTCGCTTGCGGACGGCTTTCGGTTTTTGTCTCTGACACCACTTCCTTTCGGTGTCGAAGGCTTTTCTACGGAAGCCGTCCGCTTTTTTTATGGGATAGATGAATCTACTAGTCATAAATCTACACACATCGTTTTGTCTAGTCCATAAGCGCACATAAGCGCAGCACAAATAAATTTGTAATTTTCGCACCTATCATTATTAACCCAAAAATGGTATAATATATACACTTTTTGAGTGAGAAATTGTGTAATTCAAATGAAAGTTTAAGTAACTTTATGGCATCATCTATCATGACAGCGAACTTTTATTGCGACGGCACAAAGGCAACGAACGCCATTGTGCGTATGTTGGTATGCCCTTTAATGATAGAATGCGTTGCCTAACAATTCACATCAGTAACCAAACAATGAAAGGAAGAAGAGATAACTGATTGAAACGATATACCGATCGTAGTACCGAAAACGGTCGGCTTCTCCA
>JAZOQU010000027.1:0-10667 GCA_045656225.1 Kiritimatiellia bacterium | reverse complement strand
ATGACAAAGTTAGCCCAAAATTAACTTCTCTTAAAATCCTTTTACACGCGCTCTAGACACGCGGTAATAACGCGACTCTCGCCGTATCATTTATATGTCAGTATTATAGCATTTTTGAGCCACGAAAGACGCAAAAAGTTTGGAAAGTTCGAGATCGCGCAGTTAGGGGCCAGGAGCTATGAGCTAGTAGTTAGGTGAAGGTTAAAGGTGAAGGTGAAGAGAGGAATTTTGCTTTCGCTTTTGGGAGATTAGGAGATTGGGAGTTTAAGAGATTTACCCCTCCAGATCTCCGAAACTCCGAAACTCCAAGCAACGAAAGAAATACAAAAGAAAACTTTGCGAACTTCGCGGACTTTGCGTGAGCCTAAACCAGCAGCCTGAAATCTGAAACCCGAAGCCAAACCTTATGAATCATCACTCCTTCACAACCCACAAACCTGCCTTATCCGAACCTTCGCGAACAATAAAACCTTTCTTCTTGAGGGAGGTTAGAAGTCTCTCGGCTTGGCGCGTCGAAATCGAATACGTTTCGGCAATTCGTGCTGCAGTAAGAGTTCCGTCAAGTCGAAGAAGTTCAATCAAATCGCGCTCACGTGCGGAAAGTTTTACACCGACATTTACACCGACATTCTTGAGTTCCTCACCCTTGACCTTGATTGCCTGCAGGATGCGCTCAAGCATGAAGTCGATGAACGGTTCCGAATTGCCCAGAAGCGTTGAACGCCGTATGGCGAGGTAGTAACCACTCTGGTTCTCCCAGACGATGTTTTCGATGGGAGCGGCGTAGAATGCGTTTCTCCACTTTCCAAGAATGGCGGTCTGCCAATAGCGTCCCGTTCTGCCGTTGCCGTCCTGGAAAGGATGGATGAACTCGAACTCGTAATGGAACACGCAGCTCTTCACAAGCGGATGAGCCCCGGATTCGTTCAGCCATTTGAACAGATCCTTCATGAGCTTCGGAACATGTGCGGCAGGCGGAGCCATGTGGATGACGTTCCCCGCTCCATCTATGACACCAACCTGCCCCGTGCGAAACGCTCCGGCGGTTTCGACGAGACCACCCATCATCAGCTTGTGGACTTTGAGGAGGTCTTTCATCTTGTAGGGGTCAATGCTTTCTATCGCCTCATATGCCGCCGCTGCGCACAAGACCTCGTCAATCTCCCTTTGCGGGGCTACGACCTTCTTCCCTTCGAGAACGGCGGTGACCTGGTCCTCCGTGAGAGTGTTGCCCTCGATGGCGGTTGAACCGTGAATCGTCTTGATGCGGTTTGTCTTGCGAAGCCGCACACCTTTGACGCCGGAGATCTCGATGTCGAACCTTTCCACGGCGGCGGATATCTCGGCGATGAGATTCACCGCCTCTTCGCCCACCTTGTACGGTGGAATGTACTTTTCGGAACACATTGCTCGTTCCCTCCTGTTAACTATTCTTCGTCTTCGTCATAATGATTAGAAGGATATGCTGTGAAGAAACAAATCTTTATTTCATCACCTTGTCTACTTTTGTCATCTAAGCTTGACATATCACATCTCCAATGATGCCTTCAACCCATTTACTTTCATCGTGCCATTCTCTTGCGCCACCTCTTCTGCCACGCCGCAACCGCATGTATACAACCTCGGCTCTCCTCAAGGAGTGAGTCAAAGACAGATGATGATTCGACAAGTTCACTGTCGCGGAGGAGTATCCTAGAAATGTCGGCGGGCGAATTCATGTCCGGATCCTGTCTTTAAGTACCGCTCAAAGGACTGTGCTTTGTCTATCGATTCAAACGCGATGAAGGTTTCAACCTTCCAAGGACGGAATTTAGCCGTATGGGGAGACTTGCCGGAATTATGCTCATCAAGGCGAGATCGCAGGTCAGCGGTATGGCCTATATACCGTTGTGTAGGATGAGGAAGGCTTCTTAATATGTATGTGTAGAACATAAGTTTTTCGGTTTTAGCCCTCCTACGCGGCTTCGCCGACTACGGAGGGCGCCATCCTTCGTACGGCCCGCCATCCTCCTACGCGGCTTCGCCGACTACGGAGGAAGATTCCGTAGTCACGGCTATTCACTCGTACTTTAGCCCTCCTACGCGGCTCCGCCGGCTACGGAGGGCACCATCCTTCGCACGGCCTGCCATCCGTAGTCACGGCCGGCAGGCCGTGCGAAGGATGGTGGAGGTGAGGGGAGTCGAACCCCTGTCCGAAACAGCTCCGACCAAACTTCTACGCGTGTATTCGGCCTTTAATCTCGGCTGAGGTACGCCGACCAACGGGCTTATCCCCAACCATCCGTTCGATTCGGCACCCTTAAGCGGGCGAGCGGAGCCCCCTTAAGCGTGATCTGCTAAATGATGCCTAGGCGCTCAGCAGACATCGGCGCTTCGACATGCGGCCATTACTTAGGCGGCAAGAGCGTAATCGTTGTTGGCAATTACTTTTTTCCCTCGTTTTTAACGTGGCCAACGAGGATCCACGACGCGCGATCTGACCTCGGCATATCCCGTCGAAACCGGATCACCCCCAAAGCGGAGATTCGCAAGGAATTATATCAAATGTTGATTAAATCATCAATGCGGATTTACAGGTTCGGCAAAAGTTGCAATTTTCCCATTGCACGCAAGGAGAATAAAGTGATATACTATAAGTTCCACGCCCAAAAACGGGGTGGACGCGGCCGAAAACCGCGATTATAAATTAAACAATAAAAATACAATAAAGTATGGCAATTCGTAAACCTACGGCTCCGTCGGAGCGTTCGTCCGCGATGGAAGCGATGCTTGCGCAGGCGCTTCAGGAGTCGAAGTTCAAGAATGGTAGCATCATCGAGGGTACCATCAGCGCCGTCAAGGGTGACGACGTTTTCATTGACATTGGTTACAAGTCCGAGGGCGCGGTTTCCGCTTCCGAGTTCGGTGCCGACAGCGTCAAGGTCGGTGAGAAGGTAACCGTAATGCTTGTTCAGCTCGAGAACGAGAAGACCGGCATGGTTGAGCTTTCTAAGCGCCGCGCCGATGAGAAGATCCGCTGGGAGAAGATTCTCGAGCGTTATGTTGAAGGCTGCGTCGTCACCGGTACGATCAAGTCTGCCGTTCGCGGCGGTCTTCTGGTCGCCATCGACGATGTCGAGGCGTTCCTGCCCGGCAGCCAGGTCGAAGTCGCTCCCGTCAAGGAGCTCGAGCCCTATGTCGGCCAGACTTACGATTTCAAGGTTATCAAGATTTCCAACGAGAGGCGTAACCTCATCGTCTCGCGCCGTGAGCTCATCGAGGGTACGCTCGCCGAGAAGAAGGCCGAGCTTCTCGGTTCTCTCCAGAAGGGCGAGGTCCGCAAGGGCCGCGTGAAGAACATCACCGACTTCGGCGCGTTCATCGACCTCGACGGTCTCGACGGTCTTTTGCATATCACCGATATGAGCTGGGGCCGCGTCAAGCACCCTGCCGAGATGCTCAAGGTCGGCGAAGAGCTCGACGTTATGGTTCTCGATGTCGATCGCGACCGCGAGCGCGTCAGCCTCGGTCTCAAGCAGACGACCGAGAATCCCTGGAACACGATTCAGGAGCAGTTCCCCGTCGGCGCCCGCGTTGCCGGCAAGGTCGTCAATCTCGCCGCCTACGGCGCGTTCATCGAGATCGCTCCCGGCGTCGAAGGTCTCGTTCACATCAGCGAATTCAGCTGGACCAAGCGCGTTGCCCGCGCCAGCGACGTTCTCAATATCGGCGACGAGGTTCAGGTCGTTGTTCTCTCCGTCGATATCGACAACCAGAAGATCGCCCTCGGCATCCGTCAGACCCAGGACAATCCTTGGGACACGGTTCAGGAGCGCTTCCCGGTCGGTTCGAAGGTCGGCGGCAAGATTCGCAACTTCACGGCTTACGGTGCGTTCGTCGAGCTCGAAGAGGGTATCGACGGTATGATTCACGTCAGCGATATGAGCTGGACGCGCAAGATCAACCATCCTTCCGAGTGCCTCCAGAAGGGCCAGGAAGTCGAGGCCGTCGTTCTCGACGTCAACCCGAAAGAGCAGCGCATCTCGCTCGGCCTCAAGCAGGCCCAGACCGATCCCTGGAGCGACATCGCCGCGAAGTACGCGGTCGGCTCCACCGTTAAGGGCAAGGTCTCCAAGATCGCTTCGTTCGGTGCGTTCATCGAGCTCGAGGATGGTGTCGACGGTCTCGTTCACATCTCCCAGATCTCCGATCAGCGCGTCGAGAAGGTCAAGGACGCTCTCGAAGTCGGTCAGGAAGTCGAGGCCCGTGTCGTCAAGGTTGACCGTGGCGAGCGCCGTATCGGTCTTTCGATCCGCGCTATGACCATGAGCGACGAAGAGCTCAAGGCTCTCGAAGCTGAGGCCGCCGGCGAGCCCGTCGAGCCTGTATCCTCCAAGACAGCCGGCAGCGACAGCCTCGGTGGCCTCTCCGCCGCGTTTGACAATGCTTTCGCGAACGTCGAGTGGCAGCCCGGCGAGTCCAAGTAAGAAAAATCTCACGAAAGGAACACCGAAATGTCCAGAGTTTGTGAAATCTGCGGTAAGGGTCCCACGGTCGGCAACGTCATCGTCCGCAAGGGTTCTCCCAAGTACAAAGGCGGTATCGGTTTGCACACGACCGGTATCTCCAAGCGCCGTTTCCTTCCCAACCTTCAGACCGTCCGCACTACGGACGGCAAGGGCAACACCAAGCGCGTTCGCGTTTGCACCCGCTGCCTGAAGGCCGGTAAGGTTACCAAGGCTTAATTTAAGTTAAACTAAAAAAACAAAAAAAGGAACAAAAAAAATGGCTATCAAGGTTGGTATCAACGGCTTCGGCCGCATTGGTCGCATGGTCTTCCGCGCTGCGGTTGAGAACTTCGCTAACGACATCGAGATCGTCGGCATCAACGACCTCCTCGATCCCGATTACCTCGCTTACATGCTCAAGTACGACTCCGTACACGGCATCTTCAAGCACGAGATCGCTGTTGACGGCAACAACCTCGTCGTTGACGGCAAGAAGATCCGTCTCACGGCTGAGAAGGATCCCGCCGCTCTCGCTTGGGGCGACGTCGGCGCCGACATCGTCGTCGAGTCCACGGGTCTCTTCCTCGAGGATGCCAAGGCTCGCGCTCACATCACCGCAGGCGCTAAGAAGGTCATCATGTCCGCTCCTTCCAAGGATGCGACCCCGATGTTCGTCTACGGCGTCAACCACGAGACTTACGCCGGTCAGGACATCATCTCCAACGCTTCCTGCACGACGAACTGCCTCGCGCCCATCTCCAAGGTTCTCAACGACACCTTCGGCATCAAGCGCGGCCTCATGACCACGATCCACGCCGCTACCGCCACCCAGAAGACGGTTGACGGTCCTTCCAAGAAGGATTGGCGCGGTGGCCGTGGCATCCTCGAGAACATGATTCCTTCCTCGACGGGTGCCGCTAAGGCCGTCGGTAAGGTTCTTCCTGCTCTCAACGGTAAGCTCACGGGTATGTCGGTCCGCGTTCCCACGTCCGACGTCTCCTTCGTCGACCTCACCGTCGAGCTCGAGAAGGCTGCTTCCTACGAGGAAATCTGCGCCGCTATGAAGAAGGCTTCTGAGGGCGAGCTCAAGGGTGTTCTCGGTTATACCGACGAGGCCGTCGTTTCGACCGACTTCCGCGGCGATGCCCGTACGTCCATCTTCGACGTCAAGGCCGGCATCCAGCTCGATCCCACCTTCGTCAAGGTCTGCTCCTGGTACGACAACGAGTGGGGCTATTCGAACAAGGTTCTCGAGATGGCTCGCGTCATCGCCAAGTAATCACGAGAGCGATAAAGAAAAATCCCTGCCGAATCATCGGCGGGGATTTTTTTATTTTGTAGTCCAATAAACACCCAATCCATTTTGAGGGAAGAGTTACCACCGCATTTTGCAAAATGCGGTGGTTGGTTGGGGTGATGATTCTTGCGCAAATTGAATTACGCAGAAGCTGAAATATGGTACAATATCCCGCATGAGAAAATTTATAGATTTCATAAAAACCATAGGCACACTCTTCGCTGCCGAATATCCAAAACACTTGATTAAAAGCCTGTTGCCTCTTAAAATATTAGGTGTGCTTTTCTTTGTTTGTGCTGTGTTCGGGTGTGCGCCTTCGGCCGATTCTTCCAATATGGAAGTACGGCCCGACAAATGGGCTAAGCCTGTTCAGCGCGCGGGAGTGCCGAATCTTTACAAGATAAACGATTCGCTTTACCGCAGTGCGCAGCCGACGGCTGAAGGAATGACCAACCTCGTTGCTCTTGGAATTAAGACTGTGGTCAATCTTCGCGACAATCATTCCGACGAGGATGAGATCGGTGCACTTCCGCTGAAAATGCGGCGGATCGAGATTTTCACAGCCAACATGAAAGAGGAATATGTGGACCGGTTTTTATCGATAGTGGCAGATACGAACGCGACGCCTGTTTTGGTGCATTGTCAGCACGGAGCCGACAGGACGGGAACGATGTGCGCCATGTATCGTATAATGTGCGAAGGATGGAATGTGGAAGACGCGATAGATGAGATGCAGAATGGCGGTTACGGTTATCACTCCATCTGGTCGAATCTCCCGCGTTTTATTCGAAGGTCGGCGAAAGCGCGACGCGGCAATAATTGAATCGCTTTTAAACGCGCGAAAGAAATTGATCTCCTGCGTTTCAGCTGCTTTCATGCTGCCGGGACAAAGCGGAAGTCGAGTGGAGCGCGTCAATACGACTGTTGCATCATATTTAGCCGTCTTGGATAAAACGCTGGATGTTGCAAGGGTGTTTTACATAGTAAAACATGGGTAAAATATGGTATAATATCGGGTAATATGAGCGATGAAAAAATAGATGCCGAAGTGTCCGCTGAGATTCAAAATCCTGCCGTGGCGAACGATGAAATAAACATCGAAGAATCGATGTCACGCGATTACATCGATTACTCTATGAGCGTTATAGTCGGGCGTGCGCTGCCCGACGTGAGAGACGGCCTTAAGCCTGTTCATCGCCGCTGTCTCTACGCGATGCATAAGCTCGGCAACACGTGGAACACGAAGCATTTGAAGTCCGCCCGTATCGTCGGCGACGTCATCGGTAAGTACCACCCCCACGGCGACAGCGCGGTTTACGAAACGATCGTCCGCATGGCCCAGCCTTTCTCGCTCAGGGTTCCGCTCGTTCACGGCCACGGTAACTTCGGTTCTATCGACGGCGACGGCGCGGCCGCAATGCGTTACACCGAGGTGAGAATGCAGAAGGTTACCGAGGAGCTTCTCGGTGATTTGGAGAAAGATACGGTCGACATGGCGCCCAACTTCGACGAAACGCTCGAAGAGCCTACCGTACTTCCCGCTAAACTTCCGAATCTCCTTTTGAACGGTTCGTCCGGTATCGCCGTCGGTATGGCGACTAACATCCCGCCTCATAATCTGGGCGAGCTTTGCGACGGTATCGATTATTACATTCAGCACCGCGACGAATGTACCGTCGACGATCTCATGCAGTTCGTCAAAGGCCCCGACTTCCCGACCGGTGCCCAGATCTGCGGCGTCAACGGCATCAACGCGATGTACAAGCTCGGACGAGGCCAGCTTACGGTCCGCGGCACGGCAGAGGTCGAGAAGGAGAAGAATGGCCGCGAGCGCATCATAGTAACCGAGATTCCTTACGGCGTAAACAAGGCCGAAATGATCAAGCACATGGCCGAGCTCGTAAAGGAGAAGATAATTCTCGGCATCAGCGACATCCGCGACGAATCGAAGGCTGACGTCAGAATCGTCATCGACATTAAGCGCGACGCGATGGGCGAGGTCGTTCTCAATCATCTTTACAAGCATACTCAGCTTCAGACGACGTTTGGCGCGATTATGCTCGCTATCGACGGCGGACGCCCGAAGATTCTCAATCTCAAGGATTTCTTCCGCTGCTATGTCAACCATCGCTTCGAGGTTATTACGCGCAGAACCCGTTTTGAGCTTAAGAAGGCAGAGGCCAGAAAGCATATTCTCGACGGGCTTCTTTTGGCGATCGACAATCTCGACGAAGTCGTCTCCATCATCCGATCCTCGAAGACGCGTCAGGAGGCGAAGGAGAGACTTCAGGAGCGCTTCAGCTTCAGCGATCTTCAGGTAAACGCGATTCTCGAGATGCGTCTTTACCAGCTTGTCGGTCTCGAGCGCGAGAAGCTTGAAGCGGAGCTCGCTAAGCTTCTTGAGGCGATCGCCGAATACAAGGCGATTCTCGCCGATCCTGAGAAGGTCTACGCCATCATCCGCGAAGATCTCGCCGATATCAAGAACCGCTACTGCTCGAAGGAGGATGCGCGCCGCCGCACTCAACTCGTCGCCGACGAGAACGAGGTTTCTATGAAGGACTTGATCCCCGACGCGCCTTGCGTGATTACGCTTTCGAACCGCGGCTACATCAAGCGCGTTCCTCTTACGGAGTATCGCGAGCAGAAGCGCGGTGGCCACGGCGTCAAGGGCGCCCAGGTCAAGGAGGAGGATTTCATCCGCCTCGTCTTCGTCGCCCAGACCCACGACTCGCTTATGTTCTTTACGAATACGGGCCGTCTCTTCTTGAAGGACGCGTATCAGATTCCCGAGGCGCCGCGCACGAGCTTCGGCCGTCCGCTCATCAATCTTCTCAATCTCCAGGAGGGAGAACAGGTTCTGAATCTCCTGCCGATCAGATCGTTCGAGGGAGACGTCGACGTGTTCTTCGCGACCGTTAAGGGTACCGTGAAGAAGACGCTTCTCGGCGAGTTCAAGAACGTCAACAAGTCGGGTATCCGCGCGATCAATATCGAAGAGGGCGATTCGTTAAGAGATGTCCGCCTCGTTAAGCCAGACGACGATGTAATAATGCTCACGAGGAATGGCCGCGCGATGCGCTTCGCCGCGACGGATGTCCGTCGCATGGGCCGTACGGCTACGGGCGTTCGCGGCGTAAGGCTTCTGGGCGACGATCTCGTTGTTTCGCTCGATGCCGTCGATGATGCGAAGACTCTCTTTATCGCGACCGCGAACGGCTACGGAAAGCGCTGCGAGTTCAAGGACTTTACGCGCCATGGCCGCGGCGGTCAGGGTATGATCGGCATTAAGGGCGCCGATCGCAACGGAGCCGTTGTTGCGGCTCATGCGGTGTCCGACGACGAGAGCGTCATTTCGATCACGAGCGATCAGCAGATGGTCCGCAGTGCCGTCTCTGATTTCAGCGTCCAGGGCCGCATGGCTCAGGGCGTCAAGCTCGTACGCCTCTCCGAGGGCGCGACGCTCGTGTCGGTTTCCGTCTGCGAGGGCGAGGAGGAAACTGAGACGGTGGAAGCCGCGCCTGAAGTTGTTCAAGACGCAGATTCTCAAGGAAATACGGTCGAGACCGAATCATAAGATTTGCTCCCGATATTCGCCAATTGCAATATTTTAAATTTGCAGTTGACAGTACGGAGAATAATATGATAAACTATTCTCCAGTTTAGGGCTATTAGCTCAGTTGGTTAGAGCGCTTCCTTGACATGGAAGAGGTCAGTGGTTCGAATCCACTATAGCCCACCATTAAATCTTGATGAAACCGCCGAATAAAGGCGGTTTTTTTGTATTTATAGGCGTAAGGCTAAATATTTATGAATGTCTAATGCCGCAAATTATAGTGTAATTGAGATCTTGCTGGGTTTCAAGTTTGAAGTTGGATAATTAAAGTGGTATAATAGCATTGATGAGAGACATCGGAAAAGAGAGTATAAAAGTTATTTCATCCTTTAATAAAAGGCTGTTTTGGGTCTTTTCATTCGCATTTATTCTTTCGGCGGTTGCTTCAGCAAAAGAGTTTGTCGTCCCGCCGATGTCGACATCGTCGTATGCCGATACTGAAGTTACAACGAACATCGCGATTAATGCTCAACGATCTGATGTTAAGGAGTTCGCTCTGAACATTTTTTTTGAGGTAGCCTCTTCAAATAACATTCAAGTAGCGTTCGGGTGTGATGAGGATGAAAACGGTATATTGTCCTTTTCTGAAACAGATGCTGTCTACGGATATCGAAATGGGAGATGCGTCATAGAAGATGTTAAAAATGCGGTACGCTACGAAGAAGTTGTGGCTGACGGCAGAGCGAATTTCAACATCAGGGTGCGTATGAGAAAATATTATACGCCAGAAGAATTTTCGGCGAGTGTCGGTTCATCGCAAATATTTACGGATTTCTCGTCGGATGTTCCTTCCTGGCTTTATCAGCCTAAGTGGAATTTGATGCGCATCACACGACGAGGAGCCGGAGCACCTGTTGAATGGCTAAGTTGTGATATAAAGTATAGTCATTTCTATATCATTGTCAGATAGAATATGGATATTTCTGCCATAAAAGAGATGATAGACTGGTTCTTGATAAGAGCCTGTCTTTTCGCGTTGGTGGTTTTATCTGGATTTTTTCTCTTTGTTGTTTTATCTCGCGTTTTGATTCGACTTAAAGCTGCGGCGAAGCGTTACGGTTGGCCGATTGTGTCGCTCTTCATCGTATTTAGTTCGTGGGCGACGTACACGGCGTTTCCGACTGCAGAGGAGAAGAATGGGGGAAGCGGGAATGTTGCCAATGTGCAAGTGTTGCCAATAACCAATACCAATTGTCAGTTGGGGAACGGAGAATGTGAAACGGAAAATTGGAAAATGGAAAATGGAACTGGCAACACTATCACACTG
>JAZOQU010000026.1:0-16594 GCA_045656225.1 Kiritimatiellia bacterium | reverse complement strand
TCATTCATTGTGTGACATTCCTTTTGGTTGTTTTTTTTGTGCAATCGGTATTCTACCGAAAACTGTCAAAAGGATGTCACATTTTTTTTGGCTTTTTGGGAAGAGCATCGCCAGAGTTCAAAAAATGGGTAAACTCCAGTTAAAAAGGCTCTTGAACGAAAATAGCAAATATGAGATAATACAGATGTATCGGTAATTAACTTGCCCAAAGTTAGGTGGTTTAAGAAAACGGTATTCAACAATTAAGGAGTATGAAAATGAAAAAATCAATTCTCTTCTCTTTAGTAGCTCTTATGGTTGCCTCTCTTGAGGCGGCGACATATCGCGTGACGCCCGACGCTCCTGGCGGCGGTGATGGTCAGTCTTGGGAAACGCCGATGACGATTAACGAGGCGATAGCAAAAATTGCGGATAATGATACAATCCTTTGTAAAGCAGGTGAGTATCTTATGACGGGCCAAATAGCAATAAGTAAAGGAATAACTTTTAAGGGTGGTCTTGCTGGAACAACAAAGAATGATGAAGCTCTTGACGCAAATAATGCACGAAGTATTTTTAACGCGAAGAATCTTGCTATTAAAAATGCATTTTATGTGTCAGGTAGTGGAGGAGGTGCATGCTCCTTTATCGGGATTGAAATTAGAAATGCATATTTTAGAGGAATGTATTTCAATAGAACTTCTTCTTTATCTTTGGAAAATTGTGTTTTTGATTCGTGTGGTACAAATTATACCGCTAATGTCTCAGATGCCGATGTTCAAATTCGTGGTGCAGGCGGTAATTTTAAAGGTTCAACATCACATACGCTTTCGTTAAAAAATTGTGTTTTTTCACGAAATACGTATGAGGCCAATGTAAGTACAAAGGTAGGAAATGGTATTGCCGCAACTTTTTCCGCGTGGAAAAACGTAACGATTGAAAATTCACTTTTCGTATCAAATGGGGTGGGTAGAGCAGGTTTAAAATCTACAAGTGGGAATGGAATTAATCTTACTAATCTTCGTGGAGTAATCTATGTTACGGGAGCTCCTTTAACGGTTCGCAATACTAAATTTATTGCTAATACTGCAGGCATTTATACTGGTCAGATGGGTGCAATGGGTGGTGTTATTTATATTTATAAATCAAAGGGAAAGTCTTCATTTGAAAATTGTCTTTTCCTCGGTAATTCATGTGAACATTGTTATTCCATAGATGAAAATACAAAGGAGGCTGGTGTTATTGTAGTGCGTTCAGATTCAAGTGGAACAAAGGATTCTCTTGATGTTGTAAATTGCACATTCGCCTATAATTTTACGGATGGCAAGATTACGTCAGCGGGTATTGATGTAGGCAGTTATAATGGTACTACGGCTAATATAAAGAATACGATTTTTTATGGTGCTAAGAAATCTCGTGATTCTGAAAAAGGTCGTGATATTTGGGTAAGCTCTGGCTGCACCGCCAATATTGATTACTGTCTATTTGATAGTGACGGTAAAGAAAATATTGAAAAGTGTATTGCTGGCGCAGGCACAATAAATAAGGGCTCTAACAACGTCTTCGGCGACCCTAATTTTGCGCGCACTATTACGGCGGACGAGGTTGCTTCGATTATGGTCAATAACGGCACATATTACGGCTATTCCGCCGACGCATACGAAAACGTTTTCTCTAAGGCTGACGTTCATGCGTTGAGCCGTAAGCTTACGGTAGATAAGGGCGACCCCGCCTCGCCGTTCTCTAACGAGCCTCGTCCGAATGGAAAGCGCGTCAATCTCGGCTATTACGGCAATACGCCTGATGCGCTTCCCACAATATACGGCATGAAAATTATCATCCGTTGACGCTAAAGGGGGCAGTCCCCTAGCGCTCAAAATAAAATGAAGGTATGAAGAATATATTTTTCTCATTCGTCGCGCTTTTTTCAATCGCTTCGGTGCAGTTGGCGTTTGCCGAACCGACGGACGTTAAAGATAATCCAAAATCGATCATTTATGTTAATTCTGCCGCGACGGGTAAAAACGACGGTACGAGCTGGGTCAATGCTTATACGGATTTTAACGGTGCTCTTAAAAAGATAACTCCTCAAAAAAACGTCATTTGGCTCGCTGGATCGTTTACTTCTGCTGCCGATTGTGTGGTGACGATTCCTAAATGCGTTAAGGTGAAAATTCGCGGCGGCTTCAAGGGAGGCGAAGTTTCGGCCTCTGACCGCAAGGCGGGCGTAAAATCCATCGTCAGCGGCAATGTCCGGAAATATAAAACGCTCGAAGTGACTTCTGATAGTCCTCTTCACATTGAGCGTATACGCTTTGTCGATTCGAAAGGACGCGGTATTTACAAGAAGGGCGAAGGCGATTTAACTCTCGCCGACTGCGATATCGTCGGTTGCGGGTTTACGCTCGGCAACGTTTACGGGCGCGGATTTCTGATGGTCGGCTCGTCGGGTAAGACGAAATTTGCCGCCGAGCGCTGCACTTTCGCCGGCAATCGCGCGGGAGGTGCGAAAAATCAGTACGATGTCGGCACCGGTCACGGCGCCGCGCTTATGAATCTGGCGAGGGCGACATTTGACGACTGCCTTTTTGTTACGAACGGTCTTTCTGTTGTTTCGTCGCCCGCTGAAGATCCGCGCGGCTTCAGGTTCTTTAAGGCTTCAGCTCTCTATGCGACGAACGCGCCGGTTACTGTGCGCGGGACGAGGTTTGTCGGAAACCGCGGCTGGTGCAGTCAGGATAAGGCCCCGGCTTCCGATTTCGGCCTTATGGGCGCGACGGTGCGTCTTGAGGCTGGGACGGGCGGCAGCGCCTTTACGAATTGCCTATGGCTCGCCAATCAGTCCGCTGTCTATAGTGTCCATAAAAACTTCGGCGGCGGCGGTGAACTGTGGTTCAACCCTTGTAAATCCTCGGCCGAATGCGACATTGTAAACTGTACGTTCGCGGCGAATCTTAATGACATTGGGCGAAACGGTTCTCGCGGCGTTAACGTGCGTTCCGGCAAGGTTAAAATCCTTAACTCTGTTTTCGGCGGGAACGTCCGCACGCGGGTTGGCACGAATGTCGGTGAAGATATTTATGTCGCCGATGGAGCGGAGGTGTATGCAGATAATTCGATCTTTACGCCGGATAAAAAAGACGGCAAGCCGCTTTTTGCGGCAGGCGGGGGTAAGTTGACGATAGGCGAGGGGTTTACGTTTGAGGAGCCCAAATTCGTCTCGCGAGTCGAAGACGCCAAATATATGAGGGTTCAAAGATCTCGCGCTCATTATTATATGCCCGTTGCGCTCGACTATCTTATGAACTTTAATGTGAATTTATCCAATAAAACGGGGTATCATGATGCCACGAAGCCCATTGGCTCCAAGGTTGCTGCTAATCGCGACAGGAAAGCTCCGGTTGAAGATATTATAGTCTGCGACGGATCTGATTATACAATTAAGATTTATCGCGGTGATAAAGTTATCTGGAGATGGTGCGCGGCGGAGGATAAGACTTTCGCCGGCAATGAGCACAATGATTTACGCGGGCGGTATAACGGTCTTACCGAGGTGAGGATTTGCGATTACAAGGGCCGGAAAGTCGTCGCGATTTCCTCGACTAATTGCGCATGGGCGATAGTTGACATCGCTACAACCAACGCTATCGCGTACGGTTACAGCAGAACAGCGGGGCAGCCGGTGAGAAATACTATCATGCCTCACTCTATTGCGCTCTTACCGAATGACATCGTCGCTGTAGCCTCGACTTATACGATCGATCAGAATGCTCCAGAGACGAAGTACGGCTGCTACTTCTACCATATCGCCGGAGATAAGGCGACGAGTTATAAAGATCCCGCGAAGCAGGGCGCCACATTCTTCTCGATTGAAAATCCTCACGGTTTTTACTGGGACGACAAAAATAAAAAACTTTATGTCTCTTCGTCCGAGGGTCTTACGCGGTTGAATGTTGAATTTAATGCCGCTAAAAATAAATTTGAAATTGAAGAGGAGGCTGTCTTTGGGATTTCTCAACTCGGCGCGAAGTGGGGGCATGATCTCGCGCTTGTTCCCGGCACGAGAATACTCGCGATGACCACATACGAGATGACGCTGTTCTTCGATATGGATAAAGAAAAATGGCTTCTCGATGAAATCGTCTGGCGCATGGATATCAAGGGTTTTGATCCTCATCGCGATAAAGTGCACGTTTTAGCGACTGTTCCACGTTCGCAATACGTGACGGATACGCTTGAAGTTTGGACAAAAGAAAATGGCTTTAAGGAGTATCTTAAAGTTCCAGGCGCCAAGTTTTACAAAGCCCGTTGGGCTGGCGGAGTTTTAAAATAGTACATTAGATTAATCGCCTGTTTTTTGGTTCTGTCCTAAGCTGGCAAAAAAGTGCAATTGGGATTGCAATCTTTACAATTGATTTTTATTGGAGGATTGTGTAAAATCTCAAGGAGTTAATATTATAGAACCTGAGAATGGTTTTATAAATCTAAATATGGTGAATATTAAATTAAAATTAAGGAGTAATATGACACGCAGAGATTTTCTTGGTGGTGCGGCGGCGATGGCTGCGGCAGGTTGTGTGAGCAGCGGCTCGCTCGTAAAGAATGCGGCCGGTTCCGCCGCGCTCGAGGATTCGAAGAAGTGGTTTAAGGAGGCTCAGTTCGGAATGATGGCCCACTGGGGGCTTTATACGCTTTTAGGCGGCGAGTGGAACGGAAGACCCGGGCGTCATGCCTACGGCGAGTGGATCCAGTGGGGCGAAAAAATTCCCATGAAGGATTACGGCGCCCTGGCGAAAGCCTTCAATCCGATTATGTTCAATCCTA
The DNA here is from genome assembly GCA_045656225.1 of Kiritimatiellia bacterium. Classification (GTDB taxonomy): domain Bacteria; phylum Verrucomicrobiota; class Kiritimatiellia; order RFP12; family UBA1067; genus UBA1067. Next base: position 11,791 of record JAZOQU010000026.1, on the reverse strand, counting down.
AAGATTGGATGAAGCGCGCGCGTGACGCCGGCATGAAGTATTTCGTCTTCACGTCGAAGCATCACGACGGTTTTGCGATGTACCGTTCGCGCGTTTCGAAGTACAATGTCGTCGACGCGACCCCGTTCAAACGCGATATCGTCGAAGAACTTGCGGAGGCCTGCCGCGACACCGGGCTTAAGCTTGGTCTTTATTATTCCCAGGATCTCGACTGGAGCGAGCCTGACGGAGGCGGTAAGAAGAATGAGGCGGGTCAGAGAAACTGGGGTAAGGCCGACTGGCGCAACACATGGGATTGGCCGGCCGACAGAGATTATGATTTCTCGCGTTATTTCGAGGGCAAGTGCAAGGGTCAGGTTAAGGAGATTCTGACGCAGTACGGCGACTTGTGCCTTATCTGGTTTGATGTTCCGTCGACGATCACATTCGATCAGTGCAAGGAGCTTGAGGCGATGGTCCGCAAATATCAGCCGAGTTGCCTTATTAACGGTCGCCTCGGATATGGTCTTGGCGATTACACTACGCCTGGTGATAATATGATCGCTGAAAAGACGGATGCCGGCAAGCTTTACGAAACGGTAGGCACGATGAATCATTCATGGGGTTACCGTCCGACTGACGTTAATTACAGATCTGTCGACGAGATCAAGGCGATTAAGGCCAAATGTGCATCTATCGGATCGAATTACATGCTCAACATCGGTCCCGATCCGCTCGGCAGAATTCCCGCAGGCGGAATTAAGATTCTTAACGGTCTTAAGGGCTGAATCTTTCAGATAAGAACATGAATCGTCGTGACTTTATCTGTCTCGGGGGTGCGGCAGCTGCGCTTTCCGCATCCGCATCGGCATCGCAGAGGACTTTCTCTGCGACGCCGGCTTTTGATAAAGAGTATTTTATAAATTGGGACAGGGCGATTCTGAATATTGCGTGGCCACAGATTAAAGAAAAACCGCGATTTCGCGTAATCGGCGATACTCATTTCAATTATTTCGACGAGCGCGATAAGGAGTACGCCGGCAATTATGCGCGTATGAGTGGGGTAACCGGCAAGAATATTCATCTTCCATCCCAAGCGCCTCATAAATATTTCGAGCAGGCCGTGGACACCGCTAAGAAAGATGGAGTCGACGCTTTGCTTCTTGTCGGGGACATTTTAAGTTTTCCGACTCTCGCTAATGTCGAATATGCGAGGAAGAAGCTCGATGAATGCGGCGTGCCGTGGATTTATATCGCCGGAAATCACGATTGGCATTTCGAGGGTCTCTCCGGCTCCAGCGCGGAACTCCGTGAGACGTGGGTCGAAAGGCGTCTTAAGCCGCTTTATGAAGCCGGCGACGATCCGATGATGTTTTCGCGTGTCGTCAAAGGCGTAAGGATTGTCGCTATTGACAATTCAACTTATCTTTTAAGCCGTAAGCAAGTTGACTTTTGGAAGTCTGAGGCGGCGAAGGGCGATCCTATCGTCCTGATGATGCATATTCCGCTTTATGTGAAATCAGGACCGAAGGGGTGCTGCGCGAGTCCTTATTGGGGCGCCGAGATCGACTGGGCGTGGGAGATAGAACGCCGTCCGCGCTGGATTGAGAAGGCGAATCCCGAGACGTTCGAGTTTCGCGAGGCAGTCCTCTCGACGCCGAATCTCATCGGCGTTTTCACGGGCCATGCGCATCAGGCGTTTTCGATGCGCGAAAACGGTCAGAATCTTTTTTCGGTCCGGGACTGCAGGAAACCGCGGGCGTATCTCGACGTCGCGATTTCCTGACGAGACGGCGGCGAATCCGCTCTTACAGCGAATATTCGTTGCAGTTGATGTACTGGTCGCTGTCGCCGTATTTCTCGCGGAGTTTTAGCAAGGCATTCAGTTCTTTCACTCTCGCCAAAAATCTTGCTGTGACTATTTTGTCGTCTTAAAAGTCTGTGTAAATATTGAGAAAAACACAAGCAAGGGGATAGGCAATTTTGATATAATATCACGAAATCTGCGTCCAAAATACAGTCCGTTAAGGTATAAATATGAATTTTGCAAAATCGATAATCACCGTTTTTCTTATTGCCATATCGTTCGCGCTTAACGCGGCGTCTCCGAAATACGTTTTTATGTTCATCGGTGACGGCATGGCCGCCAACCATCGTGTAATGACCGATCAGTTTTCGCGGCAGATCGGGCGAGGACCTCTCGCGATGGATCAGCTTATGGTCAAGGGACTTACAAAAACTCTTTCCGCTGACAAACTGGTTACCGATTCCGCCGCCGCCGCGACCGCTCTCGCTTGCGGGGTAAAGGCTAAAAACTGCATGCTCGGATGCGATGCGGACGGCAATTACGTTCCCTCGTGCGCGACGCTCGCCAAGGAGTCCGGCAAAAAGGTCGGCATTATCACAACCGTTACGACCACTCACGCCACGCCTGGCGGATTTTATGTTCGCGGCCGTTCAAGGGGAAAGAACTACGCCGTGGCGTCGGATCTGGTGAATTCCGGATTCGACTTCTTTGCGGGCGGGGGACTCGACAGAAAGTTTGACGATACGAAAGATCCTGATTATAAAAAGTACGGCAACATTTACGAATACGCCGAAAAGAAGGGCTACAATGTCGTAACGACTAAGAAAGAGTTTTTTGCCCTTAAGCCTTCCGACGGAAAGGTTCTGACGCGCTTTACCGATCTTGTTTATCCTTACGACATCGATATTACGAACGCCGAAGCCGAAGTTTATCCTACGCTTCCGCAGCTTCTCGAGCAGTGTATCGCGATGATTGACAATCCTGAAGGCTTTTTCATCATGGTTGAAGGCGGCCGCATTGACTGGTCGGCGCATGCCAATGACGCGGCGACGACGGTTCGAGATATTATCGCTTTAGATGACGCGGTTAGAGTAGCGCTTGAATTTATGAAAAAGCATCCTAAGGATACGCTTATTGTAGCTACGGGTGACCATGAAACAGGTGGGCTAACCGCTGGTGTAGCGGGAGTAACATCGACTTCTGATATTTCAATTCTAACTAATCAGACTACGAGTATCAGAGAGTTTGACGAGAAGATGCGTCAGGCGGTTCTTAAGAATCAGAAGTTCAGCTTTGAAGATGCTAAGAAGATGATTACAAAGGGCTTCGGACTTAAATTCGAAGGGGATCCTAAGAAAGATTTAATGGTCCTTACTAATGAAGAAATCGCTAAGGTTAAGGCTGATTTTGAGAATGATTTAGCTAAACTTCTCGCTAATATGATTAAAAAGAAAGATGCCGTTGAATATTTGACGATATCTAAGCATCGTCTCGGTATTCGCCTTGGTAAGTTAATCTCTAAGCGCGCCGGTGTATCGTGGGCTCATACCCACCATTCCGGACAGCCGGTTATACTTTCAGCTGAGGGATGCTGCGCCGATCTTTTTAAGAAGGGTACGATGGAGAATTCCGAAGTTGGTGAGATATTGAAGTCTTTTTATCAAAAATAATTGATGAAGATTTCGTTTTCTAAATTATCGACTGTATTTTTATCGCTTTTTTTAGCTATAGCGACTATTTATCTTATAGCTATGCCTGGCGCCAATATTCTCGTCTCGGCGCCAATTAATGCTACGACTAAGGCTGAGGTTATAGATATTGATGATTCTTCAGTTGAAGATTTAGGCGCTGTAAGATATGGTACTCAGCGACTTAGAGTCGCGCTTTCGGACGGTAGGGAGTTTAATGCTGAGAATGAGCTTCGCGCACAGGTGGAATTAGATAAGCTTTTTAAAAAGGGCGATAGTGTTGTAGTTGAATTACCTGAGAATGTAAATAATGATACCGTCTTATTCGCGCGGGATTATTGGCGAATTGGTTGGGCGACAGCGCTTTTCGCGCTTTTCGCTGCATTGCTGTGCGCGTTTGGCGGTTGGACGGGCTTTCGCGCGCTTTTTACGTTTTTCTTTAGCTGTTTGGCGATTTGGAAGATACTAGTTCCAGCGGTGTTAAATGGCGCGAGCGCGGCATTAGTTTCGTTTTTAACGGTTACCGTTTTAACGGCGGTAATCGTATTTTTAGTTGCTGGATTTACGCGAGTTGGCATCTCGGCGTTTTTAGGTTCAATACTTGGCGTTGGAGTCTCGTTGATTTTAGCGTGGTTCTTTAGCTTTGTCATGTATATTGATGGCTCGGCGATGCCATTCGTTCAGCAGCTCGTTAATGCTAATGCGGATATTGTTTCTTTGCGTAATATTTTCGTTGGCTCAGTAATTCTCGCTTCTTCTGGAGCGGTGATGGATTTAGCCATGGATATTGCCGCGGGAATGGCTGAAGTTCGTCGCCATAATCCAAATGTCGGACTTAAGGATCTTTTTCTTTCGGGATGTCGCATTGGTCGCGCAGTTGTTGGAACGATGACGACGACGCTACTTTTGGCTTATTCGGGCGGATATCTAACGCTTTTAATGGTTTATGCGTCTGAAGGCGTACGCCCTGTTGATTTTATCAATACGACTCTTGTAAGCGCAGAAGTAGTTAAGACTCTCGTCGGCAGCTTCGGGCTGGTGCTTGTCGCGCCGTTTACGGCCCTCGCCGGAGCGTTTGTTTTTGCAAGGCGAAATTCGCGGGAAAAGGAGTATGGTTATGAAAATTAAATTACCTAAAAAAGCATTGGTTACCGGCGGAGCGGGATTTCTTGGTAATCACCTTTGCCGTCGCCTGTTGGCGGACGGCTATGAAGTTACCGCTATTGACAATCTGTTCACAGGCACAAAGGAGAATATCTACGATTTGATGGATAATCGCAGATTCAGCTTTGTTCTTCACGACGTTACACAGCCTTTTTGGGGGCAGTTTGATGAAATCTACAATCTTGCCTGTCCCGCGAGCCCTGTTCATTATCAGCACAATCCGGTCGAGACAATGAAGACCAGCATTCTCGGAATGATGAATATTCTGGAACTTGCTCTTAAGACCAAGGCTAAGGTGTTGCAGGCTTCGACGAGTGAAATATACGGCGATCCTCTTGTTCATCCCCAGGTGGAGTCGTATTGGGGGAATGTCAATACTATCGGCATCCGTTCGTGCTATGATGAGGGCAAGCGCTGTGCGGAAACGTTGGTTGCCGATTATCGCCGCGAATATGGTGTGGATGCCCGCATTGTGAGAATCTTCAACACCTACGGCCCCAATATGCATCCGCAGGACGGTCGTGTAATTTCCAATTTTGTGATGCAGGCGTTGAACAATGAAGACATAACGCTTTTCGGTGACGGTCTTCAGACGCGCAGTTTCCAGTATTGCGACGATCTGATTGATGCGATGCGCCGCTATATGGAATTGTCGCGAGAGACGGTAGAGGCATTCTGTGAAAAGCATGCCCTCGGGGCTCCTGTTATCAATACGGGAAATCCCGGAGAGTATACGATAAAGGAACTTGCCGAAGAGACTTTGCGCCAACTTCCTGAATCTAAGTCTAAACTTGTTTATTGTCGATTGCCGGCTGACGATCCTAAACGCCGTAAGCCGGATATCACACTTGCCAAAGATCTTCTTGGCTGGGAGCCGAAGATTCCTCTGAAGGACGGACTCGCCAAGACCATAAAATATTTCAGGCAGAAGGGCCTGAAAGGGGATGCTTGCCGGTGAAAGTGAAATTTTCTGTGATATAATATATTTATGAAGACACAACAGTTTTGGTATCCGCTTCCCGAAAGACTTATTGCGCAGCATCCCGCCGAGAAGCGCGGGACCGAGAAGATGATGGTGCTTCATCGCGCGACCGGCGTTCTGGAGCATCGTCATATCGCCGATATCGTCGAGTACATCACCGAGAACGATCTAATTGTCGTGAACGACACCAAGGTTTTCCCGGCGCGTCTTATCGGAACGTGGGAAGATACCCCCGGCGAGGTTGAGCTTCTTATGGTTGCCGCCGCACCCGTCGACGGAGCCGAGATACCGACATCCATTTCGAGCGGACTTGACAGTCTTATTTGGAATTGCATCATCGGTAGCGGCCGCAAGTGCCGTCCCGGACAGAAGGCGGTGTTCGGACCGAACCGAGAGTTGGCGGTTACGCTTGTAAAGCCTTTAAGCGGCATCGGCATGTGGCAGGTCGAGTTTTCGTGTGAAGGTAAACTCGAGACTCTGCTTGATGAATTCGGCCGTACCCCCGTGCCTCCCTACGTAAAGCGCGAGGGAACAGAGGAGGAGGAACTTGCCGATCGCGAGCGTTATCAGACGATTTACGCCAAGCATGTCGGCTCGGTCGCCGCGCCAACGGCGGGACTTCATTTTACGCCGGAGATTTTCGCCGCGCTTGAAGCTAAGGGCGTAAAACGCGTTTCGGTGACGCTTCACGTCGGCCCCGGGACCTTCCGCCCCGTTAAGGCCGACAATATTGAAGATCACCACATGGATTTTGAGGCTTTTAACGTCACCCAAGAGGCGGCAGAGGCGATAAATGCGTGTAAAAAGCGCGGCGGACGAGTATTTTGCGTAGGTTCGACGACTGTGCGCACGTTGGAGACGATCGCCGCGTCGACTGAAGACGGCAGTGTTGTCGCAGGATCAGGAGCGAGCGATATTTTCATATATCCGCCGTACCGCTTTAAGGTTTGCGACGCTATGCTCACCAATTTTCATCTGCCCCAGTCGACTCTGCTGATGATGGTCTCGGCGCTCGCAGGCCGTGAGAGGATGCTTTGCGCCTACGCGATGGCGGTCAGATCGAATTATATGTTTTTCAGTTATGGTGATTGCATGCTCATCGTATGATTTGATATAATATTATCCAATTATGCCACTTTTCGTGCCCAAAGACCGTAAATCTCTGTTCCGCCAGTTTCTGGCGGGGATGTATGACGCCGTAGTTATTACCGATCCCAACGGTCATATTCTTGAGGTTAACCGCAGAGCCGTGGAGCATTTCGGCTATAATGAGGACGAAGTGGTCGATAAGCCGATTTCCTTTTTCATTCCCGGCCTCGCGCCTGAGATTGTAAAGCGTATCCGCAAGGGTCTTGACGACGGCCATCACATGATGATCGACGCGAACGGTCTTAACAAGGACGGCTCTAAGTTTTTCTGCGAAGTTGCGGTTTCAGTGATCGATCTGATGGAGCCCGACGATCTTGTCTTTACGATTCGAAATGTCGAGCGCCGTCGCCGCATAAACAGCATGCTCCGTTCCAAGGAGCGGGCTTTCGAGCTTTCCCAGGCCGCGCTTTTCTCATGCGACCGCGAAGGGCGTTTCACCAATGTAAACAAGGCGTTTCTCGAGATGTTCGCGCTTGAAAGCGAAGAGGAGGCGAAGTCAAAATCGTTTGCCGATTTTATGTCCGACGATCCGCTTCCGGCTAATTTCGCTAAAGCGCTTGACGGAGAGTCTTCTCTCGTAGGCATCGTCGCGGAGACGACCGACGGCGAAGATAACGAAGAGGTCGAGGTTTCTCTCGCTCCCGACTACGACGGCCGCAAGGTCAAGGGCGTTGTCGGCAGCGTAATAAAACTTTAAAACGATGCGTTCAGCCCCTCAACATTCCGCCGGAATGGCCTCGCTCGCCGTAACGAAGAGCGATCCAAAGATTCTTCAGGATTTTCTCGCTCTTAAGTTCAGCCTTTCGCGCCGCACGGCCAAGGCTGTCGTCGACGGGCGCAGCGTATGGGTAAACCGCAAGTGCATCTGGATGGCGCGCCATTCGCTGAAGACGGGCGATGTCGTCGAGATTCCGATGCAGGTCGTAAAAGGTGCCGTAAAGCAGGGCGGCAAGAGCGCCTCCGCCAAGGCCGTCGAAAAGTCGGTAGCGGTAAAGCGCCATGTCCGCGTATTGTGGCAGGACGAGTCGTATCTCGTCTGCGACAAACCGTCGGGTCTTATAAGTTCCGAAGAACCCAAATCCGTCGAGTATATTCTCCGTGAGCAGGAAAAGATTCCCACATTGCAGGCCGTGCATCGTCTCGACCGCGATACGACGGGGTGTCTTCTGTTCGCCAAAAATTTTGCGGCTTACGAGGCCGCCGTCGAAAAGTTCAAGGTCCGCGGGGTCAAGAAACTTTATCACGCTATCGTCGTAGGATGTTATAAACTGGCCCGAAAGACGATCAACACCGAACTTGACGGTCAAGAGGCCGTATCGAAGGTTTTGCGCGAAGCTGTCGGCGACGACGCCAGTTTTCTTAAAGTCATGATCGAGACGGGTCGCACCAATCAGATCCGCCGCCATCTCGCTGGAGACCGTTTCCCGATTATCGGCGACAGGGTTTACGGGCTTAAAAACGCGCGCGACCCCCGTCTTATGCAGGTGCCGCGCCAGATGCTCCACGCCTCGACGATTGAGATGCCGCATCCTAGAAAGCTTAAAGAAACCATTAAAGTCCACTCTCCTCTGCCCGCCGATTTTCGAGCGACGTTAAAACTTTTCGGAATGGGTAAGTGACATAGAATGTGGTATAATAACCACACTATGACAAATAGATTCAACGATGACGGGCGAAAGATTTCGCTCCTTGGGTATGGGGCCATGCGTATGCCTACCGTCGATGGCGGACATGCGAACGGCTGGGCGCGCGGGGCCTCCAACGCCGAAATCGACCAGAAGCGCCTTAACGAGCAGATCAAATATATGCTCGACAACGGCGTCAATTATTTTGATACGTCGCCGGCCTATTGCCGCGGACTTTCGGAGGGTTGTCTCGGAAAGGCTCTCAAGGCGAGCGGGTATAAGCGCGAAGATTATATCATCGCGACGAAACTTTCGAATTTCTCGCCTGCGCAGTACCCCATCGAAAAATGCAAGGAGATGTTCGAGAAATCCTTGAGAGAGCTTCAGACGGATTATATCGACAATTATCTTCTGCATTCTGTGGGTAACGGTGATTTCAAGACGTTCTCTAAACGCTATCTCGAGAACGGGGCGCTGGACTGGTGCGTCGAACTGCGCAAATCGGGGCGGATAAAAAATCTCGGATTTTCTTTCCACGGCGATCCGAAGGTTTTCGAGTGGTGCATGCAGAACCATGACAAGTACAAATGGGATTTCTGCCTGATTCAGATGAATTATGTCGACTGGCGCCACGCCAAAGAGGTGAACAAGCGCAACCTTGACGCGAAATATCTCTACGATGAACTGACCAGGCGTAAAATACCCGTAGCGATAATGGAGCCGCTTTTGGGCGGGAGCCTCGCCAAATATAATTACGCCGTCGCCAAGGAGTTGACGCATCTTGATCCTGAGGCGACGCCTGCGAAGTGGGCGTTCAGATTCTGCGGATCTCATGCGAATGTGATGACCGTTCTTTCCGGGATGACGTTCGAGGAGCATATCAAAGAGAATGTCGAGACGTTTTCGCCTTTGAAGGTCTGCAGTGAAAAGGAGTTCGAGGCTCTTGAACGTGCGGCAAAAGCGTACCTCGGATTTAAGACGATTCCGTGCACGCATTGTAACTATTGTATGCCGTGTCCGTACGGTCTTGATATTCCCGCGCACTTTGCGTTCCGCAACAATATTATCACGATGAAGGATTATCCTTCGAACAGAAAGGTCTTGGAGGAATTCGCAAAGGCGATACCCGACCCGCTGCGCCGTGCAGAACATTGTACAGGGTGCGACAGATGTATCGGGCATTGTCCTCAATCGATTAACATATCCAAGGAAATCGCAAAGATTGATGAATGGATAGACGGGCTTATTGACAGGGAGATTGTAAAATGAAGAGTTGGAGATTCTGGAAGGCGTTTCTCGTGTGGTCCGCGAAAAGGCTGATCTCGATAGCGGTCATTATTTCGGTTGTAGCCGCGTTCACTGTAGACGCCTCATCGTGGCTGAGGATCTGGAGCGATTATCCTCTTTGGGTGCAGCCTGCGTTTTCTTGGGGTTTTCTGATTGTGCTTGCGCTTACTCCCGTCTGGGGACGTTTTTTCTGCGAGTGCCTCTGTCCGCTCGGGATAGTGCAGAGTTTTATCGCGAGGATCGCAAGTCCCCGAAAGGCTGTCCGGCGCGTCTGTACGCGCCTGCCCGTTACTCGTGTTCAGCTCGCCGTCAGGTGGTCGGTTTTCGCCGTCTTCGCTATTCTTATAGCGTGTGGTTTAGGGGCGCTGGCCCATCTTATAAATCCTTATTCGATCGTCAGTAAGTCGATGATGGCCCTTACGGGCGGCAACGCGGTTGGCAACGACGCTTCAGGGGTAGGAAATATATTGGGCGTCTCTTCTGGAGAATCCGCAACAGTGAATGCGGTTGTGCTGTGCGGATTGGTGATGTTCGCCATCGTCGTCGCAAGCGCTTTTTTCGGCAAGGGGAGACTTTGGTGCAACTGGGTGTGCCCATTCGGTTCCCTCTTTTCTGTGCTTTCGAAAAAAAGTCTTTTAGGTGATAAGATTTGCAAGGGGTGTGAAAATTGCAGAAAGTGCTTTCCTCGAAACGATAAAAACGGTGAAGTTAAAACAAACAGCCCGGGTGATGCGAAAGAGCTCGGGGTGTCCAGAAGAACGGCTATAAAGGGCGTCGCCGTTCTTGCCGCGGCGCATACAGCGGAGAAGACGACGGACGGCGGCCTTGCGTCTGTGTCGATGCCGGGAGTGCCGTCGCGCCCTGCGTCCATCATGCCCCCAGGTGCCGTGTCCCGTAAAATCTTCAATCTTAAGTGCGTTGGCTGCGGACTTTGCGTGACGCGCTGTCCGATGAACGTTTTGCGTCAATCCGTCGATCTGAAAACGTTCGGCCAGCCGGAGATGTATTTCCAGAACGGATATTGCCGTCTTTCGTGCGATTACAAGTGCGCTCGCGCGTGTCCGGCGGGAGCGTTGAAACCGAGAACGAAGGAGCGTGCCAATCTTCATATCGGTCACGCCATTTGGAAAAAGGATCTATGTCTCAGGAACGCGAGCGGCGATAAACAGGAATATTGCCAGGCGTGTGTTCGCAAATGTCCCGTAAAAGCGCTTCATCTCGTGGACGGGGCCATAGTTGTGGATAAGACGGCGTGCGTCGGGTGCGGCGCGTGCGAGCACGTCTGCCCGGTAAGACCCGTCCCCGCGATCAGGGTTAAAGGGTTCGATCGCCAGAGAGAAGTTCTGCCGATGTCGTCGGGTGATTTGACGGCGGAGATGATTTCATGCATTGAGCGCGGCGACTCCTGCGTTCTCGGTAGGAACGGAGTCATTATCGCCCGCGACAAGGGGCGCGGCATCAAGCCGCTTCTCGTCTTCTTGGATAGCGGAAAACTCGACGGCGCAATAGTCGCCGACAAGATTATTGGCCGTGCGGCAGCGGCAATATGCATTGTCGGCGGTGTTGAAGAGGTTTATGCCAAGGTTATGAGTGAGGGAGCCAAAGAACTTCTTGAAAAGCACAATGTGAAAGTGTCATATAAAGAAATCACAAAAGAGATAATAAACCGCCAGAAAAACGGTATTTGTCCGATGGAGGCAAAAGTGCACGGGATTGACGATCCGAAGGGGATGGTAGAGAAATTGAAAAAAAATTAAAATACCCCCTTGCGCGCTGAAATAAGATTTGATAAACTATGTCCTCGTTCGCCCGAAAGGGTGAATGACCGAGCCGAAAGCGATGAGCAGAAAGCCGGTGATTGATCTTTGAGAATAGATGCTTGAGACGTGACTCTTGATGGTTCGTCAAAATAAATACGAACCTTCGGAAGAGACACGGAACAGTAAATGTTTGTGTGAGGGTATCCCCTAGCGAAGCTGTCGCCGCAAGGCGATGCGCTAGCAGGGGTGCCGAAGCCCCATGAGGGCTTCACAAAAAAACTTTCTTTTTCTGAGAGTTTGATTCTGGCTCAGAACGAACGCTGGCAGCGTGGATTAGGCATGCAAGTCGA
>JAZOQU010000025.1:0-38714 GCA_045656225.1 Kiritimatiellia bacterium | reverse complement strand
AAACGGGGATTTTGTTGTACGAAAATTCGGATGGAAAGCTCAACGAGATACCGATGGGAATCAAACAGTAACGAAAGAAGAACAATGAGAGGAATTGTCTTTTTATTCTCACTGTTTGCTTTTGCTGTTGCATACGGCAGTACATCTCTCGTCCTTCCAGCTCCAATTGAACCAGGAATGGAAACATACGCTGTCTTACCGTTGCCCGAAATGGTATCCAATAAAACACAACGGCTTACGATTTCTGTTGAAGCTCTTAATGTTGCGACAAATCAATTAGAAATTTGGTTTTGTAATGATGTGCTTGGCAGTCGCGAAGCGAGAGACTGTCTGATCGGATTTGATGAAGGTTGTTTGATAAAAGGGGGAGATACGGTTGAATCTGTAGAAGCGCAGGAAAATATTTTGCCTGTTCAGAACATAGCATTTACTGCAATGCTAAGAAGTAAGACAAATCCATTTCGTGCAAAGGCAGATTTGATCATAAACGGGGTGACTTACCCGATTAGTTTTCAATCGCCTCACCTATTGCGTTCTCTTCGCGTTGTTTCAAGAGGGCTAGACCATCCGCAGGCCCGCCTCGCTGAAAGTTTAATTACTATAGGATTTTGTGTGCGCGTGCGTTAGGTTGTAATAGCCTGGTGCATAGAAGAGAATGTAGATGAGTACGATACCTTGCGAATAAGGTGGTTTGTTCTATGTGTATTAGACTTTACATTTCTTCGTGAGCGTAGCGAACGAAGGGAATGACTTTTATGGTATAATGGTCTTGTGAATCGCGAAACGAACAGTGTTATAAACGGGCGCATTGAGCTCCGAAGAAGCGGCGATATTCTTATCGCTACAAACGGCATTGAGCGGCTTGTTCCGCGTCAGTTGCCGTTCGAGCATAACGGCTTCGGGCAAGATGACGAATGGGTCGCGGCGAACTTCACGAACGCTAACGAGATTAGATTCCGAGTTCGGAGGAGGAATCAGGTTGGCTATCTCAACAAGAATGTGGTATACTGTCATAGTTACTTCTGGGGGCTGTTTTTTTATAATTTTATTAAAGTATAGAATCCATCAGTTGTGACGCTAAACTTTCATCCTTTCGTGAGGGATGGTAATGTAAGGAGTGAATATGAACAAGTCGATGACAATTGGTTTTGCCCTCTCGGTAGGGTTGAGCGCATTTGCGGCCGCGCCTACGGGAACGGAGTGGAAAGAGCCCGAGAATCTTTCTTTCGGGCGTGAAGAGCGCCGCGCGGCGTTCTCGAGTTTTGATAGCCTCGAATCCGCCCTTAAGATTCTTCCTGAATTCTCCGAGCGTACGATTTCGCTCGACTCCGACACGGAGTGGAAGTTCAACTGGGTGAGCGAGCCGTCCAAGAGACCTGTCGACTTCTACAAGCCTGAGTTCGACGTTTCAAATTGGGCGACGATTAAGGTTCCCTGCTCGTGGCAGGCGTTCGGAGCCAACGGAAAGGGCGGCTGGGGTACGGCGATATACTCCAATCAGACTTATCCCTTTAAGCGCGATCAGCCCGACGTTATGGGCGAGCCTCCGAAGGATTGGACGGCGTTTAAGGAGCGCAATCCCGTAGGCTCCTACCGCCGCGATTTTGAAGTCCCCGCGAAGTGGGACGGACAGGATATTTTTCTTAAGTTCGATGCGGTCGATTCGTTTTTCTATCTTTGGGTCAACGGCGAGTACGTAGGCTTTTCGAAAGATTCGCGCAATCCCGCCGAGTTTAACGTTACAAGGTTTGTTAAGCCCGGCAAGAATATGGTTGCCCTCGAAGTCTACCGTTATTCTGATGCCGCATATCTTGAAGACCAGGATATGTTCCGTCTTTCCGGTATTGCGCGCTCCGTATGGCTTCTCGCCCGTCCAAAAACGCGTATTTGCGATTTCGTAGCGAAGTCGTTCCCTGTCGATCCCGCTAATCTGAAGGGCGATTGGGTGATGGATGTGGAGAATACCGTGCAGACCCCCAAAGTAGACGGCGCCAAGTTCCCCAAGCTCTCCATCCAGCTCTTTACTATGGACGGAAAGCTGGTGGCGAAGGCGCCGGAAGGCGAAATAACTCTTCGCGTACGCTCACCTAAGCTTTGGAGCGCCGAGGAGCCTAACTGCTATAAGCTCGTTCTGAACAACGGTAAGGAATTTGTTTCCGCGATCGTCGGATTTTTCGTCTCTGAAATCCGCGACGGACGATACTACTTCAACAACGAGAAGATCAAGCTTCGCGGCGTCAACCGTCACGAAACCGATCCGTTGTACGGCCACTATGTGCCGCGTGAGCGTCAGCTTCAGGATATCAAGATGATGAAAGAGGCGAACATCAACCATATCCGCAATGCCCACTATCCGCAGGACGACTATTTCTACTATCTCTGCAACATCTACGGCATCTACGTCATGGACGAGGCGAACGTCGAGTCTCACGGCTACTACTACGGCGAAGCTTCACTTTCCCACCGCCCGGAGTGGGAGAAGGCGACCGTCGCGCGCAACATCGACATGGTCCGCCGCAACCGCAATCATCCCTGCGTGACGATGTGGTCGCTCGGCAACGAGGCGGGACCCGGTGAGAACTTCCTCGCCGCGGCCAAGGCGATCAAAAAAATCGACACGTCGCGTCCATTGCAGTACGAGCGCGACAATTCCGTCGTCGACATGGATTCCAACCAGTATCCCGGCGTCGATTGGGTCCGCTGGAAAGCCTCCCATCACGCGGCTAAAAAGCCGTTCTACATTTCCGAGTACGCCCACAACATGTGCAACGCGATGGGCAACCTGAAGGATTATCAGGACGCTATCGAATCGTCCGACGTTATTCTCGGTGCGGCGATCTGGGACTGGGTCGATCAGGGACTTTTGAAGGAGAACGCCGACGGTACGATGATCATGGCGTACGGCGGCGACTTCGGCGATAAGCCTAACGACGGTCAGTTCGTTTTCAACGGCGTTGTTCTTTCCGACCGCACGCCCGAGCCCGGCTATTGGGAAGTTAAGCACGTCTTCCAGCCGTTCGATTTCAAGTTCAGCGACGACGGCAAGAAGGTGACGGTAAAGAATCTCAATTACTTCCGTTCCGGTAAAGGATATTCGCTTACCGTTAAGGGACTTGAAGGCTTTAAGGTTCCTCTTCAGCTCGCGCCTCGCGGCGAGCAGACGATTGAACTTACCGAGGGCGAAGTTTTCGCGACTACGGTTCAGATCGTTCTCGACAATGACGAAGGGCTTCTTAAGGCGGGCCACATCGTTGCCGACGCTCAGTTTGTCAAGAAGGCCGCTTTTGAAAACCGCGAAACGTTTACCGTAAAGGGTGAAGTCAAGAGTTTCGTTGAAGGCGATAACCTCGTATTCAAGGCGGGCGACGTCACGGTTAAGTTCTCCAGGTCTACCGGCGCACTCGTTTCGTACGAGGAAGGCGGCTTTGAGAGACTTCTCTCTCCGATGACGCTCGATGCGTACCGCGCTCCCAGCTCCAATGAAGTCGGTCTCGGCGTAAGATGGCTCGCTGCGGGCTTAAGAGAGTTTGTCCAGAAGGCGGTTTCGATTTCCGAAGTCACCGTTAACGCCGACGGATCCATGTCGTTCGTGCTTGTAGCCGATGTCCGCGGAAAGCATAAGGAGCGTCTTATCGGTTACGGCGGCAATAACGGCAAGCCTTGCGAGATATTGCCCTCGGGCCCCGTCGCTCCGTTCGATCCTCATTTCTCAGTCGCTCAGAAGTGGACCGTTTTCGCCAACGGCGCGGTCGCTTGCCAGAGCGAAATCCGTCCGCGCGGCCGCGTCATCGAGCTTGCGCGTATCGGTTACCGCTTCTCGCTCAATAAGAGCCTCGATCAGGTTCAGTGGTTCGGCGCGGGCCCCTTCGAGAACTATCCCGACCGCAAGAGCGGCGCGTTCCTCGGGCGCTGGGCGTCGGCAGTCGAGGATTTTGTCGTTAACTACGGTAAGCCCCAGGATATGGGCAACATGGAAGACACCTACGGCGTGATGCTCTGCAGGTCGAGGGGCATGATGGGCGCGTTCAGCGTCGTCACTCTCGGTAAGCCGTTCGCGTTTTCGGCTCTTCCCTATTCGCCTACCGATCTTACGTACGCCATGCATCCGCAGACGCTTCCCGAGCCTACCAAGACCGAGCTCGGTATCTTCGCCGCGGTACGCGGCTTAGGCGGCGCGTCGTGCGGCCCGGGGCCCATGGGTCGCGACATCATCCGCAGCAACAAGCCTTTCACTCTCGACTTCCTCATTAGCCCGCCTCAGACGCTCAAGAGCCTTCCCAAGATGGCCGCTCCCGAACTCCCGGCCGATGTCCGCACGGGTGAGGACATCATGCCTGTCGTCATCGCCTGCACTTCGGCCGAACCAGGCGAGGGCAACGCCGAGAATATAGTCGACGGCGATGTGAACACGATCTGGCACAGCCAGTACGGAGTCACGTTGACTAAGTATCCTCATTCGCTCACCGTCGATCTCGGTCGCACGGTCGACGCGGAGGGCGTCTCGATATGGCAGCGTCCTTACGGCGTCAACGGCAACGTCAAGGACTTCAAGTTCGAAGTCTCCGAAGACGGCAAGACCTGGAACACGGTCGTCGCCGGCGCGATGAAGGGCGGTTCGGGCGAACAGCGCTTTAAGTTCGCGAAATCTCTTCGCGTCAAGTTCTGGCGCTTCACCGGTCTTAACGAACATAACGGCAACGAGTTCGCCTCTCTCGGCGAAGTTTCGATTATCGAGAAGAAGAAATAAATTCTTTTTGCTGAGCATGTTTTAAACTCAAAAGCTTTATATGAACACGGAAATGAATACCATGGGTAATAGAGGCTTTTGAGAAAAGTGTTTGTTTTTTATATGTTTATTCTCTATGAAAAATAGAAATTTAGCTGGAATATTGTTTTCATCGCTCGTTTTTTCAGCTGGCATATCGGGCGCGTCAGTTGTGGTGACGAATGCGATGGAAAATCCCTTGATGGGTTATGAAGTGCATGGTATCGGCGAAAAAGAGAATGAAGTAGCTGTTGTATTTACGAATGAGAATGCAAGCGCGATATCTTGGACAGCGCCCGCCGATCTTGATAATGTTCAGTTTCTAGTAGTCGGCGGCGGCGGTGGCGGCGGCGGCGACTATGGTACGGATGACGGGCGCTATGGCGGCGGCGGTGGCGGCGGCGGTGGTGTTGTCGCAGGAACGATTGTGTCTATTAAGAAAGATACGGTAGTATCAGTTAAGGTAGGTGCTGGCGGCAAGGGCGGTGTAGCAGGAGGAAAGCCTGGAACTAGTACTTATAATTATAATGGCGCAGCAGTTAAGGGAGGCGCTAGTGAATTTTCGATAGATGGTGTTCAATATGTTGTTGCTGATGGTGGCGGGCGAGATTTAGGTGTTAACTATGCGAGTAAAACATATACTCTTTATCAAGGGGGGTATGGTGGATCAGGTGCGGGAAGTCGAGCTAAAAAGACCACCAAAAGTGATAATACCAAGGGCTCTATTAAAGTATCTGCTGATAAAGCGACAGGAACTCCCTACGGTAACAGTGGTGGTGCAGGCGTTTCGACTATTTCATACGCGGCAGGCGGTGGCGGTGGCGCAACTGAAGAAGGCGAGTCTCCTATTGATCAAAATCATGGTGGTAACGGCGGTGAAGGCTTAGCTTCTAGCATTACTGGCGAGGTAGTTGTTTATGGCTCTGGTGGCGGTGGTGGTACTGCGACTTCAGCTGGTGTTGGCGGTAAAGGCGGCACTGGCGCGGGTGATGGACATATTAAGGCGAGTCATGATGGAGAGGATGCTTTAGCTAACCAGGGCGGCGGCGGCGGTGGCTCAGGCGGTAAGAGCAATGGCGGCAATGGAGGCTCAGGTATTGTTGTACTCCGTTATACTGCTCATACTCACGAATGGAGCGAGTGGGTTACGAATAAAGTTGCGACTTGCACGGAGAGCGGAATTCGTACGCGTAAATGCGATTTAGAAGATTGCACTATTAAAGAGTTTAATGAAGTTATCCCTCCGTTGGGGCACAATTGGGGCGAATGGAATGTACTTAGAGAGCAAGATCGCGCTACGCCCGGTCTTCGTGAACATACTTGCGTTAGATGCGGTGAATACGAAAAAACTTTATTTGTGACGCGTCCTATTCGTATTCTCACTATTGGTAATAGTTTTTCTACATTGATGTGCGAGAAAAATGCTCTTCCTAAGGCGGCCGGGTTAATCGGCTGTTATATAGATCATGCGCATTTGTATAAAGCTGGCGGAAAATTGAGTGAAGTGTGGGCAAACCGTGAAACAGCGGATGTATATAGCTTTAAAACGGTATTTACTTCGGAGTTTTCTTCTGAGGAATATCCGTTTTCAGGCTTAACTTCAAAGCCTAAAATACTTGATGTCATTAAGGCGTATGATTGGGATATTGTAACGTTGCAGCAGGCTTCAGTACAGTCTTTTAAGCCGGATACATACAGTCCGTATCTCAATAATATCATCAATTTGATTAAAACGCATGCGCCGAACGCTAAAATCGTCTGGCAGATGACATGGTCGTACGGGCGGTTTGCTAAAATGACGGCGCATGGAGTTAATTTCCGTGGAGATGTATATAGACGAGATAATATGTTTAATAATATTCTTGGCGCATATAAAACGCACGTTAAGGATGTTGCGTGGAAGACGATTCCTACGGGTTATGCGGTTCAGCTTTATCGTTATAGATTACCTGTTATCGAGCCGCAGCAGGATTTTACATATACAGATTATCAGCATTTAACCGATGAGGATGCTACGGTAGGTAATACTGGCGGCGAATATCTCCAGGTTCTTACATGGTGTAAGGCTCTTTTTGGTGAGATGCCTTCATACGAGGCCTATCCGCCGTCAGAATATAGTGCAAAGTATAATATTTCTGATAAAGAGGAGATTATGCGCCTTCGTCAATGCGCGTCAGACGCATGCGATGCTACGGAGTATGATTATTATGGTCAGGGGACTGTTGATTTTCATTGGAATGTAAAGTTCCTTAATAGTGACGGCTCGCTTATTTCTCATCAGTCTATTACGAACGGTGCGACAGCGAAAGTTTTGAAGATTTTTGACGATAAGTCGTGGTCTTGTAAGCGCCGCGTCAGGGCGAGCGGTGACGGTGTTACTACCGAGACTGTCACTATGACGAGTGAAAATATTTCAACTAATAAGGTTTATGATACGCTTACGTTTACGGCTAAAGAGGCTATTACGGACTTAGGACCTCAAGTCGGGAATGAAGAGGATAAGTATGTGTCTTACGATCCTGAAGATGCTGTTAATGCGGCGAGAGAGTCTAAGCACGTTAAATATCCTTCTCTTCCTACGCTTTCGGGCGAGGTCGGATCTCAGGTTGTTACGTTTGACGGTGTTAGCGCGGCGGTTCCGTCGTATTATACGGCATCATTAGATGGTAATGAACTTTCGCTTAAGCTTAATGATGCGGCTAAGCCCGCAATTGATGACGAGGACGAGGCTAAAGCGTTCGAAATTAAGGATGGTAAAGTTTCAATACATTTAACTAATGTTAAAGATAAGCTCTATTATTCCATTATTTCGGCTGAAACTCCTGATGCCGAAGATGAAGATTGGGAGCAGTGCGGTGAATATGAGGTTGGCAAGAGCGATTTTGAATTAGAAGCGGCGGGTGAAACGCGTTTTTACAAAGCATCCGTAAAAGACGAATTGTAGGCCTTCAATCTTAATTTTAACTTTCGCTGGCGCTTCTGAGCTGAAATGTGGTATAATTCATAATATTTCATTTAAAAATAACAACAAGGGTAAGAAAATATGAAAATCACTTTGATAGCCAATAATAACGGTTCATTGCTCAAGTTGTGCTATACATCCGAGAAGGTAATCAGCATTGGTCGTGATGTTGGCAATACGATTGCACCGTTGTCGGCGGATGGTGTTTCGCGTAATCATGCGAAGATTTTTGAAAAGGACGGCAAGTGGTTTCTTGAAGATCTCGGAAGTATGAACGGTACTTACCGTCTCGGTCAGAAGGTTGAGGGGGCTGTAGAGCTTGCTGTTCGTGATATGCTTCAGTTCGGTAAATTTATCGTTTCTGTCGATGAAATCGAAGGTGATAAGGCTGTTGCTCCCGAAGCGGCTCCTGCTGCGGCTGTTCCTCCGGTTGCAGATGCCATTAAGCCCGCCGCTGCGCCTGCGGTTGAGTCTGCGCCCGCCGCTCCTGTCGCCGCTCCTGCGGTTGAGTCCGCGCCTGCCGCGCCAGCCGCTGCGGCTCCTACGACGGCGCTTCGTCGTCCTCAGCTGCCTTCGATGAAAAGCGGTCTTAAGCTTCCTCCGAAGCCTGGCCTCGGTGCCGGCCTTAAGCTTCCTCCGAAGCCGGGTCTCGGTGCTGGCCTTAAGCTTCCCCCGAAGCCCGGCTTGGGCGCCGGTCTTAAGCTTCCGCCCAAGGCTCCCGTTGCTCCCGCCGCGCCTGCCGACGGTGTTGCCGAGCTTACTCCCGTCGAGTGATTTTTCAAAATAAAGGATTATAAAAATGAACATCAAAACGATTCTTTTTTCGTCGGCTATCGTCGCGTTGGCCGGATGCTGCAATTTGCCGAAGTGCTGTTATGACTGCAAAGATCCCGTTGTCGGTAACTGGGGTCTTAAACTTCCTTACGACGGTATGAGCGCGGGTTCGATGATTGTCGAGCGTGATGCCGAGGGTAAGGCTTCCGCTCTCGTCCTCTGGCGTTGGGCATCGCCCACTCCCGTTAAGAATCTCGTTATCAATGGCGATGAATTCTCTTTCGATCATCCTTGGAAGTTTAAGGTTGAAGGTAAGGTCAACGGCAACAAACTCGAAGCTAAAGTTACCAATAACGATGGTACAGATGCAGGTAAGCTTACCGGTTGGCGCAATCCTCCGGTTTGCTCAAAGGTTTCAACAAAGGACGCTAAGTTCGGCGAGAAGATCGATCTTCTTAAAGACGGTCTCGATGGTTGGAAGTCGATGAATCCCGAGTCCAAGTTTGCCTGGAAGTTCAAAGACGGTGTTCTTTCCAACAACCTCGGCCGCAAACCTGACGGAAAGTGGAATCACGGCGGTGCCAATCTTATGACCAAGCGCAGCGACTTCTACGATTTCAAGCTCGAGTATGATGTCCGTGTTCCTAAAGACTCCAACTCCGGCGTCTATCTCCGCGGCCGCTATGAGATTCAGACGATCGACAGCTACGGAAAGAAAGTCGACTGTCACAACATGGCCGCGTACTACGGTCGCGTAACTCCCTCGGTCGCGGCCGAAAAGCCCGCCGGCGAGTGGCAGCACGTTTCCGTCGTGCTTTATAAGCGCCACCTCACCGTGGTTCTCAACGGTAAGACGATTATTGACAACGCTCCCGTCGTCGGCGTCACGGGCGGAGCTATCGACGCGGACGAGTTTGTTCCCGGACCTCTCTATCTCCAGGGCGATCACTCTGACGCAGACTACAAGAATATGTATCTTTATCCCGTCGTCAACTGATCGGATCTGAATTATGCGAAAACTGCTTCTTGTCGGAGTTCTCTCGCTCACGGTCTCGCCGCTTTTTGCAGCGAGACCTGTTGCGGCTTGGGATGTTGTACCTCATCAGCGCGTATACGGAACTTTTACCGCCGGCGTTGTTGCCTTTCACGATAGAGCTGTAAAGGTCGAGTTTACGATTAACGGCAGGAAGTTCGGAAACGCGGTTGAAGCTCCGGCGCTTAACGCGAGAACCGGAGTTGAGGAATTTGTTTTACCTTTTCCTGCCGGTAAACTTTCTGAGAAACTCGGTGACCGGGAGTATACTCTCGGCGCCAAAGTGTTTGTGGAAGGTGAAACGCCGTACGAATTGCCTGCGTTGACGATCTATGCCAATGCAAAAGGTACTCTCGGGTCGAAGAAAATAATATGGGCCGATTCTGAAAACGGTAATGAATTCGCTGCCGGCGATCAGACTTCTCCCGTTAAAACGCTTGCCCGTGCGGTTAAAATGGCGGGCGACGGCGGAACCGTGTATCTTAAAGAAGGTTCTTACAATCTTCGACTGTTGGGAGGCGGATTCGAGCGAAAATTCTGGACTTTAATAACGCCCGCTCCAGGTGTTGACCGCAATGCCGTCAAAGTTTTTGCAGGCAGACCTGGAACCGAAAAGTTGCATTTCAAGGATTTGAATCTCTATTGCAGCTACGACGTCGGTGAATATGGCTCTGTGGTGATGGGCGAAGGCGGTAAGACTTCCGCGTGGTTTGATAACTGCAATTTTACCAATCTTAAAGGCCGCCACGCGGGAGAGGCGTATCCTTTCGGAAATAAACTTGTCGCGTATGTGACGGGTGGCGCCACGTACGAAATAATGTATGGGCCGTCATCTGCGGTTCTGATGCGCGGTCATACCGTTAAATCGGTAGCGACCAACGCTTTACCCGGTGAGAATGCGCTTGTCGTTAATTGCAGAGTCGATGATGTCAAAGCTGCGGACGGTGCAGCCTCTGATCTTATAACGTCAATCGCCACTCATCCCGATTGGGCAGGCAATCTTATCGTCAGTGGGCTGAAGGCGTCTAATCTTTCCTGCCGTATTTTTTCGTTCCGCAGAGTTCGCGACTCCGCCTTTGTGGATGTCGCGTTTGATATCGACGGCTCCAACGGAGCGTATTCAAATATTGCGGGTGAAACTGAAAATCTTCTTTTTTCAAATGTTACACTTCCTGTTCAGGAGTTGAAATTGGCGCGTTCGAAGGATGGGCGCGGAGATTTTAAACCAACCGGTGTTATAATGAAGAAGTGCACTCTCGGTACTATAAGCGGTTATGTTTCTACCGACGGTTCCAAAGGTTTTGATTTAAGAGATTCAAAAGTCAAGTCCATCAAGAGGTGAGGTTTGACGATTTTCAAGGAGAAAAATGAGCGAAATCAGCGAACAGCAAAGAAGGCATTCGGCGGCTCACATTATGGCGCGCGCCGTTTCTAACGTATTTGAAGATGTGCAGGTCGACATCGGACCTGCGACAGACGAAGGTTTTTATTACGACTTCGATCTTCCCCACCGTATTTCAACCGACGACTTCGCGAAGATCGAGGCTGAAATCGCGCGTCTCATAGCGCTTGACGAGCCTTTTGTCAAGAAGGTCGTCACCCGCGCGGAATGCGAGAAGCTTCTCGAAGGTCAGAAATATAAACTTGAACGCCTTGCCGATATTCCCGAGGGCGAAGACATTTCAACCTATACGGTCGGCGATTATGTCGAAATGTGCCGCGGACCTCACGTTGAAACGTCTTCTCAGATCGGCGTTGTTAAACTTGTGCGCGTTGCCGGTTCTTATTATCGCGGCGATGAGAAGAACAAGATGCTTCAGCGCGTCTACGGTATTGTCGCCAAGGATCAGGCCGAGCTCGATGCGATTATCGCCCGCGAAGAAGAGGCCCGCAAGCGCGATCACCGTATCTTAGGTAAGCAGCTTGAGCTCTTCACGATTACAGAATCCGTAGGTCCCGGTCTCGTCCATTGGCTCCCGAAGGGCGCTCGCATCCGCGTCGCCATTGAAGAATACTGGCGCAGGAAACATTATGACGCCGGTTACGAGATCGTTTATACGCCTCATGTCGGCCGCAGCAATCTTTGGCAGACTTCCGGTCACCTCGGCTTCTATAAAGAGGGTATGTTCCCGTGCATGAAGGTTCAGGAAGGTGCCGGCGACGACTCTTATGTTGAAGAGTATTACGTAAAGCCGATGAACTGCCCGTTCCATATTCAGATTTATCAGGCCAAGAAGCGCAGCTACCGCGATCTTCCTATGCGCATGGCCGAACTTGGAACCGTCTACCGCTACGAGAAGGACGGCGTCCGCCACGGTCTTTTCCGCGTAAGGGGCTTTACCCAGGACGATGCCCACATTCTCTGCACGGCAGATCAGATCGTACAGGAGATTAAGGATACGGTCCGTTTCGCCAAGGATATGCTCGGGCGCTTCGGCTTCCATGATATTCAGGCGTATCTTTCGACCAAGCCCGCAAAGGCCGTCGGCGAGGAGAGCCGCTGGGAGCAGGCCACCCAGTCGCTGCGCGACGCTCTTGAACAGGAAGGCCTTTCTTATGAGGTCGACGAAGGCGGCGGCGCTTTCTACGGTCCTAAGATCGATATGAAGATTAAAGACGCTCTCGGCCGTCCGTGGCAGCTCGGCACGGTTCAGTTCGACTTCAAT
The DNA here is from genome assembly GCA_045656225.1 of Kiritimatiellia bacterium. Taxonomy (GTDB): domain Bacteria; phylum Verrucomicrobiota; class Kiritimatiellia; order RFP12; family UBA1067; genus UBA1067. The sequence goes on along the minus strand of JAZOQU010000025.1, from coordinate 26,514 downwards.
CTTCCCGAACGTTTCGATCTCACTTATGTCGGCGCCGACGGTAAGGATCATCGTCCCTACATGGTCCACCGCGCGCTTTTGGGCTCGATCGAGCGCTTCTTCGGAATTCTCATTGAACATTACGCCGGCGCGTTTCCGCTTTGGCTCGCTCCCGAGCAGGTTCGTGTTCTTCCCGTCAGCGACAAGGCTCTCGGGTATGCGGAGAAGGTCCGTGCCGCGCTCAAGGCCGAGGGTTTCCGCGTTGATGTCGATGTCGCGCCTGACAAGCTCGGCGCGAAGATCCGCGAGGCCACGCTTCAGAAGGTTCCTTTTCAGGTTGTCGTCGGTCCCCGCGACGAGGCGGCGGGCACGGTTTCCGTTCGCTCCCGCGCAGACGGCGATCTCGGCGCGATGACGATAGCCGATTTGGCGAAGCATCTTAAAGAGAAGATCGAAGCCGCGTCATAATGCGGCTTTATTCAAGGCGCTATGAAAAAGGGTCGTTTTATCACTTTTGAAGGCGGCGAAGGCTGCGGTAAATCGACCCAGATTAAGCGCCTTGAATCTTATCTTAAAGAGAAGGGTGTTGAGGTTCTCGTTACCCGCGAACCCGGCGGTACGCGGCTTGCGGAACTTATCCGCGGCTTGCTGAAAGACGAAAAGGATGATCCTCCGTGCGATCGCGCCGAGCTTCTTCTTTTTCTCGCGGCCCGGGCGCAGCTCGTGAAAAACGTGATTGTCCCCGCTCTTGACTCGGGCGTCTGGGTCTTAAGCGACCGGTTCAGCGATTCCACTTTTGCCTACCAGGGATACGGCCGCGGGCTGGATCTTAAGATTCTAAAAATCGCCAACGATTTCGCATGCGATTCTCTTAAGCCCGATTTGACGCTTCTTCTCGATGTTCCGCCCGAGGTCGCCTCGTCGCGCATGCGTAAACGCGAGAAGGAAACCAATACGTCGGCTGATCGAATCGAGCTTGCCGGTGACGAGTTTCATCGTAAACTGCGCGAGGGCTTTCATGCTCTTGCCGCGGCAGAGAGCGATCGTATTCACACTATTGACGCGTCCGGTACGCCGGATGAGGTTTGGGAGGCGGTATGCAGGTCTCTGAAGCGTTTAGTCTGATCGTCCGCGCGATTGATTCCGGAAAGCCCGCTCACGGCTATCTTCTCTGCGGCGATCTTCGCGGCCAGTGCGATGTCCTGACCGACAGGATTTTGAAAAAACTTTTTCCTAGCGAAATCTCCCAGATAGAGAAACGCTCTCACCCCGACGTCGCATGGCTCGAAGCCGAAGGCAAAAGCCGCACCATCCATGTAAAATCGATGCGCGAGAAGATCGTCGCGCCGATGTCGGTTACCGCGTTTTCCGGCGGATGGAAAGTCGGTGTGATAATCGGTGCGGACAGAATGGAGACCGAGGCCGCCAACGCTTTTTTGAAAACGCTTGAGGAGCCTCCGCCTAAAACACTTTTCATACTTCAGACTGATTCTCCCGATGCTATTCTTCCTACGATAATCTCGCGTTCCCAGCGCGTAGATCTGCCGCTTTCGGAGGGTGTTTTGGAAGGTGATGCGTATGAGGACGTCCGTGAGGTGATGGAAGAGGTCGTTTTGTGCGAGACGGTGTTTGAACGGGCTCTTGCGGGTAAAAGGCTTGCGGAGATTCTCTCTGCTCTTAAAGACGAAGCCGAAGATGAGGATGTGGCGATTGTCCGCAAAGCGTTCTTTAAGACGGTCGCTTCCTTCGCAAGACGCGGAATGCTTAACGGATCGCTGCCGTTGTTCAAGGCGTTTCGCAATCTCGAGGCTGTCGAGATGGCGTATCGTCAGAGCGAGAAATCTATGAACGACGAAGCTGTTCTTTGCGCGATGATGGACAGGATGGCCTTTAAATGAAGTTCGCGCTTTCAACCAACTGGTGCAACCGTAAGTACGATTCCGGCGAAGAAATCGCCGATAAAGCTATAGCTCTCGGATTTGAAGCGTTGGAACTTGGCTTTAATACAACTGATGCTCAACTTTCGGGATTTATTAAAAGGCTTGACCGGATTCCCGTCGAAAGCGTTCACGCGTTCTGTCCGGTGCCGCTCTCGGCTCCGGATGGAAGTCCCGAACTTTATTCGCTCGCGAGTTTAGACGAGAACGAGCGGGCGATGGCGAGGATTTATCTTTTGAAAACGATCGATACGGCTTCGGATCTCGGAGCGAAGTCGATCGTTCTTCATGCGGGCCGGATTTCTCTGGCGACTTTCTTTTCGAAAAAATGCGATTCGCATCTGCTGCGTGAGACGCTTATTGCGGCAAAGGGCGATACGCTCAATCCCAAATACCGCAAAGTTCTGAACTCCGCGCTCTCGGCACGCAATAAGAGAGCCGCGAAGATAACCGATATTTTCTTAAGAGAGCTTGAGTCGATTGAACCCGTACTTGAAAAAAGGTCGCTCGCGCTCGCTTTGGAGAATCTTCCGTTTTTGGAAGGTTATCCGAACGAGGTTGAAACGCTCGATATCGTCACGAGGCTATCAGGTTCGCGCGTCTTCGCATGGTACGACACGGGTCATCACCGCGTCAGGGAAATGCACGGCTGGATCGACGAGGCGGCTAAAGAGGCTCTAAAGAAACTCGAAGACCTCTCGCTTATCCGAGGTATGCACATAAACGACGTCAAAGACTATTACGACGATCATTTCGCTCCCGGCGGGGGGAGTGTCGATTTTGCCGCGTTATCGTCAATGGCCGCCAAAGTCGAGCATATCGTTTTTGAGCCGAAAAGTCATGTCTCCGAGGTATCACTGCTGAAAGCATTGGATGATGATATTTTCGCGAATAATGAGTGATGTCGTATGTGCATATAGTTCGTGATGCTCTTCAAAACATCTGTGAAAAGTGGTATACTTTCACGGCATGAAAACGCTTTATTTGTATGGGCCGCCTGCCAGCGGCAAGTCAACTCTTGCCAAGAGACTTGCGAAAGAATTCGGCAGAATGTATGCTGATGTCGACGAGGAGATTGTTCGCCAGACAGGCTTAAGCATTCCTGAGATATTTGCATTGAAAGGTGAAGCGGAATTTCGGTGCATCGAGAGCCGGATTCTCCGAGAATTAAATTATCCGATTGTTGCATTGGGCGGTGGTACGCTTTTAGATCCCTCCAATAGGGCGTTTGCCGAAGAAAACGGATTCGTGGCGGTTCTTGATGTAGACGACGCAACGATTGCCGCCAGGATCGCTGCGGGAGGCGATTCGCGCCCGTTAGGCGATAAATCAGACGAAAGAAGAGCTCACTACGCTTCATTCGCTCATCATGTGAAAAGCGATACTAAAATCATTCTTCCGCGTAAGTTGCGCGGGGCGATTACGCCTCCAGTATCGAAATCCCATCTTCACAGACTCCTTATCGCCGAGTTTCTTTCAGGAGGAACGATTCCTCGGGCAGATGCCGGCGAATGTGCAGATATCGATGCTACGCGCCGTTGCATCGCATCTCTTGACAATGCGCGTAAATCAGGCCTTGATAAGGCTATACTTGATTGCGGTGAAAGCGGTTCTACACTAAGGTTTTTCGCTCCGATAGCGGCCGCACTCGGAATAAAGGCGGAGTTTATCCGCCGCGGACGTTTGGCAGATCGCCCGATGATTGAATATGATAGGCTTAAGGGCGGGCTTCATGAGCTTCGCGGCGATGTATCCTCCCAGTTTGTGACGGGGCTTCTTTTTGCTCTGCCGTTGATTGAAGAGGATTCAGAAATTCGTTTTACAACACCTCTTCAGTCGCGCGGTTATGTCGATATGACGCTTCAGGTGCTGGAGCAGTATGGAATTAAAATTAAAGAAACGGATGCCGGCTTTATAATAAAAGGCTCCCAGAGATACGTTTCTCCAGGTGCCATTGAACCCGAGGCTGATTGGAGCGGCGCGGCATTTTGGTTCGCGGCGAACGCTCTCGGCAGTGAGATCACGATTAACGGGCTTAATTCCCGTTCGCGTCAACCTGATGCTGTTATAGCTGATTTGGTTGAGATGGTAAAGCGGGGTGAAAAGGTCGATGTTTCTGGTTGTCCCGATAATTATCCCGCCCTTGCGGTTGTTAACAGGGCCTTGGGCGCAAATGCCGTTTTTGTCGGCACCGAAAGGCTTAAAATCAAAGAATCAGACAGGTTGGCGGCGATGGAGGACGTTTTCGCCAATCCGTATGATGTCGATCCTAAAAACGATCACCGTATTGCAATGGCTGCCGCTGTTTATGCCACATCTTTGGATTCGCCTGTTCTTATCCATACGAGCGGTTGTGTTTCGAAATCGTATCCCGGATTTTGGGATGAGCTGAAAATGGATCTTTACGCCGTTACTGGTTGGCCGTTGGTCAAGACGTCAAGCCCTGCGATTCATAATGCCGAATATGTTAAGTCCGCTCGAAAAGCAGAGATGATTTCATATCCGGCCAAAACGGTAGAAGAGGCTCTTCGCTTTGCCGAGCGGTGCGATGTGAAGGGCATGGCCGTTACGATTCCCCATAAAGAGTCGGTGATGAAGTATCTTGATTTCATAGATGAAGCGGCGCTGAAAATCGGTGCTGTAAATACGGTTATATTTAAAGACGGCAAAAAGTTAGGCTATAATACCGACGATCCGGGCTTTTCGAAGGCGATTCTGGAATTTACGGGCCGCGATACCCTTAAAGGTTTTAAGGTAGCTTTATTGGGTGCCGGAGGTGCGGCGAAAGCGGTTCTTGCCGCGTTGGAGAGACTCGGCGCGGAAGTTGAGACGTTTCACAGAAGGGCGTTGACCGGAGGCTTTGATCTGATAGTTAACGCGACACCGGTTGATCCGATCGAAGATTATAGGTTTGCCGGGAATGAACTCGTCTACGATCTTCGTTATGAGCCGCCCGTAACTCCGCTTATGGAGCGCGCCTCAACATCCGGGTGCAGAGTCTGCAACGGATATTCGATGCTTGAGGCGCAAGCTCGCGGACAGCTTCAGTTGATGGAGTTTTGACCTTTTTTAAGCGCCTGTTTAAGGCCTTTGTACTCAAAGATCCCTTCGACGGGCGTGTGAATTACACCGGAAACGTTATTCCCCTTAAACTTCAGGTCAATCTTTATCCAGCCCTCCGGATGGGGATGGGTAGCTTTTATTTCGGTCAATGAACCTGGATTCGGCGATATGCGCACTTTCTTGAAGAAAGCGGCGTCTGATTTTATGCCCGCCAGCCCCGTCTGCATAAACCAGATGGGATGAGCGCCCCAAGCGTGGCAGTCGCTGCGCGATTCGATCTTTTCGTTCTCGGGCTTTTCAAGAAGGGTGGTAACGCCTGAATCGACATAGCCGCGCCACATATCAAGACGTTTAAGGAACAGGTCTGCCCGACCCATTTTGAAATACGCGTCAAAAAGGTAGTACGAGAAATATACCGTGCAGCGCGATAAATCTTTATCTTCTACGAGGTGCTTAAAAGCTCTCTCTCTCTTGTCCGCCGGGAGCACGTCGCCGATTATCGCCAGCGCCTGGGCATGCTCGGAAAAGTATTTCATCGCGGGCGTGTCGGAAAGAAGACCGCGCTTTTCGCACCAGAACTTCTCAATGATTTTCGCTTTGAGCCTCTCGCTCTTCTCTATCCAATACCGGGCCTGCAGATCATTGCCGAAAGCCGCCTCGACCTTCGCCGCCGACCGCATGGCGAGAATATAGAAGAGATTTATCTCGGCGCTTACACCAAAGCCGAAACGGCTGTCGGGCGTCGTACCCTGATTAGGCCAATCGACGGCCCAATCCATAAAGCTCCAACCGGGAAGATTCTCCAAAAGCCCGTCGGCGTTCTCATAATACTCGACTCCCGAAAGCGACTTTCTCATTCCGGGGATGCGGGCTCTGAGCCATTCGCGGTCTGCGCCGTTTGCGAGATAGTCGCCGTACATGCAAAGATAGCAAAGCGTATAAGTGTACGACTCCTGAATACCGCGCGTCGGGAAGTTCATCGGACACGATCCGTCGTCGCGCGTCGCGAGCTCGAAAATCTCAATGGCGCGCTTTATTATCCTGTCATCGCGCGACATCGCAGACAAAACGAGAAGCTCGACGCGCGAATCGCCGGGATACATCTGCTGTTCATAATAGGGACAGTCGAAAAGCATTTCATGACAGCACATCTGCATGGCGCGGGCGCAAATCCTGCGGATTTCGGCGAATCGCGCGTCGTCTGTTGCTTCGAATGAGCTTTCAAGTTCAACGGGATAGCGCGATTCAATGAGGTGCATATCCTTTATGACCAACGGTTCGCCGAGAGTCTCAATGTCGATTCTGCACCAGCGTCCGCAACGGAACCATGGAGAGGAAAATTCGCCTTCTAAGCCGTCTGAAATGAAATCGTCGCCGTATCCCTCAAGATATTTTCCGAGAATCTCCGAACGGTTGGCCTTTCTCTTGGTATTTTCATCGCGGGCCGATTCGGTCCAATCCCAGGAAACGCGCGCCCCCTTGGCGCCTTTCATTTTAAGAACGGGATACGCGCACGTGTAAACGCCGAGATCGACGGCCAGCTGTAGTTTAGTGTCGGCGGGTATAATCAATTCGCCGCCGTCTTTGAAAAATCTGTTAAACTCCGCGACAAGCGGATCTTCCGTTTCCGCTTTCGTGTAGACGTGCTCCGTACGCCATTTGGCCGAACGTGAAACGGCCTTCACCGTTCCGACGTTTTTTTTCAATTCCGTCTGATCGGGAAGCTGCGTGGGGAAAAGCATCCATCCGCCCATTCGAAGCCCCCACATGTCGGGACCTTTCCATTTTACGGGCTTTCGGACGACCGCCGCCTCGCTCCACTTTTTCGGTTCCGCCGTGTAAGGTCCGCGCCCCGTAATCTCGAATTGCGAGCCCGTTCCCCACACCTTGTTGGCAAATCCCATCGGCCTAAACCCGGTAAGCCAGCCGACCATCCATTTCGCCTTGCCAGTCGTAAGTTTAGCGTCATAAGCGCCTTCAGCTTTAAGAATAAATCCGCCGCGGTATGAAAGCTGGGCTAAAGGCGCATGATCGCCGATCTTCGATACGACCGACTCAAGAACGTGTCGACCGGGAGTCAGGTTTTTAATGCGATACGTCTGATACTGCCAGTTCTCGACCGCCGCACGATTGGGACCGCGGGCGACAAAGCGCCCGTCGAGAGTAAGGTAGAACCTTTCATCGGCGGAGACGTCAAACACAAGTTCATCGTCGTTTTCTGAGGATTCGAACTCTATCTTAAACTTCGCGAACTTAACCTCGCTCGAATTGACGTGGCCGGAGTGAGGCGTTTCGTCGCCTTTTTCGGCAAGTCCGTTGTCGCCATTAACCCATAACCAGGCAGCATCGTCGATCGGCTGAATCTTTAAGACATTGGTGTTGCCGCGCGTAACTCGTGCCGGGCGAAAGATCCGTTCGATTTTGATTTCGCCGGCAGACAGCGTGACGGCGGCAAGAAAAGAAAGAGAGAGAGAGAGTATGCTTTTTTTCATTTGACCGTTCCTGGAGTGGTTGTTTTTTCCCAAGAGAGATTGCCGTCGGGCGTGATGGTCAGCTCGCGGCGGAAGTCGATGACGGACGTGTTGGCGATGTGGCCGTAGGGGAAGCCGGCGTATACGGGGCACGGAATCCGTTCGGCGAACTTTTTAAGTATCTCGTCTGTTTTGTTTTTGGGGGCTTTTGTGTTAAAGTCGCAAATCACAACCGCGGCGGCTTTTTCAAATATGCCCTTGGCGATCATCGCATCAAGAAACTCTTCGGTCCGAGGCGTATATTTTTTAGTGTTTTCGATAAATACGACGCGGCCGGTGAGGTCGGTAAGCGTGCCGTTCATCGTTAAACGATGGAGGCGTTCAAGGAGGCCGCCCATAGGCAGACCCGTGACGGGCGCTTCGGCCGCTTTTACGGCCTTAAGCTTAATGTCGGCGGGGCATCCCGACATCATATCGCGCATACGCTTTACGGCGGCCTCGCTGGAATAGCCGAGAGTCGTCAGTACGGGGCCGCTGTGAGGGTGGCCGACGCCTTTGACCATCATCGTGTTCACCATCATCGTAAGATCGCTGAAGCCGATGACGCGCATATCGCGTTGCTTCAACTTTTCCCAGTCGAGAATTTTAACCACGTCGCCCGCCCCCTGTCCGCCGTACGCGAAGACGATGAGATCGACCTCCGGGTCCATCCAAAGCTCTTCCAAAAGGCGCGCGCGGCGTTCGGCGGGAGCTACTGAGTTTTCGGCGACGTTCGCGGCGACTTTCATGCGGTAGCCCGCTTTCGCAAGGCGGTTGGTGACGGCGATGAACGGCGCCTTGGGGACCTTGCTTGAAATCGCGGGGATGCCGATAGTCTTGACATCGGGGCCGTAGATGCCCGTAAGATCCGGCAGAGTCTTGTTCGCCCAAAGTGTGCTCATGGCGAAAGCGGTCCCTATAAATACCATAACTTTATTCATTTTTGATTTCCTTGTTTTAGTGCTTTAAATGTATCGTTTGTTAACTCTGAGTTAAAGAACCGCAAGAGCCGTTGTGACAGCAGTTTTTTTCACTTTATTGTATTATAGTATAACACATTTTATTAAATTCGAGAAATGACCTGTGTTGTCATATAATCGGGATTGATGGAGGTTAACACAAATTTTATGATTTATGATAAAATACACATTATGAGACAGACACCGAATCCTGACGATTTCATTTTAAAATGGCGCGGCGACAAGCTTACGGTCACTCTTGAGCTGAATCGTCCCCGCAAGGGCCGCGCTGCATTCAGAACCAATATCGGTAACGCCGGTATCCGCAGACGCGAGATAATAGCCGAGACCGAGAGCGGCGTCACCCCCATGGCCCGCGCCTGGACGGATATCCCGCTTGCCGAGGTGAAGCCCGGCGTTTTCAAGGCTGATATCGCGCTTGAGGAAGTTGGAATTTTTTCAGGCAAGGCGTGTTTCTTCCCCGAGGGCTCGAATGTCCCCGAATGGCCCGAAGGGCGCAATACCCACATTAAAGTCGAGAGCGAGACTGTAAGGAAGAGTAATTCAATCTATACCGTCTTCCCGCGTCAGTTCGGCTCGTTCAGGGAAGTCGTGCGAAAACTCCCCGTCATCATGGACAAGATGGGCTTCCGCCTGATCCAGACGTTGCCGCCGTTCCCTGTTCCGACGACATACGCCGTGATGGGCGAGTACGGCTGCCCGTTCGCATCGCTTGATTTCTATTCCGTCGATCCGGCGATGGCCGAGTTCGATGAGTACGCGACTCCCTTGGATCAGTTCCGCGAACTTATCGACGCGGTCCATTCGCGCAAGGGTCTCTTTTTTGTCGATCTGCCCGCTAATCATACGGGTTGGGCTTCGACGCTGCAAACCCACCACCCCGAGTGGTTCAACCGCGAAAGTGACGGTAAATTTATCTCGCCAGGCGCGTGGGGAGTAAAATGGGCCGATCTCGTTGAGCTTGACTATTCCAACGCCGAGCTTAGAGCGTATATGGCCGATGTGTTCCTCTTCTGGTGCCGCAACGGCGTTGACGGTTTCAGATGCGACGCAGGTTACATGATTCCCGCTGAAACTTGGGAATATATTGTCTGCCGCGTCCGCGAGGAATATCCCGACACTGTCTTTATGCTTGAAGGATTGGGTGGAGAACTAAAAGTTACAGACCGTCTTCTCGCTGAATCGAATCTTGACTGGGCGTATTCCGAGATTTTCCAGACGTACAACCGTGATCAGTTCGAGTGGTATCTCCCGGGTGCGATTGAGCGCAGCGAAAAATATGGAACATTAGTCCATTTCGCAGAAACCCACGACAACGACCGTCTTGCGAAGGGCGGCGAGACCTACGCTAAACTGCGCGTTCAGTTGGCGGCTCTTTTAAGCTGGCAGGGCGCGTGGGGCATAGCCAACGGCGTTGAATGGTTCTGTCGAGAGAAGATCGACGTTCACGGCAAGAACGACCTCAACTGGGGCTCGCCGTCGAATATGGTCGATCTCATTTCGAAACTAAATCTGATCCTTGATACGGATCCGACATTCTCCGGGGCTTGCAAACTTGAAGTTGTAACTAAAGGCGGCGGCAACACTCTCGCCGTCGTAAGAACGCCGTCCGCCGAGTCTGGTCCTCGTGCGCGTAAACTTCTTGTTCTCGCGAATCTTGATTGCGCGAACGGAGCGGAAGTTGAATGGGACCCGACGAAGTTTTCGGCGAAGGAGGCTCTTGATCTTGTTACCGGCAGAAAACTCCCGGCTCTTGGAGTCATTGATCTGATGCCCGGAGAGGTTCTCTGTCTTGTAGGTCCAGCGTCAGTGAAAGCAAACGCCGAAATCGCGCCTGAAGCGGTTAAGCTGGATACGTTTAAGTTTCATTGGCAGTTCCCGCGTGATGTAAAGCGCGAGGTCGTTGTGCCCGCAGGTGAGACCGTGCGCGTTTCAGCCCCGTTCCACTTCAGGTACCATCTCGTCGATCCTCATACGGGCCGCACGCTCAGCGCCGCCGCTTCGCGTTACGCCAAGGGCGAGCACTTTGCCGAATTTAAATCTCCCACATACGAGGGAGACGGATCTAAGTGCCGTGCGCTCAATTTGAAAATGGTCGTATATACGCCTGAAAAGGCGACGAGAACAGTTTCTAAATTCCTTGTTCCGCCTTCGGGTGACGCCGCCCGCGCTCTCATATCGCTCAACCGTGAAGAGGTGCGGCGCAATACCGATTACAGAACTATTCTTTCGAACGGTTCTGGAGCCGCATCTCAGATACGCCTCGGCTGGGGCGTGATCGCGAGCCAGTATGATGCGATTCTCGCCGCTAATCCCAATGCAAACTGCCCGTCCGACCGCCTTAATGTCTGGACGCGCATGCGCTGTTGGCTTCAGCGCGAAGGCTATACGCGCGAGTTCGACGCGCGCTCTACCGTAAAGTTCGTAGCCGATCCGGCCGGAGAGACCGCCCGTTGGGAATTTAATATGCCGTGCGGTATGGGTAAGACGACGGCGTTCGTCTTTGAGATTTCGCTCGCTAAGGGATACAATGCCGCTCGTCTTAAAGTGACGCGCTGCGATGCCGGAGAGAACGACGTCGGCGATCAGGTTCGCGTCGTTTTCAGGCCCGATATTGAATGGCGCAGCTTCCATTCGACGACAAAGGCGTATACGGGTCTTGAAACGCTTTTCCCGCGCAGCGTATCTCCGTCTCCGCGCGGCTTCGCGTTCCATCCGTACGACGGTGATTTCGTAATGAGCGTCGACGGCGGCGAGTATCATCATGAACCGGAGTGGGTTTACAACGTTTCACACATCGAAGAGGAGCGCCGCGGCCAGGACGGTTCGGGCGATCTTTTCAGCCCCGGCTGGATTTCCGCCGATTTCAAGGTCGGCGAGACGGTGACGATCGTCGGCGAAACCGTCGGCGTCGGAGCCGTGAGACGCGGAGACGAGAAACTCGATTTTCCCGACTCCCGCGAAGATTCCCCGAGATCGCTCGGCGTGCCCGAGACGCTTGAAAAGTCGCTCGATCTTTTTATCGTAAAGCGCGACGAGCTTAAGACGGTGATCGCGGGATATCCGTGGTTCCTCGATTGGGGGCGTGACACGTTTATCTTTATGCGCGGCATGATCGCCGCCGGTAAGATCGACGACTCGATCGCGATATTGAAGGCGTTCGCCGCGTTCGAAGAGAACGGGACGTTGCCGAACATCATTTACGGTACGACCGCCGGGAACCGCGACACGACCGACGCGCAGCTCTGGTTCATCCGCTGTGTCCAGGAGATTGACGCGCTCGGGCTGAAGGCGGCTGAAATCGCGGAGCTTAAGAAGACGTGCGAGAGTATCGTAGACAACTATATCAAGGGTACTCCCAACGGCATCCGGGTCGATAAGGAAAGCGCGCTCGTTTATTCTCCGTCCCACTTTACATGGATGGACACGAACTATCCCGCCTGCACTCCGCGTCAGGGTTATCCCGTCGAGATTCAGGCTCTGTGGATTTCGGCGCTAAAGTATCTCGGACGCGACGAGATGGCGGAGATGGCGCTCGTGAGCGTCAAAAAGTATTTCAAGCGTCCTTACGGCGGCTATTACGACTGTCTTGCCGCGCCCAACGGCGAATCAGCGGCGGATGCCGTTCCGGAGCCTACGATAAGGCCTAACGAGCTCTTTCTGATCACGCTCGGGATTCTCGATGACGTTTCGATTCTCGCCGAGACCGAGGAGCTTCTGATACCCGGCGGCGTAAGATCGCTCGAGGTGGGCAACGCGCTCTATAAGGGCGTTTACGAGGGCGACGAGGATACGAGCCGCAAACCCGCGTACCATAACGGCACGGTCTGGGGTTGGCCGTTTGCGCTTTTTGCGGAGGCTCTCTGGATGACTAAGTCAACATCCGCAGAAACCGCTCTGCAGCTTCTGGCGGGAGCCGTCGAGAACATCAACGCCGGGACGATCGGCCACATGAGCGAGAACGCCGACGGAGACGCTCCCCACGCCCAGAAGGGCTGTACGGCCCAGGCCTGGAGCGTGAGCGAGCTTCTGCGCGTCTGGCTTAAGCTTAACAGTTAAACTAACAGTTGCTTTGGAATCCCAGGATTTGCCTACTTGCGCAAAAACCCAACTTTTTGATAAAATATATGCTTCACCCCTCAATGTGCACAGTTAACAAAGTGGCCGTTTACCACACTTCAGGCGCATTGGGTAGGGTAAAGTGTACACTTTTTCACTAAAAATATAAAATAAGGTAAACCAAAGATGAGCGCAGAACGCAAAGTATTCGGCAAGCTTCAGGGCATGGCCGAGACTCCGCCCGACTTGATTACAATCCAGACGAAGTCGTATGACGATTTCCTGCAGGCCGATGTGCCTCCCGCCAAGCGTGAGAACAAGGGTCTTCAGGCGATCTTCAAGGAGATCTTCCCGGTCGTTTCCTATGAGGGCCGCTACAATCTCGATTTCGTGAGCTACACTCTTCAGCCTGCGAAGAAGCCCTATCTTCAGGCGCTTATCGATGGAGAAACCTATTCCCGCTCGCTTTATGCGACGTTCCGGCTCAAGGACAACGAAGAGGTTCGCGAGGAAGAGGTGTTCCTCGGTGATATGCCCGTCATGACGCCAGATGGTGCGTTCGTCGTCAACGGCGCGGAGCGCGTCATCGTTTCCCAGCTCCACCGTTCGCCCGGCATTTCGACCGAGCGCCAGGTCCACGCGAACGGCCAGCCGCTCCTTTCCGTCCGTATCATCCCCGACCGCGGCAGCTGGATCGAGGTCATGTTCGATACGAACAACATCATGTGGTGCTTCATGGATCAGCGCCGCCGCCGCCGTAAATTCTACGCGACGACGCTTCTTCGCGCTTTCGGCTACGGTTCCGACGACCAGCTCATGAATCTCTTCTACGATTTCAAGCGTCTTCCGACCGACCGCAAGTATTCCGAGAAGGATCTCCGTCAGCTCGTCATGAAGGATGACCTTGTCGACGGCGATTCCCAGGCCGTCATCGCCCGCCGCTACGATCCCGTTACTCCTGCGATGATGGAGCAGATCGCCGCCGCCGGCATTTCCGAGGTTGAGGTCGTTGACGTTTCCGTCGACAACGGAACGCTTATCGTTACCCTCCGTGAAGACGCCAAGGCCGGCATCCACAACGAGGAGGACGCGCTCAAGGAAATCTACAAGCGCATGCGTCCCGGCGATCCGCCGACCGCTACCAACTCGAAGCAGATGATCAACCGTCTCTTCTTCGACCTTTCCCACTACGATCTCGGCTATGTCGGCCGCCACAAGATCAACAAGAAGCTCGGTCTCATCGGCAAGGTCGACGAGAACCTCCGTACTCTCCACGAGTCCGGTATCGACGTCATCGAGGCGATCCGTCTTCTTCTTAAGATTTTCGTCGGCAAGGACACCGTCGACGATATCGACCACCTCGGCAACCGCCGCATCCGCACGACGGGTGAACTTCTCGAGAACCAGTGCCGCGTCGGCCTCGCCCGTACGGAGCGCCTTATCCGCGAGCGCATGACGATTCACGATTCGAGTTCCGGTATTCTTACTCCGAGCCGCCTCGTCAATTCCAAAACGTTCAGTTCTGTCGTCCAGGACTTTTTTGCCCGCAGCCAGCTCTCGCAGTTCATGGATCAGACGAACCCCTTGTCGGCTCTCGCCCACAAGCGCCGTCTCTCCGCTCTCGGTCCCGGCGGTCTCTCCCGTGAGCGCGCCGGATTCGAGGTTCGCGACGTTCATCCTTCCCATTACGGCCGTATCTGCCCGATCGAGACGCCTGAAGGTCCGAACATCGGTCTTATTTCGTCTCTCGGCATCTATGCCCGAGTAAACCGTTTCGGTTTTATCGAGACGCCGTACCGCAAGGTTGTTGGCGGCAAGGTTACCGATGAGGTTGAGTATCTGCCCGCCGATACTGAAGAACAGTTTGTAATCGCCCAGGCCAACGCGCCTCTCAAGGCCGACCGCACGTTCGCCGAAGAGCGCGTCACCTGCCGTTTCAAGACCGAGTTCTGCGAAAAGCCCGCCCGTGAGGTTCAGTACATGGACGTCGCGCCGATGCAGGTCATTTCCATCGCCGCGGGTCTTATTCCGTTCCTCGAGCATGACGACGCCAACCGTGCGCTCATGGGCGCGAACATGATGCGTCAGGGCGTACCTCTCATGCGTACCGAGCGTCCCTTCGTCGGTACGGGTCTCGAGGGCGCCAGCGCCAAGGATTCGCGCGTCATAGTCACGGCTCTCGCCGACGGCAAGGTGGCTTACGTCTCGGCTGATTTTATCATGGTCACCGATAACGGCGAGCTTCCCGCAGGCAAGAACCGTTTCGAGCACAATCCCGAGAACGGCGTCTGGAGATACGATCTCCAGAAGTACCGCCGCTGCAACGCAGGTACGTGCTTCAACCAGAAACCGATCGTCAAGAAGGGCGATAAGGTAAAGTTCGGCGACTGCCTCGCCGACGGTCCCGCGACCGATCAGGGCGAACTCGCGCTCGGCAAGAACCTTCTCGTGGCGTTCATGAGCTGGCGCGGCTATAACTTCGAGGACGCCATCCTCATCAACGAGCGCATCGTCCGCGAAGACGTTCTCACGTCGCTCCACATCGTCACCTTCGAGTGCGGCGCGCGCGATACGAAGCTCGGTCCCGAAGAGATCACCCGCGATATTCCCAACGTTTCCGAGGATGCTCTCAAGAATCTCGGTCCCGACGGCATTATCCGCGTCGGCGCCGAAGTCAAGCCCGGCGACATTCTTGTCGGTAAGGTAACGCCCAAGGGCGAGACCGAGCTTAGCCCCGAAGAGCGCCTTTTGAGAGCCATCTTCGGCGAGAAGGCCGCTGATGTCCGCGACACGTCTCTCACCGTTCCTCCGGGTACGACAGGCGTCGTCATGGGTGTTCAGGTTTCGACCCGCCAGGACGCCGTCGTCGCCGACGACAAGACGTCCAAGAAGGCCAAGAAGGACGCCGAGAAGAAGCGCAAGAACCAGATTGCGAAGCTCGAGAAGGATCTTGCCGGCAAGCTTGCCGACGCGATCATGAACGAGAAACTCCCCTGCGACGTCACCGACACTGAGACGGGCGACGTTATCATCGCCGCCAACAAGAAGATCAAGCGCTCGCAGCTCGCGGTTCTCGCCAAGGCTCATGCCCACTGGGAGATGGAGGACGGCCCCGCCAAGGATAAGGTCGCCTCGATCATCGATCCGTTCGAGGCCGAGTTCGCTGCCGTTGAAGACGCAGCGGAGAATGCAGATGGCGGTCTCTTCGGCGATTTCGGCGGAGACGGCGAAGTCGTCAAGGAAGTCCGCGTCTTCCTCGTCGACAAGAAGAACCTTTCGGTCGGCGACAAGATGGCCGGCCGCCACGGTAACAAGGGTGTCGTCTCGCGTATTCTTCCGAGCTGCGACATGCCGTTCCTTCCCGACGGCCGCCCGGTCGACATCGTTCTTAATCCGCTCGGCGTGCCTTCGCGTATGAACTTGGGTCAGCTCTTCGAGACCTACCTCGGTCTCGCCTGCCGCTACCTTAACTTCCATGCCGCTACGCCCGTGTTCGACGGTGTTCAGGAGTCCGAGATCGACGAGCTTCTCCTCAAGGCCCGCGAGGTCCAGGAGAATGAAGAGGGCTCCCAGAGCTGGATCTGCCCCGAGGGCAAGACGGTTCTTTATGACGGTCTTACGGGCGAGCCCTTCGAGCAGAAGGTCGTCGTCGGCGTCATTTACATGCTCAAGCTCCATCACCTCGTCACCGACAAGATCCATGCCCGTGCCGTCGGCCCCTACTCGCTCGTCACCCAGCAGCCGCTCGGCGGCAAGGCGCAGCTCGGCGGTCAGCGTATGGGCGAAATGGAAGTGTGGGCTCTCGAGGCGTACGGCGTAGCCTATGCGCTTCAGGAACTCTTGACCGTCAAGTCCGACGATGTCCAGGGCCGTACGCGTATTTACGAGTCCATCGTCAAGGGTACGAACATCCTCGAGTCCGGAATGCCCGAGTCGTTCTCGGTCCTCATTCATGAATTGCGCGGCTTGTGCATCGACACCCAGCTTCTGGGCGGCGGCATGAATGAACGCCGCAAGGCCGAAGGCCCGGTTGCGCAGGCTGCGACGCCCGCGCCTGAAGCTGTCGCCTCCGACGACCTTCTTTCGGGTGCGCTCAACCTTCGCTAAGGACTGTAGAATATTTCAGGAGACTTAAAAAATGAATAATCCTTACAACACTTCCGATATTTTCGGCGGCTCCTTCAACGCCTCGGCCCATTACGATGCGGTCAAGGTTCAGCTCGCTTCGCCCGAGACGATCCGCAGCTGGTCACACGGCGAGGTTAAGAACCCCGAGACGATCAATTACCGCACCTACCGTCCCGAGAAGGAAGGTCTCTTCTGCGAGAAGATCTTCGGGCCTACGAAGGACTGGGAGTGCGCCTGCGGCAAATACAAGCGCATCAAGAACAAAGGTATGGTCTGCGACCGTTGCGGCGTCGAGGTTACTCTCGCGTCCGTGCGCCGTCAGCGCATGGGCCATATCGAGCTCGCGGTTCCCGTAAGCCATATCTGGTTCTTCAAGTGTTCTCCCTCGCGCATCGGACTTCTGCTCGACAAGACGACGAGCGAACTCGAGCGTGTCCTTTACTACCAGGATTGGATGGTCGTCGAGCCCGGCGATACTCCGTTCAAGGAAGGTCAGATTTTCAGCGATCAGGAATATGCCGACGCCCAGGAGAAATACGATGACGCCTTCAAGGCCGAGATGGGTGCCGAGGCTGTACGTAAGCTTTTGAGAAAGGTCGATCTCGACCAACTCATGCGCGATCTTGACGAGCAGATGGAGAATACCCGCTCCAAGCAGAGCCGCAAGAAAATCGCCAAGCGCATGAAGGTCGTCGAGGGCTTCCGCGTTTCCAACTCCAAGCCTGAGTGGATGGTTCTGGACGTTCTTCCCGTCATCCCGCCGGAACTTCGTCCTCTCGTCCCGTTGGAGGGCGGCCGTTTCGCGACGAGCGATCTCAACGATCTTTATCGCCGCGTCATCAACCGCAACAACCGTCTTCGCAACCTTCTCGCGCTCAAGACGCCCGACGTCATCATCCGCAACGAGAAGCGCATGCTTCAGGAAGCGGTCGACGCCGTCTTCGACAACGGCCGCCACGGCCGCGCCGTCACGGGGCCCGGCAACCGTCCTCTTAAGTCTCTCTCCGAGATTCTCAAGGGCAAGACGGGCCGCTTCCGTCAGAACCTTCTCGGTAAGCGCGTCGACTACTCCGGCCGTTCGGTTATCGTCGTCGGTCCTGAACTTAAGTTCCCGCAGTGCGGTCTTCCCAAGGAAATGGCGCTCAGACTTTTCGAGCCGTTCATCATCCGCCGCCTGAAGGAGATCGGCAAGTGCCACACCGTCCGTACCGCCCGCAAGATGATCGAGCGCCAGGATTCCGAGGTGTGGGATATTCTCGAGGAGGTCACCAAGGACAAGACCGTGTTCCTCAACCGCGCTCCGACGCTCCACCGTCTTTCGATCCAGGCGTTCGAGCCCGTGCTCGTCGAAGGTAAGGCTATTCGTCTTCACCCGATGGTGTGTACGCCGTTCAACGCCGACTTCGACGGTGACCAGATGGCCGTTCACGTTCCGCTTTCGATTGAAGCGCAGATGGAATCGAAGCTCATGATGCTCGCATCGACTTCGATCTTCTCACCCGCTTCGGGCAAGTCCGTCATGACTCCGACCCAGGACGTCTGCTTGGGACTTTACTTCCTTACCGTTCCTTCGCAGCAGGATAAGCTCGCCGGTAAGATTGCCGGTAAGACCGACTGCTCCGGCGAACATCTTCCGCTTTTCAACGACATCGGTGAAGTGGAGTTCGGCATTGCCGAGGGCGCGATCAGCTATCACACGCGCATCCGCTACCGCAACCCCGACTTCGGCACGACGGGACGTCCCCACGGCGTGACCGACAAGCGTACGATCGAAACGACCGCCGGCCGCGTTATCTTCAACGGCGTCTGGCCTGAAGGAATGGGCTTTTGGAACGACAAGTGCTCGAAGTCTACGATCGGCAAGCTGATTCTCGACTGCCACAAGGTCGCCGGTCACGACGTCACCGTCGAGGCTATCGATAAGCTCAAGAGCCTCGGCTACCAGTTCGCCACGATTTCCGGCGCGTCGATGGGTCTTAAGGACATGATCCGTCCCGCCGACAAGGACGTCGAAATCGAGAAGGCCCGCAAGGAGGCCGACAAGGTTCAGCAGCAGTTCCAGCAGGGTATCATCACCGACGGCGAACGTCACAACAAGATCGTCGATATCTGGTCTGCCACGACCGAGAAGGTCGGTGACGAGCTCTACAAGACGATCGATAAGAACATCAGCCCCGAGAACAAGAATCCTACGGAATTGAACCCCGTTTACATGTTCGTCGACTCGAAGGCTCGTGGTTCCAAGCTCCAGATCCGTCAGCTCGCCGGTATGCGCGGTCTTATGGCGAATCCTTCGGGCGATATTATCGAACGCCCGATTACCGCGTCGTTCCGCGAGGGTCTGTCGGTTCTCGAATACTTCATTTCCTCCCACGGTGCGCGTAAGGGTCTTGCCGATACGGCTCTCAAGACGGCCGACGCCGGTTACCTTACCCGTAAGCTCGTCGACGTCTCTCAGGACGTCATCATCACCCAGGAAGACTGCAATACCGTTAACGGCATCGAGGTCGAGGCCATTATCGAAGGCGACGAGGTTAAGGTTTCTCTCGGCGACCGCGTTCTCGGCCGTACGGCTCTTTACGAGATTCGCGATCCCAAGACCGACGAAATCATCGTCAAGGCCAACGAGGAGATCAACGAGGCCGCCTGCGCCGAGATCAACAGGCGCGGAGTCGAGAAGATCTGGATCCGCTCCGGTCTTACCTGCGACGCCGAGCACGGCATGTGCGCGAAGTGCTACGGCCGCGACCTTTCCACGGGCCGCGAGGTTGAGATCGGTACCGCCGTCGGCATCATCGCCGCTCAGTCCATCGGTGAACCTGGTACTCAGCTCACGATGCGTACGTTCCACATCGGCGGTACGGCTTCCGCCACGGCGAAGGTTCCTGAAATCGTCCTTAAGAACGAGGGTGTCGCCAGGTTCGTCGACGTGCGTAAGGTGCGCAACGACGAAGGCAACGAGGTTGTTCTCAACAAGAACGGCTCGCTCGAGATCTACTCGAAGAGCGGAGCCAAGCTTGACACCTATCAGCTTCAGATGGGTACGACGCTTCTTATCGAAGACGGCGCCGAAGTCAAGAAGGGCCAGAAGGTCGCCATTTGGGATCCACACTCGGTGCCTGTTCTTTCCGAGGCCGCCGGCGAAATCGTGTTCGTCGACTTCGAAGAAGACGTTTCCGTCAAGACCGAGACCGATCGCGTCACCGGCGCGAAGACGCTCGTCGTTCTTCCGACCTCTGAATCCAATCTCCATCCGCGCATCGAGATCCGCAACATTGACGGAAAGATGCTCGACTCTCACGACATTCCTACCGGCGCTATCGTCATGGTCCGCGACGGCATGAAGGCCACGGCCGGCATGCTTCTTGCGAAGACTCCTCGTGAGGCCGCCAAGACCCGTGATATTACGGGCGGTCTTCCGCGCGTCGCCGAGCTCTTCGAAGCCCGTCAGCCCAAGGACGCCGCTGAAATCGCCAAGATCGAGGGTGTCATCGAGTTCGGAGACAATGTCCGCGGCAAGCGCTGCGTGAAGGTTGTCGACTCCATCACCGGTCTTACCGAAGAGCACCTCATCCCGATGGGTAAGCAGATCGTCGTATTCAAGGGCGACCGCGTCAAGAAGGGTCAGCAGCTTACCGAAGGTCCCGTCATTCCTCAGGAAATCCTCGAGGTTTCCGGTCCTCAGGAACTCGAGAAGTATCTCGTCAACGAGGTTCAGCAGGTCTACCGTCTCCAGGGCGTGGAGATCAACGATAAGCACATCGAAATCATCGTCCGTCAGATGCTCCGCAAGGTCAGCATCACGAACCCCGGCGACACCGACTTCCTCTGGGGCGAGCAGGTCTCGCGTCAGACGTTCCTTAAGGTCAACGAGGAGATGATGATGTCCGGCCGTCGTCCCGCCGAGGCTCAGCCCGCTTTGCTCGGCATCACGAAGGCCGCTCTCGAGACCGACTCGTTCATCTCGTCCGCGTCGTTCCAGGACACGACCCGCGTCCTTACCGAGGCCGCAACGATGGGCCGCGTCGACGAACTCCGCGGCTTCAAGGAGAACGTCATTCTCGGCCACCTCATCCCCGGCGGCACCGGCTTCCCGCTCCATCGCCACCTCAAGCTCGTTCCTCTCTGCGACACGATTTCCGACGAAGAGATGGATCAGCTCCGCGAAGAGCAGCGCAAGCGCCACGAAGAACTCTACGGAATTCCTTCTTCGGGTCTCCCCGGCGAAGAGAACGACAACGAGGACGATCTCGGCGATCCTGTTCTTATTGCCGATACAGGCGATACTTCCGCCGACGGAGGCGATATGCTCACGAGTGATGACATGGGCATTATCGACGGCGGTGACGATCTTCTCGGTTGATTGCAATCTGATAAGATTCGTAAATAAAAAGGCGCGGATTTTCCGCGCCTTTTTATTGCGCCTTTTTACGGTTGAAAATCGCACCGCTCTTTGTTATACTATTTAATATTTAAGGGCGATTAGCTCAGTTGGTTAGAGCACTACCTTCACACGGTAGGGGTCGAGGGTTCGAATCCCCCATCGCCCACCAGTAATGATTTTGTATTTGACTTTGCACGCACAAATGAAAACTGTTATACTATCTGTCAAAATGGATCTTGTCTGATGTGAGAAGGTGCGATGCGGTTTCATTTTTGATTTCAGGCAATGATTGAACAATAACTAAGAAGATAAAAAAGCTGGGTATCAGCCCGACTTGAGGTGAAACTATGTTAAAGTTTGCTAAGTGGTTGTCGATTGCTGTTTTCGCCGTGATGGTTTTCGTTGCGCGCGCTGACGGGACATACAGTCATGTGACGGTCGAAAAGTATCCCGATGCGGATGCCGTCCTATTGGATTCGCTCGAAGTAACGCGCTATAATCCGGACGGTACATACGTCTCAGAGGATTCAAACACAGTAAAAATCCTTACTGAAAAAGGACGCCGCGAAGAGAGCGTGATTTCTCTTTCGTTCAATGCTCGCTATGGTTCGTCAAAGATTGTTGAAGTTAAAGTTACGAGCGCCGACGGCACGGTCCGTGATGTTGATTTCGCGAAGACGACTAAGGAGGCTACAGACAACTCCTCTGTTTCGGCCAATATTTACGACCCGATGGATCGCAAGATCGTCTGCACCGTTCCCGGTCTTAAAATCGGTGATGTCGTTTATTACCGTACGCGAAAAGAAGTTAAGATGTCGCGAGTTAAAGATCATTACGCGAATATTTTTGTATTTGAATGGACCTGCCCGATTCTCAAGCAGACCGTCCGCATCATTGCGCCCAAGGATCGTCCGCTGAAGCGTATGGCCGTAAGAAACCCTCTCGGCAACGTCAGGTATTCATCCAAGACTCTCGCCGACGGCAGCGTTGAGCACGTCTGGGTCGCCAAGGATTCTCCTCAGGCGTTTGCAGAGCCAGACACTCCGCCGCTTTATAAAGTTGTTCAGAACCTTTATGTCTCGACCGCCGATGATTGGCAGACCATTTCGAAGTGGTACTGGGATCTTTGTGTTCCACATCTTTCAAAAACCACGCCCGCGATTTCAAACCAGGTTTCGAAGATTGTCGCGTCTTGCGGAGAAAAGGCGAGTGACTACGATAAGATAAGCGCGATTTACAAGTGGGTCGCACAGGAGGTTCGCTATATGGGCCTTACTATGGAGGAGACTTCGCCCGGTTATGCGCCGCACGATGTTAATATAACGTTTGAGAACCGCTATGGCGTCTGCCGCGACAAAGCGGCGCTTTTGGCGGCGATGCTCCGCATTGCGGGCTTTGAGGCGTATCCCGTTTTGATTCACGCGGGCGCGAAGATGGATAACGAAGTTCCGCTTCCGTATTTCAATCATGCGATTACGGGCGTCCGCGCTCCCGGCAGCAAGGAGGCGGATAAGGCGGGTTACATTCTTATGGATCCGACCGACGAGTCGAGCCGCGACATTATGCCTGCATATCTCGGCGACCGCTCGTATCTTGTCGCGACGCCGTTCGGCGAGACGCTTCATCTATCGTCAGTCCCGCCGGCCAAGGCCAACAGCCTTGATGTCGAAAGTGAATGTACCATCGAGAAGGACGGCTCGCTTTTAGTAAAGAGCGTTGTCAGCTTTAAGGGCCTTAACGATAACGCCTATCGTCATGGCCTTTTAAAGATGACGGCTGAAAACCGCCGCAGATTTTTCGAGCGTGCCGTGAAGGGCGCTTCCTCGAGCGCAGAGCTTATTTCCGCCGAGCTTAAGCCGGATGATTTGAGAAAGACGGAAGAGGCGCTTACTGTTGAACTTCTTTTCCGCATCAATGAGGCCGTCCTTAAAGGCGAGAGCCGTGAAGAGTTGACTGTCCCCGCGCTTTCCCGGATTTTGGGCGTGGCGAACTGGGCGTTCGAAGGTTCGACTTCTCTTCTTAAGCGCCGCTTTCCGCTTGTAATTTCGTCGACGGCGCGAACGACAGAGCGCATTAAAATTAAACTTGGCGATTCGATCGGCGAGACCGTTGCATTGCCAAAGGATATTTCGATTGATGGCGCTTATTCCTTCTCTCGTAAGACATCTGTTAAAGACGGAGTTTATACGATGGAGCGCGAACTTTCGGTTAATGAGGTCGAGTTTTCACCTGCAGAGTACGAGAAGCTGCTTGAGTCGCTAAAAACCGTCGAGGCGGCCGAGCGTGAGCGCGCCGTTTTTGCGAAGTCACGTTACGCCGACGCGCATGTTCGCTACCGCGAAATCGCCGCGTTCGTAAATGTCACGAGTCCTAAGTCGTGGGTCGTTACAAATGTAATCGAAAAAGAGATTCTTACTTACGACGGCAAGAAGAAATCGGCCGAGTTGAAGTTTTCATACAATCCCTCGTGGAAGAATGTCGAAGTTGTATCGGCGAGCGTGATGAATTCAAACGGCGCAATCGCCTCCGTCTCGGATCGTGAGAAGTCGGTTCTCGACGCAGCCTGGGCGTCATCTGCGCCGCGCTATCCCGCGACGAAGGAGCTTATCGTAAATCTTCCTTCGGTTGAGATCGGAAGCGTGATTAAATACGTCACCGTAACGACCGTTACGAACGCTCCCGCTCCGTTCTACGCGACATGGAATTTCGATTCGACAGAGCCGATCGACTTGATGAACGTCGATTATCGCGACTGGAAGGGCGGCAGGTTCGTCCGCAGCGAGAAGAACCTGAAGCGTCTTCCCTCCGAGCCTATGATGGCGCCTGCCCAATTCTGGCGCGACATGAAGACTGTTGCGCTCGGCGACTTTAAAGGCGCTGCCGAGAACCTTAAAAAAGGCGTAGATGTTAAGGCTAATAAATTTGGTGAGATGCTAACAATTAGTTTAATGTTTATGGAGAAAGATGCGAAGCTAAGAACTTGTACGATAACAGATGATGAAGAGAAAATAGCGGCTATAAGAAACTGGATGGCGAAATATGTTCGCGTTTCAGGGCCTTCCTTGTATGAAACGCCTCTTTCATATCAGATGACGGATATTGATACGATTCTCAAGGAGCGTTACGCTTCGCGCTTTGACTATATCCGCACGATGTGCTCGCTCATGAAAGGCGCGGGGCTCGACGCCGATATCGTTTTCGCGGCGAACGATTTCACCGACGCCGATGAAACGCGGATCAACGACATTTCGAAGCATCCCAATGTCGGCAAGTACTCGATCCCCGTTTGCCGCGTCCGCGTAAAGAGCGGCTCGTTCCTTGGAATGGGCGGAACGGTGCGTGAGTACTTTGTAGGCACGGAGAATGAGTATACGCCTGTAACGGCTTCTTCCGTCGGCAGGTCTTCTTATCTTGATGTCGCGGCTGATGAACCTGTAAATGATGAAGGTCGTATTGCCGCCGACGATGACGCGCTCATTTCGCGTTATACGATTTATGTCCGTGAAAACGGCTCGGTCGATATTGATTATGAACAGGAGACGAAGGGCGCTTCGGTCGGCGCGTTTAGAAAACTTTATTCTGAGATGTTGCCCGAGGATCGTTCACGTCACTTCCAAAAGATGCTGGGCACTCTCGCCCAGGCGGCGAGCGCGACGCGGGAACTCATTACTGACGTTAAATCCGCGAAGCTTTCGTTCAGCGCGTTTATCCCCGACTACGCGACGAAAGCCGGAGATACGATGACGGTAACGCTGCCCGAAATCGGATTCTCGCTCTCTTCGCTTACGGGGAGCGTGCGCGAGACGCCGATTTTCATTCCTGGCAATAAGATCGCCCAGAGAATAGAAGTTAAGGTTGTGTTCCCTGAAGGCTATACTGAGATAGAGCATTTGCCTGAAACTTTAAACGAGTACGGTTATCATATCGACGCCGGTTCGGTAACGAAGGATTCTAAAGGTCGCCTCGCCGTGACCGTATCCGAATGGACGGATCCCCGTCAGAGTAAAATGTATGAAGCGCGCGATTTCGCATCCCTCAAGGATTTCTCGCGAGTGGCGTCCAGCCGCGCCAACCGCACTGTCATCGTCCGCAGGAAAGAACGCTAAGGAGCGACGATGGCGCAAGTGCGCGGCAAAAACACGAATATGGCCAAAAAGAATTCTCGTAAAGCGAATCTTGTACGAGAGATTTCGTTTTGGATTATGGCCGTTTTCGTATCGGTTCTTTTTGCGATATGTGTAGGACGGTTTTTGCCGGATATAGGTAATGCATTTTCACGCAAGATTGGCGAGAGCGCATTGGAGAAAGGTTTTTTTGAGGTTACCGGATATTGCAATTGCGAGGAGTGTTGCGGCTGGGAGCGCGACAAAGACGGCAGACCCGTTTTTAACTACGGTCGGATGGCCGGCAAGCCTAAGATAATCGGTCAGACGAGTTCAGGTACCATGGCTAAACGAGGTACGGTCGCCGCCGATCCGCGCGTTTTTAAGGTGGGAACGAAGCTGAAAATTCCCGGATATGGTACGGGAACTGTTGAGGATATCGGCGGTGCAATCAAGGGGCGGCATATTGATTTATGGTTTCCGAGTCATGAAGAGGCTAAACGTTGGGGTAAACGGTATTTGAAGATAGAGGTTCTCTAAACCTCCTAAACTTTTAGTTCAAACTCGCCTTGTTTAAATCAAGTGGCTAAAACTTAAGAAAAAATACAAAACGTCACGTCCAAAAGTAAACTGACTTTCTAAAAGTAAACCGTCGGATTGCCGATAGGTTTTGCCTGATTGGATTTGTGCTGTTGGATTTTTGCCGTCGAGTAGCTTTGATTGTCGCTGATTTTAAAAGGGAAGATGTTTTTTCCCATCGATTGGCAGGATTTTGATACAATGCTTCCGCTGCCCGTGGTCAGGTTGGAAATTTTCGGTTAGCCTTGCTGACGGCGGGTTGTTGTTGCCCTCGAAAGGGGGCATTTTTACTTTTCTATGCTATTATTCTTCTTGTCGGTCACTCCGTTTTTTCTGAGGATTGTTTTATCGGCAGCGCGCTGGAAATTCTGACCGAGTAAGAAAGGGTGCAATGTCACCTGCGCGGCGGGGATTCGTTCTATTCCAAGCGCATTAAGGAATTTACAACCTTCCTGTCCGTATTCTGCGATGAACTTGTCATACGGTGTCATGCCGTCCAAGGATTCGCGCGGATAACTGTTGAGATTCGAGAATACCAGATTTACGCCTTCCTGCGAAAGCATATTGAAGGACGTGCCTTTCTGGAGGATGCGCCTGAGGTCTAAATGGAAGCGCTCAATGTGAGCCTTTTGTGATGAGCAATATGGGTCGGTGAACCACACTTTGATACCTCGAGACTTCAGTTTCGTCGGATTGTGCTCAGGATCGGGGCGATAGCATTCAATCATATCCGGGTCGCTGAACTCCGTGCCGTTATCAGTCAGAATTGCGGTGAAGAGTCTTTGAAAAAGC
>JAZOQU010000024.1:0-73387 GCA_045656225.1 Kiritimatiellia bacterium | reverse complement strand
TAAGTTTTCAACTTACAGCTTTTTGCTGGTGGCCATAGAGGAGAAGAAATACCTGTTCCCATTCCGAACACAGAAGTCAAGCTCTCCATCGCCGAGGGTAGTGCGGGACTCGCCCGTGCGAGAGTAGGACGCCGCCAGCTTTTTTTTGCTTTCGCAGGACATTGAGCTTTTTTTATGGTATAATATTACAAATGCCAGGATGGTGAAATGGCAGACGCAGCGGACTTAAAATCCGCGGCTCGGTAAACGAGCGTGCGGGTTCGAGTCCCGCTCCTGGCACCACTTAGAAGGGAGATTTTATGGAGCTCGCTAAGTATATTGATCACACTTTTCTTAATCCTTCCGGCGATGAAAATGCAATTAAAAAACTTTGTCGCGAGGCTAAGAAATACGGTTTCTGTTCAGTTTGCGTTAATCCAGCCGAAGTTCCCCTTGCGGTAAAACTCCTGAAAAAATCCGATGTTAAAGTCTGTACCGTCATCGGTTTTCCTCTCGGACAGAATTCTACCGAAATAAAGGTAGCTGAAGCGCTCGATATGCTTGATAAGGGCGCTGACGAACTTGATTTCGTCATCAATGTCAGGCTGTTGAAATGCAATCCTGAGGCGTGCTTCGATGAGCTTGACGCTTGTGTCAGCGCGTGCCGGTCGGCTAATCCTAATGCAGAGCTCAAGCTGATTATCGAATGTTGTTATCTTACCGACGATGAGAAGGTTCTTGCATGCTCACTTGCTAAAAGATCAGGTTTCGATTTCGTAAAGACCTCAACGGGCTTTGGGACGTCCGGCGCGACCGAGGCGGATGTTAAACTGATGCGAAACGTCGTCGGAAAAAAGATGGGCGTTAAAGCTGCTGGCGGAATCCGCACCCGTGCAGATGCAGAAAAAATGATAAAGGCGGGTGCAAGCCGTCTCGGTTGCTCCGCCTCCGTCGCGATAGTATCAAAAGTATAATCAGTGCGAACAGCCGCATCCTCCCGAACCGCAACCGGAAGAGCAACCGCATCCGCCGGCGCCGCAACGCGATGCGCATCCCCCTCCATGACCGCTGCAATTCGGCTGTGAGACAGGCGTCAATTCCCCTGCGATGAATTTGTTCATTGCCTCATCCGCATCGCCTTCTACGCCTGCAAGCGTGACAATGCCGGCTGCGGCAAGCGCTCCGAGAGATCCTGGGCCGATGTTGCCGCAGATCACCGCATTGACTCCGCGCATCACGAGCCACAGTCCGACGGCATCATGACCGCCACCGTCCGTTTCGGCGACTTCAGTGTTGACGATTTCGCCGTTCTCGATTGTGTATATTTTAAATTTTTTCGCCTTGCCGAAATGTTCAAAAACATTATCGTCTTCAACAGGTATTGCAAATATTCCGTTCATAGTATTTTATTTTGAGGTGGATATCAATGTTATGATATCATATTCTGAGTAATTTTGCTAACCTAAAAGCATGGATTTTAATTGATTTAATGGCCTAAGAATGGTACTATATAAGAATTAGATCGATTTAATAAAAAAGAAAGAGGTATCTTATGCAGTTAAGCAGAATGTCGTTTTTTAAGTCAGCTCTCGCCGCCGGAGCTTTCCCGTATATTGCCGGATGTCTCGGATTGAAAGGTAGCGTCAGCCGAGGTGACAAGGTGCGTTTAGCGTGTATCGGCGTAGGAAATCAGGCTTGGAACGATATTGTTGAATTCATGAAGACCGATGACGCCGTTATCGCCGCGCTTTGCGATGTCGATCTTGGCGCGAAGCATACCGAAAAAGCCCTGGCTACCTACCCGAATGTGCCCCGCTTTAAAGACTTCCGCAGGATGTTCGATGCGATGGAGGGTAAAATCGACGCGGTGCTCGTCGGCACTCCCGATTTCTCGCACTTCCCGGCCACGATGGACGCCATACGGCGAGGTATACCTGTTTATGTCGAAAAGCCCCTCGCTCACACTTTCCAGGAGTGCGAACTTCTGATGCAGGCCGAAAAGAAGTACAACGCGATCTGTCAGCTCGGCAACCAGGGACATTCAGGCGCAAATCCTTTGCAGATGGGTGAATACGTCAAGAAAGGAATTATCGATCCTTCCAAGCTCGTTCGCATGGTAGCCCACATGAACAACCCACGCCGTTGGCATAAGTGGAACGGCGATGTCAGATCTTTCCCGGCCGCTGAAAAAATCCCTGAAACTCTTGATTGGAATCTCTGGCTATCGCAGACGCTGCCGCACGATTATTCCAAACATTATATCAACGGCGACTGGCGCTGCTGGTACGACTTCGGCATGGGATGTCTCGGAGACTGGGGTGCGCATACGATGGATACGATGCACCGCTTCTTTGAACTGGGACTTCCGAGCGAAGTTAAGATTTCGGATGTTAAAGGTTGGAATCCGTATGTTTATCCTATGCAGGATACACTCCGGTTCACCTTTGATGCGAAGGGTAAGCGTCCGAAAATCGACCTTGAATGGTACGAGGGCATTAATAATATGCCTAAGCTGCCGAAGGGCTATAAATATCTCGCCTGGGGCGGCGATATTCCTGCTGCGAAAGGTTCTACCGCCAAAGCCGCCCAAAAGCTTATTCCCGGACGCTTTTTTGAACTCAGCGACGGTTCGGCCTGGGAGGGCGGTTCTCACAGCGCGCCGCTCCTTAAGATTGGCGTCGATAAAAAGGATCTCCCCGCTTATACCCAGCCCGTCGGCACTCACTGGAAGAACTTCCTTATGGCCGTCAAGGGTGAAGCGAAGGTCAATTCGCCGTTCTCTGTCGGAGCTCCGCTTTCGCAGGTCTTCTGTTTGGGCGTAATCGCTCAGCGTCTCAACCGCGGCTTTAAGTTCGATCCCGTAACCAAGCGCGTCGTCGGTGACGATGTGGCCGACGCGCTTCTTCGCGGCCCTGCGCCGCGCAAGGGCTGGGAAGAGTTTTACAGAATCTGATCGTGCTGTTTTCAGTTAAGGGGTAAAAGAATGAAAAAGATCATTTTTGCGGCAGCCTTATCGGCGGTGTTGGGTTCATTCGCGGCGGTCCCGTTCAAAATTGGGATTGCGGGTTATACTTTCTACAAAAAATCATTGGACGAGTCTTTGACGATAATGCGGAAAATCGACTGCCGTTATCTCTGCCACAAGGACTTTTTCCTTAAGTATGACGCGAGCGACGCTGAAATAGCGGCGTATCTCGACAAGACCTCTAAATACGGTGTCAAAACGCTCGCTACGGGGCCCCTTTACGCGAAGGATGAGGCGACGGTTCGCGCACAGTTCGAGTTCGCCAGAAAGCTCGGTGTAAAGATTCTTGTCGGCGTTCCTTACGAAGTCAAAAAGGGCGCCAAGGACGCCTGGGGGCCAAATCGCATAGAGTCCGA
The DNA here is from genome assembly GCA_045656225.1 of Kiritimatiellia bacterium. Lineage (GTDB taxonomy): Bacteria > Verrucomicrobiota > Kiritimatiellia > RFP12 > UBA1067 > UBA1067. The sequence goes on along the minus strand of JAZOQU010000024.1, from coordinate 70,027 downwards.
CGCGATGCTTGACATAATTGAAAAGCTCGTTAAAGAGTACGATATGTATTATGCCATTCACAATCACGGTCCGGACATCCCCAATCTTTACCCGACCGCCGAATCAGTGATGGCGCGCATCGCCAACCGCGATAAGCGTATCGGCGTCTGCCTAGACGTCGGTCACGAGCGCCGCGCCGGTCTCGATCCCGTCGCGTTCATCCGTAAGCATGCCGACAGGATTTTTGATGTTCACATAAAGAATATCAAGATCGACCCTGTTAAGAATATCGCTATGGAAGGTCCGCGCGGCGAGCTCGATATCCCGGCGATTTTCCAGGCTCTCGCCGACGTCGGTTACACCGGTGTTTGTCATATCGAATACGAGAAGGATTTCAACGATAACGCGATGGGCTTGGCGGAGTCATTCGGATATTACCGCGGAGTCGCCGATTGCATCAAGGCTAAGGCTGTCATGAAGCCGGCTCCCGTCGGCGCCAACACGCTGAGCGACGCCGAGAAAGCTGACGGCTGGAAGCTTTTGTGGGACGGTAAGACTCTCAATGGTTGGGTCGGCGTTAAAAATGATTTTAACTCTCCGCCGTCAAAGGGTTGGGTGATAAAAGATGGAACTCTTACGATGCGTCCCGTTAACGGAATCACTCCTGACGGCAACTGGTTTCCGCTTCCTCCGGAGGATCAGAAGCTCGGCGGCGGCGGCGATATCGTAACGGTTGAAAAGTACCGTAACTTCGCATTCAGGTTCAATTTTCGTCTTACGAAATATGCTAACTCCGGCGTTAAGTATTTTTACGACGAGAAGCAGAACAAGGGCTCGTGCGAGGAATATCAGATTCTTGAAAACGGTCATCCCGATTCATCTAAGGGGAAGGACGGCAACCGCAAGAGCGCGTCGCTTTATGATATATTCGCCGCGAATGCCGACGAGATTCTTAAGTCTCCCGGTGAATGGAACAGCGCAATGATCGTCTCAAGGGGTTCAAAGGTTGAGCATTGGCTCAACGGTGTCAAGGTTCTTGAATACGACCGCGCGTCAAAGGCGTTCAAGGACGGCGTAAAGGCTTCTAAGTACGCCACCTGGGGCGTCAGCGCGGACGGTAAACCACAAGCCTGGGGTGAGATTGCCGAAGGCCGCATTCTTCTTCAAGATCATAGTGATTCCACGGTTTCATTCTGCAATTTGAAGATTAAAGAGTTTAAATAAGGCATATTGGGGTAGAAGTGATGGACAGAAGGTCTTTTTTGAAAGCGGCTTTGGCGGCGGGTGCGTTTCCGTTCATTCCCGCGTGTAACTTTTCTTCTAAGAAGTATGTTCTTAATTCGAAGGTTCGTCTCGCGGCGATTGGTTGCGGTGCGCAGGCCTGGTACGATTTAAAGAAGTTTGCGGCGCATTCCGATATCTGTGAGATAGTCGCTCTTTGTGATACTGACATTGGCGCGAAGCATACCCTCGAAGCTTTGAAGAAATATCCAGATCTTCCGCGCTTTCAGGATTTCAGGAAAATGTTCGACAGGATGGCTGATAAAATAGACGCTGTCTTGATCGGCACGCCCGATCATTCCCATTTTTGCGCGGCGATGCACGCGATGAAACTCGGCAAGGCTGTCTTTGTTGAAAAGCCTCTCGCTCATTCGTTCCGTGAGTGCCGTCTTTTGATGGAGGCCGAGAAGAAGTATGGCGTCGTGACCCAGATGGGCAATCAGGGCCATAGCGGAGATAATTTCTACCAGTACCGCGATTATTACAACAAGGGAATCATTAAAGATGTTGTAAAGGTTGTCGCCCACATGAATATGCAAAGGCGCTGGCATAAGTGGGGCGGTAAAACATCTTCATATCCGAAGGCCGAGGCGCTTCCCAAGACGCTTGATTGGGATTCATGGGTTTCGTCTGCGCCGTATCACGATTTCTCTAAAGATCTCGCTTATGGAGAGTGGCGCTGCTGGTATGATTACGGTATGGGCTGCATGGGCGACTGGGGGGCTCATATTTTAGATACGATCCACCGTTTTACGCTTGAGGGCGATCTGCCGACGGAGGTTGCGATTTCCAATTGTACGGGCAGGAACCCTTACGTCTTCCCGATTCAGGATACGCTTACGATGAAGTTCCCGAAGAAGGGTCGTCACGGCGATATTACGCTTGAGTGGTGGGAAGGTCTCGATAATCAGCCTAAGCCGCCCAAAGGTTTTCGTTTCGACAATAATAAGGGCCTTTTCCCTGCGAGTACGGCGAACGACGGCCTTATCGATCCGAAGCTTAAGCCCGGCAAGGAGATTTATCAGTCCGACGGCACTATCTGGCAGGGGCTTTCGCATTCGTCGACTTTAAAGCGTGTCGGGTATTCTGGCGAACTTCCTATCTACGAGAAAGCCCGCAGCGACCATTACAGGAATTTTCTTTTGGCCGCGAAGGGTGAAGAGGAGGCTAAAAGCCCGTTCAGCGTTTCCGCTCCCCTGTCGCAGATATTCTGCCTCGGCGTTGCGGCTCAGCGGCTCAACCGCGGATTTAAGTTCGATCCCGTCAAGGGCGAGGCCGTCGGTGATGAAGAGGTGAACAGACTTTTGGCCGGTCCTAAGCCGCGCAAAGGCTGGGAAATGTATTATCAAGGTTAATTGATTAAATAAGGTTGAAATCATGAAAAGTAAAATGACAAACTTCCGTTGGATCATCTGTTCGCTTCTCTTTTTTGCAACAACGGTCAATTATCTCGACCGTCAGGTGTTATCGCTTACATATAAAGATTTTATCGCACCGGTATTTGGTTGGACCGATAACGACTATGGTACTATTACTGGAGTTTTTTCGATTGTCTACGCTTTGGGGAATCTCTTCGCAGGTAAGTTTATCGACTGGCTCGGAACGAAGAAGGGTTATTTATGGGCGATTTTCATCTGGTCGCTTGGCGCGTGTTTGCACGCCGCGTGCGGAGCTGGATGTTCAGCCCTTAATGCGCTCGGTTTCGTCGGCATGATGGGTATGACGACATCGGTTTGGCTTTTTCTCGCCTGCCGCAGCGTCCTCGCGGTCGGAGAGGCTGGAAACTTCCCTGCCGCGATCAAGGTAACGGCCGAGTATTTTCCTAAGAAAGACCGCGCTTTCGCGACATCTATCTTTAACGCCGGATCCTCTGTCGGTGCTCTCGCGGCGCCGCTCTCGATTCCGCTTATCGCCAAGTTCTGGGGTTGGCAGATGGCGTTTGTCATTATCGGTGCGCTCGGTTTTCTGTGGATGGGATTTTGGATGTGGCTTTATAAGAAGCCGGAGGCTAACGGCTTGGTGAATGAAGCCGAACTTGCATATATCCGCAGTGACGAATCTGAACTTGAAAAAGCCGAATCCGACGTTGCCGCGAAGGGGCCTAAGATCAGCTACCTGAAAGCGTTTTCCCTCCGTCAGACATGGTCTCTCGTTTTGGGTCGCTTTCTTACGGACGGCGTTTGGTGGTTCTTCCTTTTCTGGACGCCTTCCTATTTTTCCGATCAGTTCGGTTATAAGAGTTCGTCGGGTATGGGTATGGCTCTTATCTTTACGCTGTACGCGATTGTCACGTTTGCCTCGATTTACCTGTGCAAACTGCCCACTTATATGGTAGATAGACGCGGTATGAATCCGTACGAAGGGCGTATGATAGCGATGTTTCTTTTTGCGTGCCTGCCGCTTTTGGCGCTTGGCGCACAGCCCCTTGGAGCGTTTTCCGCATGGTGGCCCGCGATTCTTATCGGCATCGCGTGTGCCGGCCATCAGGCGTGGAGTGCCAACATTTACTCTGTCGTCGGTGATATGTTCCCGAAGTCTACCATAGGTACTCTTACCGGGATCGCCCAGTTCGCCGCCGGGTGCGGCAGCTTTCTCGTCAACAAGTGCGCAGGAAAGTTGTTTACACACGCGGCCGGTTCATTTTCCTTGCAGGGTAAAGAGGGCGCTTTCGAGTTATCGCCCATTTCAATCGCCAAGACATTTGTTCCTGATGGCGTTACAATCCCAACGGGCGCCGATATTGATGTCATAATGCGTGCCGTCCAGGATTCCGGTCAGCAGGTTCCCGATATCATTCAGGCGGTAAATCACGCGGGAATGTCCGCGTCGGATATGATGGCCCTTGTTGTCGATGCGGGAGGGACGATAGTGAGTTCTCCGATGTCATTCCTCGGATTTTCGGGAAAACCGGCTGGATATTGCATACTGTTCTGTTATTGTGCGGTAGCGTACATCATCGGTTGGTTCTGCATGAAGATGCTTGTTCCGAAGTATAAAAGGGTTGAACTGTAACTGTTCTTACAGCGAATATTCGTTGCAGTTGATGTACTGGTCGCTGTCGCCGTATTTCTCGCGGAGTTTTTTAAGTAGGGACTTAAGCTCCTCGATACGTGCGGCCTTCGACCTGTCGGCGTAGCGGTTCTTCAACTCGTCGGGATCTTCTTTCATATCGAAGTATTCCCATTCGTTGCGCTTGTAGTAATAGACGAGCTTATCGGTTTTCGTTCTGACCCCGTACCATGCGGCGGTGTTGTGCTCTCCGCCTTCGACGTAGTAGCGGCAGTAGCAGCTTTCTTTCCAACCGTCGGGAGTCTCTCCGCCCATATTGTTCACGAACGAGTCGCCCTGCATCGCGTCGGGTTTTGCGCCCGTGGCGAGGTCGACGAATGTCGGCGCGAAGTCGACGTTCGTGATGATATCGTCGTTTGTCGAGCCCGGCTTTATGAGATCGGGGCATTTCGCGATGAACGGCATCTTCAGCGTCTCTTCCATGATGAAGCGCTTATCGTAAAGTCCGTGGTCTCCGAGGAAAAAGCCCTGGTCTGAAGTGTATACTACGAGAGTGTTTTTTTCAAGTCCGTGTTTCTTAAGGTAGGCGTTCATTTCGCCTACGGAATCGTCGACGGACTGGACGCATGCGAGGTAGTCCTGCATATAGCGCAGATACGACAGGGCGGTCTTCGCGCGATCGTCCATACCGTCGGGCCACGCGTCGATGAATTTACCCTGGGCGTTTTTCTTGCCCGTATACGTTTTACCCTCGAATTCAAAAGTGTGACCCTCGGAGAAGAACTCCGCAAGCTTCAGATCCATCCCCGGGCGCATGTGCTTAAGGAGCGTCATCGCCGCATTTCGGATCGGAGAGGCGCGGCCCTTGAAGTCGTCGAAAATCGTGTCGGGAAGTGGGATGTCCTTGAGCGTCATCGAGCGGAAGCGCGCGCGGTACCTGTCGCTCGCGATCCAGTTGCGGTGAGGCGCCTTGTGGAGCATCATCATGAAGAAAGGCTTACCCGATCGGCGGGCCTCATCGAGAACTTCCTTGCAGACTTTCGTGAGATTCTCGGTCGCGTATTCGCCTTTGTAGACTTTTCTCGCGACCTTTCCGTCTTTTGTCGGAACATAGAACCACGGGTCGTTGTATACGCCCTGACCTTGATAAATCATCCAGCGGTCCCAGTCGTCTCTCCTGACTGCGTTCGGTCCGCCGCAATGGAGTTTACCGATAAGAGACGTGTGGTAGCCGCTCTTTCTCAGGTAGCCGCCGACGGTTTCGATTTTCGGCGAAAGACCCACGAAAACCGGAACTCCGTTTTTGTGGCTGTATTGTCCAGTCAGGATGCACGCGCGCGAAGGGGCGCAGATAGGATTCGTGCACATGACGTTCGAGAAGATCATTCCCTCGCGCGCCATCGCGTCGATATGAGGCGTTTTGTTGATGCGGCTGCCGTACGCGGAAATCGCATGGGCGGCATGATCGTCGGTCATGATAAAGAGGATGTTCATCTTTTTCGCTCTTGCCGCCGCGATAAGAGCGTCGCGCCTTTGAGTCTGCAGAGCCATAGCCGAATTGATAGCGCCGCACCCGGTGAACGCCGCCGCCGCGCCGAAGCCTAAAAGAAAATCTCTTCTTGAAGATGTCATGATGTTTTAACTTTCAAATAAATGTATCTTACACGGTAAGTATATCTTATTTCCGTGGAAACAGTCAAATCTGATCGGCGGATATTGTGTTTTCAGTCCGTTTGTGATAGAATAGCGGCATGAAAATGAAAACAAGGAGAGGTCAGACGGCGCTTGAGTACGTACTCACGTTCTCTGCTCTCATTCTTGCCGTCAGTGCGTTCGCGTATCTTCTCAGGGCTACGAAGTCGGCTGTAGTGAGAACCGAGCGACATGTAAGTTCAGAGTATCCTTAAAGTTAAAAATCCGAAAGGAGATATCAATGAAGAAGATGAAAAAAGGTCAGACGATGGTTGAATACATCCTTATTATCAGCCTCATCGCCATCGCCCTTATCGGTACGTTTACGCTTCTGAAGGATAAAATCAGAGATAAGGCTGAAGATGCCGCCGAGCAGATTGAAGATGCCGGTAACGACTGATAAGTCCGTCAGATAACAGGGGGGCTCATGAAGCGTGCCCAGGCTATGGTCGAGACGCTGATCGCCGTACTCGTGATTATGCTGATATTCACGACGGCGTTTACGCTTTCCCGCAAACTTGCCGCGCGCACGCTTCTTGATTACGGCGCCGCGCGCGCCGCACGCGCCAAGGCCGTCGGGTTTAATGATTTCATGTGCAGAAAGTCGGCTCGCGCGGCGATTATCCCTGTCGCGGGCAAGCGTCTTTGGCCTACAGATCGGGGAATTGACGAAGTTTCACGCGTGCCGATATATCTTGCGAGCGAAAACCCTCCCCGTGCCAACGCCATTCTTGAATACGAATATTGGCATACTACGGACGTTGATGTTCAATCCGGAATGGGTACGGCTCCGGTTGCCGAGGCCCGAGTTGAAATGTCGACACGGGATTTTACGGTGGAGGGAAACGCCCAGGTGGAATCTCATTTCCCGTTTTACATGTATGATGCGGGGTTCTGATGCGTGCGCGTAGCGGCCAGATTGTTCTGTTGTTGGTTTTTATTCTCGTCGTTTTGACGAGTTTGGTGCTGCTCAATGTCGATATTTTCACTTCCGTTCGCGAAAAGACTCATATTCAGCATGGCGGAGACGCCGCCGCGATTGCCGCCGCCCATAAGCAGGGTCATATTCTGAACGAGATAGGGCGATTGAATATTCAGCATCTTGTTGCGGCCATACATGACGAGACCAACGAATGTCGGAGAATTGTGCTTGAGCAGAGACATTTGGCGCTTCTTGAGCCTGTAGAGGCGCTTCGGCTCGCGAACAGGGCCGCCAAGAAAAACGGGATGTCGGTACGCCCTGAGTTTGCTGCGATTCTGCAAAGACACGTAAATGACATCCGTACGGTTTATGCCGCCGGAGGTCAAGGTCCGGGAGCTCCGTATCCTGAGCCGTTTCCGGGAGCATGGGTTGATTACGCCACGGCAATCTCGAGCGTAATTTCCGAAGGCCTTGCGACAGGGCCTGACAATCTTGAGTTTTACGATTCGCTCTCCGGACATCTGCTTCTCAACCGTCAGTTCTATCAGGCCATATCCGGCAAGGACTGGTGCTGGTTTTTCTTCAACAACAGGAATCTTCTTGAGGATTACGGAAGTTATAACGATTGGGCCCCTCTGCCCGTCAACCGTGAAAACGCTCTCGACAACAGCGAGGTGTTTTCGCTTCACGTGATTTCACGCAGGATTTCATTAAGGTCGGTTTTTTCGAACGAGGAGATTATTGAACTTGTCGAGCGCTATTCCGATGAGACCGTGACCGGGGAGGAGATCGAAAAGTCCCGTCTCATTTCCGATATGGAAGAGACGTGGTTCTTTTTCGATACCGGTTCATGGAGAAGGTGGTTCAACGGTCTTTCCCTCGCGGATGATGATTACGGCTATGAGTTTCCCGTCGTGGGCGGCATCAAGGATGAGTATAATGTCCGCGGTTGCGCGTCCGTCTGCAGGTGCATCGGCGAGGTTTCTGCCGTAGCGGTCGATTCAACGGCGAAGTTTCATTGGTCCGCCGCCGCGAAGCCTTTCGGAGCCGTTGAGGATTTTGAAGGCCGCACGGCTGAAGTCACGGCTCTTAACGCTTTTGTAATACCGGCGTTTACCGATACAAGGCTCGTGCCTCTTGACGCTGTGGGCGGACAGAATCTCGGAACGGCTGATTTCGATTGGGTGGCGCACATCCGCGATCATCTTCCCGTTTATATGGAGAAGGGGCCCCGTTACGGCAGCGCATGCTTTTACTGCGCCCAGTTGGTTACGTGGGAGCGAGAGTCTTTCAGGCGTGAAGGTTCAACCTGGCTTAAGTTCAATTCCCACACTTGCCGCAGGCCTATGGGCGGCGGTCCCGGAGGGCACGGAGGAACGAGTCATGGACACTGAGAGGCGTTCAACGTTCCGTCGTGCGCAGGCGCTTGTCGAGCTCGCGCTCGGGCTCTTTTGCCTTGCGTTGATTCTTGCCGCCCTGTTCGCGTTTCTCCACTATATAGTTTCGTCGCTGAATATGTCCCGCGACGTCCGCGCAAAGGCGGGCCGTGCGGCTCTCACGTCAATGGGCGGCGACGAGTCGTATTCATCTTCGTCAAAGCACGATACGGTTACCGTCTCTCCGATGGCGGCCGAGTACATATTCGGATCCTCGCGCATCGACGTCAAAGAAGAGGTTCATATACCTAATATGAAAATCCCTCCGCTGTGACCGGGTGCGGAATTCGAGCGACCTTATTGTTGCTGAAATAGGCGTTAGTGTGGTATAATCTGCATAAATTCAAGAAAGGGCGTGCCACCGTCTGTCGTGGATGACAGGTGTGTTAGGGCGTGTGTGAGATATGGCGACATTCCAGTATATAGCGAAAGATGCTGAAGGTAATGAAACCCGCGGACAGGTTGAAGCGGCTGACCGCACCGCGGCTATCGCGGCGGTGCGCGCGATGGGGCTTTTGCCCACAGCTATGGGCGAGGTCCGCTCTTCTTCTTCCTCCTCTGTTGCTCAGAAGAAGACAAACAGGAAAGGGCCCCCTTCGCCGTCCGGCGGCAAGAAGAAGACGGGGCTTAATATGGAGATCAACATCAGGTTGCCCAAGTTTCTTCAGGGCAGGATCAAGACCAAGATCCTGACCCAGTTCACCCGTCAGCTCGCAACGCTCGTCAATGCCGGGCTTCCTTTGATGCGCAGTATCGACGTGTTGAAGCGCCAGATGAAGGACGCTCAGCTGCGTGAGGCTCTTGAGGGCATATCTGAGACGATTTCCGCCGGCGGAACCTTTTCCGAATCGCTTACGGCCTATCCCAAGATCTTCGACAATCTCTATATCAACATGGTAAAGGCCGGCGAAGCGGGCGGTGTTCTTGAAGTTGTTCTGGCCCGTTTGGCCGAGTTTGCCGAGAAGGCGGACAAAATCAAGAACAAGGTGAAGGGCGCGATGATTTATCCCATTGTCGTTCTCGTCGCCGCCGTCGGCATTACAGCGTTCCTGCTCGTTACGGTCATTCCGAAATTCAAGCAGGTGTTCAATGACATGCTCGGTGGAGAGGCTCTTCCGTCGGTGACGCAGTTCGTCATAGACATGTCCGAGTATGTCCAGCACAACGGTCTGACGGTTGCCGTGATTTTCATCGGCGTGATCGTTCTTCTTAAACTGCTCGGCAAGACCGAGAGGGGCGCATATATTTTCGATGTGTTGAAATTGCGTATGCCTGTCACGGGTACGCTTGTGCAGCGAACGGCCGTTTCCCGTCTCACGAGAACGCTTGGAACGCTTCTTTCTTCGGGCGTGCCGATTCTGCAGGCGCTCGTCATCGTCCGCGAGACGTCGGGCAACCGCGTCATCGCCAAAGCGATCCAGTCCGTTCATGACGCGGTAAAGGAAGGCGAGGGCGTCACGCAGCCGCTCTCCCAATGCTGGGTGTTCCCCCCGATGGTGATTTCGATGGTCGAGGTCGGCGAAGAGACGGGCGCTCTCGCCGAGATGCTTACCCGCATCGCCGACACATACGATGATGAAGTCGATAACGCCGTCGCCGGCATGACCGCGGCGATCGAGCCCGCTCTCATCATCGTGCTGGCGGTAATCGTCGGTACCATCGTCGTCGCCATGTTCCTGCCGATGATCAAGATCATTTCTTCTGTTTCCGGCGGGTCCGGATCCATGTAAGGGCGTCTCAATGAAAAAAGCGTTTACGTTAATCGAGCTTATGATTGTCATCGCCGTGATGGCGATCCTGATGGGGCTTGTCTTCAGAATAACGTCTGTAGGCTCCGACTCCCATAAAAGGACTGTCACCATTATGCGTCTGCAGAAACTTGAGAACTGTCTTTCGGGGTATTACGCCGCTTTCGGCAGCTACCCCCCCGTGAAGACGCACGGCTCGAGGGATATTTACGCCGCGGTGGACGAACACGGCATCCAAAACGATGATGTAAACGAGAATATCTGGAATTGGACGAAGATCGGCGAGGTGAACGAGTCGCGCGCATGGGATCAGGTTGCTGCCGCCTGCAAAGCTCAGCCGATCGATTGCCGCTTCCCGTTTCCTCCCGGTTACGAAGACCTGGTGGAGTCTGTTTCCGAAGAGATAAAGCGCCGCGCGTCATCCAACGACGAGGATTTTAAAGCCTATTTTGAGAATGAGGACCGAAAGGCCAGGTTCATGGCCGGGTTTGATGACGGAACGAGCAACCTCGGCCGTTTCACTTCGCTCAAAGATAAAATCGACTGGCGCAATCTGCAGCTTTTCAAGTTCGGTCTGCTCAGCTATCTGCTGCCGAGATATCTTGTCATGATGAACGGCCCCAGCGAATTTTTCGAAGAATACGCGCAATGGACCGGGAACAATGTGATGCCGTGCGATCCGTTTACGGGGAAATCTTTTGAAACCTACGGCGGTTGGCAAGGCATTAAGGATCGTACCGCGGTAGGCAACGAGGGGTCGATGAACTATGCGAGTGTGGCGAACATACCTTCTCAGGCCGTTTGCGCGAGATGGATTCCCAATCTTAAAAACATCTGCCGCGTCAACCGCCCGGACAACTTCGTTCTTTTCGGGGTTGATATCAAGGACGGCGGCGGCACCACTCTTGATGCGGACAACGTGAACATCGAGATTTTTTCGACTACAGGCAGCGCTTCCAACCAGTATGTTCTTGACGGCATTACGGTACGCGACGGGTGGAACAATGATTTTTATTACTATTCCCCGGCCCCGTATCAACGTTATACGTTGTGGAGCGCAGGTCCCAACGGTCGGACTTTCCCGCCGTGGATCGACAGGAAAACTCTTGAATCCAAGGCGAACGAATGCGTCGGCAAATGGGTAAGCGACGATATTATCCATCTCAGCAATTAAAAGGAGCGAGTATGAAAAAAGGTTTTTCTTTGGTGGAAATTTTAGTGGTTCTCGGCATTCTCGGTATTCTTATGGGTGCTTTGGTTTACGGTTTTTCCTCTGCTCCCGAGAAGGCCAACAAGGCGAAATGCCATAATTTCGTCAAGGATGTCGAGACGGTGCTCGGTCTTGTCGAATGGACTCCCCGCATGTACAGCGAGATGAATTCCGAGAACGGTCTTGACGAGATTACAGCCTGTCCGATAGCCGGAAAGTTGGAGTATCGCGTAAAAGACGGTAAGATGACAGGTCTCGGGCGCTTTGGAGTGGTTACGCCTTGGGCGGAGAATGTGATTAAAGAGGCCGGTTCCTCCGCGTCGCTTTCGACTCGAATCCCGTCGGGCGGCACCGTGCGCGATCACCGTCTTCGTTATGCTCTCGATGCGGACGGCGACGGGATCACCGAGGCGATTGTCGGCGGAGAGTCTCTGCGCATCCGCGCCAATGTCGCCGTTTGGTGTTCAGGCGCAGACGGCAAGATAGAGCCTTATACCGAAGGGCTCAAATCCGACGACGTCTACAGCTGGACGCGCGATCAAGTGGATAGATAATAATGAAAAAAGCATTTACACTGATAGAATTGATGGTGGTCCTTGCGATCATCGGCGTGCTTCTCGGGATTACGGTCCAGACTGTTTCAGGCCAGTTTAAGAAGTCCCGCGAGCAGAAGGCTAAAGCGTTGTGCGCCATTGTCCTTCAGGGCATCGAGACATATCGCGCCCAGAAGGACCGTTGGCCCGGGTCGGTCGGAGACAGAATAAACAGCGGAGATGTCCTTTCGCGCGGCAATGAAGAGGGGTTTGACGATTCAACAGATTACAATAAATATGTTTTAGAGTCCGCCGAAGTTCGCGATATGGTCAAAGCCGTTGTCCGCGAAGCCGTCGATAACAGCAACCCCATGATGGATATTTCGGCTCTTTACGTCTCCGAAAGCCCGGGCGAAAAACACGACAGGGGTTACGGCATGGATTTTATGGATGCCGTGAGAGGAACGGAGCGCCATCCTCAGAAAATGAGTGTAGATCAGATGTATTTCGGCTATCCTGAAACGTCCAACGGTTATTTCAGGCGGTTTAAGATAATATATTCCGTGCCTACTGACTCTATGGAGGTAACGAGACAATGAATCGCGCCTTTACTTTGCTTGAACTGCTTGTCGTTATCGCGATTATGGCGATATTGGGCGGGATTACGGTGTCGGGCTATCGTCAGATGAAGCGCGGCATGGAGGAACGCGGAACTGTTCAGAACGCCAACCAGTTCATCCGTTCGGCATACCAGCGCGCTCAGATAGATCGTCAACCCGTCGCCATCTATTTCTGGAACGAAACGCTCAAGGGACGGACTTCCGAAGAATTTGAAATAGTTGTCGGTAGAGCCGTGGCTGTTCGCCGCGCGGGACGTCTGACGAGAGTTACGGGTAATTATCTCTGCGATGAATTCGGAGATTTGAAGTACAACACCAAGATGCTTGACGAAGACGAAGAGGGGCTTGAAAATTCCTCTTCCTCTTCTGCGGACGGCGGAGGAATCAATTTTTATCAGATGAACGGCGACGAGGGGAATGAGGCCATGAAGTCCGTCGTTTACGAGATTACCAGGCGTGACAACACCACCGAGCCTTTGCTCTCGGGCGGCAACAAGGAATTTGAATGCTTCGCTTACGAGCTTAAAGATCGCGGCGGAGTGACATGGGCGGTCGGTGACGCGTACGGCTTCGAATTCGCTGAATTGACTTTACCTCACGGTTATATCTTCGGCAGTTCCTATTCGCGTGATGTGAGAAATCCCATTGCCGGCGGCAGCGTGATGCGTTTTTCCGTCAGTTCTAATTCCGGCGACGGCGGTATGTCCGGCGCCGACGGCGCGTCGACGATCATAGTTTCCAGTTTGCGGCCTGATAAGAGCGGGGCTCTTTCCGCGCAGAAAGTGGGAACCACCGACAGTCCAACAAAGAGTCTTGATTAAACTATGAAAAAAGCATTTACATTGATGGAAGTCAATATGGCCATACTTATTATGGCTGGCGGCGTGCTTTCCATTTTAGGTTTGTATTCCCTCGGTTACCGCGAGAACCGTCAAAGCCGTGAAGACGTTGCGTCGGCCGCCTACGCCGACGCTGTGATCAGTCCGCTGGTAATGGCGCTCTCGGCGACGAATTTGAAGTGGAGCACATTCCGCAATATTCAAAGCAGACCATCCGACGAGGGGTGGCGAGAGTACTTCAACAATAGGGGTATTGCCGTAAACAATCCTGATTCTCTCGCCAAGGCGGCGTATTCGGGAGTGTTGGGGTCGTTGGGGTACGAAGGCTCGGCCGACAAGCCCAAGTCGGAATGGCCGTCGACCGCATCCGGCGGCTTGAAGGCTGGACTCGTAATTCTTCACGAGGAAGACAGTTCTGTCGTCAAGATCGGTTTCAGAGCGACCAAGAATCCCGCAGAACTGCTTGCAATGCCGCTTTATTATACGGAAGTGCGGTTTCAAGGTGTCATAGACAACGAGGAGTGACGCATTTATGAGACGCGGTTTTACCATACTTGAACTATTGGTGGCCTCTCTTCTTTTAGGGATGCTTGTCACTGTGCTTACAATGCTTTTCAACCAGTCTTCAATCTCATGGAGAACGGGAGTCGCGGGCGTTGCCGACCTTGATCAGGTCCGCAACAACATTGCGGCCGTAAGAGACGAATCCGACAACGCTTATATCTGGAACGACAAGGTGCAGCGCATTGTCGGAATCTGGGACGACGAGGGCAACATCAGAACTCGCGCCTGGGATGTCTCAACCGAAGAAAGCGTCGGCCCCAATGCTGATTTTCTGACGGCGAAGGGCGGCGGATTGCGCGATGACGCCAAGTTGAGCGATTTTAAGGTTATATCTGTCGGATCCGGTTCTTCCGGACGCTCGTTCAAGACCTACACGATCAATGTCAAGAGCGCCGGACCCAACAAGCGCTTCAATGATTATGACGATATCTGGAGTTATCCCGATGAAATCAATTAAACGCGGTTTTACACTGATGGAGATGCTGGTCGTGCTGTGCGTTCTCGGCATGATTATGGCGGCATTGACGACATCTGTGGCATCAGCCCAGCAGCGAGCGAAGGTTGCGCGCGCCAATGCCGAGGTAAAGTCGATCTCTCAGGCTATTCTGGCATACGAGAACTACGATCAGAGCCATGAGTTGCCTACTATGAGAGATCAGGATGCCGATAAGGGCACGGTAGGGTTTCTGCTCGGAACGGGCGGCTCGGGCGAGTCCGGTAAAATACCTGCGCTTTTAATGGCGCAGCTTTCAAGCGGCGGAAAGATGATGGATCCCTGGAATACGCCGTACAAGATTTCAATTCGCGAGGGCGGCGCCAACATTCGCCTCGAAACCTCGGCCAGTTCCATGCAGACGGGTTTTCATCTTCCCAACTTCTACAGACTTTCGCCGGAGGAGCGAAAATGAGACAGTTTAAAACCAAAAAGGGCAGTGCGCTTCTTATCGTCATAGGAATGCTGGGGTTTCTCATCATTTCCGCCGTTGCGTTTTCGGCGTACATGCGTTATTCGAGACTTCCGTCGAGTTATTTAAGGCGCAGCGCCTCCAGCCGTCAGCTTGTCAAAGCGGCAATGGCCGAGGCGATAGATTCGCTTGATCGTGCCGTAAACAACAACCCTCATCCGGGCGTGGGGAACTTGTCGACTGACGGTAAGCTGCATAACGAATGGCGAAACCGTGTTCTTGTGGGCGTAAACAACTGGCAGGAGCCGGGTGAACCCAGCGTAAGGTGGGATAAAACGGTTTCACCCCTCTGTCTCGAGGCCCTTGCGTACATTCCGCCGACGCTTGTGAACGAGGCACGGTATTATTCCAGGTTATCTCCGACTGCCGAGTGGAAGGCCTTTGACTTTGACGTCGGGCGTTATGCTTTCTGCGTGCTTGACGTATCAGATTATTTTGATGTAAACAGAATGTTCGCCAATCAGCGCCGGACATCGGCATCCAATCAGAGAGTTTCGCTCTCGTATATTTTTGAAGACGGCGCGAAGCATACCGGAAGCGGTTCCGGCGCGAGTCAGTGGGATACGTTCATGGAGCAGTTCAGGGATGTCGATTCGAAGACTAAAGAGATATCCTTTCAATCCAAGTATCCTCTGATTTCGGTGGCCGATTTCAATCTCGCCTTGGGTCAAAAAGGATCCATAGGCAAGATGAAAAGTCCGTTTGTCGAATATATCAAATCGACGGGGTCCAGGGACGGTTTTTATGATCTCGGGAAAAACGGCAACGAGGCGGCGGACGACATGGTCTCTCGCATGACGTTCGTGACGGACGGCCTTTTCCCTAAGACGAGAACGAAAACGTCCTCTGCCGCCGCTTCCGGTTCATCCGGCAACCAAAACGCTTCTGAAGAAACGTATGATCTGGCGGATGCCGACAGTCAACCTTTCGATGTCAAGGAATTGTCGGCCAAGGATGTCAATCCGAACGCTTTTGCGTTGACAATCGAGGCGAACAACCTTCAGGGCAAAGCTAAAAATGAATGGCCCTATGTGCTCAGCACATTGGGATGCGTATCGCTTTACGATTATCTTGACGCAAACCGCGTTCCGCTGTCGTTGGCTACGCCTACGTTAGAGCGAGTTCCTATGGTGTGCGGTATTCATCCGATGATCAGCGATCTGAAATTCGCCGTTACTAAAAAATTCGATCCCGAAAACGGCGAGAAGGTCATTACTGAATCGGAAAATACCCGTGAAGTCGAAAAGACCGTTTTGTACAAGATAGACGCCGCAAAATTTGCGCAGGGCTTTCAGAGCGCGACATTGAGGGCTTTGACGGTTTTCCCGTTTTCCCGCAAGGATGAGAACGACGGCAGTTATCAGATTGACGGCAGGATGAGTTTCTTTTTCGCTTCTGAACAGATGGCGCTCAGAACGGGATCAGCGCAAGGCGAACTTCGTCTCGGGAAGAAAGAAATTGAAACTACTGCGATTGATTCCGATAACGGTATGATCAACTTCAAGCTGTCATTCCCCGGTCAGGTTACATACGGGGAAATCAAGCAGGAAGCAGATGCGGTAAAGAAGTTTGATTCCAGAATAGGCACAGAGGCCCAGCGGATAGCTACGGCATTGGCGCTTGACGACAATGCTTTATTGAAAGTCGTATACCGCTGGACTCAGCACAGAGAAGATCAAAACGGAATAACCGTCTGGTCTCCGTCTTTCGAGAAGGTTGAGAAGGATAAAAACATCACATATATACATTCAGCGCATACTGCCTTCAAGCCGTTTAAATCCAACGGTCAGAAGGATGACCGTTTTGAGAATAGCGAGGCGCTAAAAAACATTATCCAGAGCGGTGTGAACATAAACTTGAACTGTGCGTTCTGGCTCCGTATTAAGGATAAGGATGAGAATATCGTCGATATGGTTCCCGCTTGCCTGGAAGATGACGAGATTCAGAATAATTCTAAAATCGCTCAGGCGAAACGCTGGCGCACCCTCTTTGGCGATCAGCCGTTTCCCGTTCTCAGATTTAATACCGGCGTTAATTTTAATTTCTCTCTTGATAGGATCGAAGAGATGGCGTCCAACAATGCCGAGCTTGATTTCAAGCTTGAGCCGAGCGCCGCGATAGTGGCGGATCCCCGTCACAATCACGCGCCTGAAGAGTGGTTCGCTTTTACCGGTGGAGCGTTGGATGAGCAGACATGGCTTGCTAACAATAAGACGGGAGAAGGAGATCGCGACAAAGACATCTTTATGGCGACGAGCGATGCCGGATACCTGCAAAGCGTTTATGAATTCGCGTTTCTGCCGCGTTTTAACACGCTTAAAAGAGAAGGCAGCAGTAAGCCGACAAATATGAAGATAGATTCTTCAACCCAGTCTAAATATGTAAATATCGCCAATACGTTTGAAGAAACGAGAAATAATGAAATCGCATGGAGAACCTACGATCCGTTTGAACGAGATTGGGAGGCGTTCTCTAAACTGCCGTTCGTGAACGAAGGTACAGGGTTTAAAGTGAATCCGTATTCCGATTCAACGAATGTCATGATGTCTGTTTTTGCCAATACGCCGCTTGACTGGAGATGCACCTCGACGAATGTAACGGATTCAGGCGTTGATTTCAGTTCGATGAACATGGATGATTTCAATAAGAAATATGCTTTCAACGCGTATTCGGAGACCGCTAAAATAGAATGGAATGTTCTAAATCAGATTGCCGGCAGGTTTATGGACGAAGTGAGAAGGAACGGCTCAAACAAGAGCTGGGAGGAAGTCTGGCGCGAGAACATGGGGTGGCGCGATAATGGCAGCGATAAGGGAACTCGGCTTTGCGGCTTTGACTTGAATTCTGACCTGAAACTCTGGGACGCCGACAAAAAGTATCTTTACGGTTTCTGGAAGGAGTGCTTTGCCGTCAAGCAGCAGCTTTTCCTCGTGTTTGTCCGCGCCGAGCCGATGATGATGGGCAGCGGAGCGGCGGGGCATACTCCGCCCCAGCTCGGCGGAAGGGCGATGGCTCTCGTCTGGCGTGATCCCACCAGGACCAAGAACAACAATACGCCTCATAAAACACGCGTTCTTTTCTACAGACAGTTTGATTGAAACATTTAACGACTATTTCTACATAAAAGGAGTGATATGAAAAAAGCCTTTACGTTGATTGAGATTCTCGTGGTTGTCGGAATCCTCGGTTTGTTGATGGCGACTTTGGTTTTTTATATCGGCGGAAATACCGATTCCGCTCAAGCGGCAAAATGCAAAACCAATCTTAAAAACCTCGCTACGGCGGTTGTTTCCGCGAGCGTTGAAATCGGAGACGACGTTTACTTTCCGTTGGCCGGTTCGTGCGAAACAATGTCGATTGCGCTTCAGAGAGGCGGCGGCAGCAATAAGGTTTATGACGAAATTCCGGGATGGGTAAGCTGGAATTCCGATGGCAAGTATCGCTCCAGGCCAACATCCCACGCTTCAAGCGCCGGATGGTTCACGTCGGCTTACGAGCAGGATCCCGAGGTGCGTGAATATTGCATCACGAACGGCGCCGTGTATAAATTTGTGCGAAACCACGAAACTTACCTGTGTCCGATGCATCTGAAAAAGATGCCCGCCAACAGGCGTCCTGTCTGGAGCTATGTCATGAACGGCTATTTCGGATATGATACATCCGAGGGATCCAAATCCCTTTACAGAGATTATTATCCCGGTAAAAAAGCCAGCAGCGTCTATGCGCATTCCACGTTGCTCTTCGCAGAATTGCAGTGGGAGGATTTTATCGACGTAAAGCCGGATTTTTCCGAATCGGCAGGGTTTGAGAACGACTGCACTTTGCAGTATCATGAAAACGACGGCGCCGAAATAATCGGTTTCAACCACAAAGTCGGCAATGATGTTGTCGCTCATGTTGTATTTGCCGACTGTCATGTGGAAGCGATCAAATATCCCCGCAACGGAATGTCCGAAAAGGATCTCGAGGAATTGACGAAACTTCTCTGCACCGGTAAGGATTATGAGATTCGCAACGGTTCAGTACGCAATTTGACGGAGTGAGATGCTGAACGTCGCTATAGTTGACGATCATCCCATGGTCCGAGAGGGCCTTGAAGCGATGCTCGCGAGCGAAGGGTCGTTTAACGTCGTCGCACTTGTATCTAACGGTGAAGACGCTCTTGACGTAATCCCCCGTGCCAAGGCGGATGTCGTGCTGAGCGATATCAGAATGCCTAAGATGGACGGGTTTACAATGCTTGAGCATCTTAAAAAACTCGTCCCCGACATCAAAGTCGTGTTCCTTGCCGGGATGCCGCTCAAAGAAGAGGAGTCCCGGGCGAAAGCTGACGGCGCGAAAGGGTATCTGCCAAAGGATGTCGATCAAGATAGACTGTCATCCGTAATAAAATCAGTCGCTTCCGGCGAAGAGTCGTTCGCATCCGAGCTTTTCCAGTCGGCTCCGTCGTTGCTGACGGTTCGGGAGATGGATGTTTTACGTCTTGTTTCGCAAGGTCATCAGCGAGACCGGATCGCATCGTTGTTGGGTATAGGATCGGAGTCTGTAAAAACGCATCTTAAAGGCATCATGAACAAATTAGGATGCCCCAACGCCACGTCCGCAGTAGGCCGCGCATACGAACTCGGCATTCTCCGCGCCTGAAGACGGGGGAATGCTCCTTTGCTGCAATCAGATTTCCCGTAAATTCAATCGGGGCTCGGCTCCACGCTTTTACATAAAAATGGTATAATAATGTAATGATGAATTTTAAATTAAGATACAGATTGTGTGAATTGTTCGGGATACCGCTTTATCTCGATTTTTCGCTCATATTCCTCCTTCTCTTTTTTGTTTTCAGCGGAGGGGGGCTTCATGAAGGTATTGTATGCGCGGCGATGCTTCTCTTTTCGATAGCCGCTCATGAGTTAGGCCATGCTCTGACGGCACGGGCGTTCGGGTATCCGACGCGCGATATAACGCTTTCGCTTTTAGGCGGCTGCGCCTCTCTCGTCGCATTGCCCCGAAAGGCGTGGCAGGAGTTTTTAACGGCTTTTGCGGGGCCTGGCGTCAGTTTTATTTTAGCTTCCATAGGAGCCTTGGGTATTTCCTTAGTGGCGGTAGAAGGTAATTTTTTTGATGCGTTCGGCTATATTGTCAGTGATGCTCTAAGTTCTTTTAGGGTAAGTGTGAATTTTGGAGGGGCCTTGACGGTTTCGCCAGATGATATGGTTTTAGTAAGTACGCTGTTTTATTTTTCAATCATGAATATGATGCTCGGCATCTTCAATCTTCTGCCGGGCTTTCCGATGGACGGAGGCCGTATTTTCCGAAGCGCTCTTACGCCCTTTACCGGACGGGTTAAAGCTACGTATTACGCCATGATCGTCGGGCGCGGTTTTGCCGTTGTTCTTGGATTGACGGGTGTTTGGCGGGTTTTGAGTCTTCAGAACTGGGGTTTCGTTACCATTCTCATCGCATGGATGATCTGGAAGGAAGGTTACCGCGAATATCTCATGGCGCGTATGGAATCGGCGTGGGGATTCGATGATTACAGGGCAAAGGCGTCTCCTCCTCCGTACGGCGGCAGGGGCGGAGAGAGCGATATCGGTCGAGACTGATTTGTAAAAACAGGAGGTGTTGAAATGGATATGATTAAAACTCTCGGTTCGGCGGGGATCATCCCCGTCATCGTGATTGAAGACATTTCGAAGGCAGTCGGCTTGGCGCGTGCGCTGGTCAAGGGCGGACTCCCAGTTCTTGAGGTCACTTTCCGCACCGATTGCGCCGCGGATGCGATTAAAAAGATTAAGGCCGAGGTTGAGGGCGCCACTCTCATAGCCGGCACGGTTCTTACGATCGATCAGCTTAATTCCGCCCGCGAGGCTGGCGCCGAAGCCTGCGTTGCGCCCGGGTTCGATCCTCTGATCGTAAATGCCGCAAAAGAAATCGGTATGCCGTTCTGTCCCGGTGTCGCGACCGCGAGCGAGTTGAGCCAGGCGCTTTCACTCGGTTGCAAGATGGTAAAGTTTTTTCCAGCCGAATCGGCTGGCGGCGTAAAGTACATAAAGGATCTTTTGGGCGCGTTTCGCTTTACGGGCGTAAAGTTTATGCCTACCGGCGGCGTCAATCTTTCGAACGTGGCCGATTATCTCGCCGTTCCCGAAATCATCTGCTGCGGCGGAACGTGGATCGCGCCCAAGGCAGCGGTCGAGGCCGGGGACTGGGCTAAGATAGAGTCGCTCGCGTCTGAGGCGGCTGCGCTGATTCAGGAGAAGTTATGAATGTAGTAAGTTTAGTAGGCCGTCCCAATACGGGAAAGAGCGCGCTTTTCAACCGCATCGCGAAAAAGCGCGTCGCCATCGTTTTCGATCAGCCCGGCGTTACGCGCGACCGCGTTACCCGTGAAGTCGATATTTTGAACCGCCGCGTCATGCTCGTAGATACGGGCGGAATCGCGTTCGACAAGCGCGTTACGCGCGATCCCCTCGACGAGGAGACGCGTTCCCAGGCGGCGCTCGCCGTCGAAGACTCGGCGGTATGCATTATTGTCGTCGATGCACGGGAGGGCATTACGCCTCTTGACGCCGAGGTCATCAAGCGCGTGAGAGAGTCGGGCGTTCCCTGCATGATCGCCGCGAACAAGTGCGATACCGCCGACGAGGATTGGCGCGCCCACGAGTACGATCGATTCGGCCTTGAGGTCTTCCCCGTTTCGGCGGAACATTCCCGCGGCGTCGATGCGCTCTTAAAGCGCGTCGTCGAAGTACTTCCTAAGATCGACGAGGCCGAGGAGGCCGCGAAGCGTCCTCTTCGCGTCGCCATCGTAGGCCGCCCCAACGCGGGCAAGAGCTCCTACGTCAATCGTCTTCTAAAAGCGCCGCGCGTAATCGTATCGGAAATTCCCGGTACGACGCGCGACGCAGTCGAGGTTCCGTTCACCATCGGCTCCGGCCCGGAGGCGCGGCGTTACATGCTCGTCGATACGGCGGGCATGAAACCCCATACCAAGATGTCGAAGACATCGGTCGACAACTTTTCGCTTTTCCGCTCGGAACAGGCGATCGAGGAGGCGGACGTCGTACTTCTCGTGATGGATCCGATCATGGGTCCGACGCTGCAGGATAAGCGCATCGCCGGGAAAATCCTCGACGCCAACCGCAGCTGCGTCGTCCTTATGAACAAATGGGATCTCGCGCAGGAGCAGGGGATTACGGAGACGAAGGCGACGGAGGCTCTCCGCTCGATGATGCCGTTCTTGAACTTTGCGCCCGTCGTCTATTGCTCGAACAAGTCCGGCTACAACATCCGCCGCACCGTCGAGGCCATCGACCGCGCCGCTGCTTCCGCCTGCGAGCGCATTCCTACGGGAATGCTCAACAACGTGCTCGTAAAGGCGACGAAGAAGACGCTCTCTCCGATGATGAAGGGCAAGCGCCTTAAAATCTACTATGCGCTCCAGGTTTCAACGAACCCCCAGACGATACGTCTTTTCGTGAACGATCCGAAGCTCGTCACGCCCGCGTATTTAAGTTATCTCGAGAAGAACATCCGCGCGCGTTTCGGTCTCGAGGGGGCTCCATTGAGGATGTTCCTCAAGGCCCGCGAGAGAAAGTCTTCGTGAGATCAATGATTCAAGGATATGACCATGGAACGCTTTGAATTGGAAGAAGCCCTTCAGGAAGAAATCCGCACAGGAGTTTTCGGCGAAGGCTTTATGAAAATCGTCCAGTCGGTGAGGCGCAACGGCAAGGCGTTCAAGATAGCGATGCGCCCCGTCGTCATCGGCGGCAGAAAACTTTTTCAGGCCGAAATGACGGACGACGGTCAGGTCCGCGTCAAGAATTTCGAGCCGGACGACGCGCGCGACGGACTCGAGGAGATTATCGCCCAGCGCGGCGCTCGAGATCTCCACATGATGACTGCGAAAGGCGATCTTCACGTCCGCGTCACGAAAAAGGGGCGCGTTCTCGTTTCGCGCTCGGGCGCGATGGACCGCGAAGTCGTGGTAAAGCCCCACGACCGCGTCAAGAAGCTACCGCTTACGAGTTTCGAGTCGGCCTCGCTTTTGAGGACGATCGGCTTAAGCGACGGCTCCGGCAATATCCGCGCGTCGATGCGCGGCAAATACGATCAGGTCAACGAGTTTTTGAAAGTCGTCGCCGAGACGCTTTCAGACGCTACCGAGGCGGACAAAGCCAAAACGTTTACCGTAATCGACTGCGGCTGCGGCAAAGCGTATTTGACAATAAGCCTTTATCCTTATCTTACCGAAGTCTTGGGCTTCAGCGATGTCAGGATCGTCGGTGTCGACCGCCGCAACGACGTTATAAGCGCGGCGAAGGAGATGGCGAAACGTCTCGATCTCGCCGATAAGGTGATTTTTGTCGAGAGCGATCTTGAAAAATTCAATCCCGCCGACGTTCTCGCGCCGGGCGCGGCCGAGCGACCGGAGATTGATCTTGTCGTTTCGCTTCATGCTTGCGATACGGCGACCGACGAGGCGCTCGCGAAAGGCGTCGAATGGAAGACGCGTTATATCCTTTCAGCTCCCTGCTGTCAGCATGAGCTCCAGAAGGTGCTCGACGATAAGGGCGCGTTCGCCGGTCTTATGCGCCAGTCGATTCTGCGCGAGAGGCTTTGCGATATCCTGACCGATTCCTTCCGCGCGCAGATTCTGCGTATTCTCGGCTTCAGGACTCAGGTGATCGAGTTTGTTTCGAGCGAAGCGACGGCGCGCAACATTCTTTTGAAGTGCGTCTGGGGCGTAAAGCCCGGCCAGAGCGGTCCCGTGAGCGAATACCTCGATCTTCGCGACTATTGGCGCGTGACGCCATGGCTCGAGAAGCGCCTCGGCGACAGGCTTTCGAAGTGGCTCGAAAGGTACGAGTAGTCTGTGGATATTGATCTTCTCGTTAAGAGATCGCGCATCATCTCGCGCATCCGCTCGTTTTTCGACGCGCTCGGATTTGTCGAGGTCGAAACACCCGTGCGGATAGCCGCGCCTGCGCCGGAGACGAATATCGACTGCCCGCCGGTCGCGACGGGCGGCTTTTTAAGAGCGTCTCCCGAGCTTCAGATGAAGAAACTGCTCGCTGCGGGGATGGATCGGATATATCAGATCGGGCCTTGTTTCCGTGACGGTGAGAAGGGGTCTCGACATAATCCCGAGTTTACGATGATCGAATGGTATCGCCGCGAAAGCTCATACCGCGATATCATGGACGATACGAAAAATCTCGTGGCCGCGCTTCTGGAAGAATTCAGTCCCGAACGGGAAGTCTCGTTCAGAGAACTCAAGGTTCGCGAAGCGTATCTTAAGTTTGCGGGCTGGGATCCGTGGGTCGACGGCGATCACGATCGGTTCGATTTCGATATGGCGACTAAGATTGAGCCCGCGATAAAGGAGATGGGCGGCGGTGTTTTTCTCGTCGATTATCCGCCGTGGGCAGCGTCGCTTTCGCGTCTTAGGGGCGATGTCGCGGAACGTTGGGAACTTTATTGGGACGGCGTTGAATTAGCTAATTGTTTTAGTGAACTTAATGATCCCAAAGAACAACTTAGACGATTCGAAATCGCCCGCGAAGAGCGCCGCGAACTCAAAGAAGCGGATTATCCGGTCGATATGGATTTTATCGGTTCGATAGAGTCTATGGGACCTGCCTCTGGCGTGGCTCTTGGAATTGACAGGTTGGTTATGGCGCTTCTTAATATCGCAGATATTAATGAGGTCAGATGTATGAAGTAATTTATAAGGAGTTTTAACTATGATTATCGACCGCAGAAATTTTGTTAAGTCCGGCGCTTCATTTGCCGCGCTTGCGTCCGCTTCGGGTTGTTTTAGTTTATATTCAGAGCCTTCATGGGATGATATCGATCGTCTTCAATCAGAGAATGATCTCGTTACCAGAAAAATCTATCTTCAATATTTAAAGGATGGTGACACCCGTTCATTCGCTGCGCTCAAGAGGCTTGATAAAGCTTTTGACAAGGTGTTGAGCGAGGTTCGTGAAATTAAAGTCACCGATCCGAACAGACCTGCGGTCTGGTATCTTTACAACATGGGGATCGTCGTCAAGAGCGTCTCTAAAATTTTTGCGATTGATCTGGTGCATCCACGCTCTCCGGAACTCGTGCCTTTTCTCGATTTTGCCCTCATTACCCATAATCACAGCGATCACTGGACAAGGCCTTTCTATAACGCCATGAACAAGGCCGGCAAGACGGTCGTTTCGAACTTTCTCGATAATTACGGAGTGAAGAACTGGATTATCAATGGCGGCTTCACCCGGGCCGAGAAAACTTTTACTTTCGGCGACGTGTCCGTAAAAACGAGGCAGTGCGATCATAATAAATATCTCGTCAATTTTACGACTTTCTACGAAATCCACATAGGTGATTTTACTCTCTGCCACACGGGCGACTGTTCAAATCACGAAAAGCTGAAATTCTCGCGAAAACCCGATCTCTGGGTTGTTCACCCCTATTGCGGAATGGATACGGTAAAAGCTTCGGTCGAGGCGGTTCATCCGAAAAAGGTTCTCGTAGGGCATATCGAAGAGTTGACTCATCCTAAAAACATGTGGCGCTGGTCATATGGCGACGGCCTTAAGGTGAAATCAAATCTTGAATCCGCAGGGTTTGCTGCCGTATTCCCTCTTTGGGGAGACAGGGTAATGTGAGGTTTTCATGAACCTTGTTCTCAACAACTGTCTGATGATTCTTCCGGGACGTAAAAGCGCCGTAGGAGACATTGTCGTCACAAACGGAAAAATCGATAAGATTTTAATTTCACCCGAGGAGCGTGCGTCATCGCCGCGCGGGATTGATCTTTCAGGCGCGATTGTGATGCCGGGTATCGTTGACGCCCATTGCCATGCGCCGATGACCTTGCTCCGGGGCGTGGGCGGCGGACTTCCTCTTAAACGCTGGCTCGAGGAGGCGATTTTTCCGGTAGAAGCGAGGATGACCGACGAGGATGTCGCTGCGGGGATGACCTGGGGCGCGATGGAACTTTTGGCGGGCGGCGTCACCTGCGTCGCCGACATGTACGAGCATTCGCTTGCAGGCGCCGCCGCGCTCGCTGAGACGGGGATTAAGGCCAATGTCTGCCGTCCTGGTCTTGCGTTCAGTGACGGGACTCCTAAGGGTCGATTAGAAGAGTGCATTGATTTCGTCAGGAATTTTAGAGACTCCAACGGCCGTCTTCTTGCGGACATCTGCATTCATTCCGAATATCTGACCAATGAGAAGTTCTGTCGCGCTCTGGCGGAGGCGAACCGCGAATTTACCCGCCCGCTCAATGTCCATGTCTCGGAGACTAAGCGTGAACATGAGGAGTGCATCGCGCGTCACGGCAAGACGCCTATAGCGTATCTCGCAGAGACGGGCCTTCTCGATTACGGCGGATATGCCGCCCATTGCGTATGGTGCACGGATGACGACTTTAAGATTATGGCGGATAGAAACGTAAGTCTAGTCCACAATCCGTCGAGCAATATGAAACTCGCGAGCGGCTTTGCACGCGTCTGTCGTGCGGCGGAACTTGGCGTGAACGTTGCGCTCGGGACGGACGGTCCCGCGTCGAACGATAATCTCGACATGTTCGAGGAGATGCATTTAACTTCGCTCATCCACAAGGGTGTTTTGTTGGATCCGACGGTCCTTTCACCCTGGGAGGTGATAGAGATGGCGACGGTGAACGGAGCTAAGGCTCTCGGCCGCTACGACACGGGCGAAATCGCCGTCGGCAAGGCGGCGGATTTCAGTGTGGTCGCGCTCGATAAGCCGCATTTGAATCCATGCGTCGATCCGGCCAATCTTATCGTCCACAGCGCCCACGCGAGCGATGTCATAATGACGATAGTCGACGGCAGAATAGTTTATGAAAGATCGCCCGGACAGTCGTGGATGGACATCAACCACGAAAGGGCGAAGTTCGATTTTGAAATGTCCTTGAGGAGGCTTAAGATAAAATGAAGGTTTTTGTCATTGCGATGAACAACGAGGCCGAGTGTATCGTTTCAAATCTTGAAAATGCAGTCGAGAGCACGCTTTTCGGCCGCCGCATCGTGCGCGGAACGCTGAACGGGGAAGATGCGTTTGTCGTCGTCTCCGGCGTCGGCAAGTCTAACGCCGCGGCCGCGACCCAGCTTGCGATCCAGGAAACGGGAACGAAGAGGATTTTCAATCTTGGAGTTTCAGGAGGCCTTGATCCGGCGATGAAGGTCGGCGAGATTTACGAGGTAGCCGACGCTGTCCAGTACGATTTCGATCTCGTTCAGATAAACGGAACCGAGATGGGAACTCTGAACGAGCGCGACACGCCGTTTATCCCATGCAGGGCGGAAGGGCGCTTCGCCGCGAAGACGCTCGGCACGGGCGACAGATTCAACGACAGCGCGGACGACAGCGCGCTGCTTAAAAAGCTCGGAGCGTCGCTGCGCGATATGGAGGGCGCGGCGATCGCCCACGTGTGCGAGACGGCGGGAGTCGAGTTTGTTTCTTACAAGTGCATAAGCGATGTTGAAGGCTCGGGCTCGATGCCGGAACAGTATATGGAGAATTTAAAAAAGTGCCTTGAGGTTCTTTCGGAATTTTCAAAAACGATTTAGTCCATGAATTGCCTTTTTTTCGGCTATTTGATATAATTTGCAACGTGAAAAAATCATCTCGAAAAATAAAATACGCTCGGATACTGTTAAAGTTGTCCGGCGAGGTGCTTGGTAACCGTGAGACGGGCGAGTGTATCGATCCGAAAAATCTTGCGTTTATGGCCGAGCGCGTCAAAAAAATCTATAAGATGGGTGTTCAGGTCGGCATCGTTCTCGGCGGCGGAAATATTTTCCGCGGCCTTACGGGTGCCGGCAAAGGCGTCAATCGCGTAACGGGCGACTCTATGGGCATGCTCGCGACCATTATCAACGGACTGGCGATGATGAATGCTCTTGAGTCGATTGGAGTTCCGACGCGTGTTATGACCTCCATCGAGATGCCCAAGCTTGCGGAACCTTTTATCCAGCGCAAGGCGCTCAGACATTTTGAAAAGGGGCGCGTTGTTATTTTTGCCGGCGGAACAGGCAATCCCTATTTTTCGACAGACTCTGCGGCGGCTCTCCGCGCGAGCGAAATCGGCGCGGAAGCGCTTCTTAAGGCGACTAAGGTCGACGGTATTTACACTGCAGATCCGAAGAAGGATCCCAAGGCGAAAAAATACGCTTCGCTCAAGTATGAGACAGCGCTTGAGAAACGTCTTAAGGTTATGGATTCGGCGGCGTTTGCCCTTTGCATGGATAATGACATTCCGATTGTCGTTTTCGACTTCTTCGACGGTGACGCGCTTGAGCGCGTGGTGAAGGGTGAGGAAGTCGGAACGGTGGTGAATTAAAAGTTAAGGTTTTAAAAGTTCAATTTTCAGAAAGGTGAAAAAGAAATGGAAACAGTTCAAGAAGTGTTGAATGACGCGACGACGAAAATCGGCAAAAGCTTTGAGGCGCTAAAGTCGCAGTTTGCGGGTCTTAGGACCGGTAAGGCGAGCCCGGCGATGGTTGACGGCATCCAGGCTGAAGCCTGGGGTTCCAAACAGCCTATCAAGAACATCGCGACGATTTCCACGCCCGAGCCGCGTCAAATCAAGATCGCTCCGTTTGATCCTTCGACGATTGATGGAATCGTCAAGGCCATCCTTGCCGCCAATATCGGTGTCACTCCCCAGAGCGACGGCAAGATTGTTCGCATTACCGTTCCTGAACTTAACGAAGAGCGTCGTAAGGAGATCGTCAAGACCGCAAAGACGCAGGCTGAGGCTCAAAAAGTGGCTATGCGCAATGTTAGGCGCGACGCCAACGATGCCGTCAAGAAACTCGAGAAGGATAAGAAGATTTCCGAGGATGACATGAAACAGGGGCTTGATAAGATCCAAAAGGCGACCGATGACGGTATTGCCATGATTGATGCAGAACTTAAGGCCAAGGAAGCCGAAGTGATGTCTGTTTAAGTTCAAGAGCGTATAATCAATGAATACATAAGGAGCACGATATGGCAGACGAAACAATCAGTTCGATCGAAGCGCCGAAGCCTCCAACGGTGAATCCGATTTCAGGTTCGGCTCCAGCGCAGGCGGCTACGCTTAAACTGAAGCCTGTTATTCGCAAGCCCGTTATCGGCGGTGCGAAGCCGGCGTTTAAGATGCCTTCCAAATCCGCGCTGTCTCCCGCTGCCGCCGCAACTCCCGCCGCTGCAGCCACTGCCGCTGCAGCTCCTGCTCCTGATGCTGCTGCCACGCCGGTAGAACAGCTTAAGAACATCACCCAGAAGCTTAAGGGTGTTACCCAGCAGATTCCCCAGCAGGCCATTCTTCACAAGACCGGCATTATCGCCGAGCAGCAGTTGACTGATGCGCAAAAGCTTGCCTCAAAGTCACGTACTTCGCGTATATCCCTGTCTGACGCGATCGGCGCTTCTCCGATTCAGAATGAGATCGCCCCGATGAAGACAATCAGGATCAAGCGTCCTGTCGATCTCAATTCCGCACCCACCTCCGTTGAAAAGCCCTTGCAGCCTGCCGAACCCGTCCAGGCGGCGAACGCCGACGAGAAGGGTGTGTCCGTCACACAGCGCAAAACGCTTAAGATTTCGCGTCCGGGAGCTGTACGACCCGCAAGAAAGATTGTTCCTAAAAAGCCGGAAGCCGGTTCGGCCGATTCCGATGCCGCTTCGAAGGAAGGCGAGATTGCCGATATTCCGGATATCGCCGACATCCCTTCTTCAGCCGGTTCTCAGCCCAAGGAGAAGGCGGTCAAAGCCAACGACGATGAGCACAGTGCGCTTATCGCGGTCAACACGATACTCCAGTTTGTCGCATGCGTGGCGATTGCTCTTCTTGGAGCATTCATCTATTTCTTTGAATATACGAGAAACTGGTTCTGAGATGTTGCGTCGGATTCGTTCCGTGATAAAGGCTACGACGCTTGAAGTGGTGTCGGAGCCTTTGTTTTTTCTGCTGACATTGACGGCCGTCGGAGTTGTCACGGTAGCGTCCCTGCTGCATGTTCATCAGTTCGGAGAGCCTTCGCGCATGGCGCGCGATGTCGGGCTTTCGTCCGTTCTGATTTTCGGGATCGTGTTTGCCGTCTTTGCATCAATAAGAGTCTTTCGGCGTGAGATCGACTCCTCTACGATTCAGATGGCTCTGTCGCGTCCGATTTCGCGTGAGATGTTTTTCTTTTCTAAGACAGCCGGAGCATTTGCGGGATACATCTGTTTTTTCATTGTCGTTTTCGCGTCGTCTGTTACGATGGTTGTAGGCGCTGAAGCGGCCAAGGCGTATTCCCGGTGCGCTGCAGTGCACGATTGCGGAGCTTCCGGAGAGAACCTTCTTCCTGAAACCGTCTGGGGCGTTTCTCTTGCAATCAATGTCGCCGTCATGGTCGTTCCGTTGATTTCAGGCGCTTTTCTAAACAGATTTTTCCGTTTCAGGTTCACAATGACCGCTTTTGTCACAGCCGTATTCGTTTCAGTCGCGGGGTGCGTGTTGAACATTTTTCTTGCCTGGAGCATGCTTCAGGCAAGGATGCCCGGCCTTTATGAAACGGTAGTTCGGCTTATTCCGGTCGGGCTGCTGCTTATAGCTCCTGCGGCGGTTTTTTTAACGCTGGCCTCGGCATTGTCCGTGAGGCTGAAAGAAAACGCCGTCTCTTCGCTGTCGGCGTTGTTTTTCCTTCTTTTCATACCCGCTCTCGGCAATTATTATCAATCTCAGACTCTTTCCAGGGGTGGGGAACTGTCCTGGTTGTATGTGGCCTTTGCGTTCGCGGCCATATTGCCGATTGTTTTTGCGTTTCTTCTATTCGGTGCTTTTTTGATGAGAAGCAAGGACGTAGGATAAGTTTTCACGACGAAAGGAATGTACGGAAAATATGGGTGATGTAATTGAGGTTGAATCAGTCGGCAAGATGTTTCGTGATTTTTGGGGTCGACCTACCGTTCAGGCTGTCGACGGTCTTTCTTTTTCCGTTTCCGAAGGTGAGGTTTTCGGGCTTCTCGGCCCTAACGGCAGCGGCAAATCAACAACGATAAAGATGCTTTTGGGCCTTTTAAATCCCGATGTCGGCAAAGTGAGGCTTTTCGGAAAATCACCGCGATCCATTGCGGCACGGATGGATCTCGGGTATTTGCCTGAGTTGAGTTATCTGCATCCTTTTCTGACTGCAAAAGAGACGCTTCATTATTACGGCGGACTGTGCGGGCTTGATTCAAAGACGGTGAAGGAGCGTTCCAGCTCCCTTCTTGAGATGGTCGGACTCGCAGATGTTGCCGGAAGGGCCGTCGGGGGATTTTCGAAAGGAATGGCCAGAAGAGTCGCTCTTGCAACCGCTCTTATCGGAAAGCCACGTCTTCTTGTGCTTGACGAGCCGACGAGCGGTCTCGATCCGGTGTCGACGAACGAGGTTAAAACGCTCGTAAAAGAGCTTGTAAAAGGCGGCATGACAATTCTTATGACTTCGCATCTGCTTGCAGACGCCGAAGATGTGTGTGACAGGGTTGCAATTCTCAACCGCGGAGTCAAGGCGGCTGAAGGCCGGGTGTCGGAACTTGGATCGTCCCTTTCGGAATTCTTCCTCGCCAAAGTCGGCGAAGGGCGCAAATTTGAAATAGCGGAGTTTCTTAAGTGAGAGCTTTTCTGCAGATTTTCAAGCTGGAGCTTCTTGCGGCTTTGCGTTCAAAGACGATTCATATATTTACCGTCTCCTGCATATTATGGATGCTTTTCGGCCGTCATTTTTTGAAGGGCGACGATCTTCAGACATATCAACTTTCCGTACGCTATCTTTTAGGGGTTGTTTTCTGCGTAGTCCTTGTTGCGCTCGGATCTGGTGCGGCCGGATCCGTCTCCGGCGACAGATCGGCAAAACGGCTACAGCTTACGCTGATACGCCCTGTGCCGCGCTGCGTTATCGCCATGGGAAGAAGTCTTGCGATAGCGGTGACGGGTTCTTTCGTTCTCGCCTTGGCGCTTGCTCTTCTGTGGTGGTGCGATGGACGCGGGCGGACTTGCGATATGGTATATTCGCCTGCGTTGGAGAATCCCCGCCTTGAAGCGCAAAGAATGTTTGATAATCTCATCAGAACCAAGGAGGAGTTTCGCTCCGATGTGGAGAAGGTCGGTGAGCATGGTGTTTTAAAGTATCTTGAAAGCCTTGCCCGCGACAAGTATGTCACTGTCGATTCCGGGAAGAGCGTGTATTGGACCTTCGATACGGTTCCCGGGGATGTCGGATCCGTCAAGGTTCGTGTCCGTTTTGACGATTCCTGGGGGCGGACTGGAAATATTTCAGGTGTATTTGCGTTTCGTGACCGTAAGGGGGCTGTAGGCAATCCTGTGAAATCGGTCTGCCGTGTAAAGTTGGATCAGCCCTGTCCCGGGATAGAGAACCCGGCGCATCTTGTCTTTGCAAATAATTCGAACGCATCTCTGACACTTCAGCCGCGCAATGATCTCAAACTGCTCGTTCCCGCGGGAGGTTTTGCAGATAATGCGTTCAGAGCCTGGATGATGATGTCGCTTTCCCTGCTTTGTGTCGTTTCCGTCGGTGTATTTTTAGGCTCGTGTCTTGGACGCAGTGTGGCTGTTTTTACCCTTATATCCATGTTGTGCGTGGCAGCGGTAAGCCCTGCTACGATGGAAGAATATCCTGATCCTCTCAATGCGAACGCCGTGACACGCTTCAGTGTGATGCTGACGGAATTCTCGTCGTGGGTGACATCTCCGATCGATCGGTTCAGTCCCGTTTCGGCGCTCGAGTCAGATGAATGCATCGCCTGGGGTGATGTCGGCAGTGTTGCCGTCACAGGATTTTTGAGTCTTCTTCTTTTTTCTTTCGCGTCAGGTTTTGTGATGCCGAGGAAGGGAGATGTCCGGTCGTAGTAAAATAAACAAAACAGCCTCTAATTTGCAGTTATGGATAAAAACATTCCTTTTTGGCTTTCAATAGTCTTCGTTACGGGAGGACTCGCTTTGCTTGCGTATTCAAGCGGTCTTTTCATTTCAGCAGCGGCGAAGGTTGCCGGAAAGCTGGGCATATCTCCCTTTGTTGTCGGCATGGTTGTCATCGGATTCGGTACAAGTGCTCCGGAATTGTGCGTAAGTGTCATGTCCGGCATATCCGACCATTCGGCTCTTTCGCTCGGTAACGCTTACGGCAGCTGTATTTTCAACATAGCTGCGATTCTCGGCGTGTCGGCTGTTCTAAATCCGATTCTCGCTAAACGCATGACGTCATTGGTTGCAGGTTCCGCTCTTCTGGCGATTTCGGTCTTGACGTACTGCCTTCTTTCGGACGGAGATTGTTCCAGGTTGGATTCCATCGTACTGCTTTGTCTTTTTGCCGTTCTTTTGCCTGTCTACTGCTGGTTTGACCAAAAATCGAATGGAAATCAATCCGGTCAAACGACGGATGATTCTTCCGTTCGGGATGTTGATTGCGTTCTCGGTTTCGAGTTGCTGAAACTGTTTATCGGTCTTGCGCTGCTTATAGGCTCGTCACATCTTCTCGTTTGGGGCGCTGTTGATATCGCCAAGGCGCTTGGTGTCAGCGATCTAATGATCGGTCTTACGATTGTCGCCGTCGGCACGTCTCTTCCTGAACTTGCGAGCGCGATAGTCGCTGCGCGTCGCGGTGAGCATGAGTTTGTGCTCGGCAATATCATCGGATCGAACTTCTTCAATATGCTTGCCGTCGTAGGTTTGGCATGCGTTGTTTCGCCTGCTGAAGGTTTCTCCTCAAATATC
This sequence comes from Kiritimatiellia bacterium, assembly GCA_045656225.1. Taxonomy (GTDB): domain Bacteria; phylum Verrucomicrobiota; class Kiritimatiellia; order RFP12; family UBA1067; genus UBA1067. The sequence goes on along the minus strand of JAZOQU010000024.1, from coordinate 36,459 downwards.
CTGACTCGTGATCTGCCGGTGATGGCGGCGCTTTCATTTTCAATCATGCTTTTCTCGTTTAATTTCCGCTCTCCGCGCTCTGACGGGCGCATAGGCCGTGTTAAAGGCGTTCTGTGGCTTGCGGTTTTTGCGGTGTACACCGTGTTCGTAATTCTTTCCGAACGTGTTTAAGGTTTATTCATCATGATTGCATATATCCGAGGCATATTGGCGGAAAAGTCGTTTGATCGCGTTGTTCTCGAAGCGGCCGGTGTCGGTTATGAACTGTACATCCCCGTTTCCACGTTCGACAGATTGCCCCACGAGGGAGAAGAGGTTAAACTCCTGGCATGGCATTGTGTACGTGAGGACGATGAAATGCTTTTTGGCTTTGCGACCGTCGCCGAGCGTGAGATGTTTCTCAAGTTGACTCAGGTCAGCGGGGTTGGACCTAAAATTGCTCTGGCGATTCTTTCGGGGTCATCTGTCGGTGAATTGTCTCTGGCTATTGCGAGCGGTAATGCGAAGCGTATTTCTGCTATTAAGGGTGTCGGTAAAAAGACGGCTGAGAAGATTTGTGTAGAATTAAAAGATAAAGTTAATGCTATAGAGGCCTTAGCTTCGACATCTCGCAGTTCTAAAGAGGATACCAAGGCTCCTATGTTGCGTGATGCGATTCTTGCGCTTTCAGCACTCGGCTTTAGTGAAGAGACTGCCAATAAGATGGTAACTCAGGTTATTCAAGCTAATCCATCTGTTGCAGATGTTGAAACTGTTATTCGACTCGCTCTTTCGGGTAAAAAATAATTTATTCGAAAACGAGTTCGCCGCCGGCGAGTATGTCGGCGTGGGAGATTTTCATCTCTTTAAGCTCTTTCCCGTTGAGAAAGACCTTGTCGTCCGCTTTCACCTCTCCGCCGGGATTCTTCGCGATCACGGTGAACGTTTTTCCGTTCGGGAGTCTCAAAGTCGTTTTGGGTACCTGGGGCGCACCGAGAATGTATTCGCCGCCGCATGGATTGACGGGATAGAAGCCCATTGTCGAGAAAATATACCACGCGCTCATCTGTCCGCCGTCCTCGTTGCCGCAGATTCCGTCGGGAGTCGCCCTGTATAAAGTTTCGCAGATCCGTTTGGCGAGTTTCGCGGTTTTGTCGCGCCGCCCGGCCATCGTATAGAGATAGATGATGTGATGGCTCGGCTCGTTGCCGTGCGCGTACTGGCCGATAAGGCCCGTTACATCGAGGACTTCTCCCATTTCTTCCGCAGAAGCCTCAAGGCTGAAAAGCGTGTCGAGCTTTTCGACGAACTTTTCGCGTCCTCCCGCCATTTCGATGAGAGCGGGAACATCCTGCATGACATGGAAAGTGTATTGCCACGAGTTGCCTTCGCAGAAGTCTCCCGCCAGTTTTACGGGACTGAATTTTTCGCGCCATTCGCCGTTTTTGTTTTTGCCGCGCGCAAAGCCGCAGCTGAAGTCGACGACGTTGCGCCAGCGTTCGGCGCGTTTAGCGAAAAGTTCCGCGTCGTCTTTGCGCCCGAGACTTTTCGCCATCTGCGCCGCGCACCAGTCGTCGTACGCCGCTTCCATCGTGCGCGAAACGCTCGAGTGTTTTATTATGTCGTAAGGGTAGTAGCCGTATTTGTCGTAAACGTCCCAGTTTTCGCGTCGGCGCCCCTTGTGTTTTACGGTGAGCGTTTCCTTGATCTGATCAAATGTCGAGTTCCAATAGGTTAATTCGCGCTCTGTCATTTTGTCTTTGCGTTTTAAGAACCAGTCCACGATGATCGGCACAGAGTGCGTTCCGATCATGCATTGCGTTTCGTATCCCCAAAGAGAAAACTGCGGCAGGTAGCCGGTAATTCTCCCCTGTTCGCGCATTGATTCGATAAAGTCGTCGAAGCGTTCCGCGTCAATGATCGTCATGAGCGGCGCGGCGGCGCGGAAAGTGTCCCACGTTCCGAATGTCGTGTAGAACTTTTTCGCGCCGACGTCTGAGACGAGGTGCGGCTGAAGATGGTGGTGATAAAGGGCCGTGTACCAGATTTTCTTCTGCTCTTCAGAACCTTCGATTTCGGCGCGGCGGAAAATTTCTTCCCAATCGTTTTTAGCTTTGGAGCGCACAAGATCGAAATCCCAGCCGGGAATTTCGCTTTCGAGATTACGCTGAGCGTCCTCAATCGTGTTGCGCGAAAGGGCGAGCTTCAGAAGAAGTTCCTTCTCTCCGCCTAAATCAAAAGTAAATACGAGCCTTTTACCTTTTTCGGATTCGTGACGCTTCGGGAGCTCTTTAAGCGAAGCGTATGCGCGGTTGAATTTTACGGAGAAGGCGACATCCCGCTCGGTCCAGCTTTTTGTGCGTCTTGTCGCGGTAAATCCCGAGCGGTCGTCGCACGGCGAGTATGACATCTGAAGGACGTATTCTTCGGGCTTGTAGTACTTGGGGTGTGCGATTACTCCCCACTGCATATTGACAAGAAGATTGACGACGCCGCCCGTAGGAGCCGTGATTCTGTAGATCGCGCTGCGGCCCTGGACGGTGGTTTCGACGCGGATGCGCGAGGCGGCAAGAGTCGTCGCGTAGTATCCCGGCTTTGCGATTTCTGCCGATTTGTCGACTTTTACGGGGTACTCGCCTAATTCTCCGACGAACGGAAGAAGAAGCATGTCTCCTAAATCTGTACATCCTCCTCCGCTGAAGTGCGTCTGGGAGAAGCCGTAGACAACATTGTCCTCATGCCGGTAACCCCCGCAATAATCCCAGCTGTAGTTGCCCGAATCGGGCGATGCCTGAATCATTCCGAACGGCACGGTCGCGCCCGGGTAATTGTGGCCGTTCGCCGATGTCCCGATGAACGGATCGGCATAATCAGAAAGGCATTGTGATCCTGCTGCAGATAATGAAAATGATGAAACTATCGATAGAACAATGTTTTGAAGTCGAATTTTCATGTTTTTCTATTTGACAGATCCGGAAAGATCGCGGACGGAAAGGCGCGATGCGATTGATTTGTCGGTATCTTTGCCGGGTTTGTATATGAAGATCTTTTCTCCTTTTTCCATATCGACGAGGTTGTCCTCGAATCTTCCGTTCGGATCGGCGGAGTCTTCGAGCCATACGAAATACGCTTTTTCGTCAGCCTTGACCGTTACCGAATATGTGCCGTCGTTATTCGGTATTATGGAAACGATGCGTACGTTCGCTTTGGGAAGGGTGGCGGATTTATAGTCGATGTGTCTTAATTCTTCGGCGCGTTTTTTTGCATCGTAATCGGGCGAGAAGAAGCGTTTCATCGCATAGTGGAGCGGCTTCCAGCGACCATCGTATTCGATCGAACTCCAGCTCGCGACGGGCCACCAGTCATTGAGCTGCCATACGATAGCGCCGCGGCAGCGCGGCCATTCCGAGCGCCAGTAGGCGACGGCGGTCTCAATGGCGAGAGTCTGCTGAACCTGCGAAAGATAAAGGCGCGAAGCGAAGTCTTTAGGCTCGGGGAAGTAGCGAGCGAGCATTTTATTGATCTTATCGTTGCCGCCGTTGTTTTTCTGGTGGGCGAGCATGACGCGCGAATTGACGTCGAAATCGCCGCGTTTTTCGTCAGCGAACTGCTTGACCGTCGGGAGCGACGGGAAGCTCTGAAAACCGAATTCGCTGCAGAAGCGGGGGCGAAGCTGGTAGTAGCCCGAAAGATCGCGCGCCCCGTGCCAGACGCCCCAGTAGTGAGAGTCTCCGCTTTCGCCGGTAAGCTCGTTGTAGGTGAAATCTCCCGGACCCGCGCAAGGCGAGCTCGGCCACCATATCGTATTCGGGGCGTTCTCTTTAACCGCTTTGGCCAACACCGCGTTCCAGGCGATCCAGTCGCCGCGGTATTTGCAGGGCTCTCTCACGGCGGCGATACATTCGTTGTCGCCGCACCAGAGGAAGATGGACGTGTACTTTTTAAGCCTTAGCACCTGGTGCTTCGCTTCAGCCGCGATTTCATCGAGAAAGTCCTTGCGGGCGGGATAGCGCGCGCAAGCGAGCATAAAGTCCTGCCAGACTAAAAGCCCGAGCTCATCGCACGTTTCGTAAAAGGCTTCGTTTTCGTATTCGCCGCCGCCCCAGACGCGGATCGTGTTCATGTTGGCGTCTGCCGCGCTTTTAAGGAGCGAGCGGATCCTTTCGGGCGTACGGCGCGAGGGGAATGCGTCGCAGGGTATCCAGTCTGCGCCAAGAGAGAAGATGTCCTTCCCGTTCACGCGGAAGCCGAAAGATTCACCCTCGCCGTCCTTTTCGCGGACGAGTTCAAACTTTCTTACGCCGACCCTACCGGAGATTGCAACTCCGCCGATGGTTACGGACCAGGGGTAAAGTTTCTGCTCGCCCATTCCGTTGGGCCACCAGAGCTCGGGCTTGGCGAGCTTGAAGATCGCGGGTTTGCCCGCGCTGATGAAGGCCTTCTCTCCATTGAATACAGTCTCTCCGTTGAAGTAGCCGTCGGCAATGGCGTGGATTGCAACTTCTGCCGTGCCGTCGTCTTTCAGCGTCGCTTCGGCCCATGCGTATTTAAGGAGCGGCTGACCGTCTTCGGGCGCCACGAGGCGGACATTGCCGTAAATGCCGGAGACGGGCAGTGAAACGCCCCAATCCCAACCGAAGCAGCATTGCGTCTTTCTAAGAGCGTTTATGGCGCGGCATGTGGTTACGGCCCAACTTCTAACGTCGTAGTCGGGCGTGCGGAGCCAAAGTTCGCTCGCGATGCGGCGCGGCGCCTTGACGCGGACTTCAAGAGCATTTTTGCCGTTTTTCAGATTGTCGGATACGGGGATCGACCATTTGCGGAACTGATTCGTCACCGAAGCGATTTTAACGTCGTTCAGGTAGACGTCGGCCGCCGTGTCGATCGAGTCGAACTCGAGGTAGGCGGTTTTCCCCTTAAAGGATGAGGGAAGGTCGAATTCGCGCGAGAATGTCCAATCCACATCGCCGATCCATTGGACCGTATCCTCGACATTCCGATAGAAGGGGTCTGGGATGAATTTTGCCTCAAGAAGGGCGCTCGCATTGTCGCCCGGGATTTTACACGGCCATGTGTTCGAAACCGATGGCGTCGAAAGCGTCCATTTACCGGCAAGGTTTAATTCCGCCGAGAATGAGTCGAGTCCGAGAGTAAGTAAAACTGCGGCAGCCGCCGCTTTGAATATTGCAAAGTTGTTGTTCATGCAAGGAATTATACCAAATTATTTTATCATCGCGTCTGGTAATTTTGGTATAATGGTCATGTTAATATTCAAGGAGGTAAAATAATGATAGATTATGAAAAAGAATTCAGCAAACCTGCATATAGCGCCCGTCAGACCGCTATCGCTAAGACTTTCAAGTATGTATACGGATGGATGGCCGCAGGACTCGCTGTTTCAGGCCTTGTTGCATGGTATACCTTTGAAAGCGGATTATATAAGAATATTTTAGGCACCCCGTGGTTTTTCGGGTGTATTTTAGCAGAGCTTGCCTTAGTGTTCGGCATAAGCCGCATGATAAACAAAATCTCGGCATTTATGGCGACAGGCATGTTTGCCTTGTATGCGGCGTTGAACGGATTGACTCTTTCGTTTATATTTGCCGCTTACGAGATAGCGCTTATTCAGAACGTTTTCTTTGTGACAGCCGGCATGTTTGCGGGGCTTGCGCTTTGGGGGACGTTCACAAAAAACGATCTTACAAGTGTAGGCTCGATTTGCGGTATGGCGCTTTGGGGTATTATAATCGCGTCCATAGTCAATATGTTTTTCGGTTCGAGCGGTTTTGATCTGATTATTTCATTTGCCGGCGTTCTTGTTTTTACGGGTCTGACCATGTATGACGCACAGAAGATTCGCCAGATTGCCGAACATGAGAATATGATGGACAGGGAGTCGTTGATTAAGATTGGAGTCGTCGGCGCACTGTCTCTTTATCTTGATTTTATCAATCTATTCCTTTATCTGCTGAGACTTTTTTCTCGTGAACGTTGATTTTGTTGCGCAGTGCGCTTTTAGTCCGCAATTAATTAAACAGTAGTGCTTGAATAGCGTAATTTTGATATAATTCAAGGATATGAAGTTAGATCCTACAAAAATGAAGGATTGGCAGATCGCCGAAGCAGCAGAGGCAAATCTCCGCAAGGCTTCCGACTTGGCCAAGGAACTTGATTTAAGAGACGACGAATGGACGCCGTACGGCGACGTTCTTGCAAAAATCGATGTTACGAAAGTCCTTAAGCGCGTCGGAGAAGGGCGCAAGGGCAAGTACATCGACGTTACCGCGATCACTCCGACCGCTCTCGGCGAGGGTAAGACGACGACGACTCTCGGTCTTGTTCAGGGTCTCGGCAGACTGGGTAAAAAAGTTATAGGCTGCGTACGTCAGCCTTCGGGAGGTCCGACTTTTAACATCAAGGGTTCGGCGGCGGGCGGCGGTCTCGCCCAGGTTGTGCCTCTGACTTCGCTTTCGCTCGGTCTTACGGGCGATATCGACGCTATTACAAACGCCAACAATCTCGCTATGGTGGCGCTCAACTCGCGCATGCAGCATGAGCGCAACCACGACGACGAATGGCTCGCCGAGCGAGGGCTGAAGCGTCTCGACGTCGATCCTGAGCGCATTCAGTTCCGCTGGGCGATGGATTTCTGCGCGCAGGGTCTGAGGAACGTCGAAATCGGCCGCGGCGGAAAACTCGACGGCTTTACGTGCGAAAGCGGCTTTTACATCACCGTAGCCTCCGAGGTTATGGCGATTCTCGCGATGAGCGCCGATCTCGCCGATTTGAGAAAGCGCCTTTCTAAGATAGTCGTCGCCTATTCCAGGTCGGGCGCTCCCGTGACGACCGCCGATCTAGAGGTCGACGGCGCGATGTGCGCGCTTTTAGTGAATGCGATAAAGCCCACGATGATGCAGTCGATCGAGGGCCAGCCGATGTTCGTCCACGCAGGTCCCTTCGCAAACATCGCCATCGGTCAGAATTCGGTCGTCGCAGACCGCCTGGCGTGTGCGCTCGGCGATTACGTCGTGACCGAATCCGGCTTCGCGAGCGACATGGGCTTCGAGAAGTTCTGGAACATCAAGTGCCGCTGCTCGGGTCTTAAGCCCGATGCGGTCGTACTCGTCGCGACGGTCCGCGCCCTCAAGGCCCACGGCGGCGCTCCGGCGGTAAAGGCGGGTCTCCCGCTCGATCCCGTTTATACGAGCGAGAATCTCGAGCTTCTCGAGAAGGGCTGCGACAATCTTCTCGCCCACATTGACATCATCCGCCGCTCGGGCGTTCAGCCCGTCGTCTGTCTGAACGCGTTCTATACCGACACGGAAGCCGAGCGCGCTCTCGTCAAGAAGGTCGCCGAATCCGCGGGCGCGAGATTCGCGGTTTCCGACCACTGGCTCAAGGGCGGCGAAGGTGCGCTCGAACTCGCCGAGGCCGTTATTGCCGCGTGCGACGAGCCAAACAATTTCGCGTTTCTCTGCGATCTTAACGAACCGCTGAAGGACCGTATCGAAAAGCAGGTTAAAGAGGTTTACGGCGGCGACGGAGTTGATTTCGAGCCTCTCGCTCTCGAAAAGCTCGAAGCGTACCAGGCGAATCCCGAGACCGCGCGCCTTCCGATCTGTATCGCGAAGACACAGTATTCGCTTTCGCACGATCCGAAACTTCTCGGCCGTCCGAAGGGGTGGCGTCTGCCGGTAAAGGACATTCTCGTCTATGCCGGCGCCGGGCTTCTCGTACCGGTCGCGGGCGAGATAAAGCTTATGCCCGGAACGAGCGCTTCTCCCGCGTACCGCAGGATTGACGTTGATGTTGAAACCGGCAAGGTGAAGGGATTATTCTAAGATGAAGCGTCAGATTGTTCTTATCGCGAGCCTCGTCGCGGGTCTTATCGCCGCTCTTTTGACAAGTACCTATATCAGCGGCAAGAACGCGGAGCTCAAAGAGAAGGAAGCCGCCATGAAGCGCAAGTATGGCGAAATGACGGCAGTCTGCTTTGTGAGCGACAAGACTAAAGGCAGCGTTATCAATCCCGAGGACATTTCAACGTGCAAAACGTTTCGTCGCGGCAACGAGGGCGCCGTTTACACAAAGGAAGAGATCCCGTCGCTTTATGGGCGTCGTCTGATTGCCAACGTCAAGGCGAAAGTTCCCGTCCGCAAGACCGATATCGAAGGTTATCAGCGCGATGACGGTCTTGCCGTCGCGATAAAGCAGGGCTATCGCGCAATGTCGATCAATGTTACCGGTTCGGCGTCTGTTTCCGGTATGATCCGTGCGGGTGACGAGGTCGATGTTATCGGTACGTTCACGTTCCCGAGCGACGAAGGAAAGAACAAGCGCGGCGATCTCGCTACGGTGACCGTTCTTCAGAAGATAACGGTTCTCGCGGTCGGCGACGAAACCGCGAAAATGCGCGTCAGGAGCCTTGGAGCGCAGTCGTCTGGATATACGACCGTCACGCTTCTCGTGACTCCCCGCGAGGCCGAGATGCTTGCCGTCGCCGAACAGACCAAAGGCCGTCTTACGCTTACTCTGCGCAACAAGAACGACATCTTCACGGAGAAGGAGCTTCCGGTCATCGAGTTTGAGAGAATCCGCGAACAGATTGTCGAGCTCAACCGCGAGCGCAATCTCGGCAAGAACAAAACGCGATAAATCTGAGGGGCGTCGGCCATGCTTTATTTGACCACCGTGGTGAATGGGTTTCCCGAGAAGCGCGAACTTTTTGATGGAACATGGATAATCGGGCGCGGCGAAAACTGCCGTATACGTTTTACGCATCCTTCCGTCAGCGAGCGCCACGCCGTTTTGACCGTCAGGGACGGCAAAGCGGTCCTTGAAGACCTCAATAGCGCAAACGGCACATACGTCAACGGCGCGCCGGTCGACGGAGCGGTGTTGCTGACCGGCGATATGGTCGTTCAGGTGGGAGACGATATATTTCGGGTTTCCGATGCCGAAAATGCCGTCGACGATGTTTTTTCGGGAGATGCGCAAGAGGAAGAGGCCGTTCAGGATGTTGAAACTCCGGAGTTTGAAGAGGCTGAATCCGATCCCATGCGTGAGTTGAGGCGCAATGTCCAGGAGCAGATACAGAACGAGCTTCTTAAGCGTATGGATATGAAACGGCTCACTCTTGACGGCGTGGACCGTGAAGGGCTTGAGGATACCGCGAGGGTGAAGATCCGTCAGATCATCGACGAGGTCGTTTCCAACGGACGTCTTCCTGACGGCATCGACACCGTCCGTCTCGAGGACGACGTCTTCAACGAGGCGATGCGCTTAGGCCCGCTTGAAGAACTTCTTGCCGACGATTCCGTCAGCGAAATCATGGTCAACGGCCCTCGCAAGGTGTATGTTGAGCGTAAAGGAAAGCTCGTGCTCTCCGATTGTCAGTTTACCGACGATGCGAGCGTTCTTGCGGTAATTGAACGCATCGTCTCTCCTCTCGGCCGCCGTATCGACGAGTCGCAGCCGTATGTCGACGCGCGTCTCGCCGACGGCAGCCGCGTCAACGCGATCATCGCGCCTTTAGCGCTTTCGGGGCCGACCATCACGATCCGAAAATTCTCCAAGAGCGCTCTTACGCCCGAGGATTTCATCAGATTCGGAACCTGGACGCACAACGCGGCGGAGTTTATGAAGCTTTGCGTGACGCTCAGAAAAAACATCATCGTCGCCGGCGGCACGGGCTCGGGCAAAACGACTCTTTTGAATCTTCTTTCCGGATATATTCCGCGGACGGAACGTATCGTCACGGTTGAAGACGCGGCCGAACTGAGGCTTCAGCAGCCTCATGTAGTCCGTCTCGAGGCGAGGCCGCCGAACATCGAGGGCAAGGGCGCGGTGACGATCCGCGACCTCGTGAAGAACTGTCTGAGAATGCGTCCCGACCGCATTATCGTGGGCGAATGCCGTTCCGGCGAAGCTCTTGACATGCTTCAGGCGATGAACACCGGTCACGACGGCTCTCTCACGACCGTCCACGCCAACTCGCCGCGTGACGTCATTTCGCGTCTTGAGACGATGGTTATGATGAGCGGCATGGAACTCCCGTCGAAGGCTATCCGCGAACAGATCGCGAGCGCGGTGGACATCATCATTCACGAGTCGCGTCTTTCGGACGGCTCGCGCAAGGTCGTTGCCATAACCGAGGTTACCGGACTTGAAGGCAATCAGATCGTGATGCAGGACATCTTCGCCTTCAATCAGACGGGGGTGGGCGAGAACGGCAAGGTGCTTGGCGAATTTAAGCCTACCGGGGCTATCCCGACCTGGCTCGATCAGCTCGCCGGGCGGGGTGTTAAAGTCGATACGCGTATGTTTGACCCTGCTTCCGATGCCGATGTGAGTATAACGTACAGGGGCTGACGAAAGGCGGATTTATGGAAGTGTGGTTGTCTGTAATTCTTTTCGGTGTCTCTATCGGCGGGATTGTGTGGTATTTTCTCGCGGGAATCAAAGTCAAGCAGGGATGGCAGAACGGCCAGGGGCCGATCGCCAGATGGCTTGACAACCGGCGCCGGCGCAAATTCAATGAACAGCTACCGGAAGCTCTCGCCACGATGTCAAACGCGCTCAGAGCGGGATTTTCAATCTCTCAGGCGTTTGATTCCGTCGTCAGCCAGGGTGAAAAACCCATGAGTGAGGAGTTCGCGATTCTTCAGCAGCAGCTCAGAATCGGAATGACCTTCGAGGCGGCGCTCCAGTCCATGTCCGACCGCGTCGGCTCTGACGATTTGACGCTTGTCACAACGGCGATTCTCATCAGCCGCAAGACCGGCGGCAACGTTACGGAGATCTTCGATAAGATTTCGGAAACCATCCGCGGAAGAATGAAAATAGAACGCAAGGTCAAAACGTTGACCGCCCAGGGGCGCATGCAGGGTATTCTCGTTTCAGCCATGCCGTTTCTTTTAGGGATCGCCATGGTGATCATGAAGCCTGAAATGATGATTCCTTTCCTTTGCAGTTTTACCGGCATCGTTTCCTGTTTAGTTGTTGTTCTGCTGATAACGGCCGGATGGTTGGTGATAAGAAAAATTACAAAAATCGACGTTTGACAAATACATGAAAAAAAATTTCTTTACTAAGTTTGACTGGGCTGCATTCTGGGTCGCCACGCTTGTCTCCTTCGGGGTTTATTTCTACACACTCGGTCCTTCCGTAGGTCTTGAGGATTCCGGCGAACTGGCGACGGCGAGCGCCCACCTCGGCGTCCCCCATCCTCCGGGATATCCGTTCTGGACTTTCTGCACATGGATTTTCTGCAAGATATTCTCCTTTGTCACGTATATGGGGCATCCGAATCCAGCGTGGGCCGTCAGTTGCTGCTCGGCGGTTTTCGGGGCCTTGGCCGCCGGTTGTACGGCTATGCTGATAAGTCGCAGTTCCGCTGATTTTATTTTCAACAGGAAAAGCGATTCTCTTTTTTCGGATAAGGACTCCAGGTCCGCGGACTGGTTTTCTTTTGCCGGCGGTGTGGGAGGCGCTCTGGCGTTTGCCTTTTCTCCGGTCGAATGGTCCCAATCGACGATCGTCGAGATATATTCGCTCAACTCGCTGTTTCTGATGCTCGTGTTTCTGCTTTCGTACAAGTGGATGTGCCGGCCGTCCGACAAAACGCTGTGGTTTACGGCTTTCGTATTCGGATTGGGTCTGACGAACTATCAGGTTTTGCTTTTTGCGATCGTTCCGATAGGAATTATGATCTGCCTTAAGAATTTCAGCCTCTTCCGGGACTTCGTATTGTATTTCTTCCCTGTTGCGCTTACCTATCAGGTTTTAAAGATTGGTGAGATGCCTCAAGCCAACAGGTACATGCAAAGCGACGTCATCAACAAACATGATGCGCTAAAGGCGGTTGATTCGTGTCCTTCGACCGTCATTATCGTTTCCGCCATAATTTGCGCCGTGGTCGCGCTTCTTTTCGGCGTGTATATGATTAAGAAGGCGCAATCCTCGGATGTGTCCCGGAAGTACAGTTCTTCGGGCAGGATATCTTTTTACGTTTTTTCGGCTCTCTCTTTAATTCTTCTTTTTTTGGCCGGGATCGGATTTTTGTCATCAGATGTCAGTTGGGTTGTCGATAAAATTGATTTTATGACCGGAGAAAAGGGGGCGGCGGACATAACCGCACCGCTCGTTAATCCGAGGATATATCTTTTTGCGGCCTTTTTTGTGATCGCAAGCGTCCTTTCTGCCGTATTCGCGGTTGTAAAGAGGGATGAGAAACCTATGCTTTACCATGTTTTTCTCGCCGTCTCCGCGTGTTGCGTGTTTATGGCCCTGCAAGTCGTCTTCTTTTCCGTCGACTTCGCCGATGCAAACGGATATGCCGGAGAGGCGTTCGACTGGAGAAGTTCCAAATTCTATTTTTATGCCGTTATAGTCGCTTTCTTGGCGGTTTCTCATTTGGTTAAGAATGGTCTTGCCTATTTTATTCCGGTCGCGGGCTTCCATATCGTTCTGTTCGCACTTCTCGAGCGCGGCGCCATTAACGGCCTTACGCATCCGTCAAGCTGGTGGTTCTGGTGGCCGGTCGCCTGGAATTTTATTGTTCTCGCTCTTGCATGGTCGATTCTCCCCAACGGCAGAACGGTTGCTCTCTCGGCTTTCTTCACCCAGCTCGGCGTTTCTTTCTACGCTTACATGCCGATAGTTTCGGAACTTCGCAATCCTCCCATGAACTGGGGATATCCGAGAACATGGGACGGCTTTAAACATGCCATCACCCGCGGTCAGTATGAAGCGATAACAATGCCCGAGTTCGGCAGTTTCAAAGAATTCTGGGCTCAGATAAAGATTCAGATGACCCATTATTTTTCAGAGGTTAAAATTCAATTTACAGACTTCATCGCTCTGCTTGCTTTGTTGCCTCTGTCCTGCTGGAAAGTAGTGTTTCGCCGATCGGGCGGCAGAATGTCGTTTAATGTTCTCTGGGTCTGTGCGGTTCTTGCAGCCTTGCTTGCCGTCCGTGCGGTGCTGCTTATGTGCGGCATCGGCACGTCGCCGGGAATGCTTGCGTTCGACAGGTGGCTTATTGCGGTTATGGCGATTCCTGCCGGTATAGGCGTTCTGATCATAGTTTTCCGTCAGTTGGTCATGCGCCCCGCTACTGCTTTTTACCGCTTTTTGAAAGTGCAGATCCGCGAAAAACGGTTCCTTGTCCTCGCCGTCTGTGGAGTGCTGCTTCTTGACGCTTTTGCAGTTTCTCTCCATGTGTCCATGGCGGCGCATAGCGCGAAAGTGTTCTTCTGGCTGTTGTTGATGATTTCCGTTTTTGCTGCGGTGGTATCGCTTGTGCCGTTTATGCTGCGAAAGCGTTTTGCGAAATCGTCCTCTTCGGCGGCCTTGTCATTCCAGTCCGCCAACCTGTCCCAGCATTGGCTTCTCGCATCGGGCGCATGTTTCTTTATGATGACTCTTCCGCTCATACTTCTCGCCCAGGTCAAGGGTGATATTCAGGACGGGTTTATTCAAAAGGTGAAATTTATATCGTCTCACGCCATGATCGCGATGTGGATCGGTTACGGACTGGTCATTCTCGCGGCGGTCGTTTTCATTCTTCATAAAAGAAGCGGAGTGAAGGGTTTTCTTCTTAAAACGGTTGTCGCGATTCTCGTCCTGGCGATGATTCTCGGTGCAGGCGTGACGCCGGTGGTTCAGAATTACACCGACGACGAGCTCGTTTTCAAGCTTGGAGGCTCGGAACAGAACGGCCACACTTTCGGTTGGCAGTTCGGCGCGTATCAGCTCGACGGCGCCGGCGCGATCCGTTCGCAGATCACCGCGGACGAAGAGCCGCTTCCGGATCCCGATTATCCGCCGCCGATGGAGCCGTATTCGATTTTCTTCGGAGGAACAGATCCGGGGCGTTTCGTCCCGACGTATATGATCTACGGCGCGAACTTCAGGTCTGACATCTATCTCATAACCCAGAACGCTCTTGCCGACGGAACGTATATGGCTGTCGAGCGCGATCTCTACGGCGACGAAATCTGGATACCGTCCGAAGAGGACAGCGCGATCGCATTCCAGAGATACGCCGACCGCAAGGGGCTCAGCTCGACAAACGGGAGGCTTCAGGTCACGGGCGCTTTGGAGGTTATGGAGATAAACGCCGAGCTCGCCAAGATGATGCACGAGCACGACAGAAAATATCATGCGTTCTATATCGAAGAGAGTTATGCGATGCCCTGGATGTATCCGTATCTGTCGCCGCACGGTCTCATAATGAAGATCAACGCCGACAAGACCGCGTATGACCCAAGCCTTGCCCGCAGAGACGGCGATTTCTGGGACTGGTACATGAGAAGGCTGATTAATGATCCGATGTACCGCCGTGATTTCGCCGCACAGAAGAGCTTTTCAAAGCTGAGGGCGTCCATCGCGGGCCTTTACCGTCAGCAGTATCAATATCAGGAGGCTGCGCAGGCATTCAGGGAGGCGCATCTGCTTTATCCCGCTTCGCCCGAGGCGACATTCAGATATGTCAGCGAAATCCTTTTCCCCGAGCAGAGGCTTGATGTGATCGGTGAACTGATGTCTTATACCGATGACATTGATCCCAATAACGTTAGAACGGACAGGATTAAAAAATATCTGCACAATGTCGAGGTGGTTAAAGAAATCGAGGCAAGGTTCCGCAGCGGTTCTCAGTCTTTCGATGATGCGTTCGCGTTGGCCGAGTCGTATTTTCTGCTTGGTCGCCGCGAAGACGCCGTCAAGATGATGTCACAGCTTGTCAATTATGTCCTCGACAAAAAAGACGAGTCCAAGCTGCATCTTGCGATCACGGTCATGCTTTCCGCCGGGAATATCGACGTGTCATGGCGTCTGCTCGAAGCCTATTCGTCGCTCTCCTCAAATCCGGACCCGCGTCTTTTCCTTGAATGGTCGGTTCTTGCGCATCACAGAGGATCTCAGTATCACGCCGCCGCCTATAAATATTTCGATTACGCGGCATCCCGCGATCCGCAGACCGCCGCGGCGCTGATAAGTCAGTATGTAAACAGCCTTCCGCGCAAAAGCCAGGATTGCAGATTATGGCTCAAACTTGCCAGATGCCAAAATGCCGCCAAACAGCGCGAGAACGCGATCCAGTCGCTTTATACCGCATATACGCTCAATCCTAACGTAAGCCGTATGGAGTGTCAGCGTGACGCGGTTCTTAAAAGCATAATGGACGATTTAATAAAAATATCAGAACAACAAAGGAGATGATATGCCAAGAACAGATATAGACTGGGCCAGTTTGGGCTTCGGTTTTTCAGAGGTCAACTGCCACATCCGCTACACGTGGAAAGACGGCGCGTGGTCGGAAGGGGAGTTTGTGAAGAAACCCGAAATCACGATGCACATCGGCGCGAGCTGCCTTCATTACGGTCAGGAGTGCTTTGAAGGAATGAAGGCTTTCCGCCAGAAGGACGGCAAGATTGTGATTTTCCGCCCGGAGGAAAACGCCAAGCGCATGTACAAAACGGCGGAGCGCTGCGTGATGCCGCCCATTCCTGTAGATATGTTCATCGACGCGGTCGACAAGGTCGTACGCGCTAATGAAGAGTATGTTCCTCCGTACGGTACGGGCGGATCTCTTTATCTGAGACCCTTGCTTATCGGCACGGGTCCCCAGATCGGCGTCGCTCCCGCCAAGGAGTACACCTTTATGGTAATGGTGATGCCGGTAGGTGCCTACTACAAGGGCGGGCTTAAGCCCGTCAGAGCCGTCATTCTCGACGATTGGGACCGCGCCGCCCCTAACGGCATGGGCGATGTGAAGGTCGGAGGAAACTATGCCGCGTCGCTTTACGCCCACGAGAAGGCGAAGCACGACGGCTGGCCCGTAGAGCTTTATCTCGACGCGAAGACCCACAAGTACGTCGAGGAGTTTTCAACTTCTAACTTCATAGGTATCACCAGGGACGGAACGTACGTTACTCCCGACAGCAACTCCATTCTTCCGTCCATTACGAACATGTCGCTTAAGGAATGCGCGGCGGACCTCGGCTGGAAGGTCGAGTGCCGTCCTGTTCCTTACGAGGAGATTCGCGAATTCGCCGAAGTGGCCGCGTGCGGAACAGCCGTCGTGATTACTCCCGTCTGGGAGATCACACGCGGCGAGGATGTTATCAAGATTTCCGACAAGGATGTTGTAGGTGAACATCTTCAGAAGCTTTACGATACCGTCCAGGGTATTCAGTACGGTCTTTTAGAAGATACTCACGGCTGGTGCCACGAGGTTAAAATCGACGCGTAATGAACTGATTGTCTGGGATGGCCTGGAAAGAAAGAGAAGTTTCCGAAGCTGAAGTAGCTTCTATAGTCAGAGCGGGTGAAAGCCCGCTCATGGCCAGACTTCTTGCTTTGCGAGGCGTATCGGCCGATACGCTTGAAGCGTTTTTCAATCCATCCCATAAGAATCTTCTTCCACCGGGGCGGCTTCCCGGAATCGACGAGGCCGTCTTAGCCGTCATGGCGGCGAAACGTGAAAATAAGAAAACCGTGATCCTCGGCGATTACGACTGTGACGGCATCTGCGCCACGGCGATCCTGGTAAAGACGCTTGAGATTTTAGAGTTTGACGTCTGCCCGTTTCTTCCCAAACGTATGGAGGAAGGTTACGGACTTAACTCAAAAACCGTCGAAAGGCTTTTGAAGGAACATCCCGACGTGAAGTTCGTCATCACGGTCGATAACGGCATCAACTCTGTCGCCGAGACGGCGTTTTTAAAATCGAAGGGTATTGATGTCGTAGTTACCGATCATCATCTTCCCGGCGAAGAGCTGCCGGATTGTCCGGTGGTAAATCCGAAAGTCCGCTCTCCGGAGGAGCTTTCCGGGCTCTGCGGCGCAGGTGTCGCTTTTATGCTCGCGAATGCGCTTATCGTCAGGTTCCGCGAGGCGGGGCTTTACGACGGCGGTTCCGTCGCGGGGCCGCTGATCGTTCTGGCGGGGTTGGCGACGATAACGGACATAATGCCTTTAAAGTATCAGAACCGAATTCTCGTTTTTGAGGCGTTGAAGCTTTTTCAGAAATACGCTCCCGTAGGGCTTAAGGAACTTTTTCTGCGGGTCTGCCGTCCGGGTGTCACCGCCATGACATCGCGCGATTTCGGATATGCCATCGGTCCCAGGATAAACGCATCGGGGCGGATGTCTGACGGTTCAGAGGCGTTGCGCCTCGTACTGTCGAAAGACCGCGAAGAGGCGCGTGAGCTTGCCCGTCAGGTTGATCTGCGCAATATGGAGCGTAAGAGCGTCGAACAGGATATGGTCGATTCGGCGCTTGTTCAGATAAAGAAGGGTGCATCTGCCCAGGTTGTCGTTCTTCCAGACGGGCATCAGGGCGTCGCCGGCGTTGTCGCGGCGAGAGTCCTTGAAAAAATTTCAGACGAATCGCCTTCGTTCGCGGTTCCCGTCGCCGTTCTCGTCGGCGATCACGGATCTGCCCGGGCGCCGGAAGGGTATAACGTGCGAGATGCTCTTACGGCGTCTTCTGACGCACTTTCGCGCTTCGGCGGTCATGCCGCCGCTGCCGGTTTTTCGGTTAAGGCGGGTTGCGTTGAATATTTCAGGTCGCTTTTCACGAGCGCCTGCCGTTCGCAGGCTGAAGCGTCGGCGAAGGGCGAAGACGGTGAAATTCTGATTGACGCGTGGGTGACCCCTGGCGATATGACGGTCGAGTTCGTCGATTCGCTTATGCGCATGGAGCCTTTCGGAGAAGAAAATCCAGAACCCGTATTCGCTTTTAAAAACGTCTATTTTTCAGACGTGCGCGTAATGGGGAATGATGGCCGCCATCTTCAGCTTGCGTTTCCGGGCGGCCTGCGCGCGGTCTGGTGGAATAAAGGCTCTAAAATAGAAAGCCTTAGATCGAGAGCGCATCTTCCCTGCGACGTTATGTTTAAAGCCGCGATTTCAACATACGGCGAGAAGCATGTCGAACTTAAAATCCTATCCGTAAACTGCTGATTCACCGCATCATGAAAGAGCGTCTCCCTTTTAAGATTCTTCATGAGGACAAGGATGTTATCGTAATCGATAAGCCGGCGGGGCTTTTGACCGTTCACACGAAACTTTACGGGCGTTCGGCGCGGGAAGCCCAGGCGACGGCCGAGAATTATCTGAACGCCTATGTTCGCAAGGGTCAGGCGAAAAGCCGTAAACGGGTTTGGCTCGTCCACCGTCTTGACAGGGAGACGAGCGGGGTCATGATTTTCGCCAAGTCTGAAGAGGTTGCCGAATATTTCAGGTCCGATTGGAACAGTCTCACTGAAAAGATTTATCTCGCCCGCGTGGAAGGGCGTCTTGATTCCGGGGAGGGCGTTTTTGATTCATACCTGAAGGAAGACTCCGACGGGTACAGGGTGCGGTCCGTCCCCGAGGGAACGAAAGGCGCTAAAAGGGCTGTGACCGAGTGGCGCGTTATTTCATTTTCCAAGGGCGTATCACTTGTTGAAGTGAAGCTTAAAAGCGGGCGCAAAAACCAGATTCGCGTACATTTTTCGGAGGCGGGACATCCGGTCGTCGGTGACGTTAAGTACGGCGGCAGAAAGGCTTCCCGCATGTTTCTTCATTCCGCATCAATCATTTTTGTCCATCCTTTTACATTAAAAAGAATGGAATTCTCCTCCATAGCGGGAGGTTTTTGAGCATAGGGATTCTGCCGGATTCATTTTTTGCCGGCATTGGTCAATATTGCGGCGGCGATTATGGCTATGAATCCGGCGGTTGAAATTGTGTCAGGAATCTGTCCGAAGGCGAGATATCCGAGCGCGGCGGTGAAAATTATGTTAGTGTAATCGTAAACGGCAATTCGGCGGGGAGGAGCGAAACGATAGGCTGTCGTGACGCCGAATTGACCGATTGCGGCGCCTGCGCCCGCGCCGAGCAGTATAATTGTTTGGGGGAGTGACATGGGGCTGAAGCTGTTGATCATGAATGGAATTGACGCAAGCGATGAAAAAGCGCTGAAGAAAAGGACAATGAAAGCGGTGTTGATTTTCCTCACGCCGAGCTCCCGTACGCATGTGTAGGCGATGCCGGCTCCGAGCCCTCCGGCAAGCGCACAGCATGATGCGAGCATGTCGTTTGCCGTGAATCCGGGCTTCACCACAAGCATCACTCCGGAGAAGGCGATAAAAATGGCGAGGAGCTGACGGAGATTGGGGGTCTCTTTCAGAAACATCCATGAAAAAACGATTGTGAAGAACGGTGCGGTTTTGTTCAGCGTCATCGCCTCGGCAATCGGAATTTTTGACAGGGCGTAGAAGTTCGCAAAAATCCCGATGCACCCCGCGACGCACCTCACAAGAAGGATGGTGAGAGCTTTCGTGTCGAGCGGCCGTGGTGTCGCATCTGCCGTTTTCGTTGTGCGGGAGCGTGCGTAAACGACCGCAGCGACGGTGAATGCGATGATATTGCGAAAGAAGCTTTTTTGCAGACTTGAAACCTCATCGCCGTAGTCGTCGCACAAACGGACGAACATGGCCATTATGGCGAAGCCAAATGCGCTGAAAATTATGGATATTACGCCTTTCGTGTGGTTGGACATGTCACAATTAATTATAGCAAATCCTATTTCATTTATGCGGGAAAATTTGGTATAATGGGCAAGATAATTCTGAAAAGGAAGAGGGTTGTAAGCTTAAATGGCTGAAGAAATAAAAATAGCCGTTTTCGAAAACGGTGAATTGAGCGTCCCGATCAAGGGTAATAAGCGCAACGAGGCGGTGCTCGCGTTGCCTCTTGATCGTTTGCTTGTAAAAGTCGTCAGAGTGCCTAACGATCTTCAAGAGGATATCGCCTCATATCTGACCAATATCTTCAAAAAAGTCTCTCCTTATCCCGATGAGCGCATTAGTGTGTCCTACGAAACGGTTCGCGAAACGGAGGACGGTCGCATTGTTCTTGCTGCGGCGCTTCCCGAGGGGTCTGCCGATGATATCGCGGAAGCTCTCGACAGCGCTAAAATCAATGTCACGCGGGTCGATTCGCTGGCGCTCGGGGTATTGCGCGTAGCCTGGCCGCAGCTCGGGATAGCCGAGGATGATCTTCGCAGGTTGGTTTTGATTGTCGGCAAGGTGAATGTATCGATGTTTGTTCTTGACGGAGATTGCCCGTCCGTCGTCCGCGCCGTTTCATCCGATTCCGATTTCAAACGCGAGATCATGCTGTCGCTCGTAGAGGCAGATTCATTCGCGGGGCCGGCGGCGTTGAGTGAGGTTCTTGTTGTCGGAGAAGGTCTTGATTGTTCCGGATTTGATATGTTTGCCCCGGTGAGGATGATTGACGCTTCGTCACTCGATCCTCTTGCCGGCATAGCCGAACGCGCTCTTGATCCCTCGTCGCTGAATGCGCTTCCTGAATCATGGAGCGAAGTTCTTCAGGAGTCCCGTTTCAAGTCTAAATTCAAGAAGTTCATGCTTGCCGCCGTCGGCATTTGGATTTTGATGCTTTCGGTAATTATAGGTGTTCCTAAATATTACGCAAGTCAAACCCTGAAACAGAAGGACATAGTCAACAGGAATCATGGCCGGTATCGCGAGGTCCAAAAGAAGAAGGATCAGATAAAGGCCGTTCAAAATGTTTCGAATCATGACCTCGGCGCGCTTGAAACCTTACGTGTCGTAGCTTCTGCGATGCCCGACGGGCTTGTGCTTTCGCGTTGGAATTTCAAGCGCGGCGACGTTTTGACCTTTACGGGAACATCCGAGGCGGGCAATCATCAGCGGGTTTATGATTTCAAGGATAAACTCTCGGCGATCAGTCTTTTTCAGATAAGCGGCAAGGAAGAAGATGTCGAAACGGGCTATTTTACGCGGGTGGAGCTTCCGCGCGGTGTTACGACAAGGGGTTCCAAGGCCTCGTTTGACATAGAGTGTGACTTTAAGCAATCAGAGGAAGGATACTGATGGCTGCCATATCACTTAAGGAAAAAGCCGTTTTCGCGGGTTTGGGAATCCTGCTGCTGTATGTGTTCACCATACTGTGGTGGTTTATGCAGGCAGACGAAAGGGCTGCCGAAAAGAAAAAGTTGAAATCCGCCAAAGAGCAGGTCTTGCGTGAACAGAAAACCATTTCCCAGCGTGCATACTGGGATGAGCTTTACGAGCAGGAAGCCTCTCGTATTCCTGTTCTTGCCGAAGGTCAGGGTGCGGACACCGTATGGATGAGGACGATTGAGGATATCGCCGCGTCCAATCATGTCTTTGTTTCCGAATTCAAGCCCGGCAAGGAGGATGTTGAAGAGTGGAGCGGAGACATGCAGAAGATTTCCGTCGATATAAAATGGACGGCGGCGGTTGAATCTCTTGTAAAGTTTCTGTATGAGCTTCAAAATACCGATCAAGGCAAATTCGATGTGCAGGCGTTGAACTTTTCGCCGAGCCGCAGGCAGGGTTTCATGAGCGGTAGCATGACTTTAATCTGTATTTACAAACGTTCAGAGGATTGAAAGGCATAATCAATTTATGATTAAGAACAGAACTCTTGTAGTGTTGGCGGTTGCGACATTTGCCGCTGGTGCAGCTTTAGCCCAATTGTCCACTCTCCGCGGCCGGAACCGCGGCGCGGCGGCGATGAACGCGCCCGCAGGCACCGCAGAAAGCGGTACGGCCGAGGTCGCCGCTCTTAAAGGGCTGGACGGCGAGAAGGCGTCTGACATCAATTTCAAGGACGCCGCGCTTGAAATCGTCTTTGAGGCCTATTCGCAGCTCGTCGGGCGTACGGTTCTTAAAGATCCCTCGGTTCAGTCGGTTTCAATAACGATTCAGTCAGCCCCTGGTCAGAAGCTTACTAAAGAGGAGCAGATTTTCGTTATCGAAGAAGCTCTCGAGATGAACGGCGTCCACATGGAAGAATATGGCGAGAAGTTCGTCCGCGCTCTTCCCCGCGACAAGGTTCGTGGAGAGGGTATTCCGCTCATTCTTGATGAAGAGGCCGAACTTCCCGAAGACAGCAAGGTCGTTTCGATGTTCATCACCTTCAAGAACATCCCTGTCGAAGAGGCCAAAACGGCTCTTGAAGGTCTTAAGTCGCCTAAGGGTCTTTTGCTCGTATATGAGCGCATAGGGAAGATTCTCGTTACCGATACGCGCATGAACATTAACCGCATGCGCGAAGTCGCCCGTCAGATCGATGTCGGAACCCCCGTAAACGAGAATGTGTTTGTCCGTCAGATTAAGAACGCTTCCGCCCTTGAGATCAAGACTTCTCTTGAGTTGATCGTTCAGGAGTCTCAGAAAGCGTTGGAGAATGCCGGTAAAGCCGCTAGGAATGTTCAGGGACCTTATGGCGGATACAATAATTATAACAGATTTGGCGGTTTTAATAATCCCAATCAGCCCAGGACGCTTTTGCATCGTCCTAATCAGCCTAATAACCAGCCTGCCCAGAACGCAAATGTTGAATCGAAGGTCACGAGCGTTTCCGATGCTGATCGCGGCATGATTAGAGGTAAGGTTCTTATTATGGCTGATGAGCGTTCCAATAAGCTTATCGTCGTTACCGCCAAGACCAATATGGACTTTTTTGATAAGGTTATAAATGAGTTGGATGTCGAAACGACTCCCGATACTCTCGTTAAGGTATATCGTCTTAAATATGCCGAAGCGGAAGACGTAAGCGATATGATCAACGAGCTTATCGGAAATACGTCATCAAGTTCCAATACCCGCGGTAATCAGAATCAGGCAGCTCGCAACAGCAGTTCTTCAGGTGGTAATTTGACTCGTAATACTACAAACCGCAGTCAGAACCCTCAGCGCAATACCGCTAATAATCAGCGTGCGGGAGATGCGAAGGCGGGAGAGCTTACAAAGGATAACACGGTCGTTCTCGCCGATAAGCGTATCAACGGTCTTGTAGTCATGACTCAGAAAGAACTCGTTCCTACTGTCGAGAACATTATTGAGTCGATGGACATTAAACTCAGCCAGGTCTTGATTGAAACGGCTATTATCGAAGTTACGCTCGGTGATGATCTCGCTACGGGTGTCGATTGGGTTTTGCGCGGCAGACAGAGAGGTGTCGTGGGAACTCAGAAGCAGAGAGTTTCCGTTCCTAATGTTGATCCTGTAACAGGAGCCATTTCATACACTTATGAAATGCAGGATGTTCCGATTTACGGAACGGTTCGCGATGGCTTTGTAAATCAGGGCAGTTCCGCTCTTGGCGGCGGCGGTGGCAGCGGCACTGCGTTACTTAAGACAATGATGAATGTCGCTTCAAATGCGGTCGGTTCAGCCGTTTTAGGCGGTGCGAATCCGATCGGTAGCGGCGTCAATTATCTTCTTAAATCAGATAAGCTCAACCTCGCCGCAGTCATTCAGGCTTCCAAGTCCGATAGCCGCGCTAAATATCTCGCCTCGCCGATTATTATGACTGTCGACAATAAAGAGGCGACTATTGATGCGACCGAAGCGAGAAAGTTCTTTAACGGTTACGAGACATCTTCGTCGTATTCTACTTACGTCCGTACTCCTAAGTACGATTCCAAGGATATTGGTATTAAGATTAAAGTAAAGCCGAAAATCAATCCTAACGGCACTGTTATGTTGAATGTCGAAGAAGAGTATTCGCAGCTCGGCGCCGGGCAGGCTATTCTTGTAGATGACGGCGGAACTGCGAATATCGACACGTCTCTAACCCGTAAGATGACTGCGGATGTTCTTCTTGATAACAAGCAGACTGTCGTTCTCGGTGGTCTTACCGAAAGATATACGTCCGATAAGGAAACCGGTATTCCTATTTTGAAGGATATTCCCTGGGTTGGAAAGTGGCTCTTCGGCAGCGTAACCCAGACCGAGTCGCGCAAGGAACTTCTCGTATTTATGACGCCTTATGTTCTTGATGATGCCGATTCCGCTCAGGCCGAAGCGTTGCGCCGTAAGCGCTCGCTCAGCGATTCCCGCGCATGGGAAAGTCTTGGCTGGTCTGATTCCGCTCTTGCCGATCCCGTATCAAAGAAGGAACTTCTTCGTCGTCTGAAGGAAGAGGCCGAGAAGCAGGATGAGGATCGCCAGAACCGTCTTGCCGTCGAGAAGTGGAAGCTCGATCGCGCGAAGACTCTTGAAAAGATGTCCGAGGCCGAACGTAAGTTCTGGATCGAGCAGCATCGTGAAGAGCTCGATAAGGAAGACAAAGAAGCGTTTGATCGTCAGGTTGAAGAACAGAAGGATTTGAAGAAACTTGCCGATTCAATCCGCGAAAAGGATATGAAGAAGGCTGAGGAATCTATCAAGAAGGCCGAAGCCGACGAAAAGAAGGCCGCGAAATGACGATTAATACGTCTGCGCGCTTTATGAGTAAAGCATTTGGTGGAGAGCGGGTTCCCCAATGAGCATCGGATAAAGAAGCTGAAAGGGAGAGTGTGGAGTGAATATAAAGACTTTAACTGTGATTCTTTTCGCGCTTGCGGTTATAGCCGCGAGTGTCTTCGGTGTCGTTTATATGAACGGCAAGACCGAAATTGCGAATGCGGCGGTCGCAAAGGCCGAGAGAGAAGCTTCCGCCGCTGAAAGCGCCGAGAAGGAGGCTCGCAGCGCAGAGAAAGCCGCGAAAGCGAAACTTGATGCCGCTAAGGCGGCCGAGCGCAAGGCTGAAGAAGATCGTAAAACGGCAGAACTTCAGCTCGCTAAGTCCAAGACTGATGCGCTGACTGCCGAAGAGAACAGAAAAAAGGCCGAGGCCGAGAAGTCTAAGGCAGCCGACGATCGTGCTCGTGCAGAGGCCGAGGCTCAAGCGGCGGCTGATAACCGCGCCGCCGAAAAGCATAAGGCTGAAACCGCCAAGATTGAGCGCGACAAGGCTAAAATTCTTGTAGAAGCCGAGACCCAGAAAGCTCAAGCGGCGGCCGATCAGCTTGAAAAAGAAAAGCTCGCTTCGGAGAAAATTCTCGCCGAGAAGAAACTTTACGATTTAAGGCTTCTTGATATTGAGCGTATGGAGCGTGAACTGGCTGAATATAAGATGGAGCTGGACGAGCGCGAGAGAGCGCTTCATCCCGAAAAAACCGTTCGCGATATCGATTCCGTTTCCGAGGAAGGCGGGGCTAAGTCTAAAGCCGAGTTGAATCTTCCCGAGAACAATCCTGAAATTCCGCGTTCTTCGCGTAAACTTTACAGAGCCGAGCGTATTCTGGGCGAGAGCGAATCTCAATATGTCGAATCCATCCGTTCCAATTCGATTGAAAGACTTGAAAAACAGTATATAACCGCTCTTAAAGAAGATCGTATCGTTGATGCGGATTTTTATAAATCGCAGTTGAAGGCGATGTATCCAGATTGGAAATTCACAAAGAAAGAAACAGAAGAAAAATGAGTCTCTCGGTAGGTATTGTAGGGCTTCCCAACGTCGGCAAGTCGACTCTCTTTAACGCGTTGACCAAGAAACAGCAGGCTGCGGCTGAGAATTATCCTTTTTGCACTATTGAGCCTAATTCCTCGATTGTTGAAGTTAAGGATTCACGTCTTGAGGCTTTAGCTAAAATTGACGGCACGAGTCAGATTATCCGCGCTACCGTTGAGTTTACCGATATTGCTGGTCTCGTCAAGGGCGCCTCAAAAGGTGAAGGTCTGGGCAACAAGTTTCTCGCCAACATCCGTGAGTGCGACGCGATTCTGCACGTTGTACGCTGCTTTGAGAACGACGACATCATCCATGTTCAAGAGGGCGGCAACAAGTCGGCTCCCATTGATCCCGTCGGCGACGCAGAGGTTATTGAAACCGAATTGGTTTTAGCCGATATGGAGCAGCTCCAGCGCCGCTACGAGCGTGTTCGCAAAGAGGCCCAGGCGAAGCCGACCGTCCGTCCTGAGGCCGAGGCGTGCGAAGCTCTTCTGAAGCATCTTGAAGAAGGTAAGTCCGTCCGTTCATTCCCGCGCGCTGAAGGCGATGCGATTTTGCCCGTCTTGAAGGAATTGAGATTTTTAACTGATAAACCCGTCATTTTCTGCGCAAATGTTTCCGAAGATGATGTTTCGGGCGGTGATAACGCTCATGTCGCGGCACTTCGTGAATATGCATCTAAACAGGGGTGTCAGACAGTCGTTATCTGTGCTCAGATGGAGGCTGATTTAGCCGGTCTCGACGAGACTGAAGCGAAGGAGTTTCTTGATTCCTACGGTTTAACCGAAAGTTCGCTTGACCGTACGATCAAGCTCGCGTATGATACTCTTGGACTGGCCAGCTACTTCACGTCCGGCGTAAAGGAAACGCACGCATGGACTTTCAAGCGCGGTTGGAAGGCTCCTCAGTGCGCAGGCGTCATCCACACCGATTTCGAGAAGGGCTTCATTCGTGCTGAAGTCGTTGCGTACGACGACTATGTGAAATACAATGGAACCTCTGGCGCGCGTGCAGCTGGAGCCCTTAGGCCCGAAGGTAAAGCTTATGAGATGCAGGATGGCGATGTAGTTGAGTTCCTGTTCTCAAAATGATAATTTCCGGGCGTTTAAATCCGTAGAATATTTATTTTTTTCTTAATCTCTGCATGGTTAATGCGGGTGGGGTTGTTGTCGACAGAACTCCAATTTTACTCTTGCATAAGAAGAAGGAGTATGAGATAATAATAAAATAATTCTTATTTAGAAAGGCTTTATGCTATGTTTTCATATAAAGTTCCCGTTGCTGCATTTCTTGTGTCAACATTTAGCGTTATTGCATCGGCAGGAACTGCGTTTGAAGTTGTGGTAAAAGGGTTCGGTGAATTCACTGTTTCCCGCGAAGGCGCTGAAAAATCTTCGTATCAGATACGCTATCCTTCGGCAGGTCCTCATAAGGGGGGTGTTCAGGCCGATGAAGACCGCTATGTCGCGTATGCTACGCGCGTACAGCTTATAAGGATGGGTAAAAAGGATAAACTCCCGAAGAGAACTTATTACAAAGATTGTCTCGTCTGGATTAAAGGTGATGGTATTAAAGATACCATTGAATATTCTCACTTACCTTATTTCCATTCGGGTTACGGTCTTTATCCCCATAAGGATGTTCTTAAATTCATGCCCGAGTGGCGTAAGATGTACGCTACCGGTAAGGATCGCGCTTATACGTTCAGATTCCTCCCCGATCCTGAAGAGGACCGTACGCTTATCTTTATTGACGGATCGCTAGTCGGTAAATTGCCCGGTGTAAATCCCGTGTCGGATGCGCGTGTATCTCAGAAATCGAAGGCGATGACGATAGTTAAGAAGGGTAATGTTGAAGTTCTTACCCAGCAGGGCTCATATTCTCTGCCAAAGCTTGATCCCGCACGTCCCCATCCGCTTCTCGCCAAGGATGCAAAACTGTCGATCGGTTCGGGCGTTAAGAAGTTCGGCAAGGTTTTGATAGATGTTTGGGAGCCCGAGAATTCCGTCGACCAGTCCAAGGTTCGTCAGACGACGGTTCATCGTAACCTTACTTGGGATCCTCTCTTTTCGCGTACGCGCTATAAGACAGGTCCCGAGTATATGCATTGGGTGGTTCCGTGCAAGTCCTGGCTTTACGCGTGGGTCGTTTGCGCCGATATCCCGATGAAGGGTCGCGAGCCTATTTTAGGTACTCAGCTCGCTAAGCTTGGTGACGGCTGTACGCATGGTAATATTAATGTTTCAAAGTTAAGGCTCGATAAGCCCGCTCCGAATAAAAAGCAGATCGGTGAACTTGAGTATACAGATGAAAACGGACAGCGCGTAAAAACTCCTCTTTATATCGTTCGCCTTAAACTTGAGCCTAACAAGCTCGGCTCGCGCTTTATGAATAAGTTCTCGCTCGACTTCGATTTTGTCGGTGATGGCGGTAGAAATTGGAATAAGGCGACTTCAGTTCAGATTTTCGGCGCGACGCTCCAGGAAGCTCCATTCTCGTTTAAGGTTAAAAATCCTGTTCGCGGCAATATCTTTGAGCAAGGTAAGGATACTCAGGCGTGCTCTGTTGAAATTATAGCGGAGAGGGATGATGTTGAAGGTACGTTTGAAATTGAAGTTACAGATCCTTACTTTAAAACGCTCAATAAGGGATCTAAGAAGTTTAAACTCGCCAAGCGCGGCGAAAAGTTTACTATACCGATACCTCTTAAGCGTTTCGGTATTGGTTGGTACGGTTTATTTTATAAGTTTAAAGACGAAACAGGTCGAGAAATCGCTCAGCATGAAGCCGCGTTTACTGTTCTCGCTCCTGATGACCGCGAGGCGGGCTACGAGTCGCCTTATGCGTGTTGGCCGCTTTTGAACGGCTATCACGGCTCTAACCCCAATCCGATTGAACAACTCGATATCATGCGTAAGGCTGGTTATCGTAAAACTTGGGGTCAGGCGCTGCATGTAAAGAGTGAAGAGGAGGGTAAGCCTTGGAAGGTTACAATGAGCTCGATTTATCAGCAGCTCCCATATAATCCAGGGTTCCCGACGAAGACGTATGATGAGCTTGTTAAGAAGTTTGACCGTGGTGTAGTGAAAGCCCGTGAGGCGTTCGAGAAGTTTCCGCATTGCGAGGTTATACAGCTTCTCCATGAGCAGGGCGGCAAGGATCTTGCGAGTGAAGTCGCGGGCCAGAGGCCGGCTGTACGCGGCGAATATCGCGGTTGGGATTTTGATAACCCCGACGACTTCCATAAGAGTCAGGCGGCCAGAGAGCGCTGGGAGGCGTTTTTCTGTACCGAATTCTGTAAGCGTATGCGCAAGGAATTTCCGAATAAGCGCATTATGATCGGTAATGGTTCTTCTTCCTCCCAGAAGATCGCATGCCTTTTAAGAAACGGTTTTGATCTTAATCTCGTTGATCAGCTCGGCATTGAATCGAAGGGCTTTACAACGATGCCCGAATTGAACGCCAACCGCGAATCTCCCGGCATGTTCTGGGCTCTTCGCGAAACGGCGCGTGTTTTCGGCTATTCGAATGTGACGGTTAACGCTTGTAATGAGTTCGTGTTCCGTCCTGAACGCACAGTACAGCGTAGCTGGTCGCGCGATAAGATTATGCAGATTACAGACTTCTCTGTCCGTGATTATCTTATCTGCCTTATCTGGGGGTGCGATATTATTTCGACAGGTCACCTCGAAGATGCCAATGACGCGTATTATGATACGAACTGGGGCGCGGGCGGACAGTGTAAGTTCTATCCCTATTCCTATCCTAAGAGAATGTTTACAGCTCTCGCCGTTTTAACGCGTATTCTCGATTGTCCGCAGTTCCTTAGAATGGTCGATTCCGGTGAGAATTGCTCGTATATCGCTGAGTTCCGCCGTAATCGTAAGACGCCTGATTTCGCGTACGCTCTTTGGACGCCTCAGTTCGGCGCGACTGCTAAGGTTAAGTTCCCCGCGAGTGCTAATGTTAAGCTCTACGATATTTGGGGACATGAATCAGCGCTTGCTGAGAACGGTGAGATTGATATCGGTTCGTCTCCCTGCTACATTGTTTCATCTGAGAAGATGGAGAGCGCGAAAATCGTCCGTCACTTCCAGCAGGGTCTCGCTGGTCGTAAATATGAGAAGATTTTCGAATGCACGACTAAGAACTCCTTCGTTTCCAACGGTTCGCGTCCTGCGAATCTTGGTGTCGCCCATGAAGCTCCGATGTTCCGCGGTAAGTTCGATGTCTTTATGGAAAAAGACGATCAGGTCGGAGAGGCTTTAGTTGTAAAACTTGACAAGACCGTCATTGATGCGCGTTACGGCAATGTCGGCGGTGGATCGGACGGTTTCGGTCCCGGCACCGGCGGCTCCGGCGGCGGTGCGGGTGGTCCTGGTCTTTATGGTCAGACTAAGGGTAAGGCTGAGGGTCCGCGTCCCGGCGGTCCTGGCCGTGAGTGCGCGATTACAGGCGAAAATCTCGTTTATGCTAAGGGCGGTCACGGTGGTGACTGCCAGGATCGCAGCAACCGTGATTCAGCTAATGGCTCCGATGGGCGTAACGGTTTTGGCGACGGCGGTGGCGCCGGCCATTCGATGAAGGGTAACGGCGGCAGAGGCGGCGACGGTATAATCGTCATTAAGGCTGATGAAAAGGTCTACAAATTCGCTCCCGGCGATAAAATTCGCGTTCCCGTTCGCAAGGCAGGCGTTTGCGAATTTCTTGTCGTCGCCGGCGGTGGCGGCGGCGGTTCGGCTGCTCCGAATTACGGCGCGGGCGGCGGCGGCGCGGGCGGTATGGATTATCGCCGCGTTCGCGTCAATGGTGGCGAGGTCTTTACGGGCAGCGTTGGCCGCGGCGGTAAGGGCGGCGTTTTCGGTAAGTCCAAGTCCACCAATGGTGAAGACAGTGTTCTTCTTTGCAACGGTCGCGAAGTCTCTCACATGATCGGCGGCGGCGGCGAAGGTCAGCTCGGCGGCTCGGGCGGCGGACTTTTCGCCAATAAGCATTCACCCGCGCTTGGCGGCACTATTCCTGATATCGCCTGGGAGTATGGCGGTGTAGAATTTAAGAAGTCGGTTCCTTATATTACCTATAAGCCGAATACTGTGATTGGCGTTAGACTTTACGGTAACTCTTCGTTCTCCAAGCTCTCCATTACGTTTGAGGACGAAAAGGGTAAGGTTCATGCGAGTTCCTTTGACACGTACCGCGGCTATCAGTGCTTCCACGGCTGGCATACGCTTGAGGCTAATATTCCTAAGGAACTTCGCGCTGAAGGTAAGAAGTTTAAGGTTAAGGGCGTCTGGTTCGGTGCTACCCGTAAGCAGATCAATCCTAAGGAAATGACCGAAATCAATGACAACTTCAAGCTCAAGGACATTTATGTCGTCACTGTTCCCGAAACAGAAGCTCCCGCTTCTGATGAAGCTAAGCATGCAGCGGCGGTCATGAAAACGGTCGACGAGAAGGATCTGTAAAACAATATGAGAAAGATAGTTTTATCAATATTTGTACTTATTGTTTTTTCGTCGATTAACATAGTTGCGGCGAATATTCGTGTTGGGCTTGTAGATCAATGCTCTAATTCGGATAGTCCAGTTAAAGCGTCATATATTAACTTTGTTAAAGGTTCTGGTTTTGAGCCAGTAGTTTTAGCATATACCGATAATAAAGATAAGATATTGGAAATGGTCTCTTCGTGTGATGCTATAATGCTTTGCGGCGGTGAGGATGTTGATCCTGCCCGTTATGGAGAGAAATCGTCCGATAAGCTCGGTAAAGTAAATAAAAAGCGTGATGCGTGGGAGTGGGCTGTTCTTGACGCGGCGGTTCCTCTTAAAAAACCGATTTTGGGCATCTGCCGCGGTTCTCAGTTGCTTAATGTTTATTTTGGAGGAACATTGTGGCAGGATTTGCCCTCGGAGTATAATAATTGCGCTAAAGAAGGTCATCGGCTTACAGATAGCTGCGAACATCAAATTACAATTGATCCAAATTCCAGACTTGCGAGTTACTGCGGAGGAACTAAAATAACAGTGAACTCCCGTCATCATCAGGCTGTTAAAAAATTAGGGCGTGGTTTTAAGGCGGTCGCTCACTCTCCTGACGGCGTGATTGAAGCGATTGAAAATACGGAATATCCGGCCATTGGTGTTCAATTTCATCCTGAAATGCTTTATTGTGATAAAGGTATTAAGGTGTTTTCAAATCTTATTCCGCGCCCACGGGTAAAAACAGGTTTTTATTGCGATAAGGGCAGTAGAGGCAAGAACGTTGTTTATTGGGCTAAAATACTTTCGGGCTCGCCTGATGTTGATGTGATATTTCTTGACGGTAAGGATGTTCGTGAAGGTAGGCTTGACGGCTTGGATATTCTTGTTATGCCTGGCGGTACGGGCTTTGGGCAGTATGAATCGATGCGTGAAGAGGGCGCGGCGAAAATCCGTGAATATTTGCGCGCTGGCGGTAAGTACTTCGGTACTTGTGCCGGGCTTGCCGTATTGATGAATGAGAATGATCCGAGAGGGCGTATTCGAATTCTTCCGGTAGAGCGTATCCGCAGCCATTATATGCGCGGAGGCGGAGATTTAAAAGTCAAGTTCACCGACAAGTGGGTTAAGGAGCTTGCTCTTACTAATAGTGTGTATACAATTCAGTTTCATAATGGTCCCGTGCCTGTTCCCGGCAGGTCTATTAAGGGTGTTAAGATCGAGTCTGTTGGAGTTTGTGAAAATGCTGTTGACGAAAAAGGTAAAATGGATGCTCATCGTCGCGACTCAATGATCGGCACTTCCGCTTTTCTTTATGCAACCGTTGACAAGGGTGAGATCCTTGCTTGCAATTGTCATCCGGAAGGGCGCGAAAGAACTCGCGATATTGTTTCAGGGGCGTTCTTGCGTTTAACCGGTAGGCGCATTAATATGCCTAATTTTACTCATTTCCCTAAAGAATACAAATTTAAGGCCGTTGGGCGTGATTCCGTTCTTAAAGGGTTGGATGATCTTAATAAAATGCAATAACATTTATCAACACGAGGAGAAAAAATGAAAGTACAACTGCTCGCCGCTTTAGCGGCTACAATGGGAGCTGCGAATCTCGTTGCAGGTCCGTACCAGACGGTGCGGATCTCTAACGTAGATGAGGTGCTCGCTCAATACACCGCGACGACGAATGGAATGGCCAAAAACAAGATTCCGTTTGTTAACCATAATCTTGTATGGCCTGAAGCGCAGCTCAGAGAAGAGGCCCGTTGCGCGAAGCTCGACGCCGATTTGAAGGAACGTCAGGCCGCATGGGATAAGGCTGATCCTAAGAAGCGCTCTCCCTGGCGTCCTAATAAGGCCATCCGTAAGATGGTTGTCGAGCCTACTGACACCGTAGCGCTTAAGGTTCCTAAGACAGGCGTTTACAATCAGCGTCTTGAGTTCCCTGTTGAGATTAAGCGTGCGGGTAACTACACATTTTGGATTAAGCACTGGCGCAATGAAGATATGCATACTGCGCTTGAGTTTCTCCTTCGTAACCCCAATACCGAATGCGTAAATTATACGCTTATTGATCGCATTGCTGATATGTGGACCGATAAGGACGCTCCTGGTCGTAAGTTCCGCTCTGGTCAGCCCCAAGGTTGGGTTTGGTCTAAGGTTACCGTCGGTATCGAGTATCCCGGTAAGTATATCGTTAATTTAAGCCGTAATACCCGTTATGTTCAGCGCGGTATGGATATTGGTAATAATATCTTCGCCGTTGCTGAGTGCTGGGCGACTAACGATCCTAAGGCTGATCCTTCGAAGGGTAAGATTAAGGAGTCTGATGTTGAGTTTAAGGCTGTCGTTCCTAAAGGCTTTAAGGCGGCTACTCACCATAAGCCTCACGTAATGCTTAACTCATCAATCGAAGATCCTACCAAGCGCCCGCCGAACCAGTTCATGGAGTGCTACAGCTGGTTTATGGATCCTGTCCGCTACCTAAAGTACGGCGCGACCGACGGTCTTTGGTGCGGCACTTACGAAGATCCTAAGACGGGTTGGAAGATCGGTAATCTCAATGCGTTCGAGTCGGGCTCCGTTCATTATGGTGCGTCGTTCCGCGGTAACGTAGACTCGTCGGGCGCTAACGAGAAGCTTCTCGCTAAGAAGTATCCTTTCGATCCTAAAAAGCCTATCGGTCCTGGTAACGAGCCTATCGGTCGCGCTCAGCGCTCTGACGGTACTTGGGCTGGATTTTCAGATTCCTTCCAGGAATTCCTTGATATGTGCTACGAGACCAATAAGGTCAGAATCGCTAAGCTCCTTAAGGAACACCCTGGCGCTGATAAGATTTGGGCCTGGTGGACGGCTTGGGAACAGTGCGGTATGTACGACTACGGTCCTACGAGCTGTGAGGGCTTCCGCAAGTATCTTAAAAATCTCTATGGTACGATCGAAGGTCTCAATAAGGAGTGGAGAACTGAGTATAAGTCTTTCGAAGAAGTTAAGCCTTCTTACTGGAAGAACATCTACGGTAAGGAGCGTTTCACGAATCCTATTGAGTGGCATCGCGCTGTAGCCAATTTCATTGACTTCCGCGACTTCTGCTCTAAGGCTTATGCTACGCGCATTTACCAGAAGACCCGCGCTTATCGTGAGATGGATCCTAAGCGCACTCACATTACCTCTAACCTCTCTGCTAATAACCTCTCGTCGGTTATGTGGATGCACTGGCGTCCGTTGAACTTCGAAGATACCTGCCAGATTACCCAGAAGGGTTCTGACATGATCGGTTACGATAACTACGGTACCGACGACCTTTACGGCGCGACGTGGGAGCTTTACTATGCTTTCGGCGATGGTAAGCTCCGCCCGATGATTCGCGAAGGCGCGATTCATGGCGCCTCACCTGAGCTCCAGTCTCGCTCTCAGTGGCATAATATCGCTAAGGGTATGCCTGGTCAGGCTTGCTTCTGCGTACAAGAGGCGAACGTCGGCGAACTTTCAAAGTTCGGTATGACCGATATGTTCAATGGTGCTACTCCCCGTCCGAAGATTGCCGCGTTTTCTGATAACATGCGCGCCATCTATCAGATGGAGTATCTCATTTCCGAGACCGAGCGTCGCCGCGCTGTAAAGCCGATCGCGATTTATTACTCAGCCGTCAGCCACCTTATGACCGAGAAGCCTTATGCTTCGATCTTCGACTGCGGTCCTGATAACTTCTTCCGCGTTTACGAGCTCTTCCACGCCAACGGCTATGACGTAACGTTCGTCACCGATCGTCAGATCCGCGAGGGCGGCGATTGGCTTAAGAGCCTTCAGGCTATCGTCTTTGTTGACGCTAACTACATCCCCAGCGATGTTCAGAAGAAGGTTGTCGATTGGGTCGTCAATGACGGCGGCTCGATTCTCGCCGACGCTCAGTCCGGTTCGCTCGACGGCCACGGCTATCCGACCGACTACTTCACCAGGTTCCTCGGTATTCAGCCCGTCCAGAAGAAGAAGGTCGACGAGAACGCCGCTGAGAAGCTTTCGTTCGGTTACTCCGCTTATGCGTTCGACGTGATCGACCGCGACGAGCTCTATAAGACTTCCTGCGAAATCAAGGACGCCCCCGGTTCCGATCACCCGATTTCCAAGAAGCTCGTTAAGACGATGGTCTCGGCCATGGGTTACAACGAAGTTAAGAACATCAAGGGTACTCAGGTTCTTCAGGAGAACAACGGTCGCCCCTACATGACCGTCCGCGAAGAGGGTAAGGGTAAGGTTTCTTACTTTGCCGGTTACCTCGGTACGATGTACGGCGCCGGCTGCACGCGCTTCGAGTGGACCGATACACACTCCGATAACTCGCCTTACCGCATCGTCGATGCTTGGGCCGAGTGGGTCGGTGCAGAGAAGATTTGCGAAACCGACATCAAGGACGATCGCAAGTATGCTCTCCGTTTCGAGTCTCCGCTCGTCGACAAGAAGGGTAACGCGATGCTCGGTATGGTTTCGCAGCTCCGCGGCGAAATGGATTCCTTCCGCGTTAAGTATAAAATGCCTAAGGAGTTCAAGGCTCCCAAGATGGTCCTCGCTACGCGCAACTCTACGCGTGAAATCGTAAAGGTACCGTTCCATTACGATGAGAAGACGCGCGAGCTTACGCTCCGCATGCCCGGCTTCCGCTGCTGGATTAACGCTCTCGCGTTGAACGACATTGATCCGTTCGTCTCTGTTGAGGCCGTTAAGCCTAACCGCGACGCATACTCGCTCGTTTGGTACAAGCCCGGCGACACCGTCACGTATCGTGTCAAGGTCTTCAACCCTTCGGGTAAGGCTCTCAAGGGCGGTGAAGTCGAACTTCGTCTCCCCGACGGCTGGTTCTGCGACAAGGAGAAGATTGCGATTGACGAAATTCCCGCCTACGGTGAGAGCGAGGCTCTTAAGTTCAAGGTTAAGGCCCCACAGTTCAACTCCTGCCGCAAGCTTGAGCCTATCAACTTCATCTATCGCGGCAACCGTGACAAGTTCATCGGTTCGACACCTGTAAAGTCGTCGCCTGCCGTCGAGATGGTCTGGTTCCAGACGGAGCCTCAGAACGAGCCCGAGAAGGAGTTCAAGGTTAAGTGATTAACGGTTAGTGACTAGTCGTTAGTCGATAGTGATTAATAAACAAAGGGGCGCGGCAATCTGCCGCGCCCCTTTGTTTGCTTATTGCACCAGTCAAATAATATAGGGTGAATTTTGGTGGGAGTGGTGGGTTTAAGTATAATTTGATATAATAATTGCATCTTGCGAGGGAGCTTAAGATAAGGCTTTTTCGTGGGGTTATAGGTCGGTGAACTGAGATACAAGGGCGTGAAGTGACGCGCTAAATTCTCCACCCCCGACTGCATTAAAGAATGTAGCATCAACGCTACACGCTGTTCTACCGAAATACGACCAAACATTTCAAAAATCGAACGGCATGTAAGTGAGGATGCGTCCAGCTGGGCGCATTTTCTCTTTGTGTATTCGATTTTGGGCCTTTGGTCGGGCTCCGGTAGAGTGCATGAAAGAAATGCGCTCTTTTTTTATGCATTGAAGATGGTCTTCGGCGGGTTTTGGGAGGGCGTGATAGAATTAAACATCTTTCATTTATGCAATCGTACTATCCGGCTACTATTCGTGAGGAAGAGTTGAAAAA
>JAZOQU010000023.1:0-51118 GCA_045656225.1 Kiritimatiellia bacterium | reverse complement strand
TCGACTTGCATGCCTAATCCACGCTGCCAGCGTTCGTTCTGAGCCAGAATCAAACTCTCAGAAAAAGAAAGTTTTTTTGTGAAGCCCTCATGGGGCTTCGGCACCCCTGCTAGCGCATCGCCTTGCGGCGACAGCTTCGCTGGGGGATACCCTCACACAAACATTACTGTTTTCTCCAATATCGACTTTCAAAGATCGGTCGCTCACCCTTTCGGGCGAACGAGGACATAGTTTATCAAATCTTTTTCCAACGCGCAAGGGGGTATTTTAATTTTTTTTTGCGTACCGGCACGTTTCAACGCTCCGGATTATAAATTCGTAAAATCCGTTCCGTTCATACCCCAAAGTTTTCCTTCGACAAGGATTCCTTCATCGTATTCACGCCAGAGAATGTCGATATATGCCGTGGTTCCGGTAAGATACGTTCTAAGCTTGAAAGAGCCGTCTTCCTGCATTGCACCTGATGTCATCGCTTTCTGATTCCCGAGAATCGCCCCCAACTCTTCCGCTTTCAGATCATCAATTCTCATAACGCCCTCGGCCCATGCGCCTACACCTACAGGAATATCGCTTACCTCATTCCTTACGCGGAACACAAGCCTTGGCGATCTGTCAGTATCAAGATAGAGTTTTGCACTGGCGATTCCACGGCTGTTCTTCTTAAAAAGAATTTCTTTCCCGGTATACTTCTCAACCCCCTTTAGATCACCCTTTACCGGCGCGATTGAGAGATTTGCGATTTTCTTCTTAAGCATCGAGTAGGCTTCGGCATCTTCAGGCAATGGTGCAGACTTGAGATTCGCAAGAATATGCTCTTTTACGAGATTAATCTCCTTTTGCATGTCGCCAAGCCCGGCATTGACGGAAATGACGATATTGTAATCAGGATAAACGAGAGTCAACTGTCCTGCGGCGCCGTCGGCGCGATACCCGTTGTTATGGCAGCGCCAGAACTGAAAACCATACCCCTGCTGCCAGTCGCTTCCCTCTCCAAGCGCCCTTATTCCGACATTGCGCCATCCGCTGAACGTATGACGGGCCGTCGCCAGCTGAACCCATTGCGGATGGATAACGTTCTTGCCGCCCCATACGCCGTTTTGAAGATAACACAATCCAAATCTCGCTATTTCGCGCGTTGTCATATTCATACCCCAGCCGCCGCAGGCGATATTCTGGGGAGAAACCGTCGTCCAGGCCTTCTCGATCCCGATTTTTTTGAAAAACCTCGTATCGAGATAATCCATCAGCTTCTCGCCTGAACGCTTCTCGACGATGGCCGCGAGCATATAAGTCGCGTCCGAATCGTACTTAAAACCGCAACCTGGCTTCGTCTGGAGATCCTTCTCCATAAAGGTGCGTCCCCAATCGTCAAAACGATGCACCTTGTGATCCCACTTCGCGCCGACGTTCATCGTAAGCAAATCTCTCACTCGCATCGACTTCAGATTGTCGGTCACGTTCGTGGGAGTCAATTCGGGAAAAATCTCCATCACCCTCTCGTCGAGATCGAGTTTACCCTCTTCAACAAGAAAACCGATCGCCGTAGACGTAAAGCTCTTCGAATGCGAATAGAGCATGTGAGTCTCTTCGAGCGTATTGAACGGCTTCCAACTGCCCTCGGCGATCGTCTTGCCGTTGCGGACGATTACAAACCCATGGAGCGAGCCGGAGCCGTTCCATGCGGCGAAAGTTTTTTCGCACGCGTCGATCCAATTCAAAATCGCGCTGCTGGGAACTCCCTGAGACTCGGGCGTTGCGCATTCCATTTCAGCGGAAAAACCCGCCTGGGTTATGATCGACAATGAAATCGCCGCAAAAATACATTTAAAGGTTTTCATAAGTGCTATATTTTATTTTGACTTCATATAATCTTTAGTGACACGGCATACGACAGGAGAGAGAAGAACAATCGCGATCAAGTTTGGAAACGCCATAAGCCCGTTAAAAATATCTGCAATTCCCCAGACGACTGAAACGGTAAGATAAGGACCTGCAAAAACGACTGCGACATAGAGCATCCGGTAAAGTTTGATCACAAAACGTCTTTTGGTCCCAACAAGATATTCCAAGCATTTCTCCGAATAATAATTCCATCCGAGGATTGTAGTGAACGCAAAAAACGAAAGCGCGGTCATTAAAAAAATACTTGATACAGAATCAGAACAATCTCCCAAGAATGAAAAGCCCCGTCTAAACGCTTCGATTGTAATATCGACACCATTCAAATTCAATGCGGGATCCCACGCCCCGGTAACGACAATCGCGAGTCCCGTCATCGTGCAGATTACAATCGTATCGATAAATGTACCGGTCATGCAAACCAGACCCTGGCGCGCCGGCTCATTCGTTTTGGCGGCCGCAGCAGCTATCGGGGCCGATCCTAAACCCGCTTCATTAGAGAAAATGCCGCGCGCCACACCCATTTGAATCGCGACAAACATAGAGCCTACCACGCCTCCGGTAACTGCAGCGGGATTGAACGCCGCTTGAACAATCGTTTCAATCGCGCTGGGGATTTTGGCAATATTACCCAATAACAGAGCGATTATTATAATAACATACGAAATCGCCATAAACGGCACAACAACCGTTGAAA
This sequence comes from Kiritimatiellia bacterium, assembly GCA_045656225.1. GTDB lineage: Bacteria > Verrucomicrobiota > Kiritimatiellia > RFP12 > UBA1067 > UBA1067. The sequence goes on along the minus strand of JAZOQU010000023.1, from coordinate 48,522 downwards.
CTGAAGCTATGCGCTTTAATCCTCCGATAACGACAAGAGCGACTAAAAGCGTAACCACAGCACCAGCGATAATAACAGAAAGAGAATACGTGGTCCCGAAAAGCTGAATACCGGCAGTCATATCATCGGCATTAAACCCCGGATCAAAAAAGCGCTGGACTGCGGATGTAATTCCATGAATCTGAGTAATCGTACCGATACCCATAATTCCCGCGCAAACCCCGAAAAACGCGAATATTACAGCGAGCCACTTCCAGCTGCGAAGACCGAAGCGACCGGCTAAGCCCTTCTCGATATAATAAAACGGGCCTCCCAACACCCTGCCGTCTGGGGCGATTTCCCGATACTTGATCGCTAAAAGCCCTTCGGCATACTTTGTCGCCATTCCCAAAAACGCCGCGACTTCCATCCAAAAGAGAGCACCAGGTCCGCCCATGCTGATAGCCGTAGCTACACCGACTATATTACCGGTACCGATCGTAGCCGAAAGCGCAGTGCAAAGCGATGCAAATTGGCTGACCTCGCCACCCGCACTCTCTTCACTCCTGAACATGCACTGAAATGCATGCCTAAGATTGAAAATATGAGTAAAGCGTAAAATAAATGTCAGCAATAATCCCGTAAGGAATATTGCCGACACTAACGGAAGTCCCCAAACGGCTGAATCAACCTTATCGACCAATCTTGTAATAACATCGAGCCAGCCGCTCGAGACTTCTACCGCAGATGACATATCAGAAACCTAAAAATCAATCCATTGGAGCGTCATGTTCAGCCGAGGGCTCACGCGAATGAAACTTGGTAACACCGGGCTTAATATACTTGACGACGCGGTGAGTGCCATCGGCGGAGAAAACGCGCAGACGCAAAGGACGATCAGTCTCGACAGTAACGCTGAAGAAGCGCTTATCCGGAACGAACGCAGAGAGCGAAACTTTACCGCCGTTAAACGGAATATCCTTCATTCCCTGGTTTCCTGTCTCGGAAATTCTCCAATCGATTCTGTTTTCGAGAGCGTTGATATCAAGACCGATGATATCCTCGACAAAGAGAATGATCGGACCTAAGCCGCCCCAGCCGACAAAGTTCTTACGAACCTGTTTGCCGAGTTTGTCACGCGCAGGTTCGGCGAACTCAGGCGCGTAGCACTCCCAGATCGTACCGATCTCTTCGTCGGTCGCCGAAGCGAAGGAGAACGTTTTGCTCTTCGGTTTAGTTCTGTAATTGTAAAGAACATCGCACATCTGGTCGAGGTGCTTGCGCGCAATCTCGCGCGAAAGATCCCCATAACCATTCTCACGCAATCCGCGGCAAGTCATATAAACAATGGGCGGCCAAACACCACCGAGCCAATAACCACCGTAAGGATCGTAGTTAGGATCATCCTTCGAAAGCGAAGGAACAGGATATTTAGATCCGAACGTATTCTCATTAGTTAAGTGAGCAGCGAGCTTAGCGGCGCGATCGGGAGTTGCAACACCCGAGACGAGCGCCCAGAATCCGGCGGCCGTCTTAACGGCGAGCTTATTATTGGTATTGATATAAAGATCGTGGTAGAAGCCAGTTCTCTCGCACCACATAAGATCATTGATCTTCTCGGCGAGATGATCGGCTTCATGATTCCATGTTTTAGCCTCTTCGGGCTTTCCTACATACGGCGCCATCTTAGCGAGGCAACGCGCCGCGAGAACCTGCTGACAGCAAAGGTCGACGAAGCATACGTCACTACCCTTCTGATGCTCGGCGAAATAGCCGCTTCTCGGGGAGTTGTCCATACCCGAAGAACCCGTATCCTCAAAATAATACAATCCGTTTTTCTCGCGCGTTCTGTTGGCCTTGAGCCAGCGGTAATACTTAGAGCAAGCCTCATAAGCCTTAGGTAAGCGCGTCAGATCTCCCGTGCGCTCGGCGTAAAGCCACTCGCACCACGCGTAAAGCGGGGGATTGATGCGGCCAGCCCAGGTCGGCTTACGCGTTTCGTAAGTATAGGCCATCGAGATGTAACCGTCTTCACCCTGCATCTGATAGAGGTTGTCGAGATTTCCGAGACCGTTGTAGTTTCCGGGAGTATAGCCGCCGTAAAGAGCCATGTAGCAGCTGTCCCACTGCCAGATTATACCGACGCCGGGCATACACGTCATCTGGGTTTTCCAGCCGTCTAACTTCTCCATATTTTTCTTGGCGAGCGAAACGGCTTTATCGTTGAGACGCTGCCAATCGGGACGGCTCTCGAGATACGCTCTCGTATTCAATTCCGCCGCGCTCACTGTCGCCGCCGCAAGCGCACAAAAAGCTGTAATTGTCTTTATGTACATTTCATTTCTCCTTATAAACAACTTTTACACCAACTTGTTACGGACGGGTGAAGCGGATTACATAACCGCCGCCCTTGGCCATCTTAAGAGCGATCTTGTCGCCTTTCTTGACGATGCGCGTCTCATGAATATAGCGCATCGGCTTAGTGTTGGCCTCGGGATGATCGCGGAAGATTTCGGCCGCCCACTTGCCTTCGCCGAGATAGTCGGTCGGAACCTCGACTTCGCGCTCGTTGGAGTCGGTCATTCCGGCGGCGTACCATACATCGCCCTTGCGGCGCGCACAGGCGGCGTAGCCGAAGTTGTTGATATCGCCCGCGATGCCGACCGTATCGTCCCAGACGACAGGCGTCTTAGCCATGAACGAGAAGCATTCCATATTCTTCTCGTATTTTGAGGGCGAATCGCAAAGCATCTGGAGCGGCGCGAAATACATCGTCATCATCGCCATCTGGCGGCAGCGAGTACCGACGGAACCGGCATTCTCGGTGTTTCCTTTGTATTTTCCGATAGGATAGTTATCCATCGCGCCGGGCGTATAATCCATGGGGCCAGCGCTCATACGGACGAAATAGACGCCGATATCGTTCTTCGGGAAGTCGTAATCGTTATTAAACCACTTCGCGCACTCAAGACCGTGAACGCCCTCGAAGTTGAGAACGTTGGGATACGTTCTTTCCATTCCCATAGGCTTAAACATGCCGTGATAATCAACAAGCATCTTCTCCTTGGCGCAGACGTCGGCGAACTTCCAGAGGAAATCGACGCACTTGGCGTCATCGCGATCCATGAAGTCGACCTTAAAGCCTTTGGCGCCGAGCTTGGCGAAGTGCTTTGCGACGCGCTCTTCTTCGCCGACGATCTGGGCCCAGGCCATCCAGAGGATGATGCCTACGCCTTTCTTCTCGGCGTACTTGATGAGGTGCTCGACGTCAACTTCGGGATTGTACTTCCAGATGTTGAGTTTCTGGCTCCAGCCCTCGTCGAAAATCACGTATTCAACACCGTTCTTCGCGGCGAAGTCGATGTAATATTCATAGGTCTTTGTGTTGCAGCCCGACTTAAAGGGGACGCCCTGAAGATTCCAGTTGTTCCACCAGTCCCAGGCTACCTTGCCGGGCTTAACCCAGCTGAAGTCTCCCTTGGCGGGAGTCGCGAGCGCCCAAACGAGATCATTGGCGACTAGATCGGAGGCATTGTCGGCGAGCATAAACGCGCGCCAGGGGAATGTGCGCGTACCCTTAGTCTTAACAAGATAATCGCCGCGCTTGGTGACGCGCTCGTAGCGAAGACCGCGCTTCTCGCTGTAGGGCTTTTCGGAACCCCAGTTCATATAAATGTATTCTTCGGGAATTTTAGCGAACGCGCCGTCAATTTTAACTGACGAATCCGCTTGGGCAGTAGAAGAGCCGAAGTTCCAGCCGGGATAGTCGACCAGATCAGATTCGGTAACGCATACTGCCGTTCCGTCTTCAAGCGTATATACGAGCGGCAGATACCCGATTTTGCCTGCGGGAACCTTGAACTTTCCGGCACAATGTTCTTCGGGGATGCTTTCCCAGCTGTTCTGGAAGGGATCGGCCTCCTTCATCCTGTCCGTATCCAGAAATCCTTCCATATAGGAGAAGTTGGAGTAGACCTTACATTTTGAATTGGGAATCGTAAAGGCCGCTTTCTCCTCTCTTATAATAATCTCTTCTTTTCTGTTCGTCGCCGAGCCATTTCTGTCCGTCTCCCAGCGATAGGCGACACCGTCGTTACGGGCGATAAGTCTTACGGCCAATCCCTCGGCATTGAATTCAATGAGAGTTTCGTTGGCCGAAAGATCGACTTTCGACTTTTTGTAAACTGCAGCATCGGCGACACCTTCGATCTTACGCTTGGTTATCTGATTTGAGGCCACCATCCTATCGTGGGTTAACATTGTATGGTTAAGCATAAGCCCGACTTCGGTCTTGGCGACGACAGTTTTGCCGTCACGCGTTACCGTGTACGCAAGCGGATCGAAACTGAAGCAGATTTTATTCTTGCCGTCGGGCGAGACGGCGCTCGCGCTGTTTTTATAAACAGAGTAACAACCGGTAGTACCCAAACCCGCAACCGTCGCGGCAAGAGCCATAGCCATCATAGTCTTTTTCATTCATAACTCCTTAGCGATTTAATAATAAAATCATTATATCATAAACATCCGTTAGACTCAATCGTCACAACCGGGCCAAAGGGCTGTCGCCGCGCGTGGCATAATCAATCTCTTCGTCTATCGCAGCGAGAGAAGCGTCAAGACGCCGCTTCGCTTCAAGCGATGATTCATCAAGCCCGGGCTTGCCGGAATACAGCTGATACGCACCCCGGCGGGACACATCCGTGACATTCGGCATTACGACATTCGCGCCGGATAGGATCCCGCGCTCCCTGCCATCGCTCGCAAGAGCCTCAAGTGCCGTCGTCGATGCGATGTTCACATCATGCAGATAAAGGCGCGTGACCGCAATCATATCCAGCGCCCTTTCTAATTTATCGCTTAAAGGAACCTTGTCATGCCCGGCAAGCGGCGTATCGGGATGGGAAAGATACGGCCCCATACCGATCATGACAGCTCCGGATTCGGCAAAAAACATCACATCTCGCGCCAAATCCCCGATTGTCTGACCTGGCAGGGAACTCATCGTTCCGGTGCCGGTCTGAAACCCGCACTCTTTTATGTCGCGCAAACACTGCACCCGTCGAGCCCAATCGCATGTTACAGGATGAATGGACGAATACAGGCGCCGGTTTGAAGTTTCAACTCTCAAAAGGTAACGAGAGGCGCCCGCGGCTTTCCACCGGGCATAGACATCTTTAGTCTGCTCACCCAATGACAGAGTGATTCCGAAGTCGAATTTCGCAAGTTTCGAAAGAACTTCCTCCACAAAACGAGCATTCTCCCGACTCTCGATCTCTCCGCCCTGTAAAACGAGAGACTTATAACCGAGCGCCGCGTTGGTCTCGGCCATACGTTCAATTTCAAAAACATTTAACCGATAACGCTCGACATTCCCATTTGATTTTCTTATACCGCAGTAAAAGCAATCCTTCGCACAGATATTGCCAAGTTCTATTATCCCTCGTACTGAAACACGTCTTCCGAAATACCGCCTCTTGAGAAAACGGGCGGCCTCGCGAAGAGCGGCCCGGTCATTGCGCGATGAAAGCGACAAGAGAGTTCTCAGCTCCTCGAAAGAAAGATTTCGAGGTTTCTCCATCGCTTTTTCTATCAACTTCGTCATATCAATCGACGAAATTATTCTTGATCACGGCTTCGACATCCTTTCTGCCGGCGGAAATCAATCTCCGCATGGTCTCGGGCGTGGTGTCGAACACTCCGAACCATCCGTCAAGAGGGCCGCCGATATTTTCCGTCGGGATGACTTCGATCAACCTGACCCCCGCAGCATCCGCCTTGCTCCGCAATGCCGCGCGCTCCTTCGCCGAAACCGTTTTCTCGTCATGCAGATGCACGACGATCACGGTTTTGACTTCGGGATGATTCTCAAGCACAGGATCTATCGGTGTTTTATCTCCGCCACGTTCGACCCATCCGCCGTCCTGCCAGAGAAGACCGTCGATTTTCACAGGAGGGAACATGACCGGAATGGCCGCACTTGCACACAAAGCATCTATACGCTTTGACTTGGGCATTCGATCAAGACGGAACGCACGCTTGACCCTCGGTCCGCACTGCAGCGCGGTCGCATACACGACAGGCGCGTCGCGCGGATACGGATCCTTCAATATTTTATCAAGATTCCGGCGCAGCGGCTCGAATGAGGCAGCCCCGAAAGTGATTTCATCGGTATCCGGATTGTCCTTAAGCTGCTTGGCGGCCTTCATGATCTTGGGCATCAGTTCATGTCTCGCCTGAAGCTTCGCCTCTTCCCGGAGTTTCATAGAAAACTTGTCCGAAAGTTTATCTACGCCGTACCACTTTTTCTCTTTCGACTCTTTCTGCCGGTAAATGCGCTCGACATCCTCTTCCGCCGGGGCGAATTGAAACACCGACAGCGTATCTATCCACGAAAGCTCCTGTTCATCGGGATTCTCGACCGAGGCGAAAAGCGCCGAACACAGCGCGCCCACCGAAGTCCCCGATATAACGGCGACCCTGTCGGTCAAACCCGCCTCCTTGAGCGCCCGCCATGCTCCGAGATGATACGCGCCCTTGCAGCCGCCGCTGCTCAAAACAAGACCGATATCCTTGCGTGAGGCGGACGACCGGGACCGCCCCGCAAAAACCGCAACGGCGCAGATCGCGCAGATCACGGCGGCTAAAAAGAGCAGTACTGAACACTTTTTCATTTCGAGCCTTCCACGATTATTATCTTCCTGTCTTTAATTTCCGAAAGGAATTTCTGAGCCTTGCGCAATGATGCTCCGGCGTCTTTGCCGAGCATAGCATCGACATCCTTAAGCTGATCATCCGTCAAAAGCTCCCCTCCGAAGACTTCCGCGCTCACGGCATTTTCAATCTTCTGGAGAATATCATCGGAAGTCATTCCGTCCGAAACCCTGATGCCGAGAAATCCTGCGGCTTTTTTCATCTTCCTGACATCTCTGTCCCCTGAATCCGCATTTCTCCCCCGATTCACACCCCGTTCCGAAGACGAAAACACGGCCCATGACCTTACCGGTTCAAAATCGGCCATAAACGCCACATTAAGCGCGAGCGACCCGATCAAAGCGATAGAGAATATGCAAACTGCGAGAGCACCCCCGCTGCGATGTTCTGATTTCATTTTCTCCCCCCTTCTTCGTCTAACATTTTAAGCTTGTTCGCCAATTCCACACACGATCTTATTTTTTTGAAAATGTCATATTCCGCAGGATAAACCTTTTCCGTTCTCTGGGCCTCCATCCTCGGCAGAAAACGGCTTGCCGCACAACACTCCTCCCATGCCGGAACGCCGCCGTCGCGGAAAAATTCCGCCATTGCGTTTTCAAATCCCGACAGGCGGTTTTTCGTCTTTTCGAGCTCCGTGCGCAAAGATTCAACATCCTTCTCGTAACGCATAGCGATCTGTTCATCAAGCGACGCAGAGGAAGAACCGTCATCATTGCAGCCCCGGATGCATAAAGCGATGCAGGCAACGGAAAAAACAAGATTTATCAGGACAAAAACCTTAAGTGCGCCGGACGTCATGCGCTCCGGATTGATCCTGTCGGGCTTCTCCGGATTTTCATCCTCGTCCGCCTTTCCGACCGGCATCCGCAAAAGCCCCTTCTCGCCATAGACGAATCGATCGTACGGAAGCGCCGCATACATGTCGACAACACAAAAATCAAACATGGGATCCGCGACATCCGCACACGTCGTCCATGTGGAAGTATTGGCGTTGCCACGGATAAGCGAGCGCACCAAATCCGCATTCCGTACGGGAAGACGCAGAACAGCGGGAAACTTTACCGCGTACGGCGGAGGCGGGACGGACGATTCTTCACGCTGCATATCCATCGTTATGTCAGAGACAGGATGTCCGGGAGCAGCCGAAGCGAAGACCCCTTTCTCATTCAGCGAAAAAGCGTCTATCGACAGTTTTTCAAGATCTTCTTTCTTCGCCGTAAGACAATGGAACAAAAGCGTTCTCCGTCCCATGGGATCAGCCGGCCCGTCACACGCGCGAACCATTATCACATTCCCGCCATGCACCTTGGAAGCAAGAAAATACGCTACCCCGGCGCGATCTAAGTTCGGACTTCCGCATATTCCGCAAAAATCCTTAACAGCCTCCTTTATTTCGGAAGCGCCCGGCGAAACGGCAAGGATCGCATACCCATAAGGCCCGATTCCATAGAATAATTGTCCGAATGATATTTCCATATTTGAATTTATTCTGCCGTTTTAAGTTCTGGATAGTATTCGTAAACAACGTCAAGAAAGCTTTTGCCGCTTATTTTATATTTTATCTTAAGCTCTATATCGCAAATAAAATCCGGAATTTCATCACCCTGTTCATAAAGACATACTGCCGTCTTTTTATAAAGGAACTCGCCCTCGCCCTGACCATTCGCTTTTTCAACGAAATCAGAATGGTTTGCAAAATGCCCATTGCCGTTGGATTTTATGGGATCACTTCCGCCCTTCCACACTGAATCGGCGTTTTCTGCCTCGACCTGACAATAAAAAGACAATTCCTGCCAGGCGTTGAATTTAAGTACGGCGCCGCTCTTAACCTCATAAAAATCGTCAGCCTTACCTTCCTTGAATGTCTTTGAGAGGAATTTCAGCTTCATCGTCTCCTCTTTGCAGTTTTCCTTCTTATAGTTCTCTTTGTATTCCGCAGGCACCGACTCGGGTTTCGTCTCCTGCCAGGAGTTTGTGATGCTCACGAACTCTATTTTCTGAGAAAACGGCATATCCCCGGAAAACTCCCCGCCGGCAATCCTGCAGAACTTGAACAATTTCGATTCGCCCATCTTCTTGCGTAGAAAGCGTCTTTCATCCTTGTAGATTAGTATACAGACATCCTTGAATTTATCCAATGCCTCTTCAGTATTTTCAATCCTCTGCGTCTCCTTTTCCATCGCATCCGTCGATCTATAAATGCGGTTTTCTCCGACGAACGCTTTCTTGTAATCCTCGCAATACTTCTTAACCACCTCTTCAAACTTGTCCTCAAACGCCTTGCACACGCCGCTTAAACCTGGATTGTAAGGATTTTCAGAGCAGAAATCGCAAAAAACATTGTACGGATCGGATGCCTCCTTTATCTCATTAATGTATTTTTCCGCCAGCCTGTCTTGGGTCTTGCGCCAGTCTTCTTTTTTAACCTGACGCTTATGCTCAAGATACTTTTTCACATCTTTTATTTCATCTTTCGTCAAGAAGTTCGAAATACTCCATCTATCTATCGCATCCGATGCGCTGAGCCACCTGTCCGGAGGCTCAGGCTTGTCAGCGTCCCAGACTTCGTTGGCATAATCATCAAGAGCAGCCTTCATCAGACGCTCTCGCGCATCTTTCATCTGCTCAGCGATAGCGTTGCAAACATCCGCCGAATATCCGTCTGACTTGGAAGCGGCTCTATTTAAAACCCTCTCCCCCGCCCTAAGCCGCTCCGTAACATTTTTCGTTTCAAATCGACCCGATTGAATAAGTCTATCAATCTGATTTATTTCATATTCAATATGTATTCCCTGCTCCGAATGCCTCCAGAGACGGGTCAGTTCATCCTGAAGATTTTTATTTTTATCGGACGGGCTGAACAATTCAATCTCTTGCGACAGCTTGCTTATATCTTTGAGCGAACTATCTTTTATTCGTCCTTTAAGATCTCCGATTTTCAACCTCAACAAATCAAACCTGCTCTTGTCCAAAGCCGATGCGCAATCATCTTCCGCGCCGCTTTTGAGAACGGCATTGGATCCGAACTTCGGTTCAAACCTTCGCAGCTCGCCGAGAAGACGCTCCAACGTCTTCACCTTTTGATCTGCTTGATTTACGGTGTTTGCCGAATCATATCGTTGAGTCTTTACGCTCCCGACAAGTTTGGCAAGACGTTCAGACTCCGAACTGTATGAAAAATATGTATATCCGGCGCCAGCCACCGCCAAAAGAAATGCGCCAAGAAAAATCCGCGAAAACATCCTGCGCAATTTGTTTTTCGTAGCGGAAGAGGAAATACACTCCAAAATCCGCAAAAATGGCCCGCTTGCCGTATTTGCCGATCCCCTCGCCAATGTGGGTTTGTTCTGATCCTCAAGTTTCCCCGTCACGGAAACCGGTATGCGGCTGCACCATTTCGACCCGCCGATATTTTCGATATAATCCGTTATCTCTTTCTCATAACCCTCGATCTCTACGCGTTTCCCACGAAGATCGCCGGTTTCGGGATCAAGCCGGTCCGAAGCGGTAACCGCAAACACGACATGACGGCAACCATTATTCTTCAGATGTCTGATAATTCTACGATAACGTGAAATCACCGTATTGCGGTAATTATCATCCACTCCGACGAACATCCCAGGATTAAACAGCAAAATCGCCCCGTCAGGCTTTCCTACAATGTCGGAGATGAACCGTACATCGTCGACGACATCTTCGCCCCTGTAGTCACGAAAAGATATTTTCGCGATTTTTCCGCCGTTTTTTACAGTCAGTCGAATTTCTCTGCTGCTATTACTGTCTTCCGGCCATTTCCCCTGCTGCAGCATCGTCTTTCGCTGTTTCAGATATTCTTCAATGTTTTCATCCTCGGCACTTACCGTGAAACACCTGTCCGATGTAGCGAAAAGTCCAGTAGCCAGTGTAGTCTTGCCGGAACCGCGAGCGCCGATCAGCGCAATTTTTATTTCGGCATTTTCGGGATGTTTGGATTTTTTATTCTTATTCATATCTGTATTAAAACGGGAAAAGTGATTAACGTCCATTCCACTCGCTTTCGCGCAGAGGCTCGAATCTCCAGAGTACAAGCACAGCCAAAACGAAGTACAATGCCGCCACAAGGATAAACTTGAAAGACACTCTCTTGAAATCTTTCTCGACCACTTCAAGGTAATGCATATTCATTTCCGACGCGTCGGAACGCGAAGCGATCTCAACAGCGGCAGAACGCTGATAACAGGAAGTGAGAAACCTCTGGGGAATCACCGTGGGCGTCGCATAAGAAACCAGCTCGGCCGTCGTCGGCGGGGCATCGCGTTTTTCGTTAAGGACATCCGAAAGCCTGTATCCTATGTTCGGCTGACTGAAGAAAAGAACCACTACGGCGACAACGGGAACACAATTGACCGCGGCAGTCCGTTCCTTGACCATAGCTGAAACCGAAAGTCCGACAAGCGATCCCATCATGGACGAGATAAACAAAACCGGCATGGTCCAGTATGTCTCGAGCGGACCGACAAGCAGAGACGAAGGGTCGATCTCCGTTGAAAACCACTCCCTCGGCAGTGAAATCGCGATCTGCCAGAAAAGACAGAACGACAATGTCTGGGTAAGACATAACCCCACGGAACCGACAATCTTGGCGCAAAGGTAAGACGTGTGCGACACCCCTGCAAGACGCTCAAGGCATCTGCCGGGAATACGATCGTCTACGAGCCGCGTGGCGGAATGACACAATCCGAGAAGAAAAAGCGCTATCAGACAGCAGAAATAAAGCGCCCCGCTCGACGGCTCTGTAAAATCCTTGTCGCAGCCAATACGTATGCATGTCATTATGCCGGCCGGCAGCCACAGGAACAGAAACGCCATCGATGAGCGCAGAAAACGCGCAACGGTTCTCAACGGCGAGAAAAACTCGGACACCCATCCTCCTTCGGTATTTTCTCCGCCGTTCACACAAAAACGGAATGCCGTCCACATGCGCTTAAGATACCCTTTGAACGAATCCTTCGCGGAAGGAGCAATTGAAAGATCTTCGGGCAGATCAGACTCAAATCCCGCCGCGGCATCTTTTACCGACTTCAGTTTTGGAGCGCCGTCCATAAGGACGTCATATACGTTATAAAGACGCTCCGCGGCGACGGCGACAACATCACCGCTGGCCACGGTCGACGTATTTAAACCGGAACACACCTTGGCGATCAACTTGTCCGGCCTGTCACAGAAAACCAATCGTCCTTTTAGATCGGACGACGGATCTTTGGCGCTCGTAAAGGCCATAATCTTGGAAAAGCAGTTCATGTTTCCGAGCACATGGGTGGAACAGAGAATCGAAATACCCTTGTTCTCGGCGATCTTTTTAAGATACATCATCACCTCGGCGTCCGAAGACGGATCAAGCCCCGCCGTAGGTTCATCCAAAAGAAGAACTGCGGGACGACGCAGAAGCGTCATCGCTATCGCGGCTCTGCGCTTTTGTCCTCCGCTCAATTTCGAAACCGACGTACTCGTCGCTCCCGACAATCCGAGAAGTTCAAGTATGGAGTCTATCTGATTGGACGAACAGTCTTTTACGCCGTGAACCGCAAGGAAGCACTCCATTTCCTCGCGCAACGACAATTCCGAATGAAGCATTTCTTCGGCGTTTTGCGGCAAATAGGCGCAAATGCCGACAGCCTTGCCGGGGATATCGTCTCTGCAGACGCCGTTGAATGTCACGTTGCCGCTGCAGTCCACATTCGACGTGAGCCCCGCAATATGCTGCAGAAGAGTGGACTTGCCGCAACCGCTCGGCCCCAGGACTCCGACAAACTCCCCTGGTTTAACGGTAAAGGATACGTCTCTTAAGATAACTTTCCCTTCCACGGAAATGCCGACGTCGCGCGCCGAAAGAACCACACCGTCAGAAACCGCAGAGGCCGGGAATACGCTCTCTCCGTCAAAAGAAAGACGGAGCCCGGCTACGTCTATGACATCCTCCGAACGCAATCGGCAGTTTCGCACCGGCTCGGAATCGTTTATCCGCACACAGGCAAATTCGCTTTGGTCGAGTATCCAACAGTCATGATATCTATCACGGTAAAAAACAACCTTTACGCAATCTGCGGATGTAATCCGTATCATATCAGAACGGGATGAACCCATCCCGAGAGGATCCTGGTATGGGATCTCATAACGCCAATCCGCGGCTTCCTCATTGACCCGTGCGGATATCCGGAGCGTGCGCCGGGGAAGCATATAGCGAACCTTGCCGCCGACAATCTCCCTCGTCAACCCCTTTGCCGAATAAACGTCTTCAAAAGGCCACTCGTTGAGATTCAGCTTACGGCCGCACGATGAACAAAGGCCATTCTCATCAACTTCATAAGAACAATGAGGACAGACTCGGACGCTTTTACCATAAACCCCATCACCGTTCATGTGTTTTTCTCCGTCAGCGTACGTCTTGCGCCGTTAATGTCATACGCACATCGCAATCCCCCTCGGTGCGTTTTACAAAATCAAAAAGCGAAAACAGGCTTTTGGTCTTGCGAACACGCAGTTTACCTCTGCCCGCCATTTCAAAAACGCGAAGATTTCCGTTGTCCGGCGTAGCAAGAGCCTTGCCGCCTTTTATTTCAAACGTTCCGTCCTCCATACCCGTATCTTCATTGAGAACCGCTACACGCCCACCTTGCAATTCGATGTTCCAAAGCCCGTTCGGCATATCTTTAAGACGGACGGCGGTCAATTCGCCCTTCACGTTGTTTCCGCCGGAAAAAGTGGAAACGACACCTTGCAGATCGCCGACATTTACCCGCCAGGAATCTCCTTCTTTGATATCCGTCGAAGGAATCACATTACAGCTTAAAAAAACATTCATCTCCCGCAATATGCGACGTTCGTTTTCCGTAAGAGGGCTCTTATCCTCTCGCTCAAACTTGACGCGCATCGACTTGCCTTGCGAATCCTGATAATATGTTACCACGTAAGTTTTGCCGGAAACCTCTTGAACGGCTTTCCTCACTTCGGCATACTTGCGATTAACATTTTCTTTTACGAGCGAATCAACCCAATCTTCCGTTTTTGAAGGAGCCTGTCTGCCGAAAAATCCGCTGATAGCACTCATGGTATCTTTAAAACTTATTCCGTCTATAGTGTGCAGCACTTTAACGCATGTCTTAACCACAGCTCCGCCCGTTCCTCCAAAGCCTAAGCTACTGCTTACAAGAGTCGCAACAGCTGACACATACGGTTCAACCTGATCGATCGGCAACGTTTCGCAAAGTGCCAATTTCATATCACAATGACTCAACGTGATGCGGTCGTTGCATTGGGTATAGCGTCTCGTTTCAACGACCTTGATTTCACCTCCCGGCGTAACTGCACGGCTATCCACTAACGATTCATAATCAATCTGAGTTACATAATAAAAATTTGCACTTACCTCATGACCTTTTTCTGCATGAACGGCACGACCTGTAATTTCCACAAGTCCTTTCAGGTGTTGCGTATTGTCCGGAAGCCTTTTAACGTCCTCGGGCGTAACGGGTGCAATCTCAGACTCTTCGGGAGTTACCGGCGTTCTACCATTCCCGACCTCATTCGTATCAGAGCCGCCACCTTCGGGCCCTCGGTCTATGATGGGGGGTGAACCAGCGTTATTAGGTGAACCAGCGTTATTAGAAAAAAGCACAACAAACAAAGCAACGGCAGATATCACCACCGCAAGCCACCCGAGTGTTTTTGAGTTCATTTAAGCCTCCCTTCTTTATTTGGAACAATGCTCCGCTATTGGAATACTCTACTGTTTTTCAATAGTATAACACTAAAGCCTTGCAGACACAAGACTGATGAAATTGGAATGGTGCACCCGGAGGGACTCGAACCCCCACGCCGAAGCAGTGGAACCTAAATCCACCGTGTCTGCCATTTCACCACGGGTGCAGCGAAATTATTTACTCAATTTCTCTTTGTGCGAGAAAAATACGCGCATCTTATTCGCAAAAGACTGCCCTTGAGGATATGTCTTCTCGGAAGAGGCCTTTTGGAACTCTTCCAAGAGTTCTTTCTGTTTACGGTCAAGATTCGCGGGAACTTCAAAAATAATGCGAGCGTCCAAATCTCCGGCACTTCCGCCGCGAAGCGAAGGAACGCCCTTACCCTTCAAGCGGAATACCTTTCCGTTAGGCGTACCGGCGGGAATCTTAAGCTGGGCCGCGCCCTGAGGCGTCGGAACATCAACAACGCCGCCGAGCGCCGCAAGAATCGGCGAAACGGGAACTTCGACGCCGAGATCCTGACCTTCACGATCGAACAAATCGCTCGGACGGATCGAAAGAATAACGTACAAATCGCCGTTCTCGCCGCCGCGCAGACCGCCCGCGCCCTTACCTGCGAGCCTCAAACGCGAACCGTCGTCGACACCGGCGGGAATCCTGAGCGAAATCTCCTGGGGTGCCGAAATGTGGCCCGTTCCGCGACACTTGCGGCAAGGCTTCTCGATTACAGTCCCCTCACCGCCGCATGTAGGGCAGGTCTGACGAACCTGGAAGAATCCGCCGCCGCCGATCACGACGCCGCGCCCGCCGCACGTTTTACACGTAGTGCGCTTCGATCCGGGCGCCGCGCCCGTACCGCCGCACTCGTCACACGCCTTCGGAAGAGTAAGCTCGATATTACGGACGCTACCGAAAATCGCCTCGTCGAAATCGATATCGAGACGGAAATTCATATCGTCGCCGCGACGCGGCGCATTCGGATCGGTTTCGCGACGCTGACGGGCGCCTCCGCCGCCGAAGAAGCTCTCGAAGCCGCCTGCGCCGCCGCGCCCTCCGAAGAGATCGCCGAACATGGAGAAAATATCATCCATGCTCATACCGCCGCCGCCAAAGCCGCCGAAGCCCTGGCCGCCTACGCCCTGATGGCCGAACTGATCATAACGCTGACGCTTCTCGGAATCATGGAGAACGTCATAAGCCTCGGCCGCCTCTTTAAACTTCTCCTCGGCCTCTTTATCGCCGGGATTGCGGTCGGGGTGGTACTTCATCGCCAATTTGCGGTATGCCGACTTGATCTCGTCGGCGGTCGCGCTCTTGGAAACGCCTAATACCTCGTAATAATCTCTCTTTTCAGCCATCTTAAAAAAACCTTATATCAGGAAGCCTTGCCGGAACTTACAACAACCTGAGCCGCGCGAAGGACCTTACCCTTAAGCATCCAGCCGCGCTTCGCCTCATTCGAAACCTTACCTTCCTCGATCGTATCGCTCGGAAGCTGGGCGATAGCGTCCATCTTCTCGGTATCGAGCTCAAGCCCTACGGAATCAAACGGCTCCGCCCCATGATCCTTAAGCGCGTTAAGGAACGTATCATAAACGAGCTGAACGCCCTTAACGAAAGGATCTTCCTTATCGGCGGCCGTTGAAAGCGCGAGCGAAAGATTATCGACTACAGGCAGAAAATCCTTCAAAATGTCGCTCTCGGCATAACGGAAGATATCTTCGCGGTCGCGGGCCGTGCGCTTTTTGAAGTTGTCAAAGTCGGCGAGAAGCCTCGCGTAGTGATCCTTCCAATCAGGCTCCGCAGGCTTCTCGTCCTTTTTCTCTTCAGCCGGTTTTTTAGCCTCTTCGCCAGCCGCTTCGGCAGCGGGCTCGGAGGATTCCTCACCAGCGCAAGGTGTCTCGTTCACTTCTGCGGTTTCGGGCTTCTCGCCCGAAACCTCTTCGTTCTTCTCAGCTTCGGTATTCAACTTCCTGAACCTTTTTTCACGTCTTGATCTGCCGAACATCATGGCTGTTTAGGCCTTAATCTGACCGGACTTGGCGAGCATCTTGGCCTCTACGGACTGAATCTCGGCAAAGCCCTGGGAGCTGTGGGGGTTAAGACCGTCGGAAGCCTCCATGGAGCTGTCGGCCTCGTTGTAGATCGTAGCCTTAAGACCCTTCAAGGACTCGAAGAAGATATTGCCCTTGTAAAGACCGAGCGTGACTTCGGCCGTAGCCTTGTCGGCCCAGACCTGAATCGCGTTGCGCGCGGCGCGCGTCGCGGGGTCGAACCAGCGGCCGTCGTAAATCTGATCGGAAACGAACTTCGAAAGCTGCATGAAGAGCAGATAGCTGCGGCGGTCCATGACGCCCTCGTAGATGTACTTAAGACCCCACGAGAGAACCTCCATGCCGGGAGCCTCGTAAACGCCGCGGCTCTTAGTTCCGATAATGCGGTTCTCGAGAGCGTGCTTCATGCCGATACCGTTGCGGCCGCCGATCTTGTTAACCTCGAGCATAACCTCGTAAGGCGTCATCTTCTTACCGTTGATAGCGACGCAGCGACCCTTCTCGAACTTAAGAACGATCTTCTCGACCTTGTTGGGAGCCTTCTCGGGCCAAACGCCCATCGTAGGCTTAACGATCCGCATTGAGGTCTCCATCGACTCGAGATCCTCGGCCTCGTGGGAGAGACCGGCGAGGTTGGCGTCGGTCGAATACTTCTTCTTAGTTCCGACAAACGCTTCGATACCGCGCTTTTTAAGAAACGCGACCATCTCGGTACGGCCGGGGAACTCCTTGAGGAGATCGCTGTCGCGCCAGGGGGCGTAGACGCCGAAGTTCGGGTCGAGAACATTCGTATAGCGCTCAAAGCGCATCTGATCGTTGCCGCGGCCCGTGGCGCCGTGGACGAGAACCTGGCAACCGGCCTTCTTCATCGCGGGAAGAAGCTTCTGGACAGTAACCGCGCGGGCGATGCCCGTGGAGTTCCAGTAGCCGCCGTCGTACATGGCCTGGCACTTGACCGTCTCAAAGCAGATGTCGGCCATTTCCTTCGTAACGTCGACAATCGTCGTATCGACGCCCGTGGGAGCCATACGCTTGGCGATGTCGTTGATATCCTTCTCGTCGGCCTGACCGACGTTGGCTGAGAACGCCTTAACCTTCACGCCCGCGTCGAGAAGAACGCAGCAAATCGTCTTGGAGTCGAGACCGCCCGAAACGCATACGCCAACGGTCTTACCTTTGAGATCTTCAAGTTTCATTGTTTGTATTTCCTTTCACAATCAAAATGAGTTGATATTATATCACATTTCTCGTTCAATTTACGGAAAATCCGCGCTCCTTAAGATACGCCTTCAGTTCAGGTATGCCGATAATCCCGAAATGGAAGACGCTTGCAGCGAGAAGGACCGTCGCTCCGGCCTCGGCGGCCTCGGCAAAGTGATCCATCGTTCCTGCGCCTCCGGAGGCTACAATATCCGCATCGGTAACTGCGCGAATACCGCGGATGAGCGGCAGATCGTAACCCGTACGCGCCCCGTCCGTGGACTTGGAAGTCGGAAGAATCGTCTTGACGCCGAACCCCGCCACCCTTTTCGTCCACTCGATCGCATCAGTCCCGGTCGCCGTGCGTCCGCCATCGATATAAACCTCGTAACCTGAAGGCATGCCGGAGTTCTGCGCGACGTCAATCGCAACCGTAACCTTCTCGGCGCCAAATTCCTTAACAAGCTCGCCGATCATATCGGGAGAACGGAAAACGGCCGATGAAGTTGAAATCTTGTCTGCTCCGGCGCCAAGAACCTCCGCCGCAGCTTTGACGGAGGAAATTCCGCCGCCCATCGTAAACGGGATTGTAGCGACATCGGCGACCTTGCGGACAGTCTCAAGCATCGTCGCCCTGCCCTCCACGGTGGCGTTGATGTCGAGCATCGCGATTTCGTCGGCTCCCGCGGCGCAATAGGCTTTGCAGCATTCGACCGGATCGCCGGCATCCTTGATATCGACAAAATTAACGCCTTTGACGACACGACCGGCAATCATATCCATACACGGCATGATGACTAACGGTTTATCAATCTTCATCCTTGCCTTCCTTTCATTGTATATGCAAATTGGCATTGGCGCGTATTATATCAAATCTTTTTTTTCAACTGCAAAAGTTTTCGTTACAATATTTTGATATAATGTCGTATATGAAAGACACATCCAAACAAAACGCGATTCCGTTGCCGACTATCCGACGCTATCCGATCTACCTCAGAGCGATAAAGTCGAAAATATCCGGCGGCGAATTATATGTCTCCAGCGCGGTTCTCGCTGAAGAGCTTGGATTCGACCCTGTTCTGTCCCGCAAAGATCTTGCCATGGCCGGAATCCCCGGCAAACCGAGACGCGGCTATCCCGCGATGGAGCTGTGCGAAGCGATCAATCGCGCGCTCGGATGGGATTGTCCGATTCAGGCGGCTCTCATCGGCGTCGGCTCGCTCGGCAGCGCCCTGCTCGGTTACAGCGGATTCGAAGAACAGAATCTTTCGATTACCGCGGCTTTCGACTCTTCGAAGGAGACGGTCGGACAGCGGATTCACGGCGTTAAGGTCCGCCCGATGGAAGAACTTGCCAGCATGATCCGCAAACTCAATCTTTCAATCGGCATCATAACAGTCCCTTCGACCGCCGCTCAATCCTGCGCGGATCAGCTTATCGCCGCTGACATAAAGGCAATCTGGAACTTCGCGCCGATACAGTTATCCGCGCCCAAAGGCGTCACCATCCAGAATGTCGATCTGGCCCAGTCTCTCGCGGTGCTCTCCCATTCGATCTCCTTGGGCGAATCGGCTAAAAAGAAACATTAAACATATATGCCGAGCTAAAGCGACCGCGTAATCCGAAAGGACCGCGATTTGTGGTTTTATGCAAAATAACGCCACAAATTCAATCGAGTTTATGATAAACTATCAAATTTAATGAACAGAATTCTAAAGAAAAAGCAGTTGTCCGAAACTGTTTTCGGAATGACTATCGAAGCGCCCCTCATCGCCAGCGAGCGTAAAGCGGGCCAGTTTATCATTCTCATGGTCGACGAGGAGGCGGGCGAGCGCATCCCCCTTACCATCGCCGACGCCGACAAAGAGCGCGGCACTATCTCAATCATCTTTCAGGCCGTCGGCGCGACGACGATTAAACTTTCCAAAAAGAACGCAGGCGACACTCTCCCGGCAGTTCTCGGCCCTCTCGGAAAGCCGACCGGCATCCGCGGCGAAAACGGCGAAAAGCCCGGCCGCGTGGTATGCGTAGGCGGCGGCATCGGCGTAGCCCCGATGCACTCCATCGCCCAGGCTCTCAAAGCCGCCGGCAACCGTGTCACCATCATCATGGGCGCACGTACGAAAGATCTCTTCATCCTGGAAGACGAAATGCGCAAAATCGCCGACAACGATCTCATACTGATGACCGACGACGGCAGTTCTGGACGCAAAGGTCTCGTTACAGAGCCGCTTAAGGAACTTTGCGGGCGCGGCGATATCGACGAAGTAATCGCCATCGGTCCGCCGGTCATGATGAAATTCTGCTCGCTTACCACAAAGCCTTTCAACATAAAAACAATCGTCTCGCTCAACACCGTCATGATCGACGGCACCGGTATGTGCGGCGGCTGCCGTGTTTCCATAGGAGGCGAAACGAAATTTGTCTGTGTAGACGGTCCCGAATTTGACGGACACCAGGTCGATTGGGATCTTATGATCCGCCGCGCGGGCGCATATAAGCTCCAGGAAGCCGCCGCCCGCGAGCATGCCTGCAACCTTTTCAAGGGAATTGAATAATGACGCCCAAAGAGAGAATGGCCATTGCGCCTCAGGCGATGCCCGAACAAGATCCTTCAGTGCGCGCCCGCAACATGAACGAAGTGGCCCTCGGTTACACCGCCGAAATGGCGATGACCGAAGCGAGGCGCTGTATGCAGTGCCCTACCAAGCCTTGCATGAAAGGCTGCCCGGTCGCGATCAACATCCCCGGTTTCCTCGCAAAGGCTTCCGAAGGAGATTTCGAAGGCGCCCTTAAAATAATCCGCGAGACCTCGCTTCTTCCAGCCGTCTGCGGACGCGTCTGCCCGCAGGAAAAACAGTGCCAGAAGTTCTGCACGATGGGCAAGGCGCTCGGCGACATCAGCAAGGCCGTCGCGATCGGCCGCGTAGAACGCTTCTGCGCCGACCTTGAACGCGAGAAAAACGCAATTGCAGAAGCCTCTCCCGTCGCGCCGAAGGCTCCGTCAACGGGCAATCGTATCGCCATAATCGGCACGGGCCCCGCATCGATCACATGCGCCGCCGACTGCGCGAAAGCCGGTCACGACGTCACGATGTTCGAAGCCCTTCACAAAGCGGGCGGCGTTCTCGTTTACGGAATTCCCGAATTCCGCCTCCCCAAAGCGATCGTTCAAAACGAGATCGACAATCTCAAGGCTCTCGGCGTAAAAATCGAACTCAACTATGTCGTCGGCCGCACCCGCAAAATCAAAGAGTTTCTCGAAAAAGACGGCTTTGATGCCGTATTTATCGGCACGGGCGCGGGATTGCCGAAGTTCATGAATATCGAGGGTGAGAATCTCGTCGGCGTATTCGGCGCGAATGAATATTTGACGCGCGCCAACCTAATGAAAGCCTACGACGAGAAAGGCCACGATACGCCCTGCTGGCGCGGCAGGCGCGTTGCGGTTTTAGGCGGAGGCAATGTCGCGATGGACGCGAGCAGAATGGCTCTCCGCCTCGGCGCGGACAAGGTCTATCTCGTCTATCGCCGGAGTGAAACCGAAATGCCGGCCCGAAAAGAAGAGATTCACCACGCCAAGGAGGAAGGCGTCGAGTTCCTTACGCTCCAGAATGCGAAGCGGATCATCGGGAACGACGATGGTTTTGTAACGGGTCTTGAATGTCTTAAATACGAGCTCGGCGAACCTGACGCGTCCGGCCGCCGCAGCCCTGTCGCCATCGAAGGCAGCGAATTTGTTCTCGATGTCGACACCGTCGTCGTCGCCGTAGGAAACGCCTCGAACCCGCTCATTCCTTCGACGACAGAGGGACTGAAAATCGACAGCCGAGGCCATATCACAGTCGACCCCGAGACGAACATGACCTCGATTCCGGGAGTCTTCGCCGGCGGAGACATCGTGCTCGGCGCCGCGACGGTAATTCTCGCTATGGGCGAGGGCCGCCGCGCAGCCCGCGGAATAAACGGGTACCTGAAAAACCGCACCCGCCCTCTATAAGCGGATACGGGCGATCTCTTCGGTGCTGAATTCCGCTATCGCGAGCTTCCCCAAAAACTCGACATTTTCGATATCAAAGCGTTCGAAGCCAATCCGATGGAATTCCACGTAGTCGCGACCGATACCGATACGGGAAAAAGCGTCTACAAAAAACTCGACAAATCATACCGTTTTTATTCCCCTCGGCTCATTCGCTCTATACCTTATTAAATATCAACTTCAACTACAACATCGCCAGAATCCATGACCTGATCGGCAGAACCCTCTTCACCCGTATTTTCCTTTGCAGCCGCGTTCGGGATATCGGGAAAAACACGAGAGTGCCACATTATCAACTGAAGTGCGGCAAGACAAGTATCCATATATGGACGAGAAGAATCCCTATCATCATTTTTAAAATACCCTTGCGTATGCTCCATACCGGTCCAATCCTTAACCTTTGCATCAAGATCGACAATCTTTGACTTTAACAGCGACTTCATATCTTTATTCCAGGCAAACCAGGACTCTATATCTTCCTTTTTAGCGCCATACTTCATCGCGGCCAGAAACTTACACCGTGTGGCATAATAGCAATAAAGCTGAGGATTTACATTACCTCTGTGAGGCTTTCCGTTATGAAGAATATCTTTACCGTCAAACGAAGGCTTCCAATCCCGCATATAATCTAACGCAGCGGAAACCTCTCTGTCTGAGCCGCATCCATGAAGTTGCAAGGCAAGACAGCCAATAGCAGCAAAGCCTGGCTGTTCACCGTCAACATCTTCTGATGCCGAACGGAAAGTCCCATTGTTAAAGTTTCGCGTTTTAAGACAATGAATCGCCTTTTTAATGCATTCATCAAGACCGTCAAGGCGAAGTCTCGCCATTTTGCCGGACTTAAGCGCCTGAAGAGCCCATCCTGCAGCATATATATCGTCTGACGTTGAGCTTTTATCCAGCAAACGGTTCCATCCTCCTGTAGCGGACTGGCTCTTTACAATACGCTCAAGACAGACTAACGCCGCATCTTTGACATCGGGATTCTTAGTCATATCGTACGCATCGCACAAGGCGTAAGTCGTAATAAGAAACGCATATCCATTACCATCGGAGCCCGTCATCCTGACACCACCGGAATTCTGCTGAATACTGCTGATAAGGAAATCGAGAGCTTTGCGGACAACCGGAGCGAAATCCTTCTCAAAAGGAGAAACAGAACCAGGATATTCACCGTGCTCAAGATAAGTAAGAACTGCAAAAGAAGTGTTTATAAGTCTATTATTGCCGATTGATTCACTACTCCACGATCCATCAGAATTCTGAGTAGCTTTAAGCCACCAAAGAACCTTCATAACACACGATTCTGGGATAACTACGCTACCAGCCCCGCCAACAATAGTCTCTGGAGTACGCGAACCCACTATATGGCGCATCTTAGTTGTAGTGACAAAAACATTACCCGATACAACCGTATTGCAACTAAACGATACATCCTGGGGCGGCGGTGGCGGCGGAACGGGAAGAGCAAAATTCAACGATGAATCATCTCCAAAACAGGTAAAGCAAATCAAAACAAGCGGCAAAATTATTTTAAGCTTGCCGAATTGAAAAACTGTTAAAAGTTTTAGACTTGAATAAGCGCTCATTTTCATTACTTTCAATTATACCACTTTAACGCATAAAATAAAAGCGCGGCATTCACATCCAAAATCCTCAATCCGCCGCGCTTATCACTATCTTCTATCACTTATCGCCTACAGAGGACCCTTATTACCCTTTTAAGTTATCATTTAACCCCTCGAAAGCTAATCGAATCATGATTGTACCCCTTTTTCAACATTAGCCTCTACATCCTTAATATTCTCATTCATAATGTCCACGACAGGCAATAATACATAACGCACCATCTTCTGACTGATTATAGACCAGGCGATTTTTCTCATCAATACGACGCGACCAAAATCCTTGCAAATCGCCTTTAAGGGCCTCTGGCTTACCTATACCACTAGAAAGACCATTACGTTCAATATCCTTAACCAAGTCATTTATACGACGCAATGTCTTTTTATCTTGCATTTGCCAATATACATAATCATCCCACCCTTGCTCTGTCCACGTTTTTCGCATAACTAATCCTCGATAAGTTCATGCTCTATTACGCGACCCGCTTTAGCTTCAGCGATGGACGCACGAAGATGCCGCATATTCGACTCACTATAGAATGGATCAGCCGAAAGCTCAAAAGGAATGCGATGTTCGCGAACGACCTTTTTAACAAAAATATTCAGCGCAGCATTAACACTTAAGCCAATTTCAGAACATATCTGCTCAAAGCCTGCTTTGACAGCAGGATCTGCACGCATTGTAATCGGAACTGTAGTTGTCATCTCATCCTCCTTTTGAGATATCTTAATGATGTCAATATGATATCATCTTAACATCATTAAGTCAAGATGCTCCAAAATTCTTCACATACCCTCAAGAATCAGAAAGAGTACCTATTTCAATTTTAAATACTAGGTCTTTTACAAATATCTCCTTTGGGGACAGGCCCCAAAGCTATTTCTTATCCTATTATAATTAGCACACAAAACAACGATAATACTATCGCCATGAGAAGGAAAAAAAGTTTATATTTCTTGTAGAAAATCTTGTTATAATCATTGTTTATTTTTATTGGTAATTTTTCTATATACAACAACAGAAAAATAATTACCCCTAATAAAGGAATAATAATATCAGACATTTTGATTAGAATTTCTTCACTCATTCCTCGATAAATCCTAAATCTTTTAATAAGTTTTCAATAGACTCGGCGACATCGTGCATGGCATCATCCGCCGTTGCGATGTCATCAAGTGCACCTAATATATCAATTATCTTTCCTCCACTTGGATCTGGGGTTGCTAATCCGATTGCATAATCACGAATGGGGACAAGCTATTCATTGCGAGGAAAAACATATATCAATACATTTGTCCCTTTGGCAAATTCCATCTGCTGGACGACACCCAAATTATCAAAGCGCAATGTCAAGTCTTCGTCATTAACATTGACAGTCCGCGAGTCTTTTTTTCGCAACCAATACCGGAAATCCAAACCTGTATTGTCGTTCCTTTGTTTACCGGCACGTTGTCGAACAACATTTGGCACCCCGAGGATCTCTTTAACCTGATTTGTTGACGCATCCCTCCCGACAAGTGAGACTTGCCTTGCAAGCTTAATCGCATCATCAAAAGGTCGAACCTGCGAATACCCGTCAGGCCAAACTTTACTCTTGCTCTCTAAATATGAACAAGCTTTCTCTGAAAATGAAGTTGCAGACCCTGCCGATCCATTAGGGAAATTCCCTTCCATCATACATCCTACAACACAGGCAAGAATTTCACAAAACATATTATCCCCTTTCATTCAACAATTGATTCCACATATCTACGCACATTAGAATCCGCGGGTCGGACCCCATTGGTGGGGTGAAAGTGGTGGGGTGAAATCATTTTACATCCCTTCTTTCTTTGAACTTCATATACGACTCCAACTTTTTCTTCGCCAGAATTATACCTTCATGAGTAGCGGCTGATATATGAATACGGTACGGAGATAGATAGTTGCGATGTTCTTCACTTTCATCAGGCACGGAACGACTCAATATCGCAGTCCATGCGGCTGTAGATGATGCCGGGGGATCGAATCCAAGCATTTCACCAGAGAGAAATACGGCCAAAGAATGACTGTCAATCTCCACTCCGGCGCCAGCGGTCGTGTATCTGTGTCGCGGAATTGGTCTATCCAGTTCCAGTTTCATATAATACGCCATTCTCGCATCCCAATTACCGTTCTGCACCGCCATTACGACATCCATCAACGTATCATCTGAAGGATTTTTTAAGAATCGTCCGTAAAGCTTTGCCGCGCCGCACAAAGCAACGTCGATTTCACGGCATAAATCGGGGTACCACTTGAGCGGAGAGCGCTCCAGTTCCGGCTTGCGCCCATTGCGCATATCGTACGGCGCTATAATAACCGAAACGTTCCGGATCCCTACCGCATGAGCAAGATAAAATATATCCTCGATCGCATCATCACCGACCGGTACGCAACCTATCGTCACCGCCTTTCCGTGAAGCATTATATCGCCACCGAGATTTACGCGTTTATCCGACTTCGCCCGCGCCCTGTCAGATGCATTCGGATACGAAACCTTAAGAGACAGATAAAATCTCGAATTGGGATTTAAGTACGCAATTCCATATACGCCCTCCGGTATTTGCAAGTCGCCTTCACGCAATTTAGGCCCCAATGTTCCGCTGAAAGCCGTCATCGGATATTCACGAGGAGTCTTCCATCCCGGAGCATGAACCTCCACGCGACGCTCATTTTTGAAAACCAGTATTCTAAGCTTCCCGCCCGAGATTTTTGCAGCCTCTCTTAGATGAGGCTTCTTCTTGAGAATTGCAGTAATACGACTTTCGACAGTATGCCTCGATACTTTAGCGATCGCTTTACCACCTGCAAATATCGCTACCGCTGCGACAAATAGAGCAATTGCAATCGTTTTTATCATTTTTCCACCCTCCACTCCTTGGAAGTTATCAGAGATTTTATAGTCATCCATCGTCACCGCCAATTATACCACTTTTATCGCCAATGGGGACAATCCCCTCTACCTATTCTGCTGCTCCCGATTGTTTAGCCGTGTAGAACGCGTAGATCGTGTAGAGATTCCTACTTGTCCGAGTCCACCATTGAGACCGGGACTCCATCCACAAAATTCTTGATTAGCTTGAAGTAGTTGTCAAAGCCCATGTCGACGACGAGCGTGTTATGGTCGCCGTCTTCGACCGTGACAAAGCGCTTCGGCTCGTTGGCAAGCTTGAATAGCGCCTGGCCTTGCGAATACGGAATCACCCTGTCGCCCGTTCCGTGAATCATCAGCACACGGCACTTAACGGCGCCGATGCGCTTCAAGTTCGGGAACGGGTCAACCGGTAGAATCCTCACGCGCGTCACCACGCGCGGCGCGGAGAGAAAAGGCGCCTCAAGAATTAGCCCACCGCAAGGACGCGTCGCCGCGAGCTCGGTCGCGGGGCCAGTTCCAATGGAAAAGCCGTCGACGATGATGTCCTCGGGATTGAAGCCGCGCGTCTCGACGAGCCAGTCATAGAGCCGATGGACATTCCTGTAGCACCCCTCTTCATCGGGCGAACCATTGGAAAGCCCATAGCCGGGATAGTCGACTGACGCGACCGTGTATCCGGCTTTCGCGAGTTCCACCAATGCCCAAAGCGTTCCCATGGCATCCTCTGCATTACCGTGGCAGCGAATGATCGCTTTCTTGCCGCGTTCAGGCCCCAGAACGATCGCGGCGATCTTGACGCCGTTCGTGCCGATGTCGACATACCCCATCGTAGCCGCATTGTATCCGCCCTTCACAGGATGAAACATCAGTGAATTGATGCATCCCGTGCCAATCAGGAGCAACAGCACGACCACGATTGCGATTATCCTCGCCGCAGATTTAAAAGCATCCTTGATCATTTTCACTCCTTTGTACCCCTTGTAACCATAGAGAATCCGCGGGTCCCCATTGGTGAGGTGAAAGTGGTGGGGTGAAATCATTTTACAACACTCCGTTCTCTGGAAGTTATCAAAATTTTTATAATCATCCATCATCACTGCCAATTATAGCACTTTAACGCATAAAATAAAAGCGCGGCATTCGCATCCAAAAATCTAAACAAACAAATCCCCGATCCGATAATCCTACTGTTCGTTATCGTTGTTTTATTTGTTGTTCTTCAAATTGTTGTTATCTATAATTCTGTTGGTGTCTAACAGCTGGACAATGGTGTGTCTAACCACACCCATTTCAACAATATTCTTCAGAAAGTTCATCAACAAGATAACCATCACTCATACAGTGCATATCCGAAATGCCATCACGCATTTCCACATACACATTAGAACGATAAAAACAATCAAGCGCCTCGTCTAATGAACACCCTTTTCGCTCTGCATATCCTTCAATAACACGAGCGAACTTCATTCGCAAAAGATTTTTGTTCGCCGTCATATTGATTCACTCCCGATAAATCTCAACATTTTCAATGCTGCTTCAGTTCGAAAACAAAACTGCATATTAGGCTCTTCCATCCGCAACTTTTCAATAGTCTGCTCTTTCGATGCGAACCCGTCAAAAAAAGCTTCAATCGTATCAAAAACCTTATCGTTCGCTACTCCGCCAGCAACAATATCCCAATTTGAATCATCCTTTAAATCGCGGCAACGAACAATAAAATCAAGCCATGATTCAGAATAAGAATCAAAGCATAGCATCTTCAAATTCTCAGTACAACTCTCATCAAATTCATATCTTGAAACAACAGCATTGCCAACACGACGTTTGCGTTTTTCACTCCATTTTTTCGCCTGATCAAAAACTGGCGTCACATAAAATCCAACTCCAAAATCAACAGCCTTACGCGAATGCAAAAGATCAGGACACGAAACCTCAACAGATCCACCATGATAAAGTATCATACCATCACCCCTCTTTCAGCCATTACTTCACATATATCATTAACTATATAATCCTTACCCTGTGTATGAAGAACATCATAACTCGGAATGATATACTGATGTAAAATCCCATTTTCACCAGAGAGCACACGATAAACATCACAAGACGGCTTACCAAGAGCCGCCGCAACATTCTCAACGCAAAAAACCACAAATTCGAGTTCTCGCTTATTTTTTATCACTTGTGAGTTATCCATACTTTTATTTTATTTATATAAATGTGATAGTTGAATTTTAACAAAAACATTCCCAAAGAACAAGCCCCGCGCTTAAGTGCCGCGTCCAAAACCCACCAACAAACAAATCCCCGAACGAAAAGTTCTTTTTTCACCACGGACGCCACAGAAACGCGCTCGGACTCGTGCGACTTTCGCTACGCGAAAGCTCCTCGCGCGGGGCCTTGCGGCACCATTCTTGCGACTGTCTTCGACAGCGACCTTCGGTCGATGGATACGCTACGCAGTTCGCTTCGCTCACCCGACCCGACCGCTTCGCGGCGGGCGCATCTTGCTCGTCGGGAGATCTGATCGCTTCGCGACAGGTGCATCACGCGGCGGGCGCATCTCGCTTGTCGGTCAACCTGACGCCTTCCTCGACACGCACCTACTCGCACGACACTCGCACGATTGTACTTGTTTTTCGCTCAGAACCACTAACTATAATCCATGCGCCGTTTCGCTTTACAAGCTCAAACGGCTCGGGCACATCAACAGTTCTAAGGTATTTTCGTTTAGATATCCAAACAGATGCCTTCTCGCCCTTAATTGCCACGTCCTTAATGTTGATTGTACATCCTTTCATCTGATTGTCAACCTCATAATCAACACTCATGCTTGCGTCCCTAATTTCAGAGGCGTCCCTGATGTTCGCGAGCCTAATCAAGAAGCGAGAAGAATCTTCATCTACGTACCGTGAAGCTTCTCTAAAGTCATCCTTGCTCAACGCTTGCGCATAGGCCAATGCAACACATCCTGGATCATTCACATCGCCTGTAGTGTGATTTGACGAGACGGCAACACATCCCCCCGCCCCGCTACATAGAATCGCCACAATACAATATAATGCATCTACTCTCATTGCTCTTCTCCTTTATTTTCTTTCCCATATTAATCGTCCCTGCCAGAATACACGTTCTGTATTGCTGTCAATCGGTATATCAATGCATAATTTAGGACTCCTTTTATACTGCATAATCACAACAATATCAACGTCTTTGCCTTTGTTTTTAATCCGCACACCCCCCGGTCCAAACATGCTGTTCATCACCAATCCAGAAAGATGAATGTTCTCACTCCCCGATGCATTATCGATATATTCCACCTTAAAGTGATTTACGGCAGCGGGTGATAACTCAGAATAAGCCAGTCTGCATCCAACGACGCACACCAAGACGATTATTCCAAATACTTTATGCAGGGGCATTGCCTACCTCCGTTCATTTTAAAGATTAACATCCGCGGGACTGCCCCCTTTAGCGGGGTGAAAGTGGTGGGGTGTAATCATTTTAAAACCCTCCGTTCTTTGGAAGTTTTCTGCTATTTTATAATCATCTATCTTCATCACCACCAATTATACCACTTTAACGCATAAAATAAAAGCGCGGCGCTCGCATCCAACCATCCTCAATCTGCCGCGCTTATCGCAAATTTCTATCACTTATCGCCAATGAGGACAGTCCACCTCACTGTTATTGTTAATAAAAGTTTTGCCATATACTATTCCTCTTGTTATTATTTTTCTGAGTGTTTTCGTAGATATATTAATTCCATCCCTTGCGGCTTAAATGGTTGTTGTTCTAATATTAGGCTGTCTTTGTTTATAAACATTCTATATTGTCCATTTTTGTCTTTAAAAACAATTTTTTTGCCTTTTTGATACCAATTCCCTTTGTTGTATTCCGGGTGCGGATTTTCTTTAGCAACACATAAAAATGTTCCATCATGATAAATCATTATAACGGTTTCAGGAGTTTGCATTTTCTCCACTTTATTATTTCTTTTTATGCATAATTTCCATGTCCCGACGGGAGAAAACGGTGATGAACATCCACAAAGAAATATGAAACCAAATAACAGGAAAATAAAAATTACTTTCATAAATCTCACCTCATTCAAATTT
Organism: Kiritimatiellia bacterium; assembly: GCA_045656225.1. Taxonomy (GTDB): domain Bacteria; phylum Verrucomicrobiota; class Kiritimatiellia; order RFP12; family UBA1067; genus UBA1067. The sequence continues at coordinate 18,157 of JAZOQU010000023.1, read as the reverse complement.
ATTTGTTGGTACCGGCTTGCTCCCGCCAGGCTGAACACCAGGTAACGAATTCACGAGTGAAACCCCATTATTTCAAATGGAGTCCCCCAAGCTATTTCTTCATTGCTTTGATTATGAAATTCGTCCCTCCAGGAAGTGAAATGCGGAAACAATGAGCGAAATCCGTCTCCGTCTGCTCCACTTGCGCTTTCTCGAATGTTCCTTCGCCATACATACAATCGCATGCAGTCTTGATTTTCTCGCACAAATCCGTCATGACGACATCGCCGCACGAAGTACCGGTGCCGTGCTTGCCGCCAACGCAACATAAACCAAGTCGATCTTCGTTGGCTTGACCAAACACACCGCGACTTTTCATTTCATCAAGCAGGGGCAGTGATGTCGTCAGAATGCCGATTACTATAACACACAGCCGCGTACCCCGCGATTTCATGATGGATCGCGATGAATAAACACTTCTCTCGAGTCCTTTTATGACACATACAAAAGACAGTCCAATTTCTCCACAGTTCACCAACCATGGAATTGACCGACTGCACATCAGGGTAAACGCGAATGCGAACAAGCCTAAAACGATGTTGGACAATTTGACTTTTGCTCCAGCCTCCGACTCGTAGGCCAAGAGACAATAGAGAAAAGCGAGGACAGGAAACACACTCATGGAGACCTTCTTTCCGTTACTCAAGAACTAAATAAAATTTTGTTGGCTCATGTTTGTATGGCACACCCAGATATTCCTCGCCATCCCACACTATGATCTGTTCTTCAAACAAACCTAGTAATTTAGACTCCGCGGGACTGACCCCATTGATGGGGTAAAAGTGGTGAGGTGAAATCATTTTACAACCCTCCGTTCTTTGGAAGTTTTTCTGATATTCTATAATCATCCATCTTCATCACTCTCAATTATACCACTTCTACTCATAAAATAATAAAACTCGTGGAGTCCCTTTCGCATATTTAAGTTTAGCGGTTGAATTCACAAAGCGAACGCAAAACTCAATATCAAATTCATAAATTTCATAAAACAAGTTAAATTTCGAAAAACAATCATTTCGCATGTAGAACGCTACGACTATTAAATCAATTTATCTTATCTTTCGACTTTATTTCAAGAACTTTGGCGGCCTTGAAGCCACCCCAGACGAAAAAGCGCCAAGGCCTGATATTTTTAACCGTCTTTACGACATTATCGTTCTTATCAAGAAATATGGCGTCTATGGGAAAACTCATGAAAAACGTATGAATCGCGTTGCATTTCAGTATGAGCATTCCCTCGTCTGAAGGCAAATCTTTAGTGCCGATAAGGCCTCGTATGCGCTCGACAAGCTTTCGCGCCACTTTAGCCTTATAGCCTAAGATTTCAATTCGCTCCATCATCGCCAAAGCACTACTGCTACCGCTAATAAAGCTACAAGAAAAGCAAAAAACCTACGGCGCGGCGAAACCGTCGCCTCGGTCGACTTATCGGGAGCCAAGCCCTGATCCTTGCGCATTATCTTTTTAAGACCCCTCAGCGCGAGCGGCAACCGCCCGGGCGGAGTCGCGAGCGCCGCAGAAACGCACAATAGCGCAATAACCGCGGCGACTCTAAGACCTTGTAAAAATAATTCCATTTTATTATGTATAGCGCAGCACTTCGTCGACGGTCGTGTAGCCGTCGAGAATCGACTGGATGCCGTGCTCGCGCATCGTGCGCATACCGAGCTCACGCGCCTTTTCGCGCAGAATAAGCGTCGGCGCGCGCGTATTGATAAGCTCACGAAGCGGATTGGAGATTCTCAAGTATTCAACAACCGCCTTACGGCCCTTGTAACCGGTGCCGTTGCAGACTTTGCAGCCCGCGCCGTAATAGAAAGGACGGCCGCCGATCTGATCGCGCGTCATTTCGATACGCTCTAAAGTTTCGTCGTCCGGCTCGTACGCCTGGCGGCATTCGCGGCAGCAGGTTCTTACGAGACGCTGACCTAAGACGCCCTCCAAAGTCGAAGAGAGAAGATACGGCGCGACGTTCATATCGACAAAGCGCGTCACCGCGCCAGCGGCATCGTTTGTATGCAATGTCGAGAATACGAAGTGACCGGTAAGAGCCGCCTGAATCGCGATTTCGGCAGTCTCAAGATCACGGATTTCTCCGATCATCATGACATCGGGGTCTTGACGCAAGAACGCGCGGAGCACTTTGGCGAAGGTATTACCGACCTTAGGATCGATCGGCACCTGGACGATTCCGTCGACATTGTATTCGACAGGTTCCTCGGCCGTGAGAAGCTTCGTGTCGATCTGGTTGATGCGGCGGAGAATCGAGTAAAGCGTCGTCGTCTTACCGGAACCCGTAGGACCGGTCACGATGAAGATTCCGTTCGGCTTCTCGACATCCATCGTGATCTGCTCGTACACGTCTTCGGGAAGACCCACGTTCTCAAGGTCGAGCGAAGTCGCCGACTGGTCGAGAATACGCATTACGACAGATTCGCCATGGGCTGTCGGCAGGCACGATACACGAAGGTCGACGGGCTTACCCGCCACCGTAAGCGCGATGCGACCGTCTTGAGGAACGCGGCGCTCGGAAATATTGAGGTTGGAAAGAATCTTAATACGCGAAATGATCGCGGGCGCCATCTTAACGTCAGGCGCTTTCATTTCGTAGAGAGCTCCGTCGACGCGGTAACGGATCTTAAAATCGTTCTCAAAAGGCTCGATATGAATATCGGAAGCGCGATCGACAACACCCTGATAAAGAACGAGGTTTACAAAGCGGATGATCGCCGATGAGTTGGCGGCAGACTCAATGGACGCGATATCATCGGAGTTGGCGCCCATCGCATCTTCATCGGTCATACCCTCGCCGAGCGATTTGATCATGTCGGCTACGGAATCGTTGGAATCGCCGTAATACTGGGCGATACGATCCATAACGTCCTTTTCGCGCGCAAAGACGAATCTTACCTCTTTGGAAAGCGTAAAGAGCATTTCATCGGAAATACGCGGATCGACTAGATCGAACGTGGCGAGAGTAACCGACATATCGTCGGCTGCGACCGGAAAGACGTTGTACATTCGGGCGGTCGACGCCGGAATCGCCTCGGTTACCTCAGTCTCGATAGTCATCGCGCCGAGATCGATAGCCTCGGTATCTTCGTTCGCGGCCATGCACGCCAGGAGATCGTCTTCTGTGATGATCTCCTGGTCGATCACGAGATGACGAACGCTCTTCGCCTCGGTTTTCGCGAGATCCTGAAGATCGCTCGCGCCTTCCTCGTCAATATAACCATTGTTGACAAGTATCTGGAGAATCGGGTCGAGCATCGCTTAAGCTCCCATTTCCTCTTTGAGCTTCTGGACCACGCTGTCGGGATCCTGAGACTTCGTAATAAGTTCTTCGTAAGAAATATAACCGTTTCTGTAATGATCGAGAAGACACGCGTCGAGCGTCATCATGCCGAACTTCGCGCCCGTCTGAAGGTCAGACTTGATCATGTTCGTCTTATTATCACGAATACGGCTTCTGATGGCGTCTGTCGACGTCATAATCTCAAACGCGGCGATTCGGCCATGAACCTCACCATTCTCATCAAGCTTAGGAAGAAGAATCTGAGAAATTACAGCCTGAAGACCGGCGGCGAGCTGAGTTCTTACCTGCTCCTGCTGATTCGTCGGGAACGCGTCTACAATACGATCGACCGTCTCGGCGGCACCGGTCGTATGAAGCGTACCGAAAACCAAGTGACCCGTTTCGGCCGCGGTAATCGCCGCGCCGATAGTCTCCAAGTCGCGCATTTCACCTACGAGAATAACATCAGGGTCCTGACGCAGAGCGCGGCGGATCGCCTCGGCGAAACTCGGAACGTCATCGCCGACTTCGCGCTGGGTAATGAGCGACTTCGCGGAAGTATGATAAAATTCGATAGGATCTTCAATCGTAATAATGTGAACGCCACGCTCGTGGTTGATGACATCAAGCATCGAGGCGAGCGTAGTCGACTTACCCGAGCCCGTAGGACCGGTTACGAGAATAAGACCGCGCGGCTTAAAAAGAAGCTCTTTAACGACGGGCGGAAGACCTAACTGCTCCATCGTCAAAAGTTTAGACGGAATCTGACGCAATACCATGCCGTAGCGTTTACGCTCTTTAAATACAGACACACGGAAACGCGTTCCGTCGGGATGGGCGAGAGCGAAGTCGGCGCCGCCGTTGCGCTCTACTTCCTCCATCTGCTTCTCGGTCGAAACCTCCTTGCACAGGCGATACGTATCCTCTTCGCTCAACGCTTCGTCGGCGAGAGGCAGAAGCTCACCGTGAACGCGAAGCTCCGGCGGCATGTACGCACGGATATGAAGGTCACTGCCGCCTTCATCAATCGTAGCCTGCAAAAGTTCCTGCATCGTAATGTCCATCTAAATTCTCCTTAACTTCTCTTTACTGATCACTAACTACTGAGTCCTGACTACTAATCAGCGTCGCCCATGGTTACACGCAACACCTCGGAGAGGCTCGTCATGCCGCTGGCGACCTTCAGCATTCCGTCTTCACGCAACGTACGCATTCCCATTTCGCGGGCGCGCTGGCGAAGAATCGTAGCGGGCGCGTGCTCGAAGATAAGACGCTGAATCGTATCGTCCACCTTGAAGATTTCGAAAATACCCTTTCGACCCTTGTAACCGCTACGGCCGCACCTGTCGCAACCGGCGCCGGTATACATCGACTCCGGAATCGTCTTGGCGATTGAACCGAGCATTTTAAGGTCACGCTCTGTCGGGTTATATTGAGTCTTGCACTTCTCGCAGATCGCTCTTACGAGTCGCTGCGCCATCGCAGCGCGGAGAGCCGACGCGACGAGGAACGGCTTTACTCCGATATCCAACAGACGCGTAACCGCCGAGGGCGCGTCATTCGTATGCAAAGTCGAGAACACCAGGTGACCGGTAAGAGCCGCCTCCATGGCGATATCGGCGGTCTCAGCGTCACGGATTTCGCCGATCATCACGATATTGGGCGCCTGACGGAGAATCGAGCGGAGCGCCGCGGAGAAGTCGAGACCGACGTCCTTGTTGACCTGAACCTGGTTGATGCCGCTCATCTGGTATTCGACAGGGTCTTCAACCGTAATGAGCTTTTTGTCGGGCGTATTGATCTGGCCCAAACAGGCGTAAAGAGTAGTCGTCTTACCTGAGCCCGTAGGACCGGTCACGAGAACTACGCCGTCGGGAAGCTTAATAAGACGCTCGAACGTAGCCTGGTCGTCCGTCAAGAAGCCCAGCTGGGGAAGACCGAGCGAAAGATTCGATTTGTCGAGAATACGCATTACGATCGACTCGCCGTGGTTCGTCGGGACCGACGATACACGAAGGTCGAGATCTTTGCCGTTGACGGTAATCTGAATACGCCCGTCCTGCGGAATGCGCTTTTCGGAGATTTTCATCTTCGACATGATTTTTATGCGCGAGATGATGGCCTGCTGGAGGCGCTTGGGCGGCGAGTCCATTTTTCTCAAGGCTCCGTCGATACGGTAGCGGACACGGAATTCCTTCTCCATCGGCTCAATATGAATATCGGAAGCCTTCATTTTGATGGCGGTCGTGATAAGCATCGTCGCGAGCTTTACAACGGGAGCGTTATCGCCCGTCGCGTCGTCGTCGTCAAGCCCCATCTCATCGCGAGTCTGAACATCGGCGGGAGCCTCGTCGGCGTAAAGCTTAGCCATAGCCGCCTGAATCTCAGAGCGTGGCGAAACAACAGCCTGGACATCACGCCCATGAAGAACGTATCTCAGCGAATCGATGGCGTCGTACCCCATCGGATCGGAAAGCGCGACCGTAATGGAGTCCTCATCGGCGACGACAGGGACGACGCCGTACTTCTTGGCGATGTCGCCCGGAAGCTCCTTTACGATTTCGGAACTGATCGCATCGGCGTTGATGTGACAGTACTTAAGCCCGAACTGGTCGGCGAGAGTCCCTAAAACCTCATCTTCGCCGACGGCACCGCCTGCAACGAGAACGTCGAGAGTAGTCTCGTTTTCAGCCTTCATCGACTTCGAAGCCATCTCAATCTGTTCAGGACTTATAAAGCCCCGCTCAGTCAACAGCTGAAGTACATATTCATCGTTACTTGTCATAAGTTAACACATATTATAACTAAAATGCCGTTTTACTGCAACTTCACCACCGTCCGGAGTTAGGGGTTCCGCAGTCGGTTACGCCGTTTCCAAAAAGCGCGAAATCGGCTTTAAGGGGATCCGACGGGAAAACAATCTTCAGCTTCTCAGTCAATTTTACAGCTGTAGTCATTGACGCGACTTTTGAGTTTATGAGCCCGAGCTTCTTCGCCTCAGAAAGAACATGCGTATCTAACGGGATAATAAGTGTAGCCTTAGAAATAAAACTCGACCAGAGCCCCAGATCAACACAAGAGCCATCGCGCACCATCCAGCGAAGAAACATACACACCCTCTTGCATGCGGAACGCGGATTTTTAGGCACCACGGAAAACTCTCCGGAGCAATGCGAGAAAAGCTCCACGATTTTTTCAACCGCCGTACGCCCTTCTGAGATGCCGCCATTTTTAATGCACTCGCCGAGAGAACCGCACCTGTTCAGGATGTCGCAATAGGCGCTGAAAAAAGCATTCATCGTTCCTTCGCTGAAAAATCTGTAGAACGGTTTCTTCGAATCCGCGGGGAACGAATCCTTAAACCGCCCGCTTCTAATCCAACCGTCGACATCTCCGCCAGAAAGTTCAACGATGCGCGCGATCTTCGGCAGGAACTGCTTTCGCGATCCGAAACTTAAACCCGCCGCGACAAACGCAACCGCCTCACGGTTCCTTTCTCCGTTCACCCGATGCATGAACTGCGAAGGATCGTCGTTCAGAAACGACTCATTTTCATGCCGTTCTGCGGACGTTATCAGAAAATCTTTTACTTCACTTTTCAAACGGGTCTACCGATAAGAATCTGCGGATGAGCTTCGAGAATCTCAAGTTTTATCTTATCGCCCAAAGCCGGCGTGGCAGAACAATTCTCCGGCTTATCCCAAACGACGATTCTGTTTCCGCTGTCGCGACCGGAAAACCTGTCGGCTTTGCGCTTCGAGGGTCCTTCAAAAAGAACTTCGCGCACCGTCCCGACGAGCTTGTCGTTCCGTTTTTGACCGCGCAGCTCCTGATCGGCTAAAAGCACCTGATCGCGGCGCTCCTTCTCCTCCTTCGAAACATCGTCTTCTAAAGCCGCCGAACGCGTCCCGGGACGCGGCGAATACTTGAAGATGAAGGCATTATCAAAGCCCGCCTCCTCCATAAGAGAGCGCGTCTGATTAAAGTCTTCCTCCGTCTCTCCGGGATAGCCGACGATCACGTCGGTCGTAACGGCGAACTCCGGATCGAACTCGCGCAGTTTCGCAACCGCGGCGAGATATTCCCCTCGCGTATAACGGCGGCCCATCTCGGCAAGAACGCGATCGCTGCCCGACTGAACGGGAAGATGCAGATGACGGCAAACTTTCGGGCAGTCTCTGTAAACCTGAATAAGTTCGTCCGTACAGCCTTTAGGATGGGCGCTCGTAAAACGGATGCGCTCAAGCCCTTCGATTTCATTAAGCGCTCTTAAAAGACGCGGAAACGCTTCGCCCTCTGCGTCGTCCCAGGCCTTGTTTCTGATTCCGTATCTTAAGACACTCTGACCGAGAAGACAGACTTCCTTAACGCCGCGTTTCGCCAAAGCCGCGACCTCGGCAATAACCTCCTTCGCAGGCCTTGAATATTCATGACCGCGCACATCCGGAACAATGCAGTAGCTGCAGCGGTTGTCGCAGCCGAGAAGAACGGTTACAAAAGACTGCCAGCCCGTATCAACATGAGCGTCCATCCCGACAGGCACAACATCCTCACCGAGTTCAAGGACGGGATACTTCCCTTCGCTTACGATCTTGGGTATGAGCCCGAACGCGCGCGGCCCCACGGCGAAGTGAAGTTTAGGCAGGCGCTTGAAAATATCTTTGCCCATGCGCTTGACCGCGCATCCCATCATGCCCGTGATCTTGCCAGCGGCGATCATATTGCCTGACTTGCCGACAGCCTTTTCCTCGGCCTTCTGACGCACCGTGCAGCTGTTGATGATAACAACCTCCGCGTCATCCTCGCCCGCGGCTTTCTCGTGACCCGCGGCGATCATAAGCGACTCAACCGCCTCGGAGTCGCGGACATTCATCTGGCAACCGTATGTATGTATATAAAATTTCATCTTTATTTCATCACTACCGCTTTTTCAATACAACGAGAGTTTCGAAACGGGCCGTACGGGGGAACATATTAAACCATTTGACATCCTCGACTTCATACGCACGGGAAAGCTGCTTAAGATCGCGCATCAGCGTGGCGGGATCGCAGCTTACGTAAAATATCCTTTGAGCCTCCGATTTCGCGAGCGCCTGCACCGCGGCGAACTCCATCCCTCCGCGGGGAGGATCGACTACAACCGTGGTTTCTGGCGTAATCTTAAGCCGGCGAATATCCCGCCCTACGAGACCGACATGAAAACGCGCGTCGCCGCGCCCCTGAGCGGCGGCGTTTCGACGGGCGAAATCGATCGCACGGCGGCCCGACTCGATACCGGTCAGACGCTCCGGCTCCATACAAAGGCCGAAAACTCCGACGCCGCAATAAAGATCAACCACCTCTTTCGTCGGAGAAGCGCGGAATTTTTTAACGACTGCCTTCACAAGATCATCGCCCACAGCGGGATTGACCTGATAAAAACCGTCTGAAGGAACTTCAAAAACCTTTCCTGCCGTCTCTTCTTTTATCGTAACGTTGTCGGGCGCATTACCCATCCACCAGACGACGCCGGAACGCTTTGAAAATCGGATCGTGACGTTCTCTTTATCCCGGACGGACTGCCTGACGGCTTTCGGTCCGGTCGAAAGAAGCCTGAAGACGTTATCGCGGATCTCAGGCAGCTTCGCGTTTATTTCCGGACGTGCGAGCGGATCTTCGGTTATATCGACGATTTTATGGGATGGTTCTTCGCGATACCCTAAAACACGTTGAGAAAAATCGCCCGAAAAATGATAGACGACCTTGTTGCGGTAATTAAGCGACGCGCTCTCGGCCGTATCGGAAGAGCATTCGGAAAGATCGCAGCTAGGCGGAAGCGCGATGCGATTGCGATCGAAAAATTCCGCAAGTTGCGCGCTCTTCACGGCCTTCTCGCCCTTTACGCTCAGGTTCCAATAAACGGCGCCGGGTATCGGAGGCTCGAGCGTTCCCGTACGTTCCTGAGAAGCATCCTCTATTTCAACGAGACGCGCCTTTACGAAACTTTTCTTTTCCTGAACAATCTCGGCCTTGACCTGCTCGCCGGGGAAAGCGCCCGGAACAAAAACCACGCGTCCGTCGCCGAGCCGGCCGAGGCCGTCTCCGCCGTAAACGGACTTGGCGATATAAATCGATGATATCATAATTCCACAAATCCCATATCGCTCGGCATAGCCCAGGCGCCGCGCTGTGAAAGACCGACCGAACCCACGGCGGGCCCATCGGGCATTGAACTGCGTTTGAACTGCTGGGTCAGAAAACGCCTGAAGAAAATATCCAGCCACTTCTCCACGGTCGCTTTATCGTACTTCCCTGCGAACGCTTTCACCGCAAGGAAAAGTATTTTACGCTTCGTCGCGCCGCGACGCAGGAAATGATAAATGAAGAAATCGTGAAGTTCGTACGGCCCGACCTTGTCTTCGGTGATCTGCGCTATCGTTCCGTCGTCGGACGCGGGCAGGAGCTCCGGGGATACGGGGGTCGCCACGATATCGGCGAGCGCGTCGCGAACGGCGGGGTTGGAAAGCGCATAATGTCCGACGATTGCCTTCACGAGCGTTTTCGGAACGCCCGCGTTGACACCGTACATGCTCATGTGATCGCCGTTATATGTGCACCAACCGAGCGCAAGTTCCGAAAGATCTCCCGTGCCGATCAGGAGCGCACCGGTCTGATTAGCCTTATCCATCAGAATGAAAGTACGCGCGCGGGCTTGGGCATTCTCGTAAGTGATGTCTTTAATGCTTTCGTCGTGACCGATGTCGTTGAAATGACTTCTTACGGAGGCGGTGATATCGACCGTCTCGAGCGTAACGCCGAAACCTTCGCAAAGTTTCTCGGCGTTTCCCTTCGTGCGACCGGTGGTCCCGAAGCCGGGCATCGTCAACGCGAGAATGTCTTTCGGGTCGTAGCCGAGTTTCTTGAACGTCTCGACCGCCACAATGAGAGCAAGCGCCGAATCGAGCCCTCCGGAAATTCCGAGAATAATCTTTTTGCAGCGGATGGCTTTAAGACGTGTAGCAAGAGCCGACGACTGAATTTCAAGAACTTCAGTCACGCGCCTGTCGAGCGCAGCGGGATCGGACGGCACGAACGGAGCGGGATCGACATCTCTTAAAAGATCGTCGCCTCCTACGACAAAACGTTCTGCGAGCGCCACGCGGCGGATCGGTTCAAGTCCGACCGTTTTGAACAACGGATTGCGCGAGCGTTCAAATTCAATAAATCCGACATCAATATCTGCAGATGCGATGGAGCCGTCGCGCCCGAAACGTTCGCCGTCCGCGAGAATCACGCCGTTTTCGGCAATGACCGAAGGACCTGAAAAAACATAGTCGGTCGACGATTCGCCCGCGCCTGCGCCAGAATGGACATAACCGGCGTTAAGAAGAACCGAACGCGAACGGATCGCTTCAAGGCGGTGATCATGACTCGCTACCGTTTCAGGCGCGACCGACGGATTGAGAATTATATCGGCTCCGGCAAGCGCCAGATTCACCACGGGCGCGAGAGGCGACACGGAATCGGAACCTATCTCGACGGCGTAAAAAACATTGCCCGATGTGAAAATGAGATCCGTACCGAAAGGTATTTCGGAGCCGGCGAATTCGACGGTTTTAACCGATGCCGCGGTCGAGGCCGGAGCGAACCACCTGCCTTCGGTTGAAGGATCGACGACGCTTTTAGGAACGAACCCCTTGACCGAACCGCTCTCGACTACAGCGGCGCAATCGTAAATACGGCCTCCGACTCTCAAGGGAAGACCGACGACGGCAACTACACCCGGAGCGTGAGCTGTTGACGATGCGAATTTTTCAAGCGATTTTGCGGCAGAATCAAGGAGTGCCGGAGAAAGGAAAATATCTCCACAGGTCGAACCCGTCAGACACAATTCGGGAAACACTACGGCGTCTGCGCCCTTCTCGACGGCACGGGAGAAGAAATCCTCAACAGCCGCCCTGTTAACCGCGCAATCGGCGATCTTAACAGGCGGAACCGCCGCCGAAACTCTTGTAAAATCTTTCATACGCGTATTATATCAAAGAGTGTACTTGAACTGTGAAATTAAAAAGACCGTACCGTCATCTAACAACCAGCGGAGAATCGCCGTGGATTAAAAGGCCGCACTTCCAGACGCCGCCGCTGCCCGCGCGCGTGCGGTAAACGATTCTGTTTTCGCCCTTCTTCAGCTTAAGCGTTATCGGAGTAGGCGTTACCGGCCCGTTGAAAGCTCCGAGACTCTCGCCGTTGACGATGATCTCCCCCCAATATTCATTGTAGCGCATCAAAACGTATTCACCGTCGGCAGGGGCCGTCACGCTCGTCGCTACCTCGGCCCAACGTTTGCCGTCGCGTCCGCTGACAACCTCGTCGGGATAAATCTTTTTAAGATCCACATAACGCTCGCCTTTGGCAAGAACGACAACCTTGCCGTCAACCGTATATTTAGCCATAGGCATGTAGCAGTCGATAGGCGAAGCTGCCTTAGCCGCATCCTCCGTAACTCCGTCACCCGTCAGATGAACGACGCGCGTATGCTTCTGGCCGCACTTGTCGCAGACCCAGCTAAGGCGATACTTGCCGCGAAAACCGCGAAACGCAACGACACCGCGCCCTTCATCTTCTCCTTTCACTTTTACCTCTATCTTGGTGCGCCACTCTCTATTGATAAGTTCATCGAGCGCATCGTAGGCGCGTTTGCGCTTCATGTCACGCGTAAAAAGTCCGGATACGAGCGGCTCGCCGTAAACTCCTCCGCCGTCGACCGTATTCCACCATGTAATACCCATCGCCGCCTTGTGCGAGAACCATTTGCGGTAAATGTTGCGCGTCAAAATCGCCTGAATCTGACGGCTCTTGTCGTCCATGCCGGGCGAGGTGATCGTAACCTCTGAGACATGCAACGGCTTACCTGTCATGGCCATCGTATCGAGACGGTGCTGAATCGTCGCGGGGGTTCCGACCCAGTTAACGTTCGTCGCTCCAAGCGCAAGACGCATACAGTCGTTGGTATTGAAAATGTGCATCTGGCAGCCGACAACATCGATACGTGCGCCTTCGTTTTCCAAATCTTTGACCTGCGCAAGGAAGTTGTCGTTAATGGCGTAGTCGTTGATTACAAGATCGGTCGTATCGGGGAACGCCTCCTTCGCATCCAAAAGCGCATTAAGCGGATAGTCTCCGGGCATAAGACCGTAGACGGACTTCCAGAACGGAAGCCCCGTGCGCGATTTGCGGTACACCTTCCAATCGACGCAACTTTCGTTCACAATATCCCAGCTGTCTACAAAAGGTCCGAAATCTTCAGCGATATCAAAAACTCTCTTACGAAAAATCTTGCGCATGTTCGCGGCAAATTGCGGAGCCTTCTCTCCAAGAGTTTCCTCGGTTACATAGCCGTATGCGTTGCGCCACGCTTTCTTCCAGCGGCTGTCGAAACCGAACCCGCCCTCCGCGCCAGCCTTGGCGCGCTTAGGGAATGTGGAATGACGCGGAATACCGAGCGTGTCGAAATACTCTTTTTCGTTCTCAGGGCAATACCAATCGTAAATCCAGTAAGGCTTGGCCGTCCCCCAGATGAGAATATGACCGTGGATGCGCACATCCATCATTTTGAGGTAATCGATTACGGGCTTTGCGGCAGGACGGCGCCAGAAACGCTCAAGCTGGGCGGCTTCCAATGAAAGGGAATTCCAATACGCCTCCGTGTCGTCGTAAGCCGCATTCGCGCGCTGTCTCCCAGGCTCGGGCTCGTAATTATTCCAGTAAAACGCGACGGTAGCCTGATTGAAAAGACCGTTCCTGCCGTAGCTCGCTTTGTAAATGTCGTTCCATTCCGTCTTTCCGAGCTGATTGAAGTTAAAGATATGGGCGCCGAATCTGAATTCGTGATCCGTCTGCACCACCTCAACTGGCGTACCAGGACGCGCCGGAAGCGCAAATACGCCGTCAGCCTTACGATTCGCCTCGATATCGGCGTCAATTTTACGCTGCTCGTCCTCGTTCCAGATTTTCCAATATGATTCACTCATTACGCTTGGATCGCATCCGGCGGGAACGCCGTGCAGCGGGGAAAAACCGCCTTTGACATTACACCACGCTGACACCGCCAACAAAAAAGATAAACAAAAAACAAATATTTTCATATCAGATATTATACCATTTTCACCGGATAATGGGAAAACGAGAATTGAAGAAGATAAAAAAGACGCGCCGAAACAGGGCGCGTCTTTTTTATCGGATATTCTTCGACTTACATAGCCTCGAACTGATCCTTGCCGACTCCGCAGAGAGGGCAGGTCCAGTCGTCGGGGAGCGCGTCGAATTCGACACCGTTGTTATCGGCGGGGTCGTAAACATAACCGCAGACTTTGCAGACGTATTTCATTTCAATCAGCCTTTCATTTCGATTTCACTGCGCCAGGCGTAGAACTTCTTAAGCTTGAGCTTGGAAGCGGCCTCTTCGTCGCAGAACACCCACGCGTCGTTGTGGGCCTGGAGCGCGGAAGCCGTGCAGAACTGGCTCATGCCGCCTTCGACCATGCCCTTGACGGCGTCGGCCTTATTCTTTCCGAATGCGAGAAGAACGACTTTCTTGGCCTCGCAGATCGTACCGACACCCATCGAAAGAGCGCTTACGGGAACGTCCGACGCCTTCTTGAAGAAGCGGGCGTTGTCCTTGATCGTCTGGGGCGTGAGGTAAACGATGCGCGTACGCGAAGCGAGGGAGCTGCCGGGCTCGTTGAACGCGATGTGTCCGTCGGAGCCGATGCCGAGAACCTGAAGATCGATGCCGCCCGCCTTCTTGATCTGAGCCTCGTACGCGGCGCATTCCTTGCGCCAGTCCTTGGCGAGACCGTTGAGAACGTGGGTGTTGGACTTCTTGATGTCGATCTTGTCGAAGAAGTTCTCGTTCATGAAGTAGCGGTAGCTCTGATCATGCGTCGGGGCGAGACCGTAATACTCGTCGAGGTTCCAGCTCTTGACGTTCTTGAAGGAGATCTTCTTGGCTTTGACGTCCTTTGCGAGGCAGTCATACATCTCGACCGGTGTGGAGCCTGTCGCGAGACCCAATACGCACTTGGGGTTCTCCTTGACGAGCTTAGCGATCATATCGGCGGCCTTGCGGCTCGCTTCCTTTTTGGTCTTGCAGATTACGATTTCCATTTTTTACCTCTCTTGGTTGAGTTTACGTTAAAGTGATTTCGCGGTTTCGCGGACGATACGCTCGTATTCGTCGCGCTGATCTTCCATCGACTGGACCATCTTGAGCTGAGTGCGGCAACGGACGAGATTGTGGTCGTCGTACGCCGTCCTGAAATACGTGTCGCCCGCGAGATAGTCGGTGAGGAAGCGGATGCCGATCGTAAGCGTTATCAGACGTCCGGAGAACGCGAGAGCGTCGAGCTCGGCGGCGTTGAGGAACTTGGCGTCCTTAAGGTAGCCCTTTACGAGAGCCTCGAAATACTCCTTGCGCGAGAACACCTTGTCGAGATCCTTTTCGTCCTCGGCGGCGGCGGCCGTCGAAGTACGGACCATATCGCCGAAGTCGTAGAGCGCGGAACCGGGCATTACCGTATCGAGATCGATGACCGCGACGCCCTGCTGCGTCACTTCGTCAAGCATGACGTTGTTGATCTTAGTATCGTTGTGGGTGATGCGCTCGGGAATCTCTCCGCTCGCCATGGCGTTGACGATACGCCCGGCCTCTTCGCGGCGCGCGTTGATGAAATCCATCTCGCGCTGTACGAGTTTAAGGCGGTCTTTAACGTCGGCCGCCGCGGCCTCGTCGAGAAGCTTAAGACGGTTGACCGTGTTGTGGAACTTGGGCAGAATCTCGTTGAGACGCGGCTCGGGGAGATCGGCGAGAGTATTCTGGAACTGCGCAAAAGCGTTCGCCGCGAGGAAAGCCTGATCGGCGTTCTCGATAAGATCGATTGTGCGCGCACCGGTGATGAACGCGTAAAGACGCCAAGGCTTCTTGTAACCGAGAACCTCGAGCGACTTGCCGCCCTTCGAGCGGATATGGCTCGTGACGCGGCTGATGTTCTCCATCATGCCGTCGGCATCGGGAAAGATGTCGGTATTGATGCGCTGGAGAATGTAGGATACGCCGCGGACATCGTCGGCCTTGAAGGTATCGTTGATGTGACCCGAACCGTAGCGGGCGACCTTTACGACATCTGTAACTCCGAATGCGGAGAGTACCGAAAGCAGCTCTTCTTCGCTGTATGTGCGATTGGACATGTTATTGTTCCTTTATCGTTAAAAAAGTTTTTCGGGATATTCACCGGCTGCGACGAGCTTGGCGATCGCTTCGACCACGAGGGGCTTGTCCTCGCGGTAGGTTACGCCGAACCACGCGGACTCGGTCGGAAGAACCTTAGCGTCGGCCTTGCCTTCCTTGATAAGTTCGTCAACGACAAACGGAATATACCATTCGCTCTTCTCCTTCGAGCCGTTCTCGGCGAGCCACTTCGGGAAGCGCTCTTCGAGTTCAGTGAAGAGAGCGGGTGTAAAGCCCCAGAGGTTCATCGAGACACGGGCGTCGAGAGGAACCTTTACGGGATTCTCGGGATCTTCCTGATTCTCGGCCATATCACCCGCCTTAACGAGCTTCGTCATCTCCTTGACGTCGGTAAGATAACCGGCATCGTCGATCTTGCATACGCCGCGCGCGACGGAACCGTGCTCGGAAAGCGTAAGCGAAAGGTTGTAGCCGACCATGGCGAAATGATGCTTGCACGGGCAGCCCTTCTCGCCGGTGAGGAACTTGGCGAGCTGCTGGAAGGCGTCGCGGCCGTAGAAGTCGTCGGCGTTGATGGCGGCGAACGGCTCCTTAACGACATCGCGCGCAGCGCGGATGGCGTGAGCGGTACCCCAGGGCTTGGAGCGGCCTTCGGGGACGACGTACGGAGGGGGTAGGTCGTTCAAATCCTGGAACGCATAAGCGACCTCCATAATACCCTCGTATTTCTTGCCGACCTTCTCGCGGAAAACTTCTTCGAAATCCTTGCGGATGATGAATACTACCTTACCGAAACCGGCGCGGGAAGCGTCAAAAACGGAATAGTCGAGAATAGCCTCGCCCGAAGGACCTACGGGGTCGACCTGCTTAAGCCCGCCGTAACGCGAACCCATACCTGCAGCTAAAACAACCAATGTCGGTTTTACTTCACTCATTTATATACCTCAATTTCTTATGAACTCTTTAAAATGTATTGAAATTATACAATATTCACGCGAGAAACACAAATTCGGACGCCTGTTATTCAGCGCCGAGACAGATGCCGTTTTCCTTAAGGTCTTCGGCGTCGAGCGCATATACGGGATCGATTTCGACCGGCACGGACTCGTCGACCGTAACGCCGCACTCCTTAAGCCAGGAGCGCCACTTCGCCTGCATATCCGCCTTGCAGGAGGCGGGAGAGTCAGCGCCTTCCGCGTTCTTTACGGGAGAGAACTCATCCTTGGGATCAAACGCGAGGAACGTCGCCGTCTTTGCGTTGGGAAGAATATCGAAGATGAACTTCTCGAACTTGTAGCCGTTCGGCTCGGAAGGCTTTACGAGAGCGCCCTTTTCGTCGACATAGGGAATCTTCTTGAACGCCAGATGAAGCGGCATGGGACGCGCGGCCTCGCGCTCCAAGAACGCGCGGTCGAAAACATGAATGGCGGGCGAACCGTAAAGGAAGTAGAGCTTGCCGCTCTTATCCTTGCGGTTGCACTGCTCGTCTGTCATTTCGGTATACTCGACCATGCGGTAGGTATCGCCGAAACGCATGGGCATACCGACTTTCTCCTTCGGATCGCGCTTGGCGCAAAGCTTGAGAGAATACTCGGACTTGTTCATCACGTGGTATCCGATGAACGCGGGATCGGCGATTTCAACGAGAGGATTGTCGACCTGGAAGAAAAAGACAGACTTGATGCCGCGCTTCTTCATATCGGCGAGCGCCCCAGAACGCTTAAGCGCCGCGAGAAGTCCGCCGTGACCATCGGGACTCATGAAGATATGACCGGGCTGATCGAGAATGATCTTGCCCTCGGCGCTCATGCCGGGCCACATGCCCTGGGTGAAGAAAAACACATCATCGGGATTAAGCCCGAAATAGTCATTCTCTTCGAAACACTGAACCGTCGCGGCGTTGTTGGCCTCGCTCGTCATCACATAGAACGGAATCGAAGATCCGTAGCGGATTGAACGGGCGAGAATCTTACGGGCGTGGAAATAGAAGAGCGGCGCGTTGGTTATGGGGCCGATCTCGTAACAGCCCTTAGGGCCATCGTACCCAAGACGCGAGCCCTGACCGCCCGCGACGAGAAGCGCGGCTACGCGGCCTTCCGAAAGTTCAACTTCACCGGCGGCACGGGCCTCGGCAAGTTTCTTGCCCTTGAGAACCGCGACTTTCGGAGCCTTACCCTTGGAGCTGTCGGGAACTTCCGCACCCTTGCCGAGAGCCTCCCTGCAACGTGAAACGCTCTTGGGATCAATCGTCGCAACCTGCTCGAGAAGCGCTTCGCGCTCCTTCTTGTTAAGCTTCTTCCAGTGTTTAAGAACGTGTTCCTGAGAACATTTAACGAGAAGTTTTTCAGCCTCTTGGTAATTCATACCGTTTCCTTTCATTAGATATTTTAAAATTATACATCAACCTTTATGAAAGGTCAATATTGTCACACCCTGGAGTTTACCCATTTTTTGAACTGTGGTTTCCAAAAGTAAACGAATAAATTACGTTCGTTTACTACCCATAAAGATTAGCTATAACAGAAGAGTACAAGAATTCTCCCTCTACCCTCCCCGGGGAGGGGACGTGCGTTTACTTTCAGAATCTCCTAGATGAT
>JAZOQU010000022.1:0-80726 GCA_045656225.1 Kiritimatiellia bacterium | reverse complement strand
CCAGTTGACGATTACTATGGGCGAGAGGTTTCAACTAATGCTGCGCTTGTATTAAGTGACGATGCTTCTACTAGGTTTGGCTTGAGTATTGAGCTTAATGCTGAGACGAATAATAACGTAACTGTAGAATTTGGTGTTGATGCTGATTTGAGCGGAACCTTGAGCCGCGATGAGATAGATGTTTCGCTTGGTTGGGCCAGCGGGCTGTGTTTTTTCTATAATCGAAGAAGCGGTGTGCTAATTACGAGGGATATTGCGTCAGGGCGACGAAAATTGTTTTGGAAGATAAAATTATCGCCAGATCGTAAGGCTCAACGGCTTATGGTTGATGATGGAAATTCAATCGTAATTGATACGTCTCTTTCGCCGACTGCGTTTAATTCATCGTGGAATCTTGTCCGTATTGTCAGGCGAGGACTTTCTTTTGCTGATGAAAGCGTGACATATTCGCTTTTTAACGATCCGTTCTTTATAATCGTGAGGTGAGTGGATGTTAGACGGTTTGTTTAGTGAAGATGCTCTTTTGCGGGTTGCGTTTTTTTGCGTCGCAGCTCTCGTAGCGCTTTCGATTCCGCGCTGTTTGTTAAATCGTCTCAATAAGACGTCTGAGCAGTTTCGAAAATTAAATCCTTTCTTTAAAGTTTTCTTCGGAATTTGTTTTTTCGTTTGTGTTGTGCATGGAAGTTTTAAGCAAATTTCGGCCAATACTCAAAGTGCGTCACTATTTGTGTCGAGACCAGCTCCAATAGACCAGGGTGCGAATCAAACTGCGTTCGCCATAAAGAATTGGAATATTGTTGGGGCGTGGGACGATTCGTTTTGGTGCAGATTTGAGAACGATTTTGTTTTTCCGTGTGGCACGAACCACCTTAAAGGAGTTGAAGTTCTCGCTTCCGGCGTTTTATGGAAGGGTCCGTTTAATCCTGAAGTAATATCCATCTTGGGTTCTCCTGTGGAACTAGCGCCAGGTATTTCGCAGTTCAGCTGCGAGTATTTCGCCGCGTCAGAAACTAATGAGGCAAAGTATGTCTATTCGTGGTATAATGGTCTTGTGAATCGCGAAACGAACAGTGTTGTAAACGGGCGAATTGAGCTCCGAAGAAGCGGCGATATTCTCGTCGCTACAAACGGCGTTGAGCAGCTTATTCCGCGTCAGTTGCCGTTCGAGCATAACGGCTTCGGTCAAGACGCCGAATGGGTCGCGGCGAACTTCACGAACTCGAGCGAGATACTTTCGGTCGGTTACTCTCAATGGGTTGACGATCAAGTCGGCGTTGACCTAACTAACGGCCTGTATAAGCTCACCGTTACAGTGCCTGAAAAACCGCTCGAAACTGCGCAACTAAAAGTCGGCGATTATTCGGTCGCGATAACCAACGCTGGCGAATATGTCTTTTTATTGGAGAAAGGTGTTGAGTATCAGTTTACGATATGGCCGTTTATGGAAACGGCTGCGTATAGTTGGACTGACGATTTGGAGAATAACTCATATTCCGAGATAGAAGAGCTTAATTTGAATGACGGCACAGGCGTTTGGACCGAGGATGGCGGCGTGGAGGCCTCTTATCCGACTAAATATAATCCAGGAATCATTGTTTGGCTTCCTCGACTGAGAGGTTCTCCCGATATTCTGCATTTGAATGATGGCGATTTTCCGAAGGCTTTTTCCGCGATGTTTAGTGATTGTCGGATAGGTGAATCTGCAATTCATTGTGAGTGGATTACCGCAGATGACAGGATTAGCATTGCTTCGCCGAACTCTAAAGAAACATTGGTGTATGTTGATGAGTTGCCTAGAAGAGAAGAATTCGATCTCTCCGTTCGAGTGCGCATAGCAAATAGAATGTTGTATTCAACACTTAGCGGCGCAACGTACGGAACGAATGAAAATCCGATGGTGACGTGCGCGATTTCTGGACCGTCGGCATTGATTTTGAAAAGCAAGCAAATGGCGGGTAGTAAGCCCGGCAGCGTTGTAGTGAGTATGATTTCAGATGTCGAAACTAATGGTACGTTGCGGGTTTCTCTGCTTCAAGGTGCAGAGAAAGTTTCGGTATCGCCAAGCCTCCCTAAAGAAATTTCGATTGATGATATTAAATCATACACCTGCAAATTTGATATAGACGGGCTTAGCGAAAGTTCTCTGAATGGTGACGTAAAATTGAAATGTGAATTTATAGATGCATCTTCCAGTTCAATTGCCGCCGAGACGGCCTTAACTGTACTCAATCCATCGTCTCTCACTATTCGCGGTGCGCCTGATACAGGGATGTGTGTTGTCAAAGGGACTCCGATCGGAGCATTTTTCAATGTATTGCCTTCAGATGCAGATGTAAGTCTGAAAGTTGAGTGGTATACGGCCAGACGTCGTAACAATGGCAACTATGATGAGTGGCAATTGCTCTATAACGCAGGGCGTGATGTATCAATTCCTACGCCATCGGCTGGAGTGTTTGCGCTTAAGGCCCGTTTGGTTTACGGTACTCAATCTAACGAGACGGCCTATGTACACATGGATAGCGAGGGGTATTGTGCGGCGATAAAAGAAAAAATAGGACCTTGTGAGGAAGGTGATTATGATCATTTTGGCGTCGCTCGATCGGATGGGATGCTAAGGTTGAGAAATGCGGCATTGAGCCATTTAGGTTTGGCGGAGTATGGGTATATGATGTTTTTGCCAAGCAAAAATGGATTTTCTAAGGTAAAAGAAGAGAAATGGAAGTGTAATCGTTTTGTTGCAGATGTAGCAATCGAGGCAGGTTTTTCCGTGCCGAAAAATCAAACGGTTCCGATGATTGGGAATGTATATCCTCCAACAGCAAATGATTGGGCTATGGGAATTGGTCTTGGGGATTGGCTGCATCTTGGCTATGCTTATCCTGAACCTGGTTTTATAGCAAGTAGGTATAATCCGAACGGTCCTGGCCATTGCGGAATTGTTGATTATGATGGGTGGACTATAAGTGCGAGAGAGAATGGAGTAGGTCGAAATGCCAAGAAAATGTTAGATGGAACTGTAAAATACAACGTAAAATGATGTAATAAGGAGAAGATGAAATGAAAAATAATCTCGTGATGTTTATAATTTGTTTCGGAATTAATGTAAGTTTTTGTTATGCACAGGAGGAGAATTTGGTTACTAATATTTATGCAAAAACTATTCGTGTGTATTCAGACTATGTGTTTTTAGGAAAACAGAGAACACCAGAATATTTTTTTTCTGGTGTTCGTGGAGGTGGTATAGACTTTGAGCTTGATGGGATTCATTTAGAACGATTTATGGATTTAGTTAATGTTGTTTCAAATAATTGTTCTGAAATCGCTTCTGATTGGCATAATTATGAAACTAACGAAATGGTCCGATTTACAACACTTAGTGCCGTAGGATATTCTGGATATGGCAACTACACTAACTTTATTGATAAGTTGCTTACTTATGGTGAAACAGATACACGAGCTAATTATTGGCGCTCCTTACGGTTTATTATGTCTCCGTATGGAACGAAGCAAGAAAATAAATTAGCTCTACGATATGAAGATGCAACGGTTAGTAATTTCTTTGTGCGGCTTAGACAACAAGCGATAAATTACGGTGAAACCAATTCTGTTAATTGGTGTAATGATGTTTTGTCAGGCGAATGGGCAAAAGATCATTTACAAATGGAAGCAGCAGGCGCTTTGTGATATTTAGGTTAGAGGGGCTGATTTTGCGGCAGATATTACAATGTTGTATAGTGGTAAAGCCGAAGGGCAAGTGACGAGGGGGACTCTCCCTCTGGTGTGAAGTGAAGGGAAACGAGGGGAAGTTTGATTTTTGGCGTTGGTGTAAAGTTCGGATTTGAGGGCGAGGTTACCTTCACATTTTGCAAAATGCGGTGGTTGGTTGGGGTAGCGGTTGTGGCGCTGAATTTTCATTTCTTCGTGAGCGAAGCGAATAGCCTGGGGGATTGTCCCCATGGGAGAAAAAATCTCGCCACGACCAATCGGATTGGGAAGCTGGGTACACCCCTGATTGACATCGCTTCGCGACTCGCTTGCGCTCGGGGGATACGGCTGCTGGACACTAAAGCACTTCGGACGCGTTAAAACCGATTCAGAGGCCCCATTGGGGAAGGATCGGGTTTTAATGTGTCCGAAGTACATCTCGCCCCCACCCTTATCCCACTTTTTTGAATTGATGTACGCAAGGCCTTCGAGCCGGAGTCGATTCGGCGCTGGTGCTCGCTAAATCCGCGTCGGATACGCCGCGGATTTCCGGCGGAAAAGCCGGGTCGACATCGATTTGCGTTGTGGGATAAGGGTGAAAATTGAAGGATATGTTTATTTATGTTATAATTTTGGTGTGATGATATTTCGTAGTGTGAGTTAACAAAGATATATAAAACGCGTATGTTTAGTTGTCTTCAAAAAACTGTTTTTCTAACCGCCTTGATAGTGTCGGCAAATGCTTTTGCCGCAGTAGGCGAAAAACGTCATTTCGTCAACACGGATATCTCATACGTGGACGGTACTGAATCTTTTAAGAATCCCGCGCGAGGTAATGCAGGGGGCGGTTGGGTTACGTTTAAGCCCGAGGGGCTTCCGAATTGGCGTGGAGTTGACAGGTACGCTTCGTCGCTTTGGGAGTTAAGCCGGTTTTCCGGCGGGCGCGAGCAGAACGGAAAGCGTCCGCCGGACGCGAGAGTCGGCGGCGAGGACATTCCGATTACGGAAGCGATGAAAAAAGATGTTCGCCGCTTTCTTGGCGAGACGAGAGCGAAAGGCGGATCGCTTATAGTCCGCCTTGGTTATACATGGAGCGAGCACCCCGGATGTGAGCCGGAAGATTTCGATATTCTGCTCGGTCACATTCGTGATCTGTCGAAAATTATGGCGGAATATGACGATGTGGTCGTGGCGGTCGAGGCCGGGATCGCGGGCCCCTGGGGTGAAATGCATTCTTCCGATTATTGCAAGGCCGAGTACATGAACCGCATTTTAAAGGAGTATTGCGACAATCTCCCCGAGAGTATTTCCGTTCTTGTTCGAGCACCGGATTATGTAAATAAAATGTCGGGGACAAAAACGCTCGAGACGCTTAAGAAGTTGCCTTTTACCGACAAATACTTAAAGCGACTCGGAATGTATAACGACGGGTATCTCGGCACTTGGTGGGATTACGGTACATGGGCGGGAGATTTTAAGCGTGAGCGTGGCGTAGAAATGCTTAAGACATTCGAAAATCATCCGTACGGCGGCGAGATGGCGTATATCGGCCGCGATTGGCTTGAAAAAAACATGGGGCTTTTTCAGCTTGAAAAATGGAATATCGTCAAAGAATGGTACGAGACCCACCTTAATTATTTGCGCAATATTGGCGAGCGCGGTCATACGTTGGCAGATTTCCTGACAAATGATCTTGTTTTTGATTCTAAGAGATATGCCTTTGACGGAATGCCGAATTTGGCTGAATATGACGGCCAGACGATGAATAAGTTCGTGCGCGATCACATGGGCTATCGTTTCGTCGTGCGTGACGCACAGCTTCCGGCAAAGTCAGGGGGCGGCAATGAGGATGTTATCGCGCTTGAAATTGAAAATACCGGTTTTGGAAAGCTGCTGCTGCCTTCCCGTTTTGAGGTAATCGCCAGGAGCTCGTCGGCAGAAGCCTTCTCGGCGGCTGAATGCTCGTTGGATATTTCAGCTGGCGCGAAAAAGCGGGTGGCGCTGAAATTTAAAACTCCGCTTGTGCCGGAAAGCGGCAAGTATGATATTTATCTACGCGCATCTTGTCCGATGAAGGACGAGAAGTTCGGGGCTGTTCCGCGTCGCCCGATCCGCTTTGCGAACAAGGGAATGTGGGATGAGTCTTTGCGAGCCAACAAACTCGGGTCGTTTGAAATCCGCATGACGGAAACCGCAAAGCGCAAGGCGAGGGAGGAGGCGAAAAAACGAGCTGAAGAGGTTGCTGCTGAGAACGCCGCTGAAGAGGCTAAGAAGAAAGTCGAGTCCGAGGCTGTCAGTGACAAAGGGTCTTATTTTACCGATGAAAAGCCGCTTATCATCGATATGAAAGGCGGTGAGCGTTCGGTAGAGTCGTGGCATCAGCATAAGTGGAACGGTCAGCCGCTTACGGTAAAAAACGGCCGGCTTACCTTCACGAAGGCGGTCGGAGTCCATGGCGGCAGAATTGAGATCGAGAAGGGCTCTGCGCTTGCGTTCGCCCGCGGCGTGACGCTCGGTACGGGATTAGGGGATGCGGGAACGCGGGTTTTCAATGTCGCTCCCGGGGCGCGGTTGGAGATGAACGGGATCAAGTGGAACATGGATCACTCGCGCGTCCTTATTCCCCAAGGCGCGTACTGGATGGCTGATTTGACTCGTTTTACTTTACAGGGCGGAATGAAGGACAATCTTTGGGAGATTGGCGGCGAGGCGGTTTTTCCCCACGGTATCGCCGTAGCCGAAGCGAAGTGGGGGTGTCAACTCGCTATTCGGCTGAAGGACGGCGGCGTTTTGGCGATCGGGAACAATGTTTCCACCAACGGAATTACCAAGGGAAAGCTTGATATCGTTTTGGAAGGCGGAAAGCTGCAACTGTTTTGGAATGCCAAAATCGAACCGGGAATCATACGTGTTGCGCCTGGCGCGACTGTTGAGGTTTTAGTCGCGAAGGATGTTGAGTTTGATCCGTCCGTTATTTCCGTGCCCGCAAATTCAAAACTGAAAATCCGCCGCAACGCGCCCGAGCCGGAGAATCTGCCGGCGCGGTATACCTTCACGGTCAAGTACGACCGCACAGGCCGCAGTTATTGGATTTCGGCAGATGATTTTAAGGAGTCTGTCGCCGAACTTGTTTTCCGCTACCCGAACCCTGACAGCGAATCTGAAATAAAGACCGAGAAGATACGCACCAAGGATACTCTCTTCCGTAAACGGTTCCCGAATTCAAAAGCGAAACGCTTTACGGTGGCTACGGGGATAAGGGATATTTACGGCAACACCTATGTGACGAATATTGTAGTTAAGCGTCCCTGGCCAATCGTTCGTCAGCCGACTGAAAATCATAATATTCTCGTCGGGCATACCGGCTATGGCGAGGCGCTTGATTTGACGCGTGATATATTTGAAAAGGATTTGTGCAACCTCTACGTCGGATGGAAGGGCGGATCAAAAACTCATCCGGAAAGATGGCCGGAAGGGGATCGCGAGAAATGGCAAAAGCTCATCAAAGAGCGAAAGATGTGGTCGATGAGCATTTATAGCGGCGACAATAAGCAGGTGCAGGATAAACTCAATCGCGCTTATCAAGGACGTTATCTCGGCAACAACATCGGTGAGTATGCAAGTTTCATCTACCAAAGCCGCAAGGAATGCGGCATTCCGATGGATCTCGATTTGGTTCAAGCGAAGAACGCCTTCGTCAACCGCTACTGCGGGAAGGCGGCGTTCGGGTGGCAATCAAACTTCCCCTATATGTTCTCTACATGCGGCGCGGCGCTTTCGTGTTATGAGCTCCAAGGCGGAATTGATTTCATCTGCAACGAGCAGTGGGCGATCGGGGCGATGAATATCGGGCACACAACTGGCGAGGCACGCGGCGCGGCGCGCAAGTGGGGCCCCGAGTACTGGTGCGCATGGAACGCCCACGAATGGCAGACGTGCGCTTTGCCGTATCGCACGGCACAGAAGTATGATTCCTGTCTTGTCGGATTCCTGCAGGAATATGTCGCGGGAACCTCGATGATTGTTCTTGAGTCGGGCGCTCAAGGTAAGCAGGCGTGGCAGTATACGTCCGATACGCCCGGTCAGCCGAAGGAAGAGCGCGCGAAGGAAGGGTACGATGGGTATGTCGCCAATCACTACCGCGACGTCGTTAAAAAGTTCTACGATTGGGTGAAGGCGAATCCGCGCGACAAGGGGACGCCCGAAACGAAAATCGCGATGGCTCTTGGGAACCTCGATTCCTATCTCGGACGCGAGGGCGGATATGCCGTCTGGAGCCAGCACTTGAACGCCGATACGAACAAGCTTTGGAAGTATGGCGCGCCGGAGGAAACGCAGGCGCTTTTAAAAAATCTTTTTTATCCCGTCCCGAGCGATGCCGTTGCGCCTTTCGGCAACCATTGGATCGGCGGTACTCCGTATGGTCAGGTTGACGTGATGCAGGTTGACGACGAGTCGACGATTGCCGATTTGAGGCGTTACGATCTTCTTGTGTTTGGCGGCTGGAATACGATGATGCGCCTTGAGAAAGATGTTCTTGAGCGTTATGTGCGCGAGGGCGGTACGCTCGTCATGTCGCGTCCGCAGATGACGACGCGCATTGATCGCGATTATAAAAATTACACAAGTAAGGATTTGATGCCGCTTTTTGATTTCCTGCCGCCTGTCGGAAAGCCTGGAGACTATGTTGAGAAGAAATTCGGGAAAGGGCGTTATATCCTTTTTACCGGCAAGGAGTTTCCCGCCGCTTCAAAAGAGGGCAAGGCCGCGTTCCTAAAACTCGTCTCTTCTCTTGCTGCCGAAGTTAATCAGACTGTTCGTATCTCATCCGCTAATGGCGAGGATGTAAAATATATCGCCTACGGCGTTTATAATAAGAAGATTTATTTTCTGAATGCCGATACGATCAAGGAACGAACGGTCACTTATGAAATCGGCGGAAAGAAGACGGAGCTTACTCTCAAACCATGTGAAATCAAGGTCGTAAATAGATGATTTAAAAGGAGTTAAAGTTATGTGTCAAAAAAATCGTATGATTAATCTTATTCTCTTTGCTGTGCTGACCTTATCTTCCGTTCTCTTTGGTGCGGAATATTCATGGACTGGTGCTGCTGGAGATAATATTTATACGACAGCGGAGAATTGGTCGGAAAATATTGTACCTACGAGTGAAGATGTAATTAAACCAGTTAAAAACACTGATGTTGTAATTGATCTTGGCGGGGAAGAGAGAACCGTTGCCTCGCTTGATTTTTCTTCGGCATACAATACAACTACTTTAAAATATCCTTCGTTTGAATTGAGCAATGGTACGTTGATTTTAACGGAAGGTTTTGCCGATAGTTCAGGCGGCCGTAACGATGTCAATTCAGGTGTTATGGCTGAAAATCATACTCATCCGTTTAATCTTGTAAAAGCTACGTTAAAGGTGCAAAAAAAGTTCACCTCCGGTTGCCCTCGTTCAAAAGGGTATCTTTTTACCGTTGGAGACGGAAGTAAACTCATCTTTGACAAGGTTGATCTATTTGATAAGTTCGAAATGATCAAGGTTATGCCGGGAGGTTCGGCGGAATTTACTTTTGGTAATACAATTCAAAAAGACGGCAATTCGACAAGTCGCAGTACGTGGTCAAATGAGGGCGGTGAATTTTCCTTTCCGAATGGATTTACTCTTAACCGTACTGCCACGGCAGGCTGGAGTAAGCGCGCCTCCTTTAGAATTCAGCAGAAATCCGGCACGATGAAGCTTGGAGGAGATGTTTCTCTCGGTAATGCGAGTGGAACAGAAAGTAATGCGATGGGACTTTATTTTCAATGGTTTGGCGGTAAGGTTCAGGCTTTGAATGATGTGACCTTCAATGTGGACAGGATGTATCAATATGGAGACACAGAGGTGCAGCGTTCTTTTATCGAAGAAAATGCTTCTGTCATCGCCGAAGTTGATTCAGGCAAGAGAATGGATGTGTCAGACCTTGAACTTCGTGAGGGTGTTGCTCTTACGAAAGAAGGCGAGGGTGTATTAAAGATTGCTGATGTCCCCTATTCTCTTGACCTTAAGGGCGGCTCTGTCGAATTTGCCGAAAACACTCGTACGTCAATGGGTATGCTTAAAATCGGTCCAGGTCTGTCGTTTACATTGGCTCATGCGAACATGACTCTTGAAACTCTTGAGGACAACGCAGGCGTCATTACGGTTAAAAAACCTGGTCTTTCAATTGCCGCGCTTGGAGAGGGTGCAACACTTTTAGGGACATTTGTGTTTGAAGCAGGCGCGTTCTTGAAAGGTGATACACTCGTGACAACGCCTAACGCAGAACTTCGCGCAAAAATCAAAGCGGATGCGGAAGAGTCCTTCCGTTCTTCCGGTGTTGCCATCGTTGAAAATGGCGATAGCCTTGTTGTCGGCGATTCAACTTTTGTATTTAATTCAACAACCATTACCGATCTCGAGAATGCGGATGGCTGGCAGAATGGAATTCCTGCCGAAGGTCTTGATGTGTGTGTGGCAGGTGACGGCGTAAATGCCGTTATTTCAGAACGTTTTTCTACGAGCTGGGGCAGCATAACGGTTCAAGACGGCGCGACCTTACGTGTTGCATCTTCAGATGTGTCACTTTGCGAAATCAGGTTAAAAGGAAAGTCTACGCTGAAGGTGGGGTCTGATTATAATTTAGGCGAAATTGTAGCAATAGCCGTCGGAGAGGAAGAAATTCCTACGATTGTTATTGAAGAAAATGTGACATTGACCGTCCCGGCGGGATGTAGGTTCAAGAATGTCCATCTCGTTTTGTGTGAAGGTTCTGCCCTTACCGAGTCAGGCGACGGCCCGATCGTTTTCGGATATGCCGACAGTAATGAAACGACATACTTCGCCATGCATGCAACGAATGCGACGATAACGGCACTTAACTCAGCCAAAGTTGAAAAGGCTTCCCGTATCGATTTTGTTTCACCGGCGAAGGGAGGTGTTGTAAAGGTTGTTGAAGATATCGTTCTTAAGGATTCCACAATCACATATAGCGATAGGGATGGATTTGCCTTTGGCTTAAATAATCCTGAGTCTGAAAACTTTAAGATGATTGTCGATAATACGCCTTTGGATATAGGGCAAGATAATTATGTCGCAGGAGGTGCGAATCTTGTCTTGACCAATAATACTGTGCTCTTCCGTAGAAGATCTACAATAAATGCGCATCCTGAAAATATAGAAAATACTTATTCTATATATGTTCAAGATCGCGGCAGGATAACGCTTGTTGATGGCGGTGAAATCCGAACGACCGTAACGATTGCAAACGCAACGGAAGATAATGGATGGTTTGGGAAAGGTGTCGTCTCTCTCCGTCCGTCGGAAGAAGGGTATGTCGGCATTGAAGTTCTTGAAGGTGGTATAGGGTGCTGGTGGCGAACTTATGGAGATGATACAGGAGTTATCAGATATGCAGGCGGTGTTCAAAAGGTATTCCGCGGGCATTGGTGGGGAAATGTTCTTGGCGGTAATCGCAGCCGTATCTTTAATAAACTTAAAGGGGTGGACGTTGCGGGAAATACAACAATGCAAATCGTAGGCTTTAAGGATGATTATGGTGATAACGATAATGATTTGCACCCATTCTATATCGATTCACCGTTTACGGGTTCCGGGGATGTCATCATAACAAATACATGGCCTGATGCTAAAATATGTGCGCCGCGTTTTGCATCGCCCAATAGCACCTGTACAGGTAAAATTATGGCTGTGGCGTGTGACGGCAAGGCAAAGGCCGAACTATATTTCGCCAACGGAGCAAATTGGGCGGGAACTGTCGTCGCCAATGGACTACTTAAAATTACAAATTACGAAGGCACAACAGAGAATAATAATCCTGCAAGTGTCACCTTCGGTGCTCTCGATCTTCAAGCCGATTTCCAGGTGCGCGTCTGGCGCGGCGAGGATGGCGCGCTTACGAACGATACTCTGAATGTCGGAACGTATCTCAACAATGGCGGCAAACTCGTTCCGACGATGATGACCGAGGGTGGGGAGTTTGTGTCGAACGATAAAATTGTTGTCGGCAGGATTGCCAAAGATGCGGTTTTGCCTGATGTGCTGAAAAATTGGGTAGCGATTACAAAAAATATCGACGACGATAATGAGAATGATCTTTTAATCTTGAAGCGGCGCAAGGGGTTTATGATCAGAGTGAGATAAAACACTTTATAAAATGACCGCTGTTAAAATTTCATTGTTTGCCGTTATATTCGCTTTACCGTCATTCGCGCTTGAACTGACGGCATGGAAGGGTGAGACGGTCAATGCGTTTCTTCCTGACGGAGAGAAGGTTGGTCGGGATCGCAACGGGTTTCAGATAAAAGTTGGCGCCCTTAAAGGCGTTCAGTACAGCCAGGCTCCTAAAATCTGGCGAAAGACATTTTCCAATGCTCTTGATCGTGTCGTTTGGGGTGACAATGCTGCAACCGCTCGTGTTGTCCAAGTGAATGTGCCGCGGAAGATAAAATCGGGCGTTTATAAGTTTGGAGACCTTCGCGTAAAAGTTTTAAATCGAACAATAACACCTGTTTCGAAGCGAACCTACCATCTTGATATCTGGCAACATCCGTGGGCGATAGCAAGAACGAGCAATACGAAACCGTTTTCAAAGGAGCATTATGAGGCGATGCGTCCTTTTTGGTGTGAGCTTGCTTCTCTTGGTCAAAAGGTGATTACGACAACGATAGTACGATACCCATGGAGTCGCCAATGCACTGATGCATACGACACGATGGTGCGTCACATCAAGATGGATGACGGGAGCTGGAAATTTGATTACACGATTTTTGACGAGTATGTTGCATTCGCTCTCTCGTGCGGAATTGGGCCGGAAATCGCGTGTTATTCAATTTGTCCGTGGGATGGAGGGCGTATCTGGTGGGAAACGCCAGACGGCAAACATCACTCTATGCGGGCAAAACCCGGGTCAAAGGAATATGAAGAATACTGGTCGCCGTTTCTTGAAGATTTTGCCAAGCATCTGAAAGATAAAGGATGGTTTGAAAAAACGACGGTCGCTCTCGATGAGCGCAGCCCCGAAGAGACGAAAGCGGCGGCTGAGCTTGTTCGCCGTGTAGCGCCTGGGCTTAGATTGAAGCTTGCGGGCAATCGCGCTTTCGATGCGTTTGTTGGAATTGAGCCGGACGTTTATTCGCAGAGTATGGAACATGTTTCAAAGAGGTTTTTTGAAGATGTTGCCACTCGTAAGGCAAAGGGGCTAAAGACGACGTTTTACGTTTGCAACAGTCCCTTGTCGCCCAATACTTTTGTATTTTCCTCGCCCGATGAAGGGTATTGGCTTGGGCTTTATCCTGCGGTTGCCGGGCTTGATGGGCTACTTCGCTGGGCGTACAATTCATGGCCGCCCAAGCCAATAGAGAATGCGGATTACGCCGGGCTTTTTGCCGGTGACACTTTTCTTGTTTATCCGGACGGCTCACCCTCGATTCGTCTCTTGATGTTGCAAAACGGCTTGGAGGCGGCAGAGAAATATAAACTTCTTCGTGCTGAGGGTAAATGTGATGACGAACTTGATAAGGTTGTAAAACTTTTCGATGCCAAAAAGGCATTATGGAAAAAAGCGTCATATTTTACAGAGATTCGAGAAGAGTCCGACAAGGTTCTTAATAAAACGGTTGATTGATTTAGAAAGGGAAAAATGATTAAGAAATCTTCTGTAATCGCATTGTCTTTTATGGCGTTAATCGCCTCGGGAGATCAAACGGAATTCAAGCTATTGGAGAACGAGTATTGGTGGGGAGGTCATTCTTTTAAAGGAAGGTCGATGCCATACTCGGCGGAAAAGCCTTTTAAGGATAATTTGATAAATAATAATTCGTATAATCAGACTTCTGGCTTGTTGCTTTCCTCAAAGGGACGGTGGTTGTGGAACGATGAACCTTTTTCTTTTGAGTTCACTAACGGCGTATTCAAAGCGAAGGATAATGGAAGCGGTAAGTTCGTTATGGGGAGTTCTGAGGATACGACATTGCGCGGAGCATTTCGCGAAGCGTCAAAACGCTTTTTCCCTGCCGACGGAAAAATGCCGGACGAACTTCTTTTTACGGCCCCTCAATGGAATACTTGGGTTGAATTGACCTACAATCAGAATCAGAAGGATATCCTTGCATACGCCGAATCAATCGTGAAAAACGGCTTCAAACCAGGTGTTCTTATGGTTGATGATACGTGGCAGCACGCATACGGCGTTTGGGATTTTAACTTCAAGCGCTTTCCCGATCCTAAAGCGATGTGTGATAAACTTCATAAAATGGGATTTAAGGTGATGCTTTGGGTTTGTCCTTATGTAGGTTTAGATACCTGGGAGATACGCCAGGAACTTTGGACGAAAGACGGGTGCGGGTGCATTCGCGATAAATGGGGCAATCTTGCCGTTTTCCATTGGTGGAACGGACAATCCGCATGTGTTGATTTTTCAAGCCCGATGGGACAAAAGTGGTTTGCAGGCAAATTGGATTTTCTTCAAAAAGAATACGGTGTTGACGGCTTTAAGTTCGATGCCGGTGATATGTCGGCTTATGCGTTTAAATTTAAGGCCCATACTCCTGAAGGCTCTACGGCTCACGGTCAATCAAAGGCTTATGGCGAATTCGGTCTTCGCTATTCCTTGAATGAATATCGCACGGTGTGGCAGTTGGCGGGTCGTCCGCTCGCTCAGCGTCTTCAGGATAAGGGGAACGGCTGGCACGATCTTAAGCAGTGCGTAAGCGACATCCTTGCATGTGGCGTGATGGGATATCCGTTTTGTTGTCCCGATATGATCGGTGGCGGGCAGTGGATGGTCTTTCACGGCGATGCGATAAAGAAAGTTAATTTCAAGGTTATCGCGCGTTCGGCTCAAATGCAGGCGCTTATGCCTATGATGCAATTCTCGCTTAATCCATGGCGCGTGATGACAAGGCAAGAAGATAAAAAGTATCTAGATGCGATTTCGAAGGCGGCGAAAATACGCTCTAAGTACGCCGATAAGATACTTGCGTTAGCTAAGTCGTCGGCTAAAACTGGAGAGCCAATCGCTGCGCACATGGAATATGCGTTTCCCGGTAACGGCTTTGAAGAGATTCGCGACCAATGGTGCTTGGGTGGCGATTTGATAGTTGCCCCCGTTCTCTCGCAGAGCGATTCGCGAACGGTGCGCTTACCTCCTGGAAATTGGCGGGACGATCTCGGTCAGATCCATGCAGGGCCTGTAACGCTGAAATTAAAGAATGTTCCGATAGATCGGCTGCCTTACTATGAAAAAACAGTGGAACTTAAGCCTCTTGAAATCAGGGAGTTTTAATATGAAAAGGGTATATTTAATTTTTAGTTGTTTGGGTGTTGTTGCCGCGAGCTTTGGCGATGTGTTTAGGTGGCCTGAGCCTACTCAGGAGATGAAGCCTTGGGTTTACAACTGGTGGATGGGTTCGGCTGTCGATCAAGAAGGCATTGAATATCAGTGTCGCGAATTGGCTGATAAAGGATTTGGCGGTTTTCATGTAATTCCAATATACGGCGTCAAAGGGTATGAGAAACAGTATCGTTCGCTTCTTTCGCCCGAATGGATCGACGCGTGGAACATGGCCGTAAGGACTGCTCGCAAATACGATCTTAATGTCGATCTTACTATGGGAGCGGGATGGTGTTTCGGAGGGCCGTGGGTGACGGAGTCGGATGCCGCGAGTTCAAAGATGAAGGTAAAGCGCGCCGGTCTCGGCGGCGAGGGCTATATGATCGACCCGTTTTCGCCGGGGGCAATGTCGAATCACGTCGAGCGCTTCGAGGCCGCGTTCGGCCTCAACGGTTCAGCTGAAAAGCCCCGCGCATTCTATCATGACAGCTACGAGTATTACAACGCTCGTCCTAAAAACGGAGGCGATATAGACGAACTTCAGCTTGCGACGTTTAGCGTATGGACAGATTGGTGTCGTAGAAACGGTTATATAACGCGTAATGAGGCGCATGGTGCGCCGTCGAACTGGCTCGACTTTTACGCTTTGGCGGATATTCCCGAAACTGAAATGTTCGGCAAGGGCGATCGCGATATTCTCATTTCTAAATTCGCCTCTTCGGTCGCGCACGTTAAAGGTACGCGTCTAGTCTCTGCGGAAAGCTGCACATGGATCGATGAGCATTTTTGCGAGCGGCCTCGGGAAATAAAGGAGTTTATCGACAGACTTTTTCTCGCAGGTGTCAATCATGTATTTTATCACGGGCTTAATTATTCGCCTGTCGATGCGCCTTGGCCGGGGTGGTGCTTTTACGCATCGTTGGAGATGAATCCTCGAAATCCTATCTGGCGCGAAGTGAAGGCGCTTAACGATTACATTACGCGCTGTCAGTCGATTTTTCAGACATGGGAGAGCGACAATGATCTTGCTATTGTGTGGGATCCTGATTCGTTCCGCAAGAAAAAGCCTAATGAAGTCAGGCAAATGAGTGTTCACGGACGTGAGTGGTTTTATGGCGAACCGATCGGCAAGGTCGCTAAAAAACTGTATGCTGAAGGGTACTTTTTTGATTATATTTCACGGCGTATGCTCGCGCAAGGACTCGGAGAAAAATATGCCGAAGTCATTGATCCCGCACTTGTTTCAAAACCTCTTAAGGCGCGAAAGAGTCCGTTCGATCCCAAGAGTGGACTTTCGGCGACGCGTTGGAAGAGGAACGGACATACCATGTATTTCGTCGTCAATCAGGGAGTCAATCCAGTTCGTATTGAGCATGATTCGTCTGAGCCCGAAGAGGCCTTTGTAATCATGAATCCTCTTGATGGCAGTATCAGAAGAAGGGAGCTTAGAGTTGACATTGAGCCTGGTCACTCGCTTTTTATCGCCGACGCGGCGAATATTCGCACGAGAGTGTTGACGAACGCGGTTGAACGGAGCCTTGAAATTGAAATCGGCGAGTGGAAGGTTGAACCTGTTTGCGGCGGTCCGGTTATGCCGGAGGCAAGAAAACTCTCATCGCTCGAGTCCTGGCATAAGTGGGATGAAGCTTTTTCGGGAACGATGCGATATACCGCAAAATTCGATGTTGATGAGCATCGGCGAGGCGAACTTAAGTGGGGCCGCACTGTTATTTATGTGGATCTTGGTGAAGTTTGCGAAATCGCCCGCGTTAAATTGAATGGGCGGGATATCGGCGTCAGGTTTATGCCGCCTTACAAATACCTTAGCTTTATCGCTAATTTGAAAGCTACGGATAATGTTCTTGAAGTCGAAGTTACGAATCTTGGAGCGAACCGTCTGCGTTGGAATGACATGACGGGCGTTAAGTGGAAAATTTTTAATGACATAAATATGGTCGGCAGTAATTATCTGCCGCTTGATGCCGCTAAATATCGTGTTCGACCTTCTGGACTTATCGGGCCTGTAACCCTGAAATACATAAGAAAATACATAAGATAAATTTCTGCAAGTGTGGAGCGATGGTGATTATGACTAGATGGGAAAAATTTAAAGAGGAGTTTGACAGAGGCTTAAGGATGCCTTCCGGACCGGATGATTCATGCGACGGCCCGCAGTCGTGCATTGAGTGTGTCGTGTGGTTTCTCGGGATAATCGTTTTGTGCGTTGTTCTTGCTCTGCTTAAAGCGTAATCCGACAAGCGGCTGATACTTTCGTTGCTTGGAGATTAGAAGATTTGGAGAGAAGAAATATTATGAACAGAAGAGAATTTTTGAAAACGTCGTTCGCCGGAGTTGCAATGGCATGCGGGACTTTGCCTCCATGGCTCGCTCGAGCTGTTGAATCGCCGGAAACGGGATCTGTTTTGCCGGAGTGGAAACCTGGTGAGCTGGAACTCCATTTTATTTATACGGGTTGCGGCGAGAACTGTTTTTACCGATTCCCCGACGGAACTTCGATGCTGAATGATGTAGGTGATTTTTACCGTCCGCGCGATTTGGGTGAAATTCCGCTTCTCCCGTCTTCAGACAGGATTGGGGGAGAATGGGTCAGTCGGTATATTCAGCGCGTTTATCCCGAGAAGACGATTGATTATCTCGTTTTTTCGCATTGGCATGCCGACCATACCGGGACGGGCCCCATTGATCGTGAAAAAACTCCCGGAGCTCACTTTCGCTATCGCAAATATCCGGATGGACTTTCCGGAAATGGCATAGTGAGCGTGGCGCAGGATTTTTCGTTCAGGCGGTATTTTGATCATCAGTATCCCAGACAGGGACAGTTTAAGTCTAACGATTGGCTGAGCTTCAGCGCTGCCGTGAAGCCTTGGTTCGAGCGCGAATCGAAGAAAGGGCTTGTCGTCGAGCCTTTCAAAATTGGTGCATTGAATCAGATTGAGATGTTGCGGAACGACGCTTCCAGGTTCAGAGGTGTTTTTTCCGTTCGCAATCTGTGCGCGAACGGTGTCGCCTGGGATGGCGAAAAAGGATCCTGCGATTATTTGTCCGCTCACGAGAAGGCTACTGGCGGAGATGTCGTCAATGAAAATGTCCGTTCTCTCGCTTTTGTTGTGCGTTACGGCAAGTTTGGGTACTTCGCCGGCGGCGATTTGAGCGGAGTCTTGAAACGCGAGGATGGGTCGTCTGTCGATTATGAAGGAGTTGTTGGGCGTCTCGCTGGGCGTGTCAGCGTATGCAAGGCGAATCATCACGGATGTGCGGACGCAATGAGCGAGGGTTTTGTTCGCGCCGTCCAGGCGCAGAATTACATCTCGTGCATTTGGTGCCCGGGACAAGTAGCGCCAGAAACGCTTTCGCGTATGATGTCGCGTGAAATGCATAACGATAAGCTGCCGATTGTCATACCGACTATTTATCCGATCTCGCGCAAGACGAGATTTGAAAAGGAAGGGCGTTTTAGCGGCATACCTGAGGCGACGCGTTTTGGTGTGCATGTTGTCGTTAAGGTCGCGCCAGGGGGAGATACATATAAAATCTATCTCGTTGACGCGCGCAACGAATCAATGCGCGTTTTAGGGTGTTTAGATTGCAAGGCGTGAAAGTAAAATAAACCATTATTCTGGGTAATTGCCGAGGGGATTGTCCCCGTTAGTTTTCGTGTATTTCGTGGTTGAAAATACTGCAATTCCAATCCTGTTGATCCTGTCTCAGAATAGCCGAGGGGCTGTTCATCGAGGTTTATTTCACATATTGCAATATGTGAAGGAGAGAATAGCTATTATCAAAGTGTTTTTTTGGGGTATGGGATTTGGTATAATATTGGCATATAGACGAGGCGGTGAAATGCCTTGTTGCCGCGTGGAAAGGAGCTCGCGTAGAGAACTAAAAAGCGCATTAACGCTCCTAATACGGAAATCTGGAAAATTATCATAATCGGCAGAAATAGCGCAATAATAAAAAAGGTTAGAATAAAAATGAAGGTTGATTATATAAGAACATTGATCTTATCAACTATCATAACTTCTATGTCCATATGTTGCTTTGATGTAAGGGCTAGTTCTTATACAATGGATAGCCCAAAACTGACAAGAAGAAGCCAGCGTATATCAGAAAATAGGGGTGGACAAAGAGCTTCTCAGTCTAAAAATTCATTAATATCGAATCGGTTGTATAATCAATTTAACGGACTTTTCGGTAAGAAAATTGCGGAAAAAATAGAGGATGTTCCATCTGATTTGTCAGCGGAATCGAAGATTTATTTTATTCCTGAAAAACAATTTCTCGGCTATAACGTTTATTACGTGTGTGTAACCCCGAAAACGCATCTTGTCTATAAGATTGTGGCGTGCGCTATAACTAGTAAGTTTTTGATCAAGGATAAAGCGATGCAAGACGCATTTCCGTTGCCGAAATCTTCAGAAGTCAACGAATTGCCGATTTTAGCCAAGAAAGCAATTGAGAAGAAATTCGATGCGGAAATGGTAAAGAAATCTAATATGGTTTTTAGGTGTGAATTGGATGGAACGTACCGAGATAGAATAAGGAGGATTTCTGTTCTTGGTAGTTATGGTAATAGTTCTGTTTCTCTAGTTGATTCTTTGGGATATGCGCAGGCAAAAAAAGAGCAGGCTGAGTTGGATGCTGAAAAAGCTAAGCGAATTGATGCGCGAAGAAATGCGACTGCTCGGGATGCGATAGATGCGTTATAATAACAAAAAAGTTTTGCGATAATTGAAAATGTATAATGATAATGTGATAGAGGTTGTTGGAGCCATCATCAAAGATGGTGATAAGTATCTTATCGGGCAGCGGCCGGCGCATAAGTCGCAGGGTGGATTATGGGAGTTTATGGGTGGGAAGATCGAGCCTGGCGAAACTTCTGAAAAGGCGCTTAAGCGAGAGTGTCTTGAAGAGCTGGCGCTAGAGATTGAAAACGAGCGAATTATCGATTCTGTTGTGCATGAATATCCCGAAAAGACAATTCGTCTTACATTGATCGAATGTAATCCGAAAAATGGGGCTGTGCCGCAAGCATTGGAACATCAGGAGATTCGCTGGGTAACGGTAGATCAAATGCGCGATATTGATTTTTGTCCTGCGGATAGAGAGCTGGTTGAGAAGTTGTTCGGGTAGGGAGTTGGAGTCCACAAATCGTCACAAATTTCCACAAATTGATTTGTGTCGATATGTGCAGATTTGTGGATAAAGTTTTTTTGACAGGATTAACAGGATTGGGGTAGGTGTGGTTTATATTTTATGATAAAAGGTGATTATGACTAGATGGGAAAAATTTAAAGAGGAGTTTGAGAGAGGCTTAAGGATGCCTTCCGGACCGGATGATTCATGCGACGGCACGCAGTCGTGCCTCGAGTGTGTTGTGTGGTTTCTCGGGATAATCATTTTATGCGGTATTCTTGCGCTGCTGAAAGCGTAATCCGACAAGCGGCGATTGCGCAAAGCGGTTGATGGGGTGTCGTAAGCTCCAAGAAAAGAAGTGTGCACCTCTTGGTCGAGAAGTGCGCACTTTTCAAGTGAGAGATGCGCACTGTTTGGGTATGAAATAAGGTATAAAATGCAGTTTTTTCATATCTGTCCACCTTTGAAAAGTCAAAGGTTATATTTGTATGTTTAGGATGTGATTTGGTATAATATTACACGTCAATTAGGAGATGGTATGGGTGTTTCGTATAAGAAATTGTGGAAGCTTCTTATAGATAAAGAAATGACGCGGACAGATCTGCGAATAGCTGTCGGCGCGTCTTCGTCTACCTTTGCAAAGTTATCTAAAGATGAGTATATCTCGTTTGATCTGATGACGAGAATATGCAAGGTGCTAAATTGCAATGTTGGCGATATTATGGACGTTGTGCATGAATGAGGCGAAGACTATGAGCGATAAAGAAAGTGAATTGAAGATGGGAAAGAAAAAGAGTTCTGAAGTTAAAGAGAAAAATGATGTTTTAGGACAATCATCATCAGGTGTCAATTTTGTAGATGATGCGATTACCAGGCTCTTCAACGAAATATCATCATTGATAACAGCGGCAAGGGAGCGCGTGGCTGTTGGAGTTAATACTGAGTTGACCAAATTGAATTGGAATGTTGGCAACTGCATTAATAGAGAAATTCTCGGTTGCGGTCGCGCTGAGTATGGTAAGAAGGTTGTCAAGGGGTTGGCATCTCGTCTTATGCTTTTTCATGGGGGTGGATGGGATGAGAAGACGTTGAGGCATTGTCTCCGCGCCGCGGAGACTTTCGGCGAGGATGAGATTCTCTCCGCATTGCGGAGACAATTGTCGTGGACGCACATCAAGACGCTCTCTTACATTTCAGATTCTCTTAAGAGGCAGTTCTACCTTGAAATGTGCGCAACGGAACATTGGGGGACGCGTACATTGCAAGGACGCATCGCTTCGATGATGTATGAACGTACAGCAATAGCAAAAAAGCCTAAGGCAGTTATAAAAAAGGATTTGGAAGCACTGCGTGAAGAAGGCAAGATGTCTGCCGACCTTGCCTTTCGAGATCCGTATGTTTTAGATTTTCTTGGGCTGCGCGGCAATTTTTCGGAGAAGGAACTTGAGAAGGCTCTTGTTGCAGACATGAGGAACGCTATACTTGAGCTTGGTGGTGATATGGCGTTTCTTGCAGAACAGAAGCGTATCAGCGTGGACAACGAAGATTATTATCTTGATTTATTGTTTTTCCACAGGCGTCTTCGCAGGCTTGTGGCTATCGACCTCAAAATAGATACTTTTAAAGCTGAGTACAAAGGTCAGATGGAGTTGTATTTGAAATGGCTTGAGAAGAATGAGATGTGCAAAGGTGAAAACAAGCCAATCGGATTAATTTTGTGCGCTGGGAAGAACGAGGAACATGTTGAATTGTTGGAGTTGGGGCGTAGCAATATAAGGGTCGCGTCATATATGACGGAATTGCCGCCGAAGAAGGTGCTGGAGGCGAAGTTCCGTTTGGCGATAGAGGCTGCACGAAATCGTCTTTCTGAGAAAGGGAAATGCGACTGATGGCAGGGCGCATGATAGGTGGATGATATGAGCGATAAAGAAAGTGAATTGAAGATGGGAAAGAAAAGGGAAAATAAAGCTAATACAGCTGTTCTTGTTGGGACTTTTCGCAAGGAAAATGCGGAATGGATTAAGGAGAAGAAGTTCTATAATCTTCCATTGCCGCCTTGTGGGAAAGTTGCGTTTCATGAAAATATATCACGAATCGTTCTAATCGCTGATGGATTTACTCCTTTAGCTTACGAAGCAAAGTTTCGTGAAGTTGTAGATGCCGCGTGGCTCAAAGAAAATGGTTATAAAGTTGCCGCGGCAGATAAAGCGCATGGTTCAGCATACGCGCTATATGAACTTGGAGAGAAGGTTTCTTTTGCCGCGACACTTTCTGATTCCGCGGCAGACGTTTTTGTTTCGTCACAGCGTTGTCCTAATGTAAAGATTGACGCGGCATTTTACGCTAAGCCCTACCCCAAAACTGGCGGAAAGTCAATGCCGTACATCTTTGACAAACTAAAACCATATTTCAAGAAATGGCATTCAGCTACAACGTTTAATCCAGTACAGTTGGATTTCTTCGATGGCTTAATGCCTGTTGTTGCACAAGCGTTATCAGCCAAAGGCGAAAAATTAAGACTAGCGACAGTTTTTAGCGGGATAGGAGCTATTGAACAAGCATTGTTGCGTACTCATGTCGCTCATGAAATTGTTTTTGCTTGTGATAATGGCGACCAAACTCCTTTTGTTTGTGGTGCTAAAGAATGGTCTGAATGTGTGGCGGCGTTTAAGGAATTATGCGAGCGCATTGACGAGTTAAAGCCAAACAGCGAAAGCCTTCAACAGGCCTATGAGTTGATTGTAAATCAGCGCAATAATATTCAGGCATTGTTAGACGGTGCGCCAGCTATGAGTAAGCGACCTGAGCGTGAGTTAAAAGACCGCGTTCAAATGCTTCATGAAGCAATTGGATTTTACAAATTTAGAGTTGGTTGGGAATCGGAAAAGGATTGGCAAGAAAGAAAGAAGTTAGTCGATATGCTTTATCGACCAATGCTTCCTCGAAATAAGGTTCGCCAATCATATATGGCGAATTACCCGGTTACAGATGATAGATTTCATTGGAATGTTACATTTCTTGAGGGGGCGCCATACAAAAATGAAGTCGATCTCTTTGTTGGAGGAAGCCCATGCCAATCGTTTAGTCTTGTAGGCAAGCAGATGGGATTATCTGATACTCGTGGCACATTGTTTTATGAGTATGCTCGTTTAGTATCAGAAATTAAGCCAAAATGTTTCATATATGAAAATGTTCGTGCACTGTTGAGTAATGATGGTGGAAAAACATGGGCTACTATTTCAAAGATTTTTACAGATTTAGGTTATGACTGGCATTATCAAGTGTTAAATTCTAAGGATTATGGAATACCACAAAATAGGGAACGTGTTTTTGTTGTTGGGTTTCGTAAGGATTTAAAAATCGGTGGAAGCTTCAAATTTCCAGCACCGAAGAAACTAAAAACGACGATGCAAGATTATTTACTTGATGTCGTTCCAGGTAAATACTATCTTCCAGAAAAAGGTGTTCGATTTGTTCTTGATGAGGGAAATCTTACAAAGCGGTATACACAAGTTGACGGCAAGGTTCAGCTATGTCAAAAGAAGAATCAGCAATTTAATTGGCACGGAGATTTTGTTTTCGTTGATGAAGAGACTGCCAAGAGCTTTGGAATGCCTGAACTTGAAAAATATTTTCTCTCTGAAAAGGTGAGAAAGTACGTTCTTTCTACAGGAACTAAAACCTTTTATTCTCGACCCAAAACTGACTTGGAGATAGCAAGACCTTTGTTAACCTCTATGCATAAAATGCACAGAGCTGGTGTTGATAATTACATAACTAGGGAAGGTAGAATTAGAAAATTAGCGCCGAGAGAATGTCTCAGGCTGATGGGATTTAGCGATACTTTTAAAATTGTTGTTCCGGACACTCCAATGTATCAGCAAGCAGGAAATGCTATTGTCGTTGATGTGCTTGTTGCGATACTTGACTCTATCAAAAATGTTATTCCCGAATTGTTTAAGGAGGAGGTCGAGAAATGAGAATTGATGGAAAGACTTATAAATTTCAAGATGTCTCACGCATTCTGACAGTTCCAGATTGCAATGTTCTTGGACCTAATAAACTTGGTACAGGGAACGGAGAGGCTAAATTCTACTTCGGATCAAAATCTGATTTACATTCGTTCGTTCTTGGCGCGTCTACTATAGATTGCTTTTTCTTGAAAAGTGATTTATTGAAATACATGCAGACAGCCGAGAAGGAATACAAGTTCCCCACTCAAAATTATGCAGGCAAATCCAAAATGCCCGAATTGTGGGAAGAGCGTGTTCGGTCGTTGTTGAAGATGCCTGATATTATTGAATTTAAAGTACATGTCCAAACACAAATTGCGGGACCTCGTGGATATATCAATTCCAATGATCTTGCATACAAGCTTTTTAGAACCCTTTCTCTTCCATTGATAAGTTATATCTCTATTATGAGATTATCTGATCCCAAAGGGATGATTCGTTATTACTGGAAACTTTTCGTGGATTTCGATGCATTAAAACAAAGAGGGCTAACTCCACAAGTGTTTACTTATGGGAAAGGTACAGCTTCTGTTAGTGATAACAATGCCGCTAAACAGGAGAAAGAGATACAAACATCTGTAAAAACAAGTAATCGTGATGCGGTTGCCCAAAAGAGATATCGAGATAAACTTTTGGAAGAGTGTCCCTATTGTCCAATAACCAAGATTTCTGATGAAAGACTATTGGTTGCGAGTCATATAAAACCATATTCTGTATCAGAAGACGATGAAGCATTTGATCCTAAAAACGGATTCATATTATCTCCGCTTTATGACCGTTTGTTTGATCAGGGGTTTATTTCCTTTGATGAAAAGAAGTGTATGTTAGTCTCCAATTGGATATCTCCCACAAACCAAGCTAAATGTAATATCAAGACGGGTTCGTATATTCAAGCACTTCCATTAGATGATGAAAGAGAGAAATACATGGAATATCATCGTCAATATGTTTTCAAGGGATAATGAAGTGTTGTTATGTGAAGGCGACAGAACTGTTGATTAATCTTGCTTACGACATGGGGAAAATTATCACTTCATGAAGAATACGAATGATGATGGTGCTAGTGATTTCTTCCGTTGTGAATACCAATTATGTAAGGATAATTATACAACTGAGATGAATAGCATCAAAACAGAATGTCAATGAAAAGTCCTGTCAATATGACCTATGAACTTTTAAAAATCAAGCCATTTTCTGATGCTGACGGAAATGTCGGTTGGGAAGATTTCGATTCTATTGATGAATTCGCAGCAACGCCGCAGTCATTACGGCGGTGGTTTGCAGTTGAATTGAAAAAACGCGGCGTTTGCATTTCTCGCCGCGAGCATAAATTTGAGTTCTATGGAGAGAACAACGAGAATATAGAACTTGTTGATTCAGAAACTGATTTGCCATTATTCGCGGCAGTCTCACAAAGTAAGTTATGAACGCCTTTACATGCACTGGAGCATACGCGATATTGATTCTTTACGGAATCAAGCGCACGGAGAACCGCAGCGCGTGGCCGGAGCCGTGCGAGGGGCGGGCGGCGATTTCGTGTTCGAAGTCGTTTTGCAAAGAAGAGTACGGGCAGTTCATCGCGTGGGCGTCGGTGAGCCTGTCGCCAGAGGATTTCGAGAAACTGCCCGCGTGGCGCGAGGTGAAGAACTGGCCGGGCAAGATTGTTGGCGTGTGCGACTACAAGGCGCGGCAAAGGCAGAAAGCCGAATCTTGGGGCGAGGGTTATCCGTATTGGTGGGATTTGTTGAACGTTGTGCGTTTACCCGAACCGATTCCCTGCCGCGGCAACGTCGGCATGTGGCAGATGCCGTCCGATCTTGCGGCAAAAGTGTCTGCGGCTGAATGTGCTTTGAACTCGCGCATTGAGACGGCAGATGACGCCTATCCGCTGTTTCGTGTGGCAATTCCGATTGCGGGTGAGCAGGAAGGTTTCTTTGTGTTGCCGATTGACGCGGAGTGTCGCCCGATTGGTTTGCCTGTGCTTGTATCTCTCGGACACACGCAAGGCACAACAACCGTGGACTTGGGAGAAGTCTTTCGTGCGGCGTTCAAGGCGCAGGCAGATGCAATCATCGTCGCTCACAATCATCCAAGCGGCAATCCTACGCCGAGCAGGGCTGATTTGCAGATTACTAAAGCATTGCAATCCGCCGCCCAA
Organism: Kiritimatiellia bacterium; assembly: GCA_045656225.1. GTDB lineage: Bacteria > Verrucomicrobiota > Kiritimatiellia > RFP12 > UBA1067 > UBA1067. The sequence goes on along the minus strand of JAZOQU010000022.1, from coordinate 54,315 downwards.
CTGCTTGGTATCAAGTTTCTTGACCACCTCATCCTTGGTTCGCCTGATTGCGATGAAGGGCGAGGGTATGTGTCAGTGATGGACAAACTTTAAAACCGTAAGCAATAAGGAGAATTTATATGGCAGAGAAATATTCGATAGAGCAGAAGACAATTGAGAACATTCTTGGGTTTGTAAGGAATGGAGAGATTGCTATTCCGGAGATTCAGCGCCCGTTTGTTTGGAGCGGTGCGCAGGTCCGCGATTTGATAGATTCGCTTTATCGTGGATATCCGGCAGGGTATATTATTGTCTGGCAAAATCCTGATGTTAAGCTTAAGGACGGATCGTTGTCGCTTGGGAAGAAGATTCTTATTGATGGTCAGCAGCGCGTCACAGCTATTATGACGGCGATTGATGGGCGATCTGTTTTGCGGGATGATTATTCATCTAAGCAGATCAAGATAGCATTTAATCCGTGGGCGGCGGATGAAGAGCCTTCTTTTGAGGTGCAGACACCGGTTCATATAAAGGATAAGCGCTGGATTGCAGATATCTCCGTTCTCTTTAAGAAGGATTTTGATGATTATGAATTTATAGAACAGTATGTTGCTGATAACCTAGGCGTGGAGCGCAAGGCGATAAATGCCAAGATTCGAGAGTTGCTACGCATTGAACAGCGTCAGATTGGCGTAATTCAGCTTAGTCAGGATATTGGAATTGATGAGGTTACCGAGATTTTCGTACGCATAAATTCGCAAGGTAAGATTCTTAATGAGGCTGATTTTGCAATGTCGAAGATTGCGGCAGATAATCGTTATGGAGGCAATGATTTGCGCAAGGCGATTGATTATTTTTGTCATTTGGCGGTTGATCCTGCGTTCTATTCAAGTGTCGAGAAAGATGTAGAGTTTATGGCGACGCCGTATGCTGGCGAAATGAAATGGCTCAAGGATGACCGCAAGGATATTTATGATCCTGAGTATAGTGATATGCTCCGAGTGGCAATGATGCATAAGTTCGGACGCGGCAGATTGAAGGATCTTGTCAGTTTGCTTTCAGGACGTGATTTCAAGGATCGTACTTTTAAAGACGAAATTATGCAGGAGAGCTTTGCCAAGTTAGAGTCTGGTGTTCACAACTTCGTGAAGGAATATCATTTTAAGCAGTTTGTGGAGGCTATTGAGTCGGCTGGGTTTATTTCCTCTAAGCTCTTACGCTCACAAATGTCGCTTGATTTCGCTTATACATTGCATCTTCTCTTGAATGAGACAAAAGAAGTTGGTGCTACAGAAATTAAATCGTTTGTCAGAAGGTGGTTCGTCTTAAGTACATTGACAGGGCGTTATTCTGGGTCTCCAGAATCTCAGATGGATCGAGATTTACGCGCAATCGCAGAGAAAGGCGTGCGTAAGTGTCTTGCAGATATTGAAGCGGCAGAATTAGGGGAATCATTCTGGACGGTAAATATTGTGCAACAGCTGGAAACGTCGGCGGCTAAATGCCCTGCGTTAAATGTATTTAAGGCGGCACAGGTATTTTTTAGAGATCAGTCCCTGTTTTCGGTAACAGCGGTTGCTAATCTTATTGATAATGGAGATGTACACCATATTTTCCCGAAGGAATTCCTCAAGAACAATGGGCTTCGGTTTACGCAGTATAATCAGGTGGCGAATTTCACCTATTTAGAAACTCCGATAAACATCGCAATCGGCAAAAAGTCGCCCGCTGAGTATTTCGGATGTGTTTTCAAGCAATGCGAAACGAAGAGTCCGGTCATAGGATCAATGACGGATATTGATATGGTGAAGCAGACAATGGAAATGAATTGCGTTCCAGAGGATGTGATAACGATGGGTGTTGAGGATTTTGAGACGTGCTTCTTGCCGAAGCGTCGTAAAATGATGGCTGAAAAAATCAGGAAATATTATGAGGCTTTGTGAGATATTAGGTAAAGATGCTTATGTTAACACTTTTAATTAAGAAGTTATGTCTGACCTACTTTCTCGGTTTGAGCTAATAGAAATGGAGATTACAACATTTTCATCAAAAGTTTAATTTAAGGAGGATGTATGGCAAAAGACTTTGGCGATGATTTATTTTCATCATCTGACGGGATGTCAAATGGTGGAATGAGCAAGATAGATGTAGTTAAGATGGACTATGTTTATTCAGAAAGTATTACGTGGCAAGAACTTTTTTCAGGTTTCAATTCAATCAAAGCAATTACGTTTTCATCGGGGATAGGTTTTGTATATCAACTGCTTGACTTGTTCAAAGACGCTGAAATTATTTTCGGATGTGAAGAGGTTATGTCGTATACTCTTCAAGAGATAATGGCTTATCAGGCGAAGTTAATGGAGCGTATTCGTAAGACGGATTCTACATCAAAGGAGAAGATGATTGCGCGTGTTGAGCGTGGTGATGTGCGGCTTTTTGTCGCGCGCAGAAGGTTATCGCATGAAAAGTTGTATTTGCTCAAGGCGGAAGATGGACGGGCTCGGGTTGTATTCGGTTCAGCAAACATGTCATTCAATGCTTTTGGCGGGCGACAGAGAGAGATTATATGTTATATTGATTCTCAGGAGGCATACGAACGGTTTGAAGAGGCTTATGAGGATTTGAAACAGGATAGTGTAGATACTATAACGAAAAAGGCTATTGAAATATCGGATAGCACGGAGAATGTAGACGCATTACCTATCGCTGAAACTGCGAGGGTTGAGAAGGCGATTTATATTGAGCCAGTCAAGGATGTGGAAGAGGACGTTAATTTTATTCTTGATACTCGCAATTTGGCAAAACGCATTGCGCCGTCAATATCTATTTCAAAGGAAGAAAAGCGGAAAGGAAAAGTTCTTGTAACGCCTGATGTCATACAGAAGGTAAAACGGCAGCAAGTGAAGGAAAGCGAACATGAGAAGGAACTGAGGAGTGAATATCCGCAGCTCGCCGTTGATGTTGAAAAGAGTTGTGTGCTGCTTAATGGTGTTACGCTTGATTTGCATCCTACTCAAGATGAAATTAAATCTGACGTTGAACTTTTTATTCGTTACATGAATGGTTTTGAGAGATTCCATGGTGACTGCGAAGGGATGCAATATAGGTACTACGAGTTCGCGAACTGGTTCTTCTGTTCGCCTTTTATGGCTGTAATGCGTGATACAGCTTTGCGTTATGATCAGAAAACCCTTCCGTATCCTGTGTTTGGTCTCATCTATGGACAGTCTAAGGCTGGAAAGACGTCATTTCTGGAAACCTTACTTAAGATGATGATTGGACAAAAGGTGAAAATAAGTGCGCCTGAGTTTACTCGTACGACAATTGATGGGCTTCGACGTACTGTGCAAGGGGCGCCCATCATTGTTGACGATTTGACTAATACAAGGTTTAATCAACACGCAATTGAGACGATTAAGAATGATGATTTCGGTTCGCTTGAGCATCTTCTCAATTATCCCGCTGTAGTAATTAGTGCAAATGAGGATGTGAAGGCTGTCGCACAGGAAGTTATAAGGCGAACTGTAATTTGTCGCGTTCAGGCTGGACTTACAAATACGGAGGTAATGAAAAGCAATATCGTCCGATCTGTTCAGCAAAAAATCGGAACGGCGCTTTATCGTGAGTATCTTCGTAGGATGCTTGATTCTGTTCTTGAATTGATGGAGGCGCTCAAGGATGATAACCCCGAATCAGAGTCGCCAGATATACTTAAGGCTTCGTCGGTAATCTTGCGTTCCATATTTAGTGAAAATTTGTCAAATTGTCCTACATTCATACGGGAGTTGTCTTTGGAGGATTATTTCAGTGAGAAGGTCACTGGTAAATATGCCATACAGACAATTAAAACGGCGTGGCAAGCAAATCCCAATGCGTTCGAAGTAAACAAGAGGATGAATACACTTCGATATGTTGCTGGCGAAAACTGGGACGCTGACCGATTGATGAAGGAGCTGCCGGAGAATCTTTGTGCAAAACGTTCTCGTGATAGTGTCATCATGGATTTGGCAGCGGCGAAAGACTTCTTTGATATTGACTTTAAGTCAAGATCGCTGCTTTCGCGACTGCTTGGCAATTGAACTAAAAGATGATTGTATGCTACAATGCCATTCGACACCACCATCACCGACTTATTAAATAGCGTCTGCTAATCCATAGTTTGCAAACTGTGTCCAGCGGCATATTTACGCGGCATTCTGCTGTCTGTAGTTACCGCCGCATTTCTCAAAATGCGGCGGTAGAGTTCTGTTTCGAATGCTGAGAAGATATTGTAATTGTATGATTGCGAACTTTCTCAATCCACAATCTCTGAGGGCTTTTCGGTCGCGCAAATCCCGATAATTTCCTGTTTGTAAATGATTATCGCAATCCCTTGCTTGCCGGATTTCGCAAAATGCGGAGGAGCGAAGAAATAACCAAAAGTTGCAAAGTAGGTCAGACCTACTTTGCAACTTTTGGTGCGTATTTGTATTCTCGGATTAAATGTGAAACAATGAAAATGGTCAGGTTTGTTGCGATGTAACCGAAACAAAAGAAATGTCTCAGGGCTTGATGACTCAATACGACAAGTCGCAAGGCCAATTCCCTAAGACGGTGAGTAGTGTAACACAAAAAAGCGAAAATCGCAATTCGCAAGTTCGCCTTCTCCACGAAGGACAGCGTATCGTAAGATTGTACAGCTGCACTATTGGCAAAGTTGTGATGGGAGTCTTAGATGTAATAATAGTTGCAAAGTAGGTCTGACCAACTTTGCAACTTTTATCTTGTGCTTTCTTAGGGCCGAGCTCCGCGCAGGCAATCAAAAATCTCGTGTTTCTGGCAAATATCTTGAGTTATCTTCTTTCGTTTGAGAAAATGAGAATCTTGTGCGGAAAATTCTAATGTGCAATCAAGACAGTATTTCAGCGTCTATCCATCCAGGTCGTCTATGCTAAAGCCATAGGAAAGCAAACTATGGACAACGACGCTTGATTTGTTGAAATTTAAAACTCTCGCAGGGCAGTTGTATGATTTTGGATTCTTAGTGGCTACAATTATAAGGATGGGTTTCTAATTGCCTTATAAGGAATCTTATGCTATAATATTGCTGTTTATTTTCCTTATAAGATGATTTATGATATATCGAACAAAAGAAGAAATGCTCAAGGTTCTGGGTGAAAACTTGAGGGCGCAGCGACTTGCCGCTAATATATCACAGCAAACTGCTGCTGATAGGAGCGGCGTGTCGCTTAAGGCTATTCGTAATCTTGAGTTAGGGGAAAATTCTTCAACTCTTTCGCTTCTTGCATACTGCCGTACTCTCGGTAAGGTGGATTGGCTTATGGCTATTGCACCGCCTGAGATAGATGAATCACTGTTTAAGAGAAGAGATATTGAAAAGAAACGGCAGAGGGCGGGGCGTAAAACTAAGAAGGGATCTTATGCAGCTTGCTGATCGATTTGCAATCGGAACAGCGGAACGTGTTTTAAAAGATGTTAAATCAGTTTTTGTGAATACTTGATTATGAACGCCTTTACTTGTACTGGATCGTATGCGATTATGATTCTTTACGGAATCAAGCGGACGGAGAATCGCAGTATGATGCCAGAGCCGAGGGAAGGGCGGGTGGCGATTTCGTGTTCGAAGTCGTTTTGCAAGGAGCAATATGGGATGTTTATGGCGATGGCTGCGCATGAGCTTTCGGACGAGGATTTTGAGAAGCTTCCTTCTTGGCGCGAGGTTAAGGATTGGCCTGGTAAGATTATTGCAGTTTGTGACTACAAGGCGCGGGATGGCTTAAATCTAGTGTTGGAGGATGGTGTCTATAAGTCCAAGCCAACGCCAAAGCAGAAATGGGATGAAGGCTATCGGTTCTGGTGGGACCTCTCGAACGTAAGGCGCTTACCCGAACCCATCCCATGCCGCGGCAATGTCGGTATGTGGCAGCTATCAGACTCTCTCGCGGCAAAAGTTTTCGCTGCAGTTGAGAGGCTGTAGCGACCACCGCATTTATATAAAAGCGCTGGTAAGGGGCTGCATCCAATGCAGACATGATATTGGGGCATTATGATTTTGGATTCTTAGTGGCTACAGTTATAAAGATGGGCTTCTAATTGACCTTATAAGGCGTGTTGTGGTATGATAACATAGTTTATTTTTCCTATAAGGCGATTTGTGATATAAAGAAAGGAATTTAATACAATGAAAAAGATTATTATAATATTAGGTCTTCTCGCAGCAGTTTCCGGATGCAAATCGGTTGCGATTGGGGTGGGTGAGCCTGTGGTTGATGTGCCAGTTTTTGTTGCGGAAGGATATTCGTTGGAACGAGCAATAGTTTCTGCGGCGCAAAGGCGAAGATGGCTGCCCAAGAAAACAGACGAAAAGACATATCGGTTGACGATTATTCAGCGAAAAAATCGTTGCGTGGTTGATGTTGTCATGAATGGAGAAAAGAGTTTTTCCATATTGCCAGTGGAAAGTAATATTCCTGTTCGTAAGTACGATCAATGGGTTCAGAACTTGTGGCGCGAGATTGTTCATCGGGCAGAACGCGGCCAATAAGGCATTCTCGCCTCGGCGCAGGATGGACGGGCGTTAGGGATAGGCTTGGCGCAGGAGCGCCAAGGTCAGGACGGGGAGTGCGGTGTAGGACGAAAAGGACGGGGCTCGGCGATGGAGCTCCGAGAGCAGAACTCGGAGGCGGGACGTAGGATTATCATAGATTTTATGATATAATATCTCTCAAGCGGGACTGGCGATTACGGGCGTGTGCCTGAAGTGGAGTTTACCACGTGGACCGCTGTCGAGGGGACTCGAGTGTGTCGTTCGCCTGGGCTTTATTCTTCAAAATAAGGTTGTGGATATGAACTTAGAAGAAATCAATGAGCCTGGATGGGACGGTTTCGTCGGTGGCCAATGGCAAAAAGATATCGACGTAGCCGTTTTTGTACGTCTTAACTATACCCCTTACGAGAGCGGACCGGATTTTCTCGCCGATGCTACAGAGGCGACGAATGTTCTTTGGGGTAAGCTTCAGGAGCTTCAGCATGAGGAGCGCGCGAAGGGCGGCGTCCTCGATATGGATACCGACATCGTCTCGTCGATTACCTCGCATGCGCCCGGCTATCTCGACAAGGATCTCGAAAAGGTTGTCGGTCTTCAGACTGATAAACCTCTTAAGCGTGCGTTTATGCCTTATGGTGGTATAAAGCTCGCCGAAGAAGCTCTTCGCACTTACGGCTATACGCCTAATCCGGAATTGCACCGCATTTTTACCGAGTATCATAAGACTCACAATCAGGGCGTTTTTGATGCGTACACCCCTGAGATGCGCATAGCCCGTAAAAATAAGATTATTACGGGCCTTCCCGATTCGTACGGTCGCGGGCGAATCGTAGGCGATTATCGCCGTGTGGCTCTCTATGGTATCGACCGTCTTATCGCGGCGAAGGAACACGATTTGCCGATGGTCGGCGCGGGTTCCATGCCCGAAGACGTAATTCGCGGACGCGAAGAGGTTACCGCCCAGATTCGCGCTCTTAAGGCGATGAAGGAGATGGCTCTTTCGTACGGCTACGATATTTCGCGTCCCGCGACGAATGCGCGCGAGGCCGTTCAGTGGACGTACTTCGGTTACCTCGCCGCAATTAAGACTCAGAACGGTGCTGCGATGTCGATCGGGCGCATTTCGACGTTCCTCGATATTTATATCGAGCGCGATATTAAGCGCGGCGTTCTTACTGAGGTTCAGGCTCAGGAGCTTATCGATCACCTCGTGATGAAGTTCCGCATGGTTAAGTTCGCGCGAATTCCGGCGTACAATGAGCTTTTTAGCGGAGATCCCGTCTGGGCGACGATCAACCTCGCCGGTATGTGCGGCGATGGGCGCAGTATGGTAACGAAGACCGACTTCCGCATTCTCCATACGCTCGAAACGATGGGTCCCTCGCCCGAACCGAATCTCACAGTCCTTTATTCGCCGCGTCTCCCGAAAGCGTTTAAGGATTACGCCGCTAAGGTTTCGATCGATTCGAGCAGCGTTCAGTACGAGAACGACGAGGTGATGCGCCGCGTCTGGAGCGACGACTACGCCATCTGCTGCTGCGTGTCGGCTACCCAGACCGGTAAGGAGATGCAGTTCTTCGGCGCACGCGCCAATCTCGCGAAGTGTCTTCTTTACGCCATCAACGGTGGCGTCGATGAAGTGACGCGCGTACAGGTCGGCCCCGAGTTTCGCCCTATAACTGGCGACGTTCTTGATTACAACGAAGTGTTGCACGCATACGAGCGAATGATGGATTGGCTCGCTGGGCTCTATGTCCATACGCTTAACATCATCCACTTTATGCACGACCGCTATAATTACGAGGCGTCTCAGATGGCGCTTATCGATACTGACGTTAAGCGCTCGTTCGCGACCGGTATCGCCGGATTCTCGCATGCGGTCGACTCCCTTTCGGCCATCAAGTACGCTAAAGTGCGCGTCGTGCGCGATGAGACGGGGCTCGCGGTCGGTTACGAGACTGAGGGCGACTTCCCGCGTTACGGCAACGACGATGAGCGCGCCGATGCGATCGGCGAGTGGCTCTTGACGGAGTTTATGCGTAAGATTAAGAGCCATCATACTTATCGCAACGCGATGCCGACGACCTCGATTCTTACGATTACCTCCAACGTCGTTTACGGTAAGGCGACGGGCTCGATGCCCGACGGTCGCAAAGCGGGCGAACCGCTCGCTCCTGGCGCGAATCCTGCGTACGGCGCCGAGCAGAACGGGCTTCTCGCCTCGCTCAATTCCGTCGCTAAGCTTCCGTATGAATACGCGCTCGACGGTATTTCCAATACCCAGACGATTCATCCCTCTGCGCTAGGCAACGATCCCGAAACGCGCGTTTCGACGCTCGTATCGATCATGGACGGTTATTTCTCGCGCGGCGCTCACCATCTTAACGTCAACGTTTTCGGTACGGAGAAGCTTATCGACGCGATGGAGCATCCCGAAAAGCCCGAATACGCTAACTTTACGATTCGTGTAAGCGGCTACGCCGTTAAGTTCATCGATCTTACGCGCGAGCAGCAGCTCGACGTGATCAGGCGCACCTGCCACAAGAGCTTGTGACAGGTAAGATTCATTCTTTTGAATCGTTCGGCGCGGCGGACGGCCCTGGAGTACGCTTTATCGTATTTCTGCACGGCTGTCCGCTCCGATGCGTATATTGCCATAATCCCGATACGTGGGCGAACGAAAAGCCTGCGATGGAATTTTCTCCCGAAGAAGTTTTGAAGCGCGCCTTGCGTTACCGCGATTATTGGGGCGAAAAGGGCGGCATAACGCTTTCGGGGGGAGAGCCGCTTTTGCAGGCGGAATTTGTAGCTGAACTTTTTGAGCTCGCCCACGCAGAAGGGGTCACGACTTGTCTTGATACATCAGGCGGTTCGTTTAAGCGCGGTGACGCGGCGATTGAGCGTTTGATCGCCGCGACAGATACGGTTTTATTGGATATCAAGGCTTTTGATCCTTTACTTCATCGTGAAGTTACCGGCGCGGACAATTCGCAGATTTTAGATTTCGCCCGTTATCTGTCGGAAAAGGGTGTTTCGACTTGGATTAGGCGCGTGATCGTTCCAGGCTTGACTGACGGCGAGGACGACCTTAAGAAGATGGGCGAGTTTATCAGCTCCCTTAAAAACGTCGAGCGTGTAGAGGTGCTACCTTATCACGATTTCGGCGTTGAAAAATGGCGCAATCTCGGCTTAAGGTATCCGCTTGAAGGTGTTCTACCGGCCGATGACGCGGCAGTTAAGCGGGCTAAAGAATTCCTCTCTCTCGACTGAGTGCGGAAATCTTAAAGCATTTTTGATATAATATAAGCAATTATGAATATTACACTTGGTACGCTTGTTTGTGCTCTCGGCGGTTTGGCGGGGGCGGTTTTCGCGCTTCCTTTTAGAGGCGTTAAAGGTTGGAAGTACGAATCGGGATGGTTCGTTTATGCGATTGCGGGGTTGATCGTTTTTCCGCTCGCGCTAGCGCTTACCACGAATAACGATCTTTTTGGCGTTATCTCCAGCGCCGAGCCCAAGACTCTCGCGGCGTGTTTCGGTTTCGGCGCGCTCTGGGGTGTCGGTGGTTTAACGTGGGGGCTTATGATCCGCTATCTCGGTATCGGGCTCGGGCTAGCGATCGGGTGCGGGCTTTGCTCGGCGACGGGTACTTTAATTCCACCGATTGTTACCGGTAAGGCCGCCGATCTCGTTAAGGATACGCCTGCTGTCGTTACGCTCGTTTCGGTTATCGTCTCTCTCTTGGGTATTGTTCTTGTTGGCTTAGCTGGTAAGCTTAAAGAAGGCGAACTCGATGAAGAGGCTAAAAAGAAAGCCGTCGCCGAATTTAATTTCAAAAAGGGCATGATAGTCGCGCTCTTTAGCGGTATCGCTTCGGCGGGCATGAACTTCGGTCTTCAGTCGGGCGGCGCTATGGAGATGGCGGCAAAGGAGATGGGGACTGATGCAAAGTGGGTCGGTATGAGCGTTCTTGTTGTCGTTCTTTGGGGAGGCTTCGCGGTAAACGCCGCGTGGTGTCTCTGGCAGAATTTTAAGAACCGCTCCTTCGGCGATTATCTTTCGTTTAAACCTGTTAACTGGATTTTCGCCGCGCTTGCAGGCGTAATCTGGGCGATGCAGTTCGCCTGTCAGAAGGTAGGCGAGCCTGCGATGGGTGATATGGCGTATATTTCGTTCGCGGTAGTTATGGGTAGCTGCGTTCTTTTCTCTTCGCTTCTGGGCGTTATGCTCGGCGAATGGAGGGGGACGGGCGCTAAAACGAAGACGGCGCTCGGGCTGGGACTCGCGACCCTCGCGTCTTCGATCGCGATTGCCGTCGTCGCTAAAAGTCTTTAATAAATTTTAAGAAAGGAACCTCAAGATGAGTTACGCACAAGCTAAAAAGAAATATGCTAAGATTGGTGTTGATACCGAGAAGGTGATCGCGCAGCTTTCTAAAATTCCGATTTCGATGCATTGCTGGCAGGGCGATGATGTAACCGGTTTTGAATCTGTCGGCGGCGCGTCGAACGGTATTCAGACGACAGGTAACTATCCCGGTAAGGCTACGACTCCCGAACAGCTTATGGCCGACGTTGATTTCGCGATGTCGCTTATTCCCGGTAAGCATCGCCTTAATCTCCATGCGTGCTACGGTATTCATAAGGATAAAGTTGTCGATCGCGATCAGCTTTCGATCGAGCAGTTTAAGCCCTGGGTCGCGTGGGCTAAAAAGCGCGGAGTAGGCCTCGACTTTAACCCGACGTTCTTCTCTCACGGCAATGTTGTCGACGGACTTACCCTCGCGGCGACCGATCCTGAGATCCGCAAGTTCTGGGTTAAGCACGGTATTCAGTGCCTTAAGATCGCCGAGTATTTCGGTAAGGAACTTAAGTCGCCCTCTGTCATCAACTTCTGGGCGCCCGACGGCTTTAAGGATGATCCTTCCGATCGTTTAGGTCCGCGTCAGAGAATGGCTGATTCTCTCGATAAGATTTTCAAGACGAAGTACGATAAGAAGGCTGTTATTCCTACTCTCGAATCGAAGCTTTTCGGTATCGGCGTTGAGAGCTATACGGTAAACTCCCACGAGTTCGTTATGGGCTACGCCCAGAGCCGCAAGATTCTCGCGCTTCTCGATATGGGCCACTTCCATATCAGCGAGAATGTCGCCGATAAGATCAGCTCGTTCTTAATGTTCTTCGGTAAGGTTGCGTTTCACATTTCGCGTCCCGTCCGTTGGGATTCCGATCATGTTCTGCGTCAGAATGACGATCTCGCCGCGGCCGCACGTGAAATCGTGAGAATGGGACCTGAGAACTTTATCATCGCTCTCGACTATTTCGACGCGTCGATCTGCCGCGTCGCCGCGTGGGTTCTCGGTATGCGTAATATGCAGAAGGAGCTTATGAAGGCTATGCTCACTCCTAACGCCCAGCTTAAGGCTCTTCAGGACGCTGGCGAATTTACGGCCCAGCTCGTTCTCCAGGAGGAGTATAAGAACTATCCGTTCGAAGCCGTCTGGGAAGAGTTCTGCAAGCGCATGGGCGTTCCCGCAGGTGAAGAGTGGTTTAAGCTCGTTCAGAAATACGAAAAGGACGTTCTTCTTAAGCGCTAAACTATGGGTAATTATCAAAATACACGTCACCACGCCAAAGGCCCCCGCGAAATGCTTACGGGGGGCGAGTGGATTTACGGGCGCAATCCTGTCGAAGAGGCGCTCGCCGCGGGGCGCCGCACGGCGAACGAGATTATTCTCCCTCCCGCGTTTCCCGATGAGGACGATCAGCTCCAGCGAATCCGCGACGAAGCTAAAGCGCGTCGTCTCGTGATCCGCACGATGGAGCGCAATCAGCTCGATAAGCTTACGCGCTTTGGGCATCATCAGGGAGTCGCCTTAAAAACGACGGGTTATCCTTATGTCGGTTTTGAGGAAATTCTCGCGGCGGTTGAAGCCGACGAAAATGCGACGGTAATCGTTCTCGATCATCTTGAAGATCCTCAGAATGTCGGTTCGATTTTGCGCACCGCGAGCGCCGTCGGCGTAACGGGCGTAATCATTCCCGAAGATAGAGCCTGCGGCATTACGCCCGCGGTAGCCCGCGCTTCAGCCGGTGGCACCGAATACGTCAAGGTCGCTCACGTTGTGAATCTCGTTCGCGCGATGCAGGACCTGAAGGACGCGGGCGTCTGGTTTACGGGGCTTGATTGGGGCGAGGACGCGAAAACATATACAGACATAGATTTTCGCGGCAGAACCGGTCTCGTCGTCGGCGCCGAGGGTAACGGCATTTCGCGCCTTGTAAGAGAGAACTGCGATTTCATCGCCGAGCTCCCGATGCCGGGCGGATTTGAATCGCTTAACGCCGGTGTCGCTACGGCGATCACGCTTTACGAAGTTTTACGACAGAGAGGTTAAGAAAAATGGATAAAAAACTTTATATCAATCCCCCGCTCGTTAATCGCGCTTACGACTGGAAAAACGGTCCCCAGCCTAAAACGCGCAAGGAGCTCGACAAGTTCTTCAACTCGCCCGCTATCCGCAAGGTTAAGGCCGACATGTGCGAGATGGGTCGCCGCATCTATGCGCGCGGCTTCACCGACGGCAACGGCGGCAATCTCTCCGTCCGCGTCGGCGAGGATCTCGTTCTCTGCTCGCCCACCTTGTGCTGCAAGGGCTTCATGAAGGAAGAGGATATCTGCCTTGTCGACATGAACGCCGGGCAGCTCTGCGGCTACCGTCCGCGCACGAGCGAGGTCAAGGTTCACATCGCGATGATGAAAACCGCCGGCTGGGATGCCTGCGTTCACTGCCATCCTCCGCACTGCAACGCGTTTCTTTTCGCGGGTCAGGTTCCGCCGAACGGCATCAATCCCGAGGCTGATATTTTCTTTAATCAGATTCCTCTCGCTCCGTACGGAACGCCTGGAACTGACGAGGTCGCAGCGAACGTCGCTAAGATGTCCAAAAAGTCGAATGTCGTCTTTATGGAAAATCACGGTATCGTCTGCGGTGCGCGCGACATTGAAGAGGCCGAATGGTTTGCAGAGAACGCAGACTCCTACTGCCAGGTTCTTCTTCTTGCGAGCGGCCATGGCGCTAAGCTCAATCAGGTCGGGCCTAAGAGCGTTAAGGACTTCCTCGCGATTCGCAAGTCGCTCGGTCTACCCGTCGACGAGAAGCAGAAGCTCTATAATACGCATCGCTTCAACGGCTATAAGATGGGCGTCTCGTCGAAATGAGATCGCTCGCTGAGAAATTCTGCCTTTTCGTAGCGACAGGTTTTGGGATCGGGCTTTTCGTTCCGTTCGCTCCCGGAACGTTCGGTAGTCTGCCAGGTGTCGCGCTCGCGTATGCGCTCGCGCACCTTGGGCTTACTTGGCAAATTGTCGCTTGTCTTGGGCTTACGCTCTCGGCTGTCGGTTTTTGCGATGTTGCCGAGAAGTCGCTCGGCGTAAAGGACGACGGGCGCATAACAGCCGATGAATGGATGCTTTATCCGATCGCTCTCATAGGGATTCCGATTCTTGAGCTCCCTTGGACGGCGATGGCGGTTTTCTTCGCGGTAATCCGCCTTGTCGATATCGTTAAGCCGCCGCCTGCGCGCCAGCTTCAGGCGTTTCACGGTGGGTTCGGGATTGTGATTGACGACTTCTTCGCCAATCTTTATTCGCTCGCGATTAACTGGACTATTTATCTTCTATTTTTCAAATGACAGATCATATCATAACCGTTACCGATCCCTGTAAGCCTTTAGACATAAATCTTGATCGACCTTTGGAAATTGAGGTCGGTTGCGGTAAAGGGCAGTTTTTGGCGAAGCGCGCGAAGGAGAATCCAGATTGTGATTTTCTCGGTATCGAGCGTATGCTTGAGCGCGTGAGACTTTTCGCCGGGAAGTGCAAAAGGGGCGGGCTTACGAACGCGCGCGTTTTAAGGTTGGAAGCTCTCTATACCTTCCACTATCTTCTGCCCGATCACCACGCGCGAACGGTATATGTTTTCTTCCCCGATCCGTGGCCTAAGAAAAAGCATCATTCGCATAGGCTTTTTGGGCCGCTCTTTTTAAACGCGCTCTGGAAGCGTCTTGAGGTCGGCGGTAAACTCGAGTTCGCGACCGACCATAAGGAATATTTCGAGACCGTATGCGAATGTTTTTCGCTCGATAAGCGCTTTGAGCGCGTCGATCCGATGCCGCGGCCTAAAGAGGTATGGACGGAGTTTGAGACGATGTTCCGCTCGCAGGGCCTCCCCGTCTACAGCGCGGCGTGGAAGTCGCTCGATATTCCAGAATACGATTTAGAACCTCTTAAAATTCCGCCGGAAGCCGAACCTCGCGAGGGGATCGAGCGCCGCATTTCGAAGAAAGAGGATTAATAGTTTTATTTTCAACGGCGGCAGATGATCTCATTAACATCGCCGCCGTGCATCTTAAGCCATGCTATGAGGCAGTTCCAGCTTGCCATGGAACGCGCGTAGTTGTGGCCGCATTCAGGCTCGTTGAAGGGATTGCGCTTAAGACCTTCGTGACGATCGCGAATAGCCTTTATTACTGTAAGCGCATCTTTGTCAAAGCCTTGGAATATCATTTCGGCGGCGGCGACATATTCAAAGCCTGTCATGACTTCGCCGAAATAGGGGAAGGGTATCTTCTCGCGACCGCGGGGCCAGCTGCCCATAAGAAGACCCGCCTCGTCGCCGACGCAGTATGAGCGCATATTGTTGAAGTGATGCGTAAAGTCGGCCAGGAAGTTATACTTCATGATTGAACGGCACGTGGTTTTAAGGTTGTCCTTTTTCGCGAGATCGCCTAAATCCCAAAGGTGGGCCATCTGCTGACCGACGAGCTGATCGACGAGACAGCATTTGCCGAGCTGGTATCTCAGTTCTCCGCGTCCCTCGGGGATTCTCTGTTCGTAATACTCTCCGTTAAAGAGTTCTTCGTCAATGCGTTTGGAGCCTTTCTCGAAAATGGCGCGGCATTCGGCTGCAAAATCATTATCGCGCGTCGCTTTCGCCATTTCTTCGGCCGCTCTGAGAGCGCCTAAGTACCAAAAGCCCATCTGAGAATTGGGACCATAGTAGTTTACGTCCATCGTGTTGTGCTGTTCGCCGTCCATAAGGCCAGATTTTTTAGCGTCCCACCCGACCGTTTGCCATTCTTTATCCCATTTGTGGACTCCCTCGCCGCACCATGCGAATTCGAGCGCTTTTCTTACCTTCGGCCAAATTGATTTCAGCCACTCGTCGTCTCCGCTTATTTTCCAATCGCGGTAGACTTTCATGATCGTTCCCATCTGACCGTCGGCTGCTACAGCGCCCTTAAGTTCAGAGCCGAGCGGAAGGGGCGTTCTAAAGTCCATCGCTCCTGTTTTAGGATTCATCGAATAATTGAATTCAACATCGCGCATCGAACGCGCAAGATCGGGAAAGAGACATGCTACGGCGTTCTCGTAATTCCAGACGTGCGTGCAGCTTCCGTGGCAGGAGCCCTCGTGATGGAACGAGCCTTCCCAACCCATAAAGTGGCCGCTCGGGATGCGAAAGACGGTTTGGCTCTTTAATACGGCGAGATTGGAGAGCGCGGCCTCCTTAATCACGTCAGGCGCATCAAGCGCGATGATTTTACGCGTAAAAGCAAGTGAGCGCTTTTCAAGGTCTTTAAGTCGCGGGACGATTTTAAGCGCGGCGTCTTTCGCGTCGATGTAGTGTTTAGAGTACCAGTTTCCGACGATCGTTTTATCGTCCTCCCAAGCCTGACGGTTGGGGAAGTTCCATGTAAAGGCGAAGCGGAAGGAGTCCTTTGATTTGGCGTTTAAGGACTTCTTTACGCAAAGAGCGCCGTGGGGTGTCGTCTTCTCTTCGTTATCTATCGTCTTAAGATTTCCGTCGTCTGAGAGATCGTCCCAAAATTCGAGGATTGTTCTGCGCCAGCTGTTTTCGGCGCATTTTGTTTTGTAAGAGATGTCTGCTTTGGTTTCGGGGGTGGAGAGCGCGAATGTTCCCCACGCCGTCGAATTAGTCTCAACGCCGTCAGAAAGGCACATGACGCCTTTAAGCCCCGCCTCGTCGAAGTAGACTGTTCTATTGTCTTTCTCTCCGCTTGTGCGTGTAAGACGGCGCCATGTAAAGCCGGTCATTTTACCGTCGTTGCCGACAGTGTTTCTTACGAACGCGGCGATGGAAACTTCGAGCGGTTCGTCAGAGAGATTTTCCACTTCATATTCGAGCGATGCGACGGGGAGCGAACTTGCCGCGCTGTCGCCGGGAACAAAGGGCGAGAAGCCTTTGATATTTACTTTTACCGGCAGGTCTTTGTCGCTTAAATAAACTGTTCCGAACGGGAAAGCCCCATCGAAAGTCGCGTTTCTGAAGCGCGGCAGACCCGCCTGAGGAACGCTATTACCTTCGTCCGCGTAAAGTTCGGTTGGATGAAGAGGGCCCGCGAGCATTGTTACCGATTCATGGGTTTTACCCTTAACGCGGATGGCAAAGAAGGTCCGCGAGTCGGCTTGGCGCTCAAGTTCGCTCATCGTCTTGTTGGGCCTGTTCATGATTTCCCAGTCGACGATTTCGCCGCGCCCGGAGAGCGAGATAGCCCCTGTACCGATGCCGCCCATCGGAAGAGCGACGCGCAAAGTGTGTTCAGAATCGAAGTGTTTTACTACGGGCCATTCTTCGGCCGCGGCGTTTAAGGAGACAAAGGAGCATCCTGCTAAAAAGGTAAGGACGGATTTATTGATAAATGAGATTTTTTTCATACCGTAATTGTATCAAATTATTCTTGTTGCATCTATGGATATTCCAGTTATGTCACTTGTTTTTGGAGTGGGTATTTGTTAAAATTAGAAATGAAATTAAGTTATACAAAGGATGCTTAAATCAGTGTTGGCAGATTTTCCAGAAATAGATTTTGCTGTTCCGGGGTCTAACGCCTCTTCGCTTGAGCACGGCGTCGTCTCGGAGGATGAATGGGGGCGCTATGCTCTCTTGAAAGGAATTGCGCCGGGTAATTCCGTTTCTTCTCCGTATGATCAGACGCTTTCGGCTTTTGAGCGCCTTGAGAGTGAATTATTTGAGGCGGGCATGACATTTGTAAATGTTGTACGAACTTGGATTTATGCCGATCATATTCTCGATTGGTATGCAGACTTTAATAGAGCGCGAAACGTTTTTTTTACGTCTCGCGGCGTCTACGACCGCTACGTCCCCGCTTCGACGGGAATCGGGTGGACGAACGGTCTTGGTGTAAAGCTTGTGGTCGGCGCTTTTGCGGTATCTCCGAAATTTCCAAGGTCTGTCGAATTCGAGGCGCTGCCGAGCCCGTTACAGTGCCCCGCGCTGGAATATGGCTCGAGTTTCTCGCGCGCAGCCGAGGTTCGCACATCGGGGTGGAAGCGCGTCATCGTTTCGGGAACGGCCTCGATTAAGCCTGATAGTCATGAGGTGGCTCATATCGGCGATATTGACGCTCAAATAAACTGCACGATGAATGCGGTTGATGCGATTTACCGCTCTCGCGGCATGTCTCTTAAGGATGTTTCCGGGGCGCTTGTTTATTTGAAGGAAGAGCGCTATCGCGAGAATTGGGAGCGGTGGCTTGAAGCGCACAGTGAATATCCGCGCCGGCATTCGCGCGCGATTGTAGCCGATGTCTGCAGAGATGAATGGCTTTTTGAAATCGAATCTGACGCTTTTAAAAGAACTTGATCATTAAATGAAGGTATTACTGACAGTTCTTTTTTCAGTCGGCTTATCGACGACGATTGGTGTAGCTGGCGGGCTTTTAGTTCGCGTGCTTCCGCATAAGCTCAACGACATTGTCATGGGCTTTTCGGCCGGCATAATGCTTGCGGCTGCTACCGTGGGCCTTTTGGCGGGTGCGTTTACGCCTGATTTTCAATCGATTTTGCTCGCTGTCACAGGTGCGCTTACCGGTGCGGCGGTTATAAGTCTTCTTGACCGGTTTATTCCGCATCTGCATAGAATTGCCGGTGTGGAATTTGAAAAACACAGTTCAAACGGTTCGATCAGTAAATCGCTGCTTTTTGTTGCGGCGCTTGCGATCCATAAAATACCTGAAGGGCTTGCGGTCGGCGTCAGTTTCGGTACGGGCGATATCGGCGATGTTATGACAATAACCATGGCGATTTCGCTTCAGAATATTCCCGAGGCGTTCGTTATCGTCGCGCCGCTTTTCGCTATCGGGGTTAGATCTCCGCGCATAATCGCGATTTCACTCGGCATAGGGGCTGTAAGCATTTGTTCTGTCCTTGGGGGCTATGCGCTCGTGTCGGTATTTACAGGCGTTCTGCCGTTTCTTCTCGCGGCGGCGGGAGGCGCGATGCTTTATGTCATCAGCGATGAAATTATTCCCGAAACCCACGCTCACGGGTTTGAGAAGGGCGCTACATTCGCGTTGATAGCCGGGTTTCTTGTTGTTCTTGTACTTCAAAGCATTTTAGGATAGGTTCTCCAAATATCCATACCTTTTGTACCGTAGAATGAATGAAATCAAAAGGGAAGAGGCGCGGTTATTTCGGTCAAATTCGCGGTTGACATTGAAAGTTAGATTTGGTAAACTTTACCGCATCTAACATTTAGAAAGAGTGTTCGTAATGACATTAGATCAACTTAAGAAAGGGCAGATTGCCGAAATTACAGGGTATAAACTCGGTAATGCCGCTTATCGTGCCAAGTTACTCGCTTTAGGGATGACTCGTGGAGTTAAGGTTAAGATTATAAATGTTGCTCCTCTCGGCGATCCATTTGAATTGGCGGTTAGAGGATTTCATCTTTCTCTCAGACGTGATGAAGTAAGCGTAATTAAAGTGAATTTGATTGAGAAGGGGAGCGGCAAATGAAGACCATCGGTTTAATAGGTAATCCTAATTGCGGTAAAACTACGATTTTTAATGCATTAACTGGTTCTCATCAGCATATCGGTAACTGGCCTGGCGTTACGGTTGAGAAAAAGGAAGGCGAGTTTTCGCTTCCTAAGTTCGGCGCGGTTAAGATAGTTGATCTTCCCGGCATTTATTCGCTTACTGCCGCGAGTGAAGACGAAAAGGCGAGTTTAGAATACGTCCTTTCGCAGGAAGCTGAACTTTATATCAATATTATCGACGCGACCGCCATTGAGCGCAATTTGTATCTTACGCTTTTGATGTGCGAGCTTAAGGTACCGATGGTGATTGTAGTGACGATGATGGATGTCGCCCGCCAGCGCCGCACGGTTATAGATTTAGATCATCTTTCTAAGCATCTTGGCGTTCCTGTAATCGGCGTAAACGCTACGGATTCGCGCGATATTGCCCGCCTTCGCACGATGCTCGACGAGACGATCGCCGCGCCTAAATTGCCGCGCATTCATGTTGAGTTCCCTAATGAGCTTGAGCAGGAGGTCGATATTTTAGCTTCAGCCTCGGTTAAAACGGCTGAACATTATAAGGTTGATGCGCGTTGGGTCGCGATGAAGGCGATTGAGGGCGATCCTCTAATTCGCCGTCAGTTAGAGCGCCATCGCGACATGGCGCCCGAGGTAATTGACGGAGCGATTAAGCGTTGTACCGACGTTCTCGGCGATCCGCCCGACGTAGTCTTGGCCGAAACTCGCTATGGTATTATCGCAGGTCTCGTTAAGGATGTAGTGCGCACAGTAGCCGATAAGGTATTTCTCTCAGAGAAGATTGATAAGATTGTAATTAACCGCTTTCTCGGCATTCCGATCTTTCTTGGGATGATGTATCTCGTATTTTGGATTACCCAGATTGTGGGAGGGGCGTTTATCGATTTCTTTGATATTGCGGGCGATACGCTCTTTGTGAGCGGAACCGCGCATTTACTCGGTATGGTTAATGCTCCTGAATGGGTCGTCGCTCTTATTTCGAACGGTGTCGGCACTGCGCTTCAGACCGTCGGAACGTTTTTGCCGCCCGTAGGATTTATGTTCCTATGCCTTTCGATTCTTGAAGATTCGGGATATATGGCGCGCGCGGCGTTCGTTATGGATCGCTTTATGCGTTGGATAGGTCTGCCCGGCAAGAGTTTCGTTCCAATGCTCGTCGGTTTCGGGTGCACTGTTCCCGCTATTATGGCTACACGCACCTTAGAATCGAAGCGCGACAGATTCTTAACAGTCTTTATGACGCCGTTTATGAGCTGCGGAGCTAAGCTCCCGATTTGGGTCTTGTTCGCTGCCGCGTTCTTCCCGCAGAATCCCGGTAAGTTAGTTTTCTTTATATATATTACAGGTATTGTCCTTGGTATTGTAACGGGTCTTATCCTTAAGCATACGCTTTTCCAAGGCGAGCCTACGCACTTTATCATGGAGCTACCCCCATATCATTTGCCGCGTGCTCGTCACATCTTCCTTCACACGTGGGAGCGGCTTAAAATCTTCATCTGGAGAGCGGGTAAGTTCATCGTTCCGATGGTTTTAGTTCTCGGTATCCTCAATACGGTCGGCACCGACGGGTCAATCGGCCACGAGGATAAAAAGGAGTCGCTCCTCTCTGTCGTAGGTAAGTCGATTACGCCCGTATTTGAGCCGATTGGCGTTGAGAAGGATAATTGGCCAGCGAGCGTTTCGATCTTCACCGGGCTTTTCGCTAAGGAATCGGTTATCGGCACAATGAAGGGGCTTTACGGTCAAGATGATGCGAATCATAACGAGACAGAAGAAGAGGATGAATATTCTCTTGTCGGCGGACTTAAGGAAGCGTTCGCTTCGATACCTGAGAACCTTTCCGGTGTCTGGGAAGGTCTTGTTGATCCTCTTGGGCTATCTGGTGCCGAAGAGGAAGCGTCTACCGAAGAGCCTGAAAATTCTGCGGCGATAGATTCGCTTAAGCGTCATTTCCCCAAGGGCGTTCATCAGATGTATTCGTTCCTTCTCTTTGTCTTACTCTATATCCCGTGCTTAGCAGCGACTGGTGTAGTATTCCGCGAAATCGGTAAGCTCTATGGAACGATTTTTGTAGGTTACTTAACATTGCTCGGTTGGAGCGTCGCGACGATCTACCACGCAGTAATGGTCAGTGGCAGCGGAATGTGGCTTATTATCGGAACGAGCATTCTCGTAGCGATGTTCGGAGGGTTCTGGCTTTACGGTAAGAAGCATAGAGTTGATATGATTTAGTGGTTAGGGGGCAGTAGTCAGGAGTTAGGGGCTAGGAGTTAGTGATTAGTTGTTAGTGGTTAGTCGTTAGCGAATGAGTGGAATGTTGAGAAAAAGAAATGTAGAGTTGAAGTTAGCTCAAGCAAAGTTTTAAACGAAAATAATATAAGGAAAAACAGCAATGAGCAATAGAGCAGTAATGAACAATATCAAAACAATGTGTATCATACTTTTGGCTGGGTTGGCATTTGGTCTTTTCGCGTCTGAGACTGAGTCGTCTAAATTTACATGGGCGGCGGGAGAAGGGGTGTCATTTGATGAAACGCCGATTGTAAGTACGGAGGTTTCGTTTTCGTTAGATTCGCGTTATATGACATACGGTGTAATCGACGGTAAGGATCCAATTTTCACTCCCGGTGCGACTGCAACATTTTTCGATTGGGCGTATATCGGGGTAGAGTCGATCTTTGACGTAACCGATGGTAACGGTAAGCGCGGCGGTTACGGCAAGCGCGGGTTTAAGTACACTACTCTTGATGCGTTTGTCGGCCTCGCGCACGAGTTTGACTTAGGCGAAAAAATCGGAACTCTCGGGGTAGACGTTGGCTATATGTACGAGTATCTGCCGCGTTATCAGGGCGAAGTTGGCGACACCCAGTACTTTACGGCTGAGCTTTCATTAGGTGGTCATTGGCTCGAGCCGAAGCTCGCTTTTGAGCGTGACATTATGGCTGATAATGGAACGTATGTTAATTTCGAGCTTGGCCATACCTTTGAAATCTGTGACGGACTTACTCTCCGTCCTGCGATTGGTCAGGGCTTCGGCAATTCTCTTAGAACTAAGGGCTACTTCGGCGACCTTGAAAAAGTCGAAGGCTTCGATCACGCTGGTTTAATGGATACGACGATCAAGGTCGATCTCGAATACGCGATCAACGACTGGCTCACACTTGGCGCTTATGTCGCATATTACGATTACCTCTTTGACGGCAAAATGCGCGAAGCCGCTGCTGCGTATAACGGCGAGTGGGGCGCGGGCGAAGACAAGACCTGGAATTTCGTTGGCGGTCTTTCACTTACTGCGACATTTTAGTCTTGAATCTGCGTAGTAGCAATCGCACTGCGATATCTTAATTTTTAGTACTATTTATCCAAAAATAATACCCATATTTGCAATGATTTTGGTATAATTATATTCCTTTTAAGGAATAAAGATGGAATCTTTAAAAAAATATTGGTTTTTAGCGACTTTCGCCTGTTTTGTTCTTGTCGGAGCTGCTGTTTGGCTCGGTGGGTTGAATCAGGACGAAGGCTGGTATCTTTATGCGGCAAATCTTGTTTCCGAAGGCAAGATGCCGTATCGGGACTTTTTTTACACCCAAGGACCTCTTCTTCCCGTTGTTTATTCGCCATTTAAGTTTGTATGGGATATGGCCGGTTTGTTGGGTGCCCGTATTTTTACGGCGCTGATAGGTGTAGCGGGGATTTTCATCGCATCACGGATTGCAGGTTGTCTTGTTCCGCCTGAAAAATCAAAAGTTGCGCGATTATCGGTGTTTCTTATTCTTGCGTGCAATCTGTATCATGTTTATTACCTCTCGATTCCTAAGACATATGCGCTTGCAACTCTTTTTATTTCGCTGGGGTTCTGGTATTTTGTTGGCGCTCTCAGGTCAGACAGCCCGAAGATCCGTTATTCCATGATTGCTCTAAGCGCCGTCTTGCTTGCTTTCGCCTCCGGTGCAAGAATCAGTCTTCTTCTTCTTCTTCCTGTATGCGGATTGGTTCTTCTCTTGAATTTCTCAAGCTTCAGATGGAGTTTTCTGTTTTTTGGTTTGGGCGGTCTTGCAGGACTTATGGTAGTTTACGGTGTCTTTCTTTGCGACAGCGGGGCTTTTGAGGGGTTGCTTGCCGCTCAACGGTATCATACGGCCAGAGGCGGTTCTTCGTTCTTTCTCGTCGTCGGCAGTATAAGTCGTCTTGTAAGGTGGTATCTGCCTGTTTTCGTTATAGCCGGATCAGCTGTTTTATTCGGCGGCATGAAGGTGTGTCTTTGCAATGCTCCCCGTCATGTACGTGCAGGCGTCGCCGCAATGCTTTTCGGCGCTCTCGCTGTCGTCACGCTCCAGATGACGGCCCCATGTCCTTACGATGATTATCAGGTTCCTCTTATGGGGCTCGCTGCCGTAGTGTCTGTTGCCGCATTTTTCTCTTTTTCGACGAACCGTCCGGTTTTCGATTCCCGCAAATCCGTTTTGCTCGTTGCGGGGCTTTCTTTTGCCGTTTCATTCGGTTCTCCACTTCTTCAGGAATGGATGTGCGACGGACAGGACAGATTTTGGCCTGTACTTAAGGAAAAATCCGAAATGGCGCTTCTTCGAGATGCGGCGCGAGAAATAGAACGGCTTGATCCCGGCGGCAGGGAATTGTTGACTCAGGATGTTTATCTTGCCGTTGAGACCGGGAGAAAGGTGCCGGAAGGGCTTGAAATGGGACCGTTCAGTATTTTGAGCGATGATGAATGGCGCAGGCTTCTTTTTACGACCGATATTCCGATAGCTGCGCTTTCGGGGTACACGTTCGCCATAGATCCGCCTGTATGCGGTGAGCGTCCCTTGGAAGAACAGGTTGAATTCTGGAATATCCTGAAGTCACGGTATTCGTACGTCGGCGGAATTGAGCGTTTCGGACAAAATGCGACAACTCTTCTTTTTCTCCGTTATGGAAAGGATGGATTGCCGGAATGACGCCTGACGAAATACGTGAAAAAATCATTCAAACCGTTTCCAGGAACGGCGGTCATCTTGCGTCTCCGCTCGGAGCCGTTGAAATTGCAATCGCTCTTTCAGAAGTGTTCGATCCTGAGGTTGATCGTATCGTATGGGATGTCGGTCATCAGGCGTATGCGTGGAAGATTCTCACGGGGCGATCCGAATCGTTTTCCACTCTCCGGCGTTTCGGAGGGATGTCCGGCTTTCCAAATCCCGCTGAGTCTCCCTGCGATGCTGCTGTTGCCGGACACGCGGGAGTTGCGCTTTCCGTCGCCGAAGGCTATGCCGCTGCTCGCGACATTCGCGGTTCTTCCGAGAATGTCGTCGCGGTTGTCGGAGATTCGTCGCTTGTAAACGGTACCAGTTTCGAGGCCTTGAACAATTGCAGCGCTGCAACCGCCAAGGTGATTCTCGTTCTCAACGACAACGGGATGAGCATATCCAAGCCTACCGGCAGTTTTTCCCGTTTCCTCGGACGGTTGATTTCGGGTGTAAGGTATAATCGCGTCAAGGCCGCGGCCGAAAAGGCGGGGCATGTGATGAAATTGACTTTTCTCCGCAGTGTCTACCACAATTTTGAAAGCCGTCTTAAATCGCTTTTTCTCGGCAACCGTTATTTCGAACAGTTCGGATTGAGATATATAGGACCTGTCGACGGACATGATATACAGGCTCTTAAATCGGCGTTTACCGTCGCCAAAGAGGATAAACGCAGTGTCATCGTGCATGTCGTCACAAAGAAAGGCAAGGGGTTCGCCCCTGCGGAAAAGTCGCCGACATACTGGCACGGAGTCGGGCCGTTCGATATCGAAGCGGCGAAATCGCATCAGACATCAGCCCGTGCATCGTCCCGCACCTGGAGCGATGTGTTCGGGTCCTGTCTTGTCGCCTCTGCCGAGAAGGATCCGCGTATAGTGGCGCTTACCGCCGGCATGTCAGAAGGTACTGGGCTGTCCGAATTTGCCTCGCGTTTCAGGAATCGGTTCTTCGATGTCGGTATAGCGGAGGGGCACATGGTGTCGTTCGCGGCTGGACTTGCCGCGGGAGGAATGAGACCGGTTGTCGCCGTGTATTCAACTTTTCTGCAGCGTGCCGCAGATCAGGTTATGCACGATGTCGCGATAGCGAATCTTCCCGTTGTCTTCTGTGTCGACCGTGCGGGACTCGTCGGTGCCGATGGTGTTACCCATCAAGGCCTTTACGATATATCAATGCTTAAGGCGATCCCTAATCTCGCAATCTGCCAGCCTCGCGATGCCGAGGACTTCAAATCGCTGCTCGACGAGGCTTTGGAACGCTCGGGCCCCACCATCATCCGGTACCCTCGCGGGGTCGCTGCCGAGAAAGTCGCGGTCTGTCCCGATCGGCCGAATGCCGAACTTGCGATTTTCGCAACAGGCGATGAATATGTCAAAGCGTCCCTGTTGGGCGATATGTTCGGAGCTGAAGTGGTTCACGCCCGATATATCAAGCCTTTTGACAAGGCCAGAATCGCCGAACTCAAATCCAAGGGGATTAAGATTGCGACTATAGAGAACGGCTCTGCATTAGGCGGTCTCGGAGAGACGGTCGGTGCTGATTTCATTTTTGCCTGGCCGGACGAATTTATACCTCACGGTGACGTTGCGAGTCTTGAAAAAGCGTATTCCTTCGATGTGGAATCGATTGCTTCACGGCTTGAAAACGCAGGCTTTAAAAGAATATCCAAGGAGAATATGAATGGCTGAAATTCACGGAATAGCGGGCGAATGGGCCCGTGTGAAGGGAACGCTCGTCGGACTGTTGCCGGTCTTTGCCGCCGTTTTTGTCGTCGGAATTTCCGTGGCGACGGCGTTATTGGGTCATTATATAGCCGGCATGACGATGCTTCTTCTGTCGCTTGGGGCCGGATGCATAGGGTTGTTTAACGGCTTCAAGCGCATTGAGCGTCATTTTGTCGGCGCCAGAGGAGAGGAGCGGGTTTCGCATCTTCTTTCCGCACTTCCCGACAAGTATCATGTTTTCAATGATTTTGTCGCAGGCTCGCTTCATATCGATCATGTCGTCGTGGGACCTGCCGGCGTTTTTGCTGTAGAGACCAAGTTTTGGCGCGGAAGAGTTACGATAGAGGATTCCCGTATACTTGTCAACGGCGCAAAACCGAACCGTTCGCCGCTGCTGCAGGTGCAGCGGGAGGCTTCGATTCTCAAGTCTTCGCTTGAAAAATCCGGATGGAAGGGGGCTGTGACACCGCTCCTTGTCTTCGCATCCGATTCTTTTGTTGCCCGCATGGCCGAACTGAACGGTGTCGTCATCATGAATTCATCGGAGATAGTGAAAGCCTTCTCTACCGAGCGTATCGTAATAGCCGCTGATGAATTAGGCCGACTTGTCAGTCTTATGGAGAACAATATATGAAAAAAAGCGTTTTTGGTGTTTTAACAGCCGTCTCGCTCGCGGCGTTTTCATCGTACGGCGACCGGATTCTGAAGCCCCGACCCCATTACGGCGAAATCGGCAGACGTGTCGCCGCGATGCTTCCGCGTTATCATGTCCTGAATCAGCCTTTTAACGACGCTATGTCTCAAAGGGCGTGGACGAATCTCGTGACATTTTACGATTTTGACCACACCATATTCCTGAAATCCGATTTAGACAGACTTTCATCGCGGATGTTTACCATCGACGATGAATTGAAAGCGGCCGATGTGTCGTTCGGATATACGGTTCACGCGCTTTATTCGAAGCGTCTTGCCGAACGTATTGAGTTCGCTACGAACTTTCTTGCCAATGCCGAATGGGATTTTACAAAAAACGAAACCTATTCCATGAAGCGCAAGGATGCGCCTTGGCCTGAAACGCGGGAGGAGGCGGAGGAGCTTTGGCGCAAAAGATTAAAAAACGAATATCTCGCAATGACGTTGTCCAGAGAACTCGATGCCGAGGAGAATGCCGCAAAGAAAAACGGCGACGGCGGCAAACCCGGAACGGAAGTGCCTGCCGGCGCGGAGAAATCCGGCGACGATGATTACAGAGAACCTGAGCTTACGGTAAGCGCTTCTCTTGTGAAAAAATATCTTCAGTATTATCGTGCGATGACCGAACCCGACGAGGAGAATGTGTTGCAGTATTATCTTTCGGCCGCCTGCAGAGCCTATGATCCTCATACCGATTATCTTTCTCCGATGAGTGAAGAGGATTTTCAGATGGGCATGAATCTGAAGCTTTGCGGTGTCGGCGCGGTACTTCAGATGGATGACGGAGCTCTAAAGATTTCCGAGGTCATGCCGGGCGGCCCGATGGATGTGGACGGACGTATAAAGAAGGGCGATAAGATTGTCTCGATAAGACAGGGCGACGGAGAATGGGAAGATATCATGTGGCAGCCCATGAACAAGACCGTACGAAAGATCCGCGGCGAAAAGGGTACTCGCGTTTCACTTGAAATCATTCCTCGCGGAGATCCCTCCGGCGCATCGCGCAAGAAGATCGAACTTGTGCGCGACGAGATAAAACTTGACGAACAGGCCGCCACAGGGCATGTGGAGCGCGTCAGTGCAGCTTCCCGCGAAATGAAACTTGGATACGTTTACCTGCCGAGTTTTTACGGAACCATGGACAAGAATCCCGATGACGAAGGTTTTCTGAGCTGCGCGCAGGATGTGGCGAAATATATCGCCGAATTCAATGCCGAAGATGTCAAAGGTCTTGTGCTTGATATGCGCGGAAACGGAGGCGGCAGCTTAAAGGAGGCGGTGGTTCTTTCGGCGCTTTTCTCGTCGTCAAGCCCTGTTGTGTTCATTCAGGACAGAACCGGCGCTATGCCGCTGTCCATTCCGCACGGCAACCCCGTGGCTTTTAAAAAACCTGTTGTTGTTCTTATTGACAGGGCGAGCGCCTCGGCCTCGGAAATCGTTTCCGGCTTTCTCAAAGATTCAGGACGAGCGGTCGTTCTCGGTGATGTGCGCACCCACGGCAAGGGAACCGTGCAGACTTTAATGGAAATCGGCCGCAGGAACGATGTCGAGAATTTCGGTTCGATTAAGATTACCACGGCGAGATTCTACAGGATCAACGGATATTCCACACAGGTCAGGGGGGTCGAGTCGAGCATACATCTTCCGTCGTTCCTGGATCATCTTGATATAGGAGAGGACAAGCTTCCGAACGCATTGCCGTTCTCGAAGCTTAAACTGACCCCGCACCGCAGAATATGGAACCTCAATACATATATTCCAGAACTTGTGAAACGGTCAGAGACGCGTACAAAGGTTGATGCTGATTACATAAAGCACATCAGCTCCGTAAATATCGCCGAGGATATTTTTAACCGCAAGGAGGTGCCGCTTGAATTTGAAGCCCGCCGGAAAATGATGAAACAGGACCGTTCCATTGATCGGCGGAAGAACGAAGACAATGCAGAAGGAGCCCCGTTCTCCAAAATAGACAGGAAAAATGATGTCGTTTTAAAGGAGGCGTTTCAGGTTCTTGCCGATCTTGTCACGATGACAAGGGGTGAAGAGCTTCCAGCCGCGAAGATCAACTGGATGGAACTTCTTTTGAATAATCTTTAAGCATGTTTATTCTTTTGCGGGAGGGGTGATGAATATGGTGAAATTCACAAAGATGCACGGTGCCGGGAATGATTTTATTTTAATTGATGACCGTGATGAGAAGTTTCCTGTTCACGATCACCGCCGCATTGCGATGATGGCGTCGCAACATGTCGGCATAGGGTGTGAAGGAGTGATAATTCTTCAGAAATCGGAGATTTACGATTTCAGGATGATGTTTTTTAATCCCGACGGAACAGAGGCTGAACTTTGCGGCAACGGAGCAAGATGTATAGCGGCGTTCGCCCGTGAAACGGGAGCCGTCGGATGTGACTCCATGCGCTTTGAGACGGCGGCAGGTGTGATAGACGCGGAGGTTCTCAACGGCAATCTTGTTAAGATAGTGATGCCGGAACCTAAAGACTTCCGCAATGATTTTGTCGTTGTCGGAGTTCCTCATAAGATAGTTCCGGTTGAAAATCTCGCCAAGGTGGACATTGCGAGAGAAGGGATGTCAATTAGAATGAGTGATGAGTTCGCTCCGTCAGGAACGAATGTGGATTTTGTCTGCTATAAAAAGCCGAATTCCGTGCACATAAGGACGTATGAACGTGGAGTGGAGGCCGAGACCGGCGCATGCGGCACAGGAGCCGTATCGGCTTGCGTGATCGGGGTTCGGGATTACGGGCTCGTATTCCCCGTTCACGTCAAAACCGTTCATGGTTACGATCTAACCGTCGATGGGATTTTCGACGACGGTAAATTTTCGCGCGTTACGCTTACCGGGCCCGTTAAAAAAGTTTTTGAAGGCGTGATAGATTTAAATGCGCTTGATGGTCTCACCGATTGATTTGCCATGCCGATTAATAATAATTGCAACATACCTATATGTTAAAAAAATGATATAATAACCGACATCAACCGTCATTGGTTTTATTCAAGGAGAAGAAATGGAAGAACAGATAAAAGCGAAACTTGATGAATTGCGCGTTGGCCTTCAGGCGGACGGCGGCGATCTCGAACTCGTTAAAATTGAAGGCAAGACCGTTTATCTTAAACTCGTGGGACATTGCGGCAGCTGCCCGTTCGCGATGATGACTCTCAAGCAGGGCATCGAAGTCGGTCTTAGAGAAATCGATCCTGAAATCACCGTAGAGCGTGTTTGAGATGAAGACTGTTAATGTTTCATTGGTGGGCGTCGGCGGTCAGGGTATCATTCTAACCGCGGACATTCTCGCGAAGACGGCCGCCATCGCCGGTATGGACGTAAAAAAGAGCGAGATTCACGGCATGGCCCAGCGCGGCGGCAGCGTCAGCAGCCAGGTGCGTTTCGGCGAGAGCGTCGCCTCTCCGATTATCCAGCAGGGCACGACCGACATCCTTGTTAGCTTCGATAAGCTTGAGGCTCTTCGCTGCGCGTCCTTGCTTGCTGAAGGCGGTCGCGCTATCGTCAACGACATGTATCTCGTTCCGGTTACGGTTTCGTCGGGACAGCAGTCAGATGTTGAAAATCTCGACGAGCGCGTCAAGGGCGCCATCGCGGATCTGAAGCTTCTTGATGCGATGAAAATCGCGACGGAGGAAGTCGGCAATCCGCGGACGATGAATATGGTCATCGCGGGTGCGCTTTCCGTGTACTGTCCGTTTGAAGAGGGCCAGTGGTTTCAGGCCATGGAGGAACTTCTCTCCGGTCCTAAAGCCAAGCTTCTTGAAATCAACAAGAAGGCGTTCAGCCTCGGCCGCGCCGCGCTTTTGAAGTAAGAGCGCGCGACTTTTCAAATTCCTTAAGGCCCCGGTTGCGTAATTTGCAGGCGGGGCATTTTTTGCACCCTTCGCCGGGAACCCCGTTGTAGCATGTTACCGTTTCGTTTTTGACGAGGTCTATAATTCCGAGTTTGTCGGCGATCGCCCATTCTTCGGCTTTGGTTTTGCGCATGAAGGGCGTCTCGATTTTTACGGGCCAGTCGAGTGCAAGGCGCATGGATTTCTGCTGGGCCTTTATAAAGTCATTGCGGCAGTCGGGATAGCCCGAGAAATCCGCTTCGGAAACCCCCGTGTATATTATCGTCGCACCGAGGCTCTTGGCCCATACGGCAGCGGCCAGGAGGAAAAAAGCGTTTCTCCCCTCTACAACGGTCGTTGGGCATTTCGCGTTTTTAGCGCGGGTGATTTTAGCGCCGGGCGTCATAAGGGCGTTAGTGGTGAGTTCGCGGTAAAAATCAAGAACGACGATCTTATGTTCGGCAATGTTGAAATGTTTGGCAAGTCTTGAAGCGTACTGCGTCTCAACGGCATGGCGTTGAGAATATTCAAAGGTGATTGCCGCTACGGCTGCGGCTCCGTATTTTTTTACCGCAAGCGCAAGACATATCGCGGAATCCTGACCGCCGCTTAAAATAATGACCGCTTTTATTCTGTTCTTTTTCATATTGCCGATTCTGCCGATATTTTCCAACAGAAGTATATCTTATTCACAGACATGCAGTCAACTGAAACATTAAATCTTAGGAATTTCATTGCATTTAAGCGCCGATTTATAGTAAAATCAACGGACGTTTTTATTTAGTCGGTTTTAAAGGCGGTTAAATCATTACAAATAGAGAAAAGATATTCGAAATTAAAGGAAAACATATGAATGTAAGTTCGTTGAAAACTGTAGCACTTTCGGCGCTTTTTATGCAGTTGACGGTGTGCGCGGCGTTTGCCGACTCCGAGGTTAGAGTCGATAGATCCGTTTGGCATTCTCAGCGTGAGCGCGCTGAGGAGCTTAAGAAGGTTAATGCCGAGCGCATTAAGGCTATGAAGGGCGAGGGTGATGTCGTTCACTTCGCAGTTCCCGCGATGAGCGAACTTATGCGTTTAGAAGATACTTGGCCTGAGGATGGTCAGTTCAACGGTACCGTTAAGACTGTTCTCGCCAAGGGTGAATTTGAAGCTTGCTCATTCCAGCTTTTCTCATTTAAGAATCTTGAAAATGTAGAGTTGGACGTAGATCTTAAGCTTGAGAATGATCTTCGCGTCGTTAAGCTTTGGTTCCAGAACGGCAACGGTTGGGTCAGTTACTTCGAGGACGTTGGTCTTAAGCTTACCCCGGAGCTTCTTCTTCATGATGAAAATCTTATTAAGGTCGTAAAGGACGAAGAGCCTGCCAACTATGCGCGCGTTCGCAATGACGGCAAGGATAAGTTCTTATGGATTACGGCTCCTCGTACTGCTGAATCAGGCGCGGGATCGTTTAATCAGTACGACGAGGGCTTTGTTGATGCCGATAAGCTTCAGCCGGTAAAACTCGAGAAGAATTCCTTTAAACAGTTCTTCCTTACGATCAAGGCCGCCAAGGATCAAAAGCCTGGCGTTTACAAGGGCGTAGTTAAGGTTACTCGCAAGGGTAAGCTCCTTCACACTGTTCCCTTAGCTGTTAAGGTTCTTCCATTCGAGCTTCCGTTCCCTAAGGGCTACCTTAATCCTAAGGTTTCGTACGTTCATTCGTGCATGGGCGCTATGCCGTCTATAGGTCGCATTACCGCTAATTTAGGTGGTGATAAAGAAAAGGCTATGAAGTATTTTAAGCAGCAGCTTCAGTCTCTCTACGATCACTCCATGTTCCACGCTCCCTACTTTAACGGCAGCAATGAGTGGTGCATTCCGATGCTTAAGGAAATCGGATTTCCTCTCGACGTGGTTATGGGTAGTCCCCTCGTCCCCTGGTACGCGCTTAACTTCGGCGGTCGCATGAGCTGGCAGAATGTTATGGACGCTAAGAAGGGCGCTAAAAAGTGTCACGAGTATTATTCTAAGCACTTCCCTGGCGCGACTATTCTTTGTCCTCACGGCGATGAACAGGGTACTGCCTTCGTTACGGCTCACCGCGAAATGTTCCGCGAATATGAGAAGTATGGTATTCATTTAGGTTGCGCGGGTCACGGAGCATTGCTTTATAAGGGAGGATACGCTTATTCGTTCCAGCCTATTGGCTCTCGCCCTGACAATATGTACGAGTCTACGCGTCCTTGGCGCGAAATCGGTGCTGATTACCTCGGCTTTTACGCTTGTCAGCATACTGGCAGCGAGAACCCCCAGTTCACGCGTCGTCAGCACGGTCTTTTAGGCTGGCTTAATGGCGCTACTATGTCGTTTAACTATGAGTTCGCGATCGGTAATTTTAACGATCTTTACGCGGTTCTTTATCGCCCGATGGTCGTAACTTACGCCAACTCTCAGGGTCTTATGGAGACGATTCAGTACGCGGGCTTCCGCGAAGCTTGTGACGATATCCGCTATGGTACGTATCTTAAGCAGCTCGCTGACGAGTGCTTAGAGAAGGGCGATGTTGACGCGCGCATCACGGCTAAGAAGTCGCTTATGTATTTGGCGATGCTCAATCGCGAGTCTGTAGATTTAAATCTCGCTCGACTTGAGATGATTCGCTATATTATGGAAATGCGCAAGGCCCTCGGTAAGTAAGAATAAAGGAGTTTGAAAAATGAAAAAGTTGATGTTTGTATTTTCTGTATTGACGGCTCTTGCGGTTGTGGCAGCTCCCGCGCCCGCGCCTAAAAAGGTCAATCCCGTTAAGGCTAGCCAGGAAGCTTGGTGGGCACTTAAAAAGTCTACCGACGCCCTTATAAGCAAGAACTTCAAGGGTGGCTTCGCCAACTATTGGCACAACGACATTGATGCCGCGCTAAAAAAGCTCGAAGAGGAACTTCAGAAGGATATTTATCTTCCGAGAGAGAAGATCGAGATCTGCCGCCAGATCGCGAGGTGTCATCTCGAAGCGACGCGCGATGTGAACGCGGCGATCGCAGCCGTGGAATATCCGATTAAGAATCTTAATCTCCAGGGTGCTGATCGCGATTTAGCCGCGGCGAAACTCGCTGAGGTTAAGCGCATTACGAGCGTTGAGCCGATGCCTGATCCAGCGGCTAAGCCCGCCCCTAAAAAGGACGAAGCCTATTTTAGCGCTCTTTTTGCCAAGGCTAAGGCTCCTCACGGTTATGGCTATGGTCTTGCCGCGGACTATGTGAAATTCTGCAACGCTACGTACGGTAAGGATATGTTCGCCAAGATTGAGAAGATGCTTGATGATAACCTTAAGCTTAATCCCAATTCCGACGCGCTTTTCGCCGTATTTAATAATCTCGCCGTTACCTGGAATCCCCAGGGTTATACGGCTACGGTTAAGGGTCGTAAGGAGTTGATTGAATTCTTTATTAAGCGCACTGACAAGAGGCGTCCTACGAGCCAGCAGCTCTTTAGTTATGCTGCGAATTACGACTATCTCGCCTCTTACACGTATAAGTTCGCTAAAGAATTTATCGCTAATCCCATTACAGTTAAGGATCCCCACGCTCAAAAGCGCATTGACAACGCTTTAGTTCAGGCGAAGCGCTTTGTCGCGATAGTTGACGCGGTCGAAGATTATTCTGATGCTGATGACATCGCTGAGGATTATCTCGAGTCGATCAATAAGAAGGGCGATAAGGTAGAGTACGCGAAGTTCCTTTCGGATGTCGCTAAACAGCTCAATAAGAAGCATAACGAGAAGGCTCTTCGCAAAGTTCTCGCTATGCGTGAGAAGGTCGTTCCTGCGCGTAAGCAGGTTAAGACGGAGTGCTTTTGGTGGGCGGATGCGCCGCGCGACGTTAAGAGCGTAGTTGACTCTCTCGTTTACGCCAAGGCTAAGAAGGGTCTTCTTAATTTGAAGTACGGCGACAATCTTAAGTTCCTTATCGAAACTGACGCGGCGCTTACTGGACGCGAGATGACGGTTGATGATGGAGCTAAGTTCCGCCCGACCGAGTTCTTCGCGTATGCTGACGGTGAGGGCGTAAGAATGATTTTGAGACTCTTCCTCGATAATATTAATGATGTTAAGAACGGCTTCGCTGGCGTTCCCGGATTTGAGTCTTATGTCGCTACGGGTATTGATTCACCTTATCACTGCCTTATGTTCTCGCCTAAAGAAGGTGGTAAGATGGATGCTTCGTTCTTAACTCAGTACGATAACTTTACGGGTCATCGCGCTAACAGGAACAACATTAGAATCGATACCGTATATCTTGATGATGGCGTAGCCTCGCTCATTACATTCCCGTGGGAACTCGTCTTCGCTTCGATCCCGAGCGATAAGACACCCGCTTGGTATGTCGAGTTCATCAACTGGATGAAGGGCGGTTACAGTCTCGGCGGTTCGACGACCGTTCACTCGCGCTCCTCGTTCGCTGAGATGAAGTTTACTGGCTTTGATAAGGCGGCTATGGCTGTTATTAAGCGTAAGCTCCTTATTAAGGGTAGGAACATCTTTAACGCGTCTTGTTCACCGCGCGAGAACGGTTATATCGAAAAGTGGTCCGACCCCGAGCTCGGTGACCAGAAGTTCTATCTCGCTAAGGTTAAGCCCCTCGTAGATTCGATTACTCCGTATCTTAAGAAGATTAAGCCGGCTATGACCGAAGACGAGGTTCTCGAGACTTACGATGCCGTCGGCGAGAAGATGCTCAATATCAACTTCATCGTTGAGAATATGCGCCGCGAATGGCTCGACGATGTCTTTACGGCTGACTAAGCGTTTTATCGTCAGATATCTATCCATTAAGGCATCTACAGGGAGGGCTCTTAATATGAGTCCTCCTGTTTAGATTGAAAATATTGCTGTTTTATAGTCAGGTGTTGATTTTACGATAGGAGAAAAAAGATGAAGTTACTAAAGGATCGCATTGTATTTTTAGATTACCTTCGCCTTATAGCCTGTTTTATGGTTATGCTGATTCACGCGGTCGAGCCGTATTATCTTGATTTTTCCAATGGTGATTTAAGTATCGCGACTAAATCTGACGCGATTTGGGTCTGTCTCTTCGAAGGTATTGCGCGCTCGTGCGTACCGCTATTCGTAATAGCTTCATGTTATTTATTATTCCCTCTTAAGGTTGAGACCGGGCGGTTTTTCAGCCGTAGATTTTCGCGTATTTTAATACCGTTTATTATCTGGTCGCTCTTTTATGTATGGCATTTTAGCGGCAATATTAAGGAGGTGGCTTTTAATTTTCCGATGGCTGCGGGCCATCTTTGGTTTGTGCCGATGCTGATTGGTCTATATCTTTTAATGCCGCTTCTCTCGCCTTGGGCTGAAAGGGCGAGTAGACGCGAAATTAGCGGATGGATTTGCGTATGGTTATTTACAACTCTATTCCCATATCTTCGCCGTTTATCGTTAGCATTCGTTGGAGAGCCGTCTTTTGGATCGGTAGCATATTTATGGGGTGAATGCCCTTGGAATGAGTTTGGCGCATTCCAGTATGTGAGTGGGTTTTTCGGGTATATGTTAATCGCGCTTTATTTCCGCAAGTTCGTAGGCGAACTATCCTGGAGCAAAACATTAGCTGTAGCGCTACCGCTTTTCGTCGCGGGTTTCGCTATTATGGCCGGTGGATTTTATTTTAGGCTTCCTGGATGGGATTTTCCTGTTCGCGCTCCATACGCTACGGCTGTCGATCTTGAAATGAGCATTGAATATTGCTCAATAGGCGTAACAGCTGCCGTCGTAGGGTTATTTATGATTATAAGAAAGTTTACAGCAGATGGAGCGATCTATCGCCGCGTGATTGTACCGCTCTCTGAGGCGAGCTATGGAACGTATTTAATCCACATGATTGCGCTCGCGCCAGTTAGTGAGTATTTCAAGGGCGTTTTACCGATGCCGCTCGCAGTTATCTTAGTAGCGGCAGTAGCGTTTATCTCATCGTCAGTTGTAAGCCTTATCGTACGTAAGATACCTTTCATTGGTAAATATCTTATGGGATAGCTGGGAGGTTGTTTCTGTGACAGGCCTCTCTTGCACAATTAAAGAAAAACACAAAACACCATTCTTCACCTTCAACCTTCATATATCTCTTTTTTTATGATTAATAGACGTGAGTTTTTGGCGATTTTGTCGGCTGTTGCAGTCGCGCCGTCGTTCGGTGCCGTTTCCGGACGTCGTAAGCCGAAAGCGGTAGTTGTTTTCTATGTGGACGATCTCGGTTACGCCGACACGTCAACATACGGACAGAAACGTGTTCCGTGTCCGAATCTCGATAAACTCGCCGCTGAGGGATGCCGGTTTACCGATGCTCACAGTCCGACATCCGTCTGTACACCCAGCCGTTATTCTCTGTTGACTGGTGAATACGCTTTCAGGCGTCCAGGTACTACGATTCTTGACGGCGACGCCAAACTTATTCTCCCGCTTCCGGGTGAAGGTAAACTGACGTTGCCTGAAATGATGCGCCGATCCGGCTACCGTACCGGAGTTATCGGCAAGTGGCATCTTGGCTTAGGGTGCGGCGATGAACCTACCGATTGGAATAAGAAAATCAGTCCCGGTCCGAACGAGGTTGGTTTTGATTATTCGTTCATTCTCGCGGCTACGGCTGACAGGGTGCCTTGCGTTTTTCTCCGAAACGGCGAGGTTGTCGGTCTGGATCCTAAAGATCCCATAGAGATATCGTATGACAATGCGCCTGAAAAATGGGACGGAGAGATCACGGCCCGGACGAATCCTGAGCAGCTGAAGGCGTGGGCTCATCCGAGTGACCGGCAGCACGATAAAACGATAATCGACGGCATTTCACGCATCGGCCACATGCGCGGCGGAAAGTCCGCATGCTGGAATGATCAAGATATCAGCGACACGTTATGCCGCCAGGCCGATTGCTTTTTAAGGGACTCTGCGGGCGAAAATGTGTTTCTGTATTTTTGTACAAGCGATGTGCATGTGCCTCGCGATCCCCATAAGCGCTTTAAGGGAAAGACCGATCTCGGAATAAGAGGCGATCAGATTGTCGAGATGGATGACGCGCTCGGTCAGATAAGAGCGAGTCTTGAGAAATACGGCTACGACGATACGCTTTTTATCTTCACGAGTGATAACGGTCCGCGGATTTCCGACGGTTATGAAGACGGCGCCCGCGCTGCCTGGGATGGCATCAATCCTGCTCATCCGTTCAGCGGCACGAAATACGGGTGCTACGAGGGTGGAACGCGCGTACCGTTTATCGTATCGTGGCCGGGACAGGTTAAGCCAGGGAGCGTGTCGTCGGCGCTTTTATCGCAGACTGACATTTCGCGCACTCTCGCGGCGATTCTCGGCGTC
This sequence comes from Kiritimatiellia bacterium, assembly GCA_045656225.1. Lineage (GTDB taxonomy): Bacteria > Verrucomicrobiota > Kiritimatiellia > RFP12 > UBA1067 > UBA1067. The sequence goes on along the minus strand of JAZOQU010000022.1, from coordinate 16,255 downwards.
GATGTTCCGGACGGATCAATGCCCGATTCGGTAAACCTTGAGGATGTTATGATAGGCGGCGCTTCCGCCGGGCGCAAGGAGCTTGTAGAACAGCCCGGATGGGGGCCGGTAGGCTTCAGGTCTGGCGACTGGAAGCTTATTTGTCCTAAAAAGGGTTCGCCAAAGCTTTTCAATCTCGCGGATGATCCGGGAGAGAAGAACGACATCGCCGCGAAAAATCCTCAACTTGTCATCTCGCTTAAAAACCGTTTAAGAGACATCATGAAGTAACCATAGGTTAAAAAAATAGATTTGCCCTTGTTGTGACAGTTTGTGAATCTCGTCATTGGGAAATATGTTATAATTTGAGCAAATAGACTTTAAGGTTGTTGATATTTTATGACATTTTATCATGCCGCTAAAAGCGCTTTTTTCGTGAGTATGCTCTTTGCAGGAGGGGCTTTTGCCTTTGATGCGCCCCGAGCTGGCTATAGACCTCACCCTAATGCGTTGACTCATTTTACAAATACGGTGAGCAGCGCGTCATCGAATGTGCGCATGATGAGAGCTGCTGCGACATCGCTCCCAGCGAAGTACGATCTTCGCGATATTGACGGGGCGGGCACGAGTTATCTTTCTCCCGTACGCAATCAGGGGAAGTATGGTACGTGCTGGACATTCGCGGCGATGGCTGGAATCGAATATCAGATGAGGCGCGATGAGGGTATCGATGCTGATTTATCGGAGAATAATTTAGCTAACTTAAACGGCTATGATTTCGGATACGATGGCGGCGGAAATAACGAAATGGCGTCAGCCGTTTTCTTAAGAGAAGATTCTCCAATTTCCGAAGCGCTTGATCCGTATCCTAATATCGGTAAGAGCAGGCGCGAGCGCGGCGTGCGCATTCCGCGCAAGATTGTATTTCTTTCGGCCTTAGGATATTTAGATAAGGTTCAAACTACGTTAAGACCCGATCTTGATTCGATTAAAAGCGCTGTTCTTAAATACGGGCCAGTTTCATCTGGATATTTTCACAAAGATGAATATTGCAATGGCGCATCATATTTTTACAATGGAGCGAATTATGTTGCTTCAGGCGCATATGTATTAAATCATGCCATTGCAATCGTCGGGTGGGATGATAATTATGATAAGTCGAACTTTAAAATTACTCCCCCGGGGAACGGCGCTTTTATAATTCGGAACAGTTGGGGCGCGAATTCGTCTAAAACAGATAACGGATATAACTATATTTCCTACTACGATACATCTTTAGGGGCGAGCGGTTCGGCGGTTTTTACATCCTTGTCTAAAGGTACTGATTATGCTCGAGTATATCAGCATGATCCTTACGGATATATTAAAAGTTACGGGTATGAACAAAGTACAATGGCCGCAGGAGCTAATTTCTTTAAGGCTAAAGCCGATGAAACGCTCGATGCATTCGGTTTTTACGCACTTTCGCCGGGAACGACTTATAAGGCGTATATTGTTACAAATGCTTCAATTTCATCTTGGTATTCGAGTCTTAGCGGAACGAAAACCTTAGTGAAGTCTGGGACTTGTACCGACGCCGGCTATGAGGTAATTCCGTTCGATAAGGAGATTTCCGTTTTTGCTGGCGAGACATTCGCGATATGTGTTGAGATTAATACGCCTGGAAATTATTACCCGATAGCGGTAATGGAGAATTACGAAGGCTATCTTTCTAAGGTTGTTGATCAAGAAGGTAAGAGCTATATCAATTCTTCGTATAGAACCTGGTATTGGGAAGATTTGTCAGTTGACGGAATATATTTCTGTTGCAAGGTGTACACTAAGAAAGAAAAGGATAATTACACTACGACCAGCGAGCCGATAGTTCCGTTTTCGTGGCTTGATAGGTATCTATCTATTCAGGAGGGCGGCAATTACTTTACCGATTATTTCTACGGTTCATATAACGCTCTTGCCGATCATGTTTCCGCCAACGGATACTCAGTCTCTCAGTCGTATGCGCGGGGGCTCGATCCGGACAATGCGAACGAGACGAATCTTTTGGCGGTAATAAAAATGGATAAAAACGGAGCGCCGGTAATTAACGCCTCTCCAGAAAACACGACGCTTTGGAATTACAGCATAAAGGGCTCAAAGGATCTAAAGTCATGGCATACTCGCGAAGCCACCGACCAATTTTTCAAAGTTGTCGCAACACCTCACGAATAGGTAAATTGCCATTGAGACGAGACGGATGTTTTGGTAAAATAAAAGAACTATGAGTGAAAGTTTGTCTCTAACGAACATTGTTCTTAAATCTGCCGGGATTTTTTCCGATGAGCAGATTTCCCGCATTATTTCCGGCAGGACTGAGAATCCTGAAATGGGACTTTGCGAAGCCGCTGTCAAGTTCGGCGGTCACCGCGAAATCGATGTTCTTGGGGCGTTCGGTTCCGCGCTTGGTCTTGAGGTGGTCGATCTTGAGCATAATCAACCTACAGCGGACGCTTTGACTAAAGTGCCTGCCAGTGCCGTTTATCAATACAATGTTTTACCGTACCGTTACGACGGCCAGTCGATGACGATTGTCGTTTCAGATCCTTTTGATACGACTCCGGCGGATTCATTGAGGCTTGTCGCCAACTGTCCGATGAAAATGGTGCTATGTACCAAGGACGAGGTTGAGAAAGCCGTCAAAAAATATTACGGTGTCGGTGCCGATGCGATTGAAAAAATGATCGACGACGACCGCTATTCCGTCGACGATGAATTCAGCACGATGACCAAGATCGACGTCAATGAAATGGGCGAGGAAGCGTCGATCGTCCGTTTTGTGAACCAGATCATCGTTGAAGCCGACCGTCAAGGCGCGACCGATATTCATATCGAACCTCAGGAAACCGAACTTCGGATACGTTATAGAATCGACGGTATGCTTCACAAGGTAGACGTCCCGCCGCAGTTGAACAGGTTGAAGGCGGCGATCATTTCGCGTATCAAGGTTATGGCCAATCTCGATATCGCCGAGAAGCGTCTGCCGATGGACGGTCGTATCGGCATCAGAATTTCGGGACAGGATATCGATATCCGCGTTTCAACCATGCCTGCCGCGTACGGCGAGTCGATTTCTCTGCGTCTTCTCGCCAAGAGCGGCAGTTTCGTCAAGATGGCCGACCTTGGATTCAATGATCGTGATTTTGCCGTAGTCGACAGGATTATCCGCCGTCCGAACGGGATTTTCCTGGTCACCGGACCGACCGGTTCCGGTAAATCGACATCGCTTTATTCATTCCTTCACGAAGTCAATAAGATCGACGTGAGAATCATGACTGCCGAGGACCCGATCGAATATCATATGGCCGGTATCAATCAGGTTCAGATGCAGGCCGATATCGGTATGACGTTCGCGCGCGCACTGAGAGCGTTTCTGCGTCAGGATCCCGATATCATCATGGTCGGTGAAATCCGTGACCGCGAGACCGCTGAAATCGCGATTAACGCATCGCTTACGGGTCACATGGTGTTTTCGACATTGCATACCAATGATGCGGCAGGCGCTTTCCCGCGTCTGATCGACATGGGTGTTGAGCCGTTTCTGATCGCTTCGGCCGTTGCCGGCGTCATGGGGCAGCGTCTATGCCGCCGTCTTTGCCCGAAGTGTATGAAGGAAGTCCCTCTCGACATGAAGTATTACACTCTTGATTACGCGCCCGAAAAGAATACGGTTTTCGAGCCCATAGGGTGTGATTCCTGTTCGCGAACGGGATATAAGGGGCGTCGCGCTTTATTCGAGGTGCTCGAGGTCGATGAAGACATAGAGGGAGCGATCGTCCGTCGTGAAAACGCGACGGAGATCCGCAACCGTTCCATGGCCAAAGGCATGAAGACGCTTCGTGAAGACGGCTGGTCTAAGGCTTTTCGCGGAGTTACGAGCGTCAAGGAAATCATGCGCGTTACTGAGGAGCAGTAATGCCTCAGACATTATCCGGTTCGCAGCGGCAGTCCCAGTCGCAGTCTATGGTTCTCGCGCCGCGGATGCTCCGCGGGCTTGACATGTTGGCGATGAGCCTTCCTGAACTGCGCGTCGAATTGAACCGGGAACTCGAAACGAACCCTGTTATCGACGATGTCGAGCGCACGCTTGAGAAGGATACCGTTTCCCAGAAGGAGCGTGAAACCGCCGATAGAGAGAGAGCCCGCGAAGACGATTATCCAGACGATGATTCCGCGCCGGATTCGTTTTATGAAGCCGATGCCGAGGCTATGGACCGGCGTCAAAGATTTCTCGAGTCGCGAACGAGCGAAGAGACCCTTGAGGAGCATCTTTGTTCACAGATAAAAACCTCTGAGCTTAAAGAAGATGATTTTCAATTGGCGGAAATTTTAATCGGAGAACTCAATGATGACGGTTATTTTTCCGGGTCTATGCCGGACATCATGATGGTGACCGGGGAAAATGAAGAGAAGATCCGTGAAGTTCTTGGCGTGATAATGACGTTCGACCCTCCCGGGTGCGGCGCAACGACTTTTGAGGAATGTCTTCTCGCCCAGCTTGATAAACTTGATTCCTCGCCATATCAGGATGAGGTGCGCGAACTCCTCGAGAATGGGCTTTTGAAGGATGTTGCGGAAGGACGCCTCGCAAATGTCGAGAAAACCCTCGGCATTTCCCATGAACGGTACGCCGATGTGCTTTCTGCCTTGCGGACCCTGGATCCCCGTCCGGCGCGGGCGTATTCGCGTTCGGGTAAGGGGGTGTCCTATGTGAATCCTGAGATTCATGCGGTAAAGACGGCTAATGGCTGGGCAGCGAGGGTAGATGCGAGAAGTCTGCCGGAAATAAGGATTTCGCCGCGTTATCTCAAGATGCTTGAAGATCCCGCGACCGACTCCGAAACGAAAGAGTACTTGCGTGCTAAAATAGCGTCTGTAAACGAGTTTGCCGAAGCGCTGAAGAAACGTGAGGAAACCGTTACGTCGATCGCACAGGCCGTTTTTGATGCTCAAAGCGATTTCTTTGAAAAGGGTCTGAAAGGTTTGAAGCCTTTGACAATGCAGGAAATCGGTGATGTTGTAGGCGTTCATGCGGCGACAGTTTCGCGTACGGTAAACAACAAATACGTTTCAACGCCGCGCGGAACTATAGAACTTAGACGCTTTTTTGTTTCAGGATGCGCGACGAACGATGGAGGTTTGGTTGCTAAGGATGCCGTTTTTGACGCATTGAAGGCGATAGTGGAATCTGAGGATCGTAAGAAACCTCATTCTGACGACAGGATTTCGTCTCTATTGAAATCAAAGGGGTATTCTATAGCAAGGCGCACAGTTGCGAAATACAGAAAGATTCTCGGAATTCCCGGTGCGTCTGAACGTATAATGAATTGAGAACAATTACGGAGAGATAAATATGAAACAAGGCTGGAGATGGTACGGTGACGGCGACTCGATAACTCTTAAGGAGATTCGCCAGGCGGGCGTGACGGACGTGGTCGCTGCGCTTTACGAGCGCAAGCCGGGCGAGGTGTGGCCCGTAAAGGAGATCAAGTCCCGTGCCGACAAGGTTAAAAAGGCGGGGATGGTATGGTCTGTCGTCGAGTCGGTGCCGATCCACGAGGATATCAAGAAGCATACGGGCGATTATCTCAAGTACGTCGCCAATTATAAACAGACTCTTCGCAATCTCGCCAAGTGCGGCATCAAGACCGTGTGCTACAACTTTATGCCGGTTCTCGACTGGACTCGCTCCAATCTCGAGTACGCGCTTCCCGACGGTTCGACATGTCTTGAATACAACGAGTACGAACTTGCCGCGTTCGATATGTTTTATCTTAAGCGCCCCGGCGCGGAGAAAGAGTACGACGCCAAAACGCGCTCGAAGGCGAAGAAGGTATGGGCGAAGCTCGACGCTAAGGGCCGCAAGCGCGTCGCGGATTCCGTCCTGTGCGGCCTGCCCGGCACAGTGGACGATCTGACGCCTGGGGAATTTCTCGCCCAGCTAAAGACTTACGACGGTATCGACGATAAGAAACTGCGCGAGAACATGTATTGGTTCCTGAACGAAATTTCTCCGGTACTCGAGGAGACGGGCGTAAATATGTGCATCCATCCCGACGATCCGCCTCATCCGATTTTCGGACTGCCGCGTATTCTTTCAAACGCCGGGGATATCGCCGAGATGTATAAAAAGTGCCCGTCGAAGCACGTGGGTCTTACGCTCTGCACGGGCTCTCTCGGCGGAGATAAGGCGAACGACGCGGTCGAGATTATGAAGAAGTTCGGCAGGCGCGTCTACTTCTGCCACTTCCGCAATCTCGAATATACAGACGACAAGGTTTTCCACGAGTCGCAGTGCCACCTTGTCGGACAGACCGATATCCCCGCGCTCTTCGAAGCGTTTCTTAAAGAAGAGAAGCGTCGCGGCGAAAAGATCGTCGTGCGTCCCGATCACGGGCGGTTTCTCGAGATCGACAAGTCGCGTAAGTGCTATTGCGGCTACAGCTACGGCGGCCGACTTATCGGGCTTGCGGAATTACGCGGGCTTGAGATCGGCCTTAAGTACGCGAAGAAGGGGCTTTAGGATTTCCGATGCACAGGCTTCTTGCTGACAGTGAAACCCTTAAGTGTGATTCGCCGGTCCTCTCGCGCGAGGCGGCGAATCATCTGAAGGTTCTGCGTCCAAAGAACGGTGAGGAGGTAGAACTTTTTGATGGAAAGGGCTTAACGCGCGTTTATCGCTACAACGCCTCCTTGCGTGAGCTTGAGGCGGCGGGAGATTTGACGCGGCATGCCAAGGCCTCTTCATCGTCGGTTACGCTTTTCGCCTGCGTTACAAAGGGTTCGCGATGGGATTGGACTCTTGAAAAAGCGACTGAACTCGGTGTCGACAGAATAGTCCCTGTAATTTCGGCGAGAACGATCGTTCGCGTGGATGCGGCAGAGCGCCCGGTTAAGCGCGAACGATGGATGCGCATCGTCGAGGAGGCTGCGCGCCAGTCCGATGCCGTTTTTGTCCCTGAGATTGCCGATATAGCCGATTTTAAAGAGTCGCTTGAACTGGTTAAGAAAACGAACTGTTTCATAGGCGCTCTTATGACTCCGCCGCCTAAGCATCTTTTAGAAGAGGTAATGTCGGCCAAGGCTAAAAGTCCGAACGCCGATTACGCCGTCTACATCGGTCCCGAAGGCGATTTTACGCCGGAAGAGCTTTCGGCGCTTCTTGAAATAGCGCGTCCCGTCTCGTTCGGTTCGCAGATTTTGCGTGCCGAAACCGCCGCGATTTTCGCTCTCAGCGTCATCCGCGCAGCGTTAGATTTCGGTGTTGCAACCGGTGACTTTCGCTTGGGGTGATTACGTTTGCGTTCGGTGTCGACATTGTTGTATAATATGAGGCAAAACATTTTAATATGAATGAAAGTGTAGGAATAGTCGAACAAAAGAAGATAGAACTCGAACTTCCCCAAGGGGGGCTTAAGCTCGAGCCGGGCGGTGTTTTGAAAAAAATCGAAGTCGTCTACGAAGAGTGCGGTGCGCCACTTCGTGAAGACAATGCGATTTTTATTTGTCATGCGCTTACGGGAGACGCGCATGTCGCCGGCATCCGTCCCGGCGAGGAGAAGCCGAGCGGCTGGTGGGAGCTTATGATCGGTCCCGGTCGAGCGATCGACACGAATCATTATCATGTAATCTGCGCGAATGTTCTCGGCGGATGCAGCGGGACTACGGGCCCTATGTCGATAAATCCCGATACCGGTAAGCCTTACGGTTCTTCGTTCCCCCAATATTCTTTTTCCGATTCCGTCGACGTGTACAGACTTTTGCTTAAGCAGCTCGGCGTTAAAAAACTCGCCGCGCTGATAGGCGGCAGTTTCGGCGGAATGCAGGTGATGGATTGGATTACTCGCTGCCCCGATGAGATGGAGAAAGCCTGTCTAATCGCGACTTCGGCCTCTTTAAATACCCAGGCTCTCGCTTTTGACGTCGTCGGCCGCGCGTCCATAACCGACGATCCGGCGTGGAAGGGTGGCGACTATTATCTTGAAGGTGACGGCAAAGGGCCTAAAATCGGCCTTGCGAGCGCCAGACAGCTCGCCCACATCACGTACCTTTCGTGCGATCTCCTCCAGGAGAAGTTCCGCCGCGAGCTTCAGAAAAATTTCGTCGAGGCTCCCGCCGAAGAGCGTGCTAAGCGTGATGCCGCTTTTAAGACGTACTTTCAGATCGAGAGCTATCTCGATTATCAGGCGATGAAGTTCGTCAAGCGTTTCGACGCAAACAGTTATCTGCATATCACGCGCTCGATGGATCTTTTTGACGCGGGCGACAGATACGGCTCTTTGGACGCGGCGTGCGCGCGCGTTCAGGCGAAGTGCCTCGTCGTTTCATACGAGAACGACGTACTTTTCACTGTTCGTCAGTCAAAGGAAATTACAGAATCGCTTCTTAAAAATAAAAAGGATGTGACGTACTGCCATCTTGAAGCGGGTACGGGCCATGATTCGTTTTTGACCGATATCGACGATCTCTCTGGGCTTATCGGCGGCTTTTTAAGACCGCGCAAACCCAAGGTGATGAACTGGCAGCGCCGTCTCTACAAAGGCGTTACCGATATGGTTAAGCCTGGTGCAAAGGTTATCGACATCGGCTGCGGCGACGGATCGATGCTGAACGTCCTGCGCGAAGATAAGAATGTCGTGGGCGATGGTGTTGAGATCGATATCGACAAATTCAAGGAGACCTTGGCCGACGGTCACATGTCGTACTGGGAAGATGCCGACGAAGGGCTTTCCGTGATTCCAGATAATCATTATGACGTCGCGATATGCTCCGATACGCTTCAGGAGGTTAAGAATCCGCGCGGTCTTCTCGACGAGGCTCTTCGCATTGCGGGCGAAGCGATAGTTTCCTTCCCGAATTTCGCGGCGTACCGCATTCGTCTTACTCTCGGACTTGCCGGACGTCTTCCCGTTTCGAAGGCGCTTCCGTTCCAGTGGTACGACACCCCGAACATTCACTGCATAACGCTTAAGGATTTCAAGGCGCTCTGTGAAGCCGACGGTATCGAAATAAAGGAGATTAAGGCGATTTCACGCCACTTCTTCGGCAAGATTCTTCTCGCTCTCGGATTTAAGAATCTCGGAGCTTCCCAGATAGTCGCGCGTATAAGGAGGAAGGGTAAATGATTCTCCCCCAGCGCATAACTGCTATTTTAAGACGCGCCTTCGCGATTCTCCATCCTTGCGTCTACGGCGAGCTCGGCTCTAAAGACGCCGCAGCGAACGTGGCGCGGGACTTGGAGCGCGAAATTGCGCTTTTGATGCCCGATGCGGACGCCGGTGCGATCGCCGCCGAGTTTGCCGGTCGTATAGGCGAGATCCGCCGTCTTGTCGAGACCGATATTGACGCGGCGTACGACGGCGATCCGGCGGCGACGAGCCGTATGGAGGTCGTTATGGCCTATCCCGGACTTTATGCGGTTACAGTTCACCGCATCGCCCATGAGCTTTACAGACTCGGCGTTCCTGTCATTCCGCGTATAATGTCTGAAATCGCCCATTCGAAAACGGGTATCGACATTCATCCCGGCGCAACCATCGGTGAGAGGTTTTTTATCGACCACGGTACGGGCGTCGTTATCGGCGAGACGACGATTATAGGGCGTAACGTTAGAATCTACCAGGGCGTTACCCTCGGCGGTCTTTCGTTCGCGAAAGACAGTTCAGGCGCTCTGGTAAAGGGCCTTAAGCGTCATCCCAACATTGAGGACAATGTCGTTATCTACGCAAACGCCACGATTCTCGGCGGCGAGACCACGATCGGTCACGACTCTGAAATCGGCGGTAACGTATGGATAAAGGATTCCGTTCCGCCTTTTTCACGCGTTTACAACAAACCTCCCGCGCCTGTAATAAAAACGATTGAATGACTTTTTCTTCTGCATTTCTCGTCGCCGCCGTGACGGTAGGTTCGTGGAACGGGAAATGGTTCCCGTCGGGAAGGGCAGAACACAGAGCGGCGCCCCATATCGAGGCTCGAACTGTCGCCGAAGCTGGTGCGATGCTGCGCGAGGGGCTTAAGAAGGTCGATCCCTACGGGACGAACGATGTAATCATCTGTCTCAACGAGATGCGCGGGCCCAAAGTCGTAAATGAGCTTGTCGCGGCCATCGGCAGAACGAATCTCACTTGCGCCGTTATAACGGCCTACCGCAGGCGCGACCGCTTCGATATGCAGCAGGATGCGATTTTGACTACGCTCCCTGTCGTCGCGGCCAATTGGTCCAAGTGGAAGAATTATAAAGCCGAAACGCCTCCGCGCGGCTATGCGCATGCTACGGTCGTATTCCCTGGTTCTGTCACGACCGAGGTCTATTCGGTTCATTTGAAGTCCAATTACGGTCAGACAAACGAAAAGACTGCCCGCCTGAATCGCGCTAAAAGAAGCCGCGCGATAGAGCAACTCGTCGAACAGGAGCGTCCCCGTCGCGGTCGAAAGAATGTTCCTGTAATTATAGCGGGTGATCTGAATGCGGACAAATGGTCCGAGGATTTCAAGAAGGATACGATTTTTGAGATTCTTGCGGAGGCTGGTTTCGTTACGCCGCTTGAATTTCTTCCGCCGGAGAAAAGAATAACCTACCCTAAAAGAGGTAAGTGGGGCGGAACAGCGCTCGATTACATTTTTATAAGAGGTTTGCGGATATCCCCGGAATTTCAGGCGCAGATTGTTTCTTCCCGTAAAATCTCAGATCATGATGCCGTTTTTGTCAATCTTGAAGATGTGAAAAAATGAGCGGAATGGTTTTTGATTAGCAGGTTTTTATATAGTACGCCTATTTATCAATAAAATGATCTCAAAAAACTCCAAATTTAGTCTTGCCTAACTTGTGTGTACTATGAGATAATATAAAATAGTTAATTCGTTATCGCTATTTTTAGATTTAATCAATAAAGGACAATACTAATGAGCAAAAACCTCGAAACGATGACGCCTGAGCTCAGGGCGTTCGTCGAAGAATGGAAGGCAAAGCCGGGTAACCTTATCATGGTTTTGCACCGCGTACAGCAGACCTACGGGTATATTCCCCGCGAGATCGCGATCGAGACGAGTGAGATTCTCGGCGTTCCGCTCGCCAAGGTCTACGGCGTTATTACATTCTATAACTTCTTCCGTCTTCAGAAGGCCGGTAAGTACAATATTCAGGTTTGCCTTGGTACCGCGTGCTATCTCCGCGGCGGCGATGACATCATCAAGGAATTCGAACGTCAGCTCGGCGTCGGCGTAAACGCTACGACTTCCGACGGGCTTTTCTCGATCGAGGCCGTCCGCTGCATCGGTTGCTGCGGTCTCGCGCCTGCCGTCGTCGTCAACGGCGAAGTTCATGGTAAAGTCGTCACCGGCGACGTTACGCGTATTCTCAACATCTACCGCGAGCGCGGCTAAGAAAAAGGAGTTTTAAAAATGGCTAAACTTACTCTTGATGATTTGCGCAAGATGCGCGAAGAGAAGCAGAAGGCTATGGATATGCGCGACAGCGCCAACAAGAATATCCAGGTCATCGTCGGTATGGGTACGTGCGGTATCGCCGCGGGCGCGAAGGACGCGTTCAGCGCTCTCATCGACGCGATCAACGAGAAGGGTCTCACCAACGTTCTCATCCGTCAGACGGGCTGCATGGGTCTTTGCCACTCCGAGCCCACTGTCGAGGTCATCATGCCCGAAATGCCCGCCATCATCTACGGTAACGTCGATGCGGCGACGGCCAAGGAAATCGTTGAGAAGCACATCGTCGGCCATCAGCTGATCGACAACAAGATCTGCGACCGTCCTTCGATCGACATCATCACCAACGGCTGAAAGATCTAAGGAGCAAATATCATGGCATTTGAATCATACGTTTTGGTTTGCGGCGGCACCGCGTGCGTGTCGGGCGGCGGTGACAGCGTCGTCGAAATGTTCAAGAAGGAACTCGAGGCCGCCGGTCTCGCCGAGAAGGTTCAGGTAGTCGTTACCGGCTGTCTCGGTTTCTGCGAACAGGGTCCGCTCGTCAAGATTCTTCCTCAGGGTACGTTCTACGTTCAGGTCAAGGCCGAGGACGTTAAGGAAATCGTCGCCGAGCACCTCGTCAAGGGCCGCGTCGTTTCGCGCCTCTGCTACGATCCCGATCAGGCCAAGAAGCTCGTCGCCGACGCAAACATTCCCTTCTACCAGAAGCAGTACCGCGTCGTTTTGAGAAACTGCGGCGTCATCGATCCCGAGAAGATCGAGGATTACATCGCCCGCGACGGTTACAAGGCTCTCGAGAAGGTTCTCTTCGAGATGTCGCCCGAGCAGGTCGTCGATGAGATGCTCAAGTCGGGTCTCCGCGGCCGCGGCGGCGCAGGCTTCCCCACCGGTATGAAGTGGAAGTTCGCCATGCAGCAGCCTAAGGGCCAGAAGTACATGGTCTGTAACGCAGACGAGGGCGACCCCGGCGCTTACATGGACCGCTCCACGCTCGAAGGCGATCCCCACTCCATCCTCGAGGCCATGACCATCGCCGGCTTCGCGATCGGCGCTTCGAAGGGCTACATTTACATCCGCGCGGAATATCCGCTCGCCATTCAGCGTCTCGAGATCGCCATTATGCAGGCTCGCGACCTCGGCCTTTTGGGCGAGAAGATTCTCGGCAGCGACTTTGACTTCGACATTGAGCTCCGCTTCGGCGCCGGCGCGTTCGTCTGCGGCGAAGAGACGGCTCTTCTCCAGTCGATCGAGGGTAACCGCGGTATGCCTAAGCCCCGTCCTCCGTTCCCGGCGGTCAAGGGTCTTTGGGGCTGCCCGACGGTCATCAACAACGTCGAAACGCTCGCTAATATCCCCGTCATCATCAACAAGGGCGCCGAGTGGTTCAGCAAGATCGGTACCGAGACTTCGAAGGGTACCAAGGTCTTCGCTCTTACCGGTAAGGTCAACAACTCCGGTCTTATCGAAGTTCCCATGGGTACGACGCTTCGCGAAATCATCTTTGATATCGGCGGCGGCATCCGCGGCGGTCACGAGTTCAAGGCCGCTCAGACGGGCGGTCCTTCGGGCGGTATTATTCCTCCCCAGTTCCTCGACACTCCGATCGACTACGAGAACCTCGCCAAGATCGGCTCGATCATGGGTTCCGGCGGTCTGATCGTTATGGACGAGACCGACTGCGTGGTCGATATCGCCAAGTTCTACCTTGACTTCACGGTCGATGAGAGCTGCGGTAAGTGCTCGCCCTGCCGTATCGGCGGTCGTAAGCTTCTTAACTATCTCAACAAGATTACCGACGGTCGCGGTGTCGAAGACGACATCAAGCAGCTCGAGGCGATCTCTGACGCGATGTGCAAGGCTTCGCTCTGCGGTCTCGGTCAGACGGCGGCCAACCCCGTTAAGTCGACCTTGAGATACTTCATGGACGAATACATGGCCCACATCAAGGATAAGAAGTGCCCCGCCGGCAAGTGCTCGAAGCTCATCAGCTACGTCATCGAAGCCGAGAAGTGCAAGGGCTGCACGCTCTGCGCGCGCAAGTGCCCCGTCAACGCTATTACCGGCACGGTCAAGAACCCCCATGTAATCGACCAGTCCAAGTGCATCAAGTGCGGTCAGTGTATCGCGAGCTGCAAGTTTGGCGCTATCGTGGTCAAGTAATAGGAAAGGTCTTATAACAATGTCTGAAGCTACAGAAATGATCAGCCTTGAAATCAACGGCCAGTCCGTTACGGTTGCCAAGGGCTCCACGATCCTCGCGGCCGCCAAGGCCGCCCACATCAAGATCCCCACGCTCTGCTACCATCCCGATCTCAAGGCCGGTGCGAGCTGCGGTATCTGCGTCGTTCGTCAGCTCCTTCCGAGCCGCACCGAACCTGGTAAGTTCGTACCTTCTCCTAAGCTTCTCCGTGCCTGCTGCACCGAAGCGACCGAGGGTATGAAGATTTTGACCCACGATCCCGACATCGTTCAGGTCCGCAAGACCGTTCTCGAGCTCATCCTCGCGAACCATCCTTCCGACTGCCTGCAGTGCCCCCGTTCGGGTTCCTGCGAACTTCAGGATATCGCCGCCGACTTCGGCATCCGCGACATTCCGTTCCCGAAGGAAGTCAATCACCGCGACGTCGACAACTCCACGCCTTCGATCATCCTTAATCCCGATAAGTGCATTAAGTGCGGTCGTTGCGCTGAAGTCTGCCAGCAGATGCAGAACGTATGGGCTCTCGAGTTCATCGGCCGCGGCGAAAAGACCGTCATGGCTCCCGCTGCTGACGTTAAGCTCGCTGAGTCGCCCTGCATTAAGTGCGGTCAGTGCTCCGCTCACTGCCCCGTCGGCGCGATTTACGAGAACGACGAGACGGCCAAGGTTTGGGATGCTCTCCGTGACCCTGCCAAGACTTGCATCGTTCAGATCGCTCCTGCTGTCCGCGTTGCTCTCGGCGAAGCTTTCGGCATGAAGCCCGGCGAGCTTACGACCGGTAAGATTTACGCGGCTCTCCGCATGCTCGGCTTCAACCAGGTGTTCGATACGAACTTCTCTGCCGACGTCACGATCATGGAAGAGGGTACCGAGTTCATCAAGCGCTTCACGACTGGCGGTAAGCTCCCGCTTATCACGAGCTGCTGCCCCGCGTGGACCGACTGGATGGAGAAGTACGCTCCCGATTTCACCGAGAACTTCTCGTCGGCTAAGTCTCCTCAGCAGATGCTCTCCGCTCTCGCGAAGACATACTGGGCCGAGAAGAACTCCGTCGCGTGCAACGATATCCACGTAACTTCCATCATGCCCTGCACGGCCAAGAAGTACGAGATTGCTCGCGACGAGCACATGAAGTCCTGCGGTTGCCAGGATACCGATGTCGTCTTGACGACCCGCGAGCTCGCTCGCATGATCAAGGCCGCCGGTATTGACTTCTTGAGCCTTCCTGAGCAGCCTGCTGACGATCTTCTCGGCGCTTACACGGGTGCCGGCACGATCTTCGGCGTCACGGGCGGCGTTATGGAAGCGGCTCTTCGTACGGCTTACTGCCTGATCACTAAGGAAGCTACACCTCCTTCGATCGACTTCAAGGAAGTCCGCGGTATGGAGGGCGTCAAGTCCGCTACGATCAAGATCGGCGACGCCGAGGTCAATGTCGCCATCGCTCACCAGATGGGCAATGTCGAGAAGGTCTTGAACCAGATCCGCGAAGACCTCAAGAACGGCGTCAAGCCGCGCTACGACTTCATCGAAGTCATGGCTTGCCGCGGCGGTTGTATCGGCGGCGGCGGTCAGCCCTGCCTCGCGACCGACGAGGTCCGCGCCGCTCGTACGGCGGGTCTCTACACCGACGACGAGAAGGCTACGCTCCGCATGTCGCACCTCAACCCCGAGGTTCAGGCTCTCTACAAGGATTACCTCGGCGAGCCCGGCAGCGAGAAGGCTGAAGAGCTTCTCCACACCCATTATCACAAGCGCGAAGTCTATAAGTTCGACTGAGTTTGATTGCGATAGAGTAAAAAGGGGCCTCGCGATTCGCGAGGCTCTTTTTTTGTATGTGTCATTCGCAAGGATTGATTTTTTGGCGTGATTATATAAGGATGCTGTTATGTCTCATTCTTTGGAAAGTTATTTTTGCTGGAATATCCCCGGTTTATAGGGCTGAATTTTGTTGTATATCTGATTTCATTGTGTAGAACTGATGTTTTATCGTATAAAAATCTGAAAAAGCGATTCCTCGTCTGTACAACAGTAATAACCATAATCTTATCACTCCTTATTCCTGCCGTGACTGTTCATATCGCGGCGGATGTTGCTGCAACCGTGCTCACCTTTTGATATGGGCGATTTGCGCGTCCTTGCGACCGCTCGACGTACACGAGTACGTCTTCGGGTCGCAGTCCAGCGCAAATCGCCACATCTGAAAAGCGTCCGCTCGGCTGACGGCAGCAATCTCCGCCGCACATGTCATGCTGTAGGAGTTCGTCGCGTCGCACAAAGCGCGTTTACCGCACACGAGACCAAACTTACATTCTTCGTTATCTCAGCTCCGATAGCGCGTCTCCGTTGCTTGCCGGGAGTGTCCGGTCTCGCTCCCATTCGTCTCGCGACCGCTCCCGCAGTTATACGGCGCCATCCGCCGCGTAATACTTCGTCAGGCGTACCCCTCGCTTCGCTCGGGTGTACTGGCCTTCCTCGTCTTACTTGCGTCTGACACCGTCTACCTGCGAACCGCGTTCGCTCGCCTCATTCAGCTCGACGCGCTCCACTCCCGTCCCGCTTCCTCATAGCCAATTTACTTCTCTATTCGCTTTT
>JAZOQU010000021.1:0-36643 GCA_045656225.1 Kiritimatiellia bacterium | reverse complement strand
GCTTCATTCGGACATAAAGAACATGTCGTATTTCTATGTCTATACAGTTTTTGATGAAATTCTCGAGAAAGGAAATCTGAAATGAAAAAATGGTTCGTTAGTGTATTGCTTATTTTCAGCATAGAAGCCTTAGCAGAGGTTTATACGTTCAGCCCTGAGTTTCAGACTATATACGATGAGGCAATAAAACCTGAAGTTCGAGAAGCTCAGCGTAAGGGAGCGAATGCTAAAATTATTTATCGTGTTGTTGACGATGAAGGAACGCCAATAACTAACACTGTTGTTCATGGTACTTGGCAAAATGATTATCCTAGAAAAATGTGGAAAGAGGAGTTTAATACAGATACAAACGGAGTTTTTGTTGCCAAAGGCAGAGTGGGCGGACGGTTTACATGTCAAATAGATAAAGAAGGGTATTATTCCTCTTGTGCCGGTATAGACTTTCATTGGAGAAAAGGAGTTTCTCCATTAGTTAAGGATGGAAGATGGCAACCGTACGGAGAAAGCAAGACAATTATCCTTAAGCGTGTAAAAAACCTATTAATATGAATCTCTTGCAACATACTTGGTTTCGTGCGCCTGCAACTAATGTTTGGATAGGTTTTGATTGTGAATATTATTCAAATTATAATAAATCTCAATGCTATAAGTTTAGGGTCCGTTCAAGTTACGACGAAAAAGGCAATCTTAAGGAAGCTTATTACGGGAAAATATACGGCGATTTTGAAATACAGGGCGATGAAAAGAGAGGCATTACCTCGATTTCATTTCTTTATTATCTCAATCTGACCGCGCTTGACCGCAATCTTGAATGGGATATGAAGACGAACCTTTGTCCAGAGCCTGGGGTGATTAATCCTCCTAGAGAGCCGTAAGAAATCTCATTCAAGGACAAAGCGGGAAACGCAACATGTTATTTCAAGGCTTTTATTTTCAGGATAGAAGTGGTATAATTTTATCATGATCGGGAACGGAGAGATGATAATTCGCCTGTTGTTGGCGGCTTTGTTTGGCGGACTTATAGGGTTCGAGCGAGAATATCGTTCGAAAGTTGCCGGAGTGCGCACTCATCTTCTTGTTGCTGTAGGATCAGCGCTTTTGATGTTGCTGTCTCAGTATGGTTTTGGCGGGCGGGGGGACCCTGCCAGAGTTGCGGCGCAAATAGTTACAGGTATCGGTTTTATCGGTGCTGGTGCTATAATTATGGATCGTCGGCAGGCTGTGCACGGTCTGACAACAGCTGCGGGAATTTGGGTTTCGGCGGGAATAGGGATGACGGTTGCAGCCGGAATGTACGTTTTGGCTTTAGCGGCAACGGGGCTTTCTCTTATTGGCCTTGAGGTTGCTATTTTTGCCTTTCGACGGCCAGAAGAGGATCTCACTAAGTCGAAATCGTCAAATGAATAAGAAATATATTGAGATAAAGTGATGTTTTCAATCGTTTTGACAAGACCGGAGATTCCGCATAATACTGGTGCGATAGGAAGGCTTTGTGTAGGGCTTGGCGTTCCGTTGAATCTGATTCGTCCGCTCGGGTTTCGTCTTGATGAAAAGTCTATCGCGAGAGCGGGGCTTGATTATTGGCAGAATTTAGAATTGCACATTCACGACACTTGGGAGGATTATCTCAGAGTTGAAAGGCCGGAACGCTTTTTTATGCTTTCAACTCATGGAGAACGGTCTTTGTATGAATGTGAGTTTTGCAAAGGGGACGCGCTTGTTTTTGGGAATGAGAGTTCGGGGTTGCCGCAAGAGTTTTATACGAAATATAAGGATAGACTCTTTAAAATTCCAATGCCCGGAGAATATGCCCGTTCGATAAATCTGGCCAATGCCGTTTCTATTGCGGCGTATGAATGTTATCGTCAAATTTCCATTGAGACTTAACAATTGGATAATGATTTAAGTTGAATTCATTACGCGAAAATCTTTTATGATGACTCGTGAAGCTATTTGCTTCTTATCCATCGCAAGGGGGTATTATTTGGCGAGCAAGGTTTTTAATATTGGTTGATGTTTTTTGTGCAATTATTTGAAGGTGTAATAAAAATACGGTTTTTAGCACAAAAATAACGTTTTTCTGTATTGTTTAGTGTTTGAGTAACTTGCGTAGGATTTAAAAAAAGAATAAAATTAATAGATACGTTGGGTTCAGTGTAATGTAAATTGCTCAAGAAATTGATATAAAGAGAGTCTTTCTTCTTGAGTGTTTACTTTGTTTCGGGTAGAAGCAGGCGGGAGACGCCTGCCCTGAAATTTCTGATTTCAACGTGATAAAAGGAGTCTAGTATGATTCGTTCGGTACGTTATGGTGTAGCGTTTGTTACTACTGTATTTGCGTTCGTATTTGGTGTATTTGGTGCACCTGTAATTGTAAGTCCGGCTGATTACGCTGAAATTAAAACAGTCAGCGATCGAATTTGGGAGGATATCAATTCAGATGCCTACCTTAAACAGTCGACCTATTATGAAGGTACGCACACAAATTCGTTCCGTGTGAATGCGATGGTTGATGTTTCGACTAACTCAATACCGATTAAATTACAGTGGGTTGGCTCTAAGGGTGTGAGTACGGTTAAGCTTTATCGTACGCGTGACTTAGAGAAGAACGCGTCGGCAGAGCCTTTATATACTGCTCAGACTGAGGGTAATGCTATTACGTATTTCGATCCTGAAGTCGGCCGAAATTATACATGGACAGTTACTGACTCTACCGGCGCGAGCGTAACGGGTCACTTCTATACCATGCAGCGTACTCCTCGCGTTATTTATGCCGATCAGAATCCTTTTGCTTCTGGTGGCGAGGCTAGTGTTGGGCGTGATATCGGCGGCTGGCTTACATCAGATGGTACTAAACGAGTACAGCAGGGTTTACTCTATCGTTCTGCGCAGTTGGAATTCTGTAGTGCTAGAAACGGTGAAGAGATTTATTCTCCAATTACCCATCTTCAGGACAATTTAAAGATTCGCTTGGATGTAGATCTTCGCCAAGGCGTAGATCATTTGGTTAAGTACGGGTTTACGGCTACGAATGGTTGGCAGGGTGCATGGACTGGTTGGCGATGTGAGTGGAATAATTACGGATATTTAACGATTGACGAGTCTAGTATTGGCCCTAAAGTAAGGCGTTATTGCGTTGACTTTTATGCTCCCGGTCAGTTCCCGTCTTATAGCGCATTATTTAGCCAGGATAAATATAAAGCATCATTTTGGATGGGCTTTTATGAACTTTATAAGTCAATTAAGAAGGGTGAGAGCGCTCTCTTCCATTGCTCCCATGGTAAGGATCGTACTGGTGCGCTCGCGTATATTATCTTAGGCTCTCTCGGTGTTTCTGAAACTGATTGCCGTCGTGACTTCGGCTTTACCTGGTATTCTGACGCGAAGAGTGACGTATTTATGAACGCCTCTGGTCAGAGCGATGTAATGGGTTACCTCGGTCTTACTAATATTAAAAACACATTACTTAATACGTATGGATCGAATTTTAAAGAAGCCTGTGTAGCATATCTTAAGGAGTGTTGCGCTAAGGCTGTTGCCAGTGGTAAGTATAGCGGTTCGAGCGATTCAGCCGCCGTTATTGCCGACTTCCAGTCTATCATGCTCGAAGATATCGAGACGAAGTCTGTAGCAGCTAAAGTTACTAAGCCTACTGGTAATTCGTTTACTTATACAGGCGGCGAACTTGTTGGTGTTCCTGAGGATGCTCGCTATACAATTTCAGGTGTTTCGAAAGCGACTGATATTGGCTCTTATACTGCTACTCTCGCTCTTAAGTCAGGGTATACCTGGGATGACGGTACTACCGCTAATGCGCAGATTTCGTGGTCGATTACTGATGTTGTCGCCAGCGCGGGAATTACTAAGAATGCGATTTCTGACGCGGGTTATACTGTAACCGGGCTTGGTAAGAATAGTGATGAGGTAGCTGTTGTTATTACTAACTTCTTTACCTCTTATACGTGGAAGGCTCCTAAGGATTTAAAATATGTAAAATATCTCGTCGTTGGTGGTGGCGGCGGCGGCGGTGGTCGCGCGGCATACGCTACGAGTGAATACGAAGGTGGCGCTGGCGGCGGCGGCGGCGGTGTTGTCGCGGGTTCGATTTTCAGTCTAAAAGCCGGCGATGTAGTCTCATTTAATGTTGGTGCTGGCGGCGATGGCGGTAAAAAGTCTACTTCATATTCTGCAGGCACTAATGGTAAGGGCGCAGGCGCTGCTGGATCCAATTCTTCTCTTAAGGTCAATGGTGTTGATTATGTAACAGCTTTTGGTGGTAGTGGCGACGCTGGTCACGGTGTAGTCGCGGGAGAAGGCGGGTCTAACGCCGGTAACCGCGGTAAGGTTACTGCGGCTCAATCTTATACTGCCGCAGGTTCAATCGGTTCTAGCGCTACATCGCTTCTTTCGTATACTATGTACGGTAATAAAGGTGGTGTAGGTCTTCAGGATACATATTCGGCTGCGGCTGGCGGCGGCGGCGCAACTGAAGTAGGTGGTAACGCCCGTAAGATAGGTGATGGCGTTTATGCTGCCGGTAATGGCGGTTTAGGCGTAGTTTCTGATATTACCGGTACGCGCACTGTTTATGGTTCTGGCGGCGGCGGCGGTGCGACATCTAAGACAGAGGTCTGTTACGCCGGCAGTGGCGGTAATGGCGCCGGTGATGGCGCTATTGATGGTGTCGGTGAAGACGCGCTCGCTAATCAAGGCGGCGGCGGCGGTGGCGGCGCTCTTAGCGACGACAGTGATAAGGATGCCAAGGGTGGTAAGGGCGGCTCTGGTATTGTCGTATTACGTTACTCTATTAATGCTCAGCCTGAAGCCGAGACTCCTGTTATTGTTACAGATAATAAAGTTATTATCACTTACGGTGACTCTGTAACGAGAGGCGCGGGCGCGAGTGAAATTACGATGGATGATCGCAAGACTTATTTCGGCGGACGCCTGAAGGGTGTAGCGAATGTTCCTGAGAGTTATCCTTATTGGCTCTCTGGCTTCCTCTCTGATAATTATAATGTTATTAATCAGTCTCGCGGCAGTACTCTCGCGAGCCACGTTTCATCTTGGTTCGGCGTTCAGGAAGTTTCGGTTAATGCGACCTTTACGCTTCCTAAGTCCGGTAGCGTAACTCTTAATAAGAAGTTCGTATTTAATAATTGCACTTACGGTAATTCGATGGATGCGTTACCTGCAGATTCAGATCTTAAAGGCTTTATTACCCCTGTTTATCCGCTTTCTGAGAATTATACAGCCGGAACTACGAGCGACTCTATCGTCGGTACGTTAGGCGGCTATCGCGTAAGAATTCAGGGCGATGACGTCGCGAGCCTTAAGGTGACAGCTCTTGGTTCTCTCGCGGCGGATGTGACGATTCCTGCCGGTTCAGTATTTATTCCTGAGAGTGCGACAGTTGACGAATACAAAAATGCAATTAAAGTCGTCTGCATGGGCGGCAATGATTGGCTTGGAAACCGTAAAGGCGATTACGGCGATGAAGATCCTTATGTGTATACGTATAAGACCCATATTCGTCCTCTCGCGCTTAAACTTAAATCCGAGGGC
Source organism: Kiritimatiellia bacterium (assembly GCA_045656225.1). Taxonomy (GTDB): domain Bacteria; phylum Verrucomicrobiota; class Kiritimatiellia; order RFP12; family UBA1067; genus UBA1067. The sequence continues at coordinate 31,078 of JAZOQU010000021.1, read as the reverse complement.
GGCAGATACCTCATCGTTTCGCCTCTTTTTAATCCCAACGGTTCCAATTCCGGCGGCGATGTAGCTTCCGCTGAGCCCAACGAGGTTGAAAAACTGTATGCAGCCGATTTCGGCGAGAATTATTTTAACCTGCGCCTTGCCGCAGTCCAGAATATCGAGCGTCTCGCCAAGGAGCTTGATATTAAAATCAATGGCGACTGGTCCGATTTCGGCGGTTCGATAATAAAGAGTGATTGTGTTCATCTTACTTCCGCTGGCTATAAGATTAAGGCTGCGTTAATTCGCGATAAGCTCGTTTCGCTCGGGTATATTACCGAAGTCGTTAAGCCTGTTTACACGACAGAGTTCGCGTATGACGGCTCCGTTAAACAGTGCGTACCTTCGGGCTCTGGTTACGCGGTTTCGGGTGTAAACGAGGCTTCCGAAACTGGCGAATATAAAGTTCTTATTACGCTCGAACCAGGTCGCGTTTGGACTGATGGAACGACCGATCCTATTGAGGTTACTTGGACTATCGCTCAGCTTTCGGCCGGCGGCGAATCTTTCGTTCTTAAGGTCGATTCGGCCGACGGTAAACTTGTGAGCAGCCTCGGCGAGGGCGAGAATGAATACGCCGCAATCTTTACGACCAGCGGAAAGAACATTGAATGGGAAGTTCCTACCGATCTCGTCAATGTTCAGTTTCTCGTTGTCGGCGGCGGCGGCGGCGGCGGCGCGATCGTCAATGCGTCACAGGGTGTCGGCCAAGGCGGTGCCGGCGGCGGCGGCGGCGGTGTCGTTACCGGTATCGTAAGCTCGCTTAAGCGAGGCTCAAAGATTAATATTTATGTCGGCAAGGGCGGTGCCGGCGGAAAGGTAGATATCGCTGAAAATATTTGGGAGAGTACTGGAGTAGACCCCGATGGAACAGGCACAACCTATGGCCCTGGTGCCGCTTTCCCCGGAGAAGACAGTTATTTTAAGGTCGATGGTGTAGAGTATGTGTTAGCATACGGCGGTGCCGGCGATTTTGGTGCGGGCAAGAGTTCAACGGGAGGGTCCAATTCAGGCAATAGGACAACTACTGCGCAAGGTAATCCAACTAAAGGTAGAATCGGCGAAACGGCACAGACCGAAATTTTAACTTATAAACTTTTCGGAAATAAGGGCGGTAAAGGATCCACTAACGCTTCCGGCGGCGGCGGCGGCGCGACAGAAGCCGGTAATCCGGTTAATACGGCTAATAGTAGGCAGATTGGCGGTATAGGCGGTCAGGGTCTCACTTCTTCAATAACTGGCGATCAGGTTGTTTATGGTTCTGGCGGCGGCGGCGGTTTTTATGGTCCGAATATTGATGGCAATTCGAAAGGTTACGGTGAAAAGGGCGGTGATGGCGCCGGCACAGCTAATGGTTCTTCTGCTAAAGCTAATAGAGGCGGCGGCGGTGGTGGCGGCACTACATATCCTAAGGATTTTAGCGCGACTGCAAATCATTTGGATTGGCAAGCAGATACTATCGTAGGCGGCAACGGCGGCAGCGGTATCGTTGTTCTGCGTTTCTCGATTCCCGGCGCGGACGAGAAGCTGAAGGTGGCTGAAATCGAAGGTCTCATAAAAAATTATGACTATGACGGTTTGGAACATTCCTGCGGACTTTCGGATACGGATGTAAGATATATACTCAGCGGTGTAACTAAGGCTACAGAAGTCGGTACTTACACTGTTACCGTAACCGTTAAAGACGGCTGGGTATGGAATGATAATAATCCAGAGCCTTCGAGATCGTTCACTTGGACGATTGCTCAGGCTGCTAACGAGTGGGTAACGGAGCCTTCGATTTCGAAAACGGCGTGGGATGCCGGTGCTACTGTAACGTATTCCATCGGCTCGCCTAAGAGCGGAACGCCTGTAACCGTAACGATTATGAAGGATAGTGCGGCGTTTTCTGGTACGCTCGCTACAATTAAGGATTGGGAGCCCGGCTTTTACAGCATTACCTTCTCGGTCGCCGAAACTTCGGGCTATACCGCGCTTACCAAGACCTTGACCGTTAATGTAACCGATCCTAATGAAGAGATTGGTGAGGTTACGATTGACAATAAGTGGGGTTATATAACTAAGCCTGCTGAAAACGAATATATTCTCGTATTTACTAACCATACTGCTACAGCAATGCAGTGGACGGCTCCCGCAGCGTTGCAGAATGTCCAGTTCCTCGTTGTCGGCGGCGGTGGCGGCGGCGGCGCTGATGGACGTACAGTATCTAGCGGTAGTGGCGGTGGCACTGGTGGTGGCGGCGGCGGCGGTGGTGGCGTCGTTACGGGTCTTGTCAATTTCGCTAAAGGAAGTGTAATTAATGTTACTGTAGGCAAAGGTGGAACTGGGGGTAAAAAAAATGTTGCAACCAGAGGTATAACATTTGTTGGCAATGATGGAAAAACATATACGGCGTTGGGAGATTCTGGGAAAGCTGGTGATTCCTCATTCTCAGTAGGAGGGAATGTATATGTAAAAGCGTATGCTGGTGGCGGTGATCTAGGCGCTGCAAAAGATACCAACTCTATGTCCAATGCTCCTGAAGATGGAGGTTCCGGTTCGGGTGCTCGTTGGAAATATCGCTATGGCACCGAAGATGTACAAAGTTCTGCCTCAAAGGGTATCGCTCTCAATGATACTTCACTTATTCCATACTATAAGACGTTTGGTAATAAAGGTGGTGCAAACACTATAAATTATGTCGCAGCCGGCGGAGGCGGTGCTACTAAAGCTGGAGGTAATACTTGTGTAACGAATGTTACCACGGCCTTAGGTAAAAAAGATGAAAGATATGCTGGAGCTGGAGGTGAGGGATTAAAGTCTTTGATTACCGGAACGGCTGTAGTTTACGGCTCTGGCGGTGGCGGTGGAAGTGGTATAGCGGATTATAAGACAGATAAGCAGTCAACGACCGAGATTTATTTAGGCACTGGTAAGGGAGCCTTAGGTGGAACAGGAGCTGGTAATGGTAACCAAACGGTTGGTGGCGCTGGTACAAGTGCCAAGCCCAATCAAGGCGGTGGCGGTGGCGGCGGTGGCCTTTTGAATAACGGCGGTAACGGCGGCTCAGGTATTGTAGTATTTCGCTTTACAGTAGATGCCGAACAGACTGAAGAGCCAGAAGAAGAGCTTATCGCTGTAGCGAAGCCTGTCGTTACTGAAACTTCGTTCACCTACGACGGTTCGGCTAAGAGTGTTGTAGCGTCTAACGCGGGCTATACACTCGTAGGTAATGCGTCGGCTACTGAAGCTGGTAACTATACTGTTACTGTTAAGCTTAATGCTGGCTATGTTTGGAGTGATAACTCGACTGATGATATCGTAATTAATTGGACGATTGTCGCAGTTGAGGAGCCTTTTGAGCCTGGTGTAGTGCAGCTTGGTGGTAATTACGGCTATGTAGTTCCCAATGTTGGCGGTAACGCTAATGAATACGCTGTCGTATTTACGAACGAAAATGCCGGCGCGATTTCCTGGCGCGCTCCTGCAGATCTCGAGAATGTCGAATTTCTCGTTGTCGGCGGCGGCGGCGGCGGCGGTGGTGTAACGTCTGCAAACTTAGGCGGTGCTGGCGGCGGCGGCGGCGGCGTGATAACTGGCAAGATTTTCTCGGTTTCTCAAGGTGCTACATTAACTATTAATGTCGGTAAGGGTGGTGCTGGCGGTAATACAGCGAAAGCAACTTCTGCTGGTGAATCTGGGTCAGCTTCGAGCATTGCTAATAACGGACTAGTATATGTAAGCGCCCCTGGAGGCGGTGGTGATAGTGGAATGGATAATGAATCTGCCGATCGTGTTGGAAAACAAGGCGGATCTAATGCCGGTGCTCGTACGACATCAGTAGCAAGTCACACATTTAGTTCCTTTGTGACGAATGGTACTTATGTAGTTGCCAAATCTTACGGTAATAAGGGTGGTAAAACTTATTCAACCAATGCAGCTGCCTCTGGCGGTGGCGGTGGTGCGACAGCCGCAGGAGGAAATTCTACCTCGAATACCGCAGGCGGTAAGGGTGGTGAAGGCTTGGCGTCTTCTATTACTGGCAGCAGAGTTGTTTATGGTTCTGGCGGCGGTGGTGGAAATACTAAGGTTAGTGGTGATGATTATGTTAACGGAGTTGGAGGTACTGGTGCCGGTGATGGTGGTAAGCACAGTGCCGGACTTTATAATGCTAAATCTGGTCTCGCCAACCAAGGCGGTGGTGGCGGCGGCGGCGGCGGCCGTAATGTTGATGGCGGCGCACAATACCGCGGCAAGGGTGGTAACGGTGGCTCTGGTATCGTTGTACTTCGCTTTACTATGCCTGTTGTCGCTGAGACGGTTAAGGTTGCTAAGCCTGTCGCTACAACGAGCTTTACATACGATGGCGCTGAGAAGGTAGCCCTCGCTTCTGGCGAAGGTTATGAGCTTAGCGGCACGACCCAAGCTGTTGATGCTGGTTCGTATACTGCTACAGCGACCTTAAAGAGCGGCTATGCTTGGAGCGACGATACGACCGAGGCGATTTCATTTAATTGGTCTATCGCTAAGGCTACCAACGCTTGGAATACTAAGCCTGCTATTACTAAGACTTCTTGGTATACCGACGAAGACTCGGCGACTCTCACGCTCGGCGCTGCGAAATTCGGTGAGGTTGTCACCTCTATGACTAAGGATGGCGCGGCGGTTACATTTAGTGAGACTCTCCCGACTGAAGCTGGTAATTATACGATTACCTTCGCAGTTGCAGATTCTAACAACTATGGCGCTCTTACTGAGACGATTACATTTACCGTAATTCAGGCGAGCCCCGTTAAGGTTAATGGCGAGTACGGTTACGTTGTCCCTGGTCTTGGCGCTAACGGTAATGAATATGCTGTAGTCTTTACGAATGCGGCTGCTGCAATTACTTGGACAGCTCCTAAGGATCTTAAGAATGTCCAGTTCCTCGTCGTCGGCGGCGGTGGCGGTGGCGGCGCTATCAATAATTCTTCTGATACGCGTACAACCGGCGCTGGCGGTGGTGGCGGCGGTGTTGTAACAGGTATTGTTGCAACACTTGAGAAGGATGCTTCTATTACTATTAACGTTGGTAAGGGTGGTACTGCCGGTAAGTGTGCTGTTAATCAGTATGGTGGTTATGGCGCTTCTGAAAATGGTGGTAATAGCTCCCTTGTATATGCTGATAAGCTTACCGTAACTGCGTACGGTGGTGGCGGTGATGGTGGCGCACAAGACATGACTGACGTTTCTACCAAGGCTAACGCGGGTAAGGCGGGCGGTTCAAGCGGTGGCTCTCGTCCTGGATGTGCTACAAAGACGGATCCTCTCTCAACTGAAGACTGTGTTATTTCCAATGTTGACGGGTTGGTCGTTTATTCAGAGGTTTTTGGCCAAGCTGGCGGCGCTGGCAATATGTCTAATATCTATGGATTTTATTGGATTGCTGGTGGTGGCGGCGGTGCTACTGAGGCTGGTGGCGATGGCAATGCCGCTGACGATTGGCATGGTGGTAAGGGCGGCGAAGGCTTGGCATCAAGTATTACTGGCGAGTTGAAAGTCTATGGCTCTGGTGGTGGCGGCGGCTCTTCGGTGAATAACGACGGCTGTGGTGGCGTTGCAGGTACTGGCGCTGGTGCGGGTAATTCTATCGCTGCAGGATCCGGCTATGATGCACTCGCCAATCAGGGCGGCGGCGGTGGTGGTAGCGGCTATTCTGCCAATGGTAACGGCGGTAATGGCGGCTCTGGTATCGTCGTACTTCGCTTCTCGTTAGAGGAAGAAGGCGAAACGCCTGAAGTTCCCCCAACTCCCGCTTCTGATTGGAGCGAAATTCCTTCGCTCTCTAAGAAGATATTCAATGCTGGTACGGCGATAACCGTATTTAACGGCGCGAGCGAAAATAGAACGATTACGGCTAACTACACGGCCGCTCAGATTGCAGCGCTCAATCCTGGTACTTACACATTCCGCGCGACGGCGAGCGCCGCAGGTGTCGAGCCGTTAGTTTATGAAATCGACTTCTGGGTACTCCCCGCTGATTTCAGCGCAGCTAATACAATCGTCTGCTACGGCGACTCCATTACTTACGGTGACGGCGCGGCGGAAATTACGATTGATAATCGCAGTAACTACTTTGATGGTCGCTTAAGCGGTAAGACCATTAAGGCTAACTATCAGTATTATCTCGCCGGCATGATCGACACTAAGTACAATGTTATCGGTCAGGGTAAGTCTCAGCAGTGGAGCGATACGATTCTCGCGTGGGTTGGCGGGGTTGATACTGTTTCGCGCTTTGACGCTACGCTTCCTGCCGGCGGTGTTGGCGTTTGGACGCCGACCAATATCGTGTTTACTGCTGATAATCCGTACGGTATCAACGGCGGCTTGCAGTATGTACGCGATCTCCAGTATCCTCACATGCTTAACGGTAAATACAATAATGATGGCCAGCTTAACTACTTCGCCGGACTTCAGGCTCCTGAATATCCTGCGTTCGAAACATACCCGGAACCCTCGGGCGTTTATGGTTCGATGACAGGTTGGTTCGGTGATAAGCGTGTTCGCATTCACGGTACTGAAGAAGGTCATCCCTACTTCAGCCGTAAGAATACTGGTGGTTACGGTACCGACCAGGTCTGGGAGCGCGTCAGCGTAGAAGGTGGCGAGACGGTAATTCCGGCGGGAACTCCGTTTAAGCCTGATACGGCGCTCGTTTATAACGATGCGATTTCAGTAATCTTCACTGGTACGAATGATGAAATGGGTCAGCCTTATTGGCCGGCTAGCAATCCTAAGGATTATACAACCTACATTTCGATGATTTCCGGCACGGTAGCTAAGATTCCGTCTGGTCGTTATGTTGTTGTATCTACCGTTTCCGGTAGCCACCGCTCTGACGAAATCGAAGCGGCGTTCTCCGCTGAGTTCGGCGAGCATCATCTTAACCTTTATAAGTTGATGGAGCTTTACGGTCTTAAGACGGCTGTTAAGCTCGACATTATGACTCAGGCTGAGGCTGATGCGACAACGTGGAATACTAAGTCGACTGGTCTCATGGGTGACTCTGTCCATCCGAATGAGAAGGGTTATCAGGTAATCGCTTACTTCCTTAAGCAAAAGCTCATTGAGCTTAACTACATTGAGGGCGAGCGTGATACCGATATCAACTTTGATTATGTCGCTAAGCCCACGGTCGATGTAACGAGCTTTACTTACGATGGTACTGAGAAGGTTGTCGTCGCAGAGGGCGAGAATTACACGGTTACCGGTACTGCTAAGGCGACGAATGCCGGCTCGTATACGGCTACCATTACGCCTAACGAAGGCTTCGCCTGGGATGACGGAACGAGAGACGCCGTTACGATTACCTGGACGATCGCTAAGGTTGCCAACAACTGGAAGACCGTCCCTGCGATTTCGGCGACTTCGTGGACCGAGGGCGAAACCGCGACGCTCACAGTCGGCGAAGCTGACTACGGCAGCGTAGCCATCTCTCTCAAGAAGGATGGTGCGGCGCTTGAGTATACGGGCTCGCTCCCGACCGAGGCCGGCACTTATGAGATTACCTTTACCGTCGCTGAAACTGAGAATGCTCTCGGTTTAACCGAAACTCTCACGTTCACGATTGAAAAGGCGGCCGATCCTGAACCTCCAACCCCTGGGGAGCCCGAGGAGCCTGAGGAGCCCGAAGAGCCTAAACTCGAGATTGATCCTGCGGTCGGCTATATCGTAAGAGATCTTGGCGAACTTAAAGATCAGGTAGCCGTAGTCTTTACGAATGCTAATAATTACGCGTGGACGATGCCCAAGAGCGCGAAGAATATTGAATTCCTCGTTGTCGGCGGTGGCGGCGGCGGTGGCGGCCACTATATGGGAACGGAGACAAAGCTTAATCAAGGCGGCTCTGGCGGCGGCGGCGGCGCGGTAGTTACGGGCTTTATTAATAATATTGCCTATGGCGCTGAAATGACGATAAATGTCGGTGAAGGCGGCGAAGGCGGTGTAGCTGCTAGCGGTACTACGATTGACGGATTAGCTGGTGCAAACGGCGGTAACAGTTACTTTAAGGTTGGCGATGTTACTTACATTACCGCTTACGGCGGTGGTGGTGACGGCGGCAAGAGTTCTACCGGCGTTGCCATTGGTGGATCTAATTCCGGCTCAAGAGGCAGGTACAAGAACTCTACTGCCTCGATAACTGCAACTGAGCTGGCTGACGTTGAATATATTGGCGCAGGTGCTGACGTATCAAATGTTGTCTACATGAGAAATAAGGGTACAGCCGGTTATGAAACAGATTCTGGCGCACCAGGCGGCGGAGGCGGCGGCGCTATGTCTGAAGGTATTAAAACTAACGGTTCTGGTTCTGGTAGTATTGGTGGCGCTGGTTATAAATCCGATATTACGGGCGAAAGTAAGGTTTACGGTTCTGGCGGCGGTAGTGGCTTAGGTAAGTCTGTTGCGGGCGGTGCTGAAATCGGTAAGGGCGGCGTCGGCGCCGGATCAGGCTACGCTAATGAAAATGGCGGCGATGCTCTCGCTAACCAAGGCGGCGGCGGTGGCGGCGGCAGCTATCTCAAGGCTGGCGGTGCTGGTGGTTCAGGTATTATTGTATTGCGTTTCGCATATTCTCAAGACGAGATCGTCGTGGATGCCGAAACTAATGTTAAGCCTAAAATTACGTCTAAGGCGTATACAGGTTTAGAATTGGCCTCAGGTCTTGTTAACACGTATGCTTACAGTGTAGAAGAGCTTGCTGATGATTTGATTAACGTCGGTAAGAAGTCTGTTCGCGTAACGCTTAACGACGGTTATGTCTGGAGCGACGGCGATGTCAATAAGTCGAAAGATTTCGATTGGTATATTGCTCCTGTTGAGCCTATGGAGAACGGCTATAAAGTTGTTGGTCTTGGCGAAAAGGGCAATGAAGTCGCTCTTGTCTTTACAAATCATACTGCAACGATTAACTGGACAGCTCCAGCTAACCTTAAGAATGTCCAATTCCTCGTTGTCGGCGGCGGCGGGGGCGGCGGCGCGGATAATACTGCTTCCACGACAGAAAATGCCCAAGGTGGCGGCGGCGGTGGTGGCGGCGGTGTCGTCATGGGTCTTGTTAATTTGGCTAAGGATGAAAATGTTACAATTAAGATTGGCGCAGGCGGTAAGGGCGGTGTGCGTGGTGTCTCTAATCTGAACGGTTATGGTGGCGTTGAATCCATAGCGGAGAATTCATATTTCTCTATAGGTACAACCGTTGTCACTGCGAATGCTGGAGGTGGTGATCCTGGTTCAACTTTAAAAGACAAGCCAGATTCAGGAGCCCAAACTGGTGCCGTAGGCGGCTCTAGCTCTGGTTCTCGTTCGGGAGCTACAGGTCGCGGAGAAGCAACTCGTGGTAAAGTTGAAGATTCTGCCGGCATGGTTGTTAGCTCTAGTGTGCTTGGTAATCAGGGCGGTGCTGGTTATGCGCTTTATCAGGCCGGTGGTGGCGGCGGCGCCACTGCCGAAGGTGAAAGCGGTACCTCTTATTTCGGCGGCAATGGCGGTGAAGGTATTGCGCTTGATATTTCGGGCAGAATGGTTGTTTATGGTTCCGGCGGCGGCGGCGGCACGGTTATGGGCGCTGCTATTGGCGCGGGTGTAGGCGGTACCGGTGCCGGTAATGGCGGTCATACTACAGCTGCGACTTCCGCGCTCGCCAACCAGGGCGGTGGTGGCGGCGGCGGCGGCCGGACTGGCAACGGCGGCAATGGCGGCTCAGGTATCGTAGTATTCCGCTATGTAATACCGTCGGTACTGCCTCAGGTTGATGGAGTTGAGGTCGAGCCCGGTGATGTACTTAAGACGGCTCGCGTATCTAAGCCGATCTGGTATCCTGCCGAGGCCGAAATTACGGTTAAGGACGGTGTGACAACGATTACATACGAGGGCAGCATTGTTGAAGTTCCCGAGTATTATACCGTCTCGAGCGCACCTGCCGATGAAGGCGGATATACTGTAACGCTCACTCTTAACGACCTCGCGACACCTCGTATCGCCAATAAGGTCGCGGACGGTGAAGTCGAAACACCCGCCATCAGTATCGAGGGCGATAAGGTTAAGATTCACCTTGAGGGTACTTACTCGACGCTCTACTATACGCTCGAAACATCCGAGAAGATCGGCGAGGGCGAGTCGTGGGCCAAGGCCGAAGGTGATTGGTCTGATGATAAGTCGGGCTTCACGTTCACGATTACAGACGGCGAAAAGACTCCTTCGCGCTTCTTTAGAGTCGGTAAGACCTCCGACGAGTCGCCATCCAACTGATAAGGGCTAAAAATTGCATAAAGCGCACTCTCGATAATCGGGGGTGTGCTTTATGTTTATAATAACGATGACTTTTTTATTCTATTTAGATGCGATGATTTACTTTTCCCGAATAAACAATAATTTTGGTATAATATACGGCGATGGAAAATCTTGATATATCTACATTGGATCTCGGCTCGATAGACTTTACGCCCGATTGGGCTAAGAAGGATGCCGGGGTGGTCGTTGGTAAAACAAGTCCCGCGCAGGAGTTCGGCGATAAGAAGCCGTACGATTCGAAGCGTCAGCCTTCAGAGCGTAAGAGCTTTGACCGCAAGGGACCTCAGGACCGCAAGGGCTCTTTTAAGAAGCCCTTTGAGCGTCGTGCACCTTTTGCGCCGCGTCCGAAACCGCTTTCGGTCGATATTAAGATTCTTCCCGAGCCTAAGGCTCTTGGTACGATTATCCGTAAGCTTCAGCAGGATTCCCACGCCTATAAGCTTAAGGATCTCGCGTACTTCTTCCTTGACAATCTCGCGAGCGTTCTTCTTAAGATTACGCCTAAGAAGGATGAGAACGGAGCAAGCGAGCCCTTGAAGTTTCATCAGTGCAAAGTTTGCGGGTTTACCTCGACGGAAGAATCTGATGTAATCGCTCACGCGGTTCAGTGTCATCTTGGCGAGTACTACGAGTCGAAGGAAGTCGAGTGTGAGCCTCCGAAGGGTAATTTCAGCTGTGTCGCGAAGTGCGGTCTTTCGGGCGTTCTTCTCGGGCCGCCCAATATCCACGAGTTTAATGCGACTGTACGCGAAACTCTCCGCTCGCGCTATCCCGGCATGAGCGAGGAGGAATACCGCTCTCATATCGAAATGGTGCGCGACAGCGACACGATCGAAGAGTGGCGCAAGGGCGCGACGAAGAAGGTCGTGTTCATGGCGAAGAACGCCGGCGAGAATGTCCGCGAGCTCAATCGCGAGCAGGCGGAGGCTGAGTTCAAGCGCATGATTCTTCCTCAGCTTCTCGATATGCCGAAAAACCTCATGATTTCGGCAGAGGTCGCTCTTAAGAGTCCTGTGAGGCCGCTGCAGTGGGCTGTGAAGGACGCTGTCGAAATGGAGCGTCGCTCCCCCTACAACATGTGCTTTGCGTTGCGCGGCGCTTTCCATCACCGCAAGATGCACTTTTTCAGAGCCAACGACTCCCGCGGTCCTGAATTTGTGACCGGAATTGAACTTAAAGAGTTTGATTCGGCCCATGCGATTGCCGAACTTGCGAAAATCGCCGATTTTGTCGCCGCCAATCCGTGCATGACCAAGGCTGAAATCGCTGCCGACGAGGAGAGCGAAAAGCATTTGCAGTGGCTTGTCTCGACCGGTCATATCGTAGCTTTTACAAACGGCGTTTATTCCGCCGTTGAGAAGTTCCCGAAGTACGGTCCGCAGTGGCGTAAGAAAAAGGTGAAGAACCAAGGTGAAGGTGAAGTGAAGCAGGACGCTGCTCCTGTCGCCGAAGCTGCACAAATGCCTGTCGAAGAGCCTAAGGTTACCGAAGTTTTAGTGAATAAAGAAGAAGAGAAAAAAGATGAAGCTCCCGCTCAGTTGGCTGAATGAATTTGTTAAAATCGACGATATCGATCCTAAAGAGCTCGCCGAAAAACTGACTCGCGCCGGATTGCAGGTCGAGTCTATCGAGACTGTCGGTCCCGAGGCGCTCAGCGATTTCTTCGTCGTCGGTGAAGTTCTCGAATCTGTCGCCCACCCCGATTCCGACCATCTTCATGTCTGTAAGATCTCTGATGGAAATGAAGTGTTTCAGGTCGTTTGCGGCGCGCCGAACATGCGTACCGGGATTAAGACCGCCTTTTCGAAGATCGGTGCGGTAATTCCCAACGGCGGATTCAAGATCAAGAAGGGCAAGCTTCGCGGAGTGGAGTCGTTCGGCATGTGCTGCAGTTCCGCCGAACTGAATCTCCCGGGCGGCGATCACGACGGCATTATCGAGTTTCCGCCCGAGACGAAAACCGGCGCGTTTCTGCGCGATGTTCTTTCGATGGAGAAGCCGGAGACCGTTTTTGAAATCGAGGTTACCTGGAACCGTCCCGATGCGTTGAGCGTCTACGGCCTTGCCCGTGAATTCGCGGCTCTTCTTCATCGCGAGCTTAAAAAGCCCGCCGTCGATTTCATCGAGAGCGATACGCCTGTCGAAAGTGAGATTTCCGTCGTCGTCGAAGACGCCGTCAAGTGTCCGCGCTACACCGCGCGTGTCGTCACATCTGTCGAGGACGGCCCTTCGCCCGAGATTATCGCCAAGCGTCTTGAGCTTTGCGGAGTGAGGTCGTTGGGTCTTGTCGTTGACGTCACTAATTATGTCCTTATGGAACTTGGCCAGCCGATGCATGCTTTCGATTACACGAAGCTTGCCGGCCGTAAGATTGTCGTCAGGAACGCAAAGGACGGTGAGACGATTAAGACTCTCGACGGCGTTGAGCGTAAGCTTGATTCGTCTATGCTTATGATTTGTGACGCCGAGCGCCCCAACGCTGTCGCCGGTATTATGGGCGGCGAGGAGAGCGAGGTCGCTTCCGGAACGAGGAGCGTTCTTCTCGAGTCGGCGCTCTTTGATTGCGCCTCGACGAAGTTTACCGCGACGAAGCTTGGCCTTTCTTCGGAGTCGAGCTACCGTTACATCCGCGGAGTGGATAAGGATCTTGCCGATTTCGCGTCGCGCCGTGCCGCCCATCTTCTCCAGAAGTACGGTAAGGCCGTCATCGCAAAGGGCATCGTCGATGTCGATAACCGCCAGAAGCCTTTCAATAAGGACGTTACGCTCAATTTCGAGCGTGCCCGTAAGCTTATCGGCATTCCTGTCGGCAACGACGGAATGGTGTTTATCTTAAAGGCGCTCGGTCTTGAGCCGAGAACAACGGGGACGTTGTACGCCGGCATAGAAAGCGTCGATTTCGCTATCCCGAGCTGGCGTTACGATATGGAACTTGAGGCCGATCTTGTTGAGGAGGTCGCACGCGTCTACGGGCTTGACAATATTCCCGACGCGATGCCTTCTGCTCCATCGATTTCATCGCTTTCAGATGCTCCTTTTAAGGCTAAGAATCGCCTTCGCGACCTTTGCCTTTCTCTTGGCTTTACTGAGGCGATGCATTATTCGTTCCTTTCCGAGAGGGAACTCGACGAGTTTGATACGCGCGCTAAAGATAAGCGTCTTGTGATTCCCGATCCCGTCTCTGCGGAGTACGGTGTTATGCGCGATTCTCTCCTGCCCCAGATGATGCTTTCCCTCGGGCGCAACGCTTCTCGTCAGATTGAGAGCGCCATGCTCTTTGAAATCGGAAAGGTCTTCTCGAACGACGGTGGAACGCCCGCGGAGAGCGAGAGACTTTCGCTCGGCTTCTATGGTCCTGTAGGCCGCGAGGCTCTGCGTCGCCGCGCCGGGGTCACTGAAGAGGAGGCCGTTCTCTGGCTTAAGGGCGCGGTGGAGACTCTTCTCAATAAGCTTCACGCCGGAAAACTTGAATTTACCGCCGCCGATCATCCTGCGTTCGCCAAGGGAGCCGCGCTCGCCGTTAAGCTCAACGGACGTGAAATCGGCGTGATGGGCGCTCTCTCCGCCAAGATGCGCCACCCGTTCCGTCTTACGACCCAGATGGCGCTTTGCGAACTTGAATTGAAGCCGCTTTTAAAGCGCGTCGACGCCGTCGGCAGAATAACGCCTGTCGCCCAGTTCCCGCTCGTTAAGCGCGATGTCGCGCTTGTTGCGGAGAATGAGGTTTCCAATGCCGACATCGAGTCGGTAATCAGGAAGAACGGCGGTAAGACTCTCACAAAGATAACGCTTTTCGACATCTTCAAATCGAAGGATATGAAGTCGGCCCGTTCGCTCGCTTACGCGCTTGAGTTCCGTTCCAACGAGAAAACTTTGACAGATGCCGAAGTGGGTAAGACCTTCCAGCAGATAGTCGACGCGCTTAAGGCGACCAAAGGAATCGAAGTGAGAGAAAGTTGATTTGTTAGGAGCGTGGGTCCTGTGTTGCACGCGGATTAAGCGGATATTTCTTCGACCGACATTTTGAAACGGGGTTCGCCCCGACTTGGAACGACGGGTTTCGGAGATTCCGCGCTACGGCAATGTGGGATCTTTTAATAAAAGAGGTATAATGATGAAAAAGACTTTTTTTTCGGCTCTTGTCGCGGTTGTTTGCCTGACAGGGTATGCGAACGATAACGGCGGCATCCCCAATACATTTGAGAAGCCTTCCTTTGATGCTTTAAAAGCTCTCAAGGCGACGGTCGGAAAACCTTTTTCGGCTGGATATGTTTTTGTTGACGGTCATTATATAAATCCGCCTTATACCGTTCAGCGTTACGGCACGGTGATTCGCATAAACGGCATTCAGGTTACGGGCGAGATTGTGCCCTGGGGTGAATTTGTCATGACGCAGAGCGGAGCCAAGGTTACGAAGAGCGAAAGCGCACCTGCCGCAGAGCCCGCGCCTGCGCCCGCGGCCGAACCGGAGGAACCGGCAGAGGAGCCCGAGGAAATCGGCAACGAAGAATCTTCCTTAGATGATCTTTTTGCCGATGAGCCGACCGAGAAAAAGAAGAAGCCCGCCCCGAAGCGCACGGTTCGCCGCCCGAAGCCTCAGCAGCCGGTCGCCACAACGAGTTATACGTTTGAAGGGGAGTTCACGCATAACGCCAAAACGCTTTCGTATATAAAGAAGATCAACGCCGAGCGTTCCAAGATAGATATGAATCTCAGAAAGGGCGGTTATTATTTCTTCGGTTCGCGCTACAATGTTGTAGCCGGCAATTCCACCACCTCGAAGTATGTGCTTTCAAAACTTCCTCCCATCATGAGGACTCAGACCGACGCCGACGCATTCGCCAATGCGTTGCGTTCTGCGGGATTGAGCTATATGCCGGTTGCGCTTATGGAGGATCTTTTCCGAAACCGCATCGGCTATATTATGCTTGAGCGCAGGTTGAAGGCCGATCGTGAAGCCAATCAGTGGATGAACGGTTTTTGAGCCGGCAGAGACGTTTTTCGTTATTGAGGTGTTATATGGTAATAATTGATAAAGAAAATTGCAAAGGATGCTCCCGTTGCGTTGTCGCGTGTCCCAAGAAGTGTCTTGAGATAGGTGAAGAGCTTAATGCGATGGGGATTAAAGCCGTCAGGTATAAAGGCGAGGGGTGCATCAGCTGCGGGATTTGTTTTTACAACTGTCCCGAACCCTACGCGCTTAAGATCGAGAAATGAATCTCTTTGACACGCATGCGCATTTTACGGGCGGCGGAGAGGATATTTCGCTTTTGCTCGCTCGAGCGCGTGAGGCGGGTGTCACGCGTGTTCTCGCGGTCGGCGGCAGCGATGAGTTGAATAAGGGCGCCGATGATGCGTTTCGCTTATCTAAGGCGGACGGCTCGTCTTATCCCGAGGTGTTTAAGGCGGTAGGTCTCGACCGCGATCAGATCGGTCTTAATCCTTCATCTCTTGATTTTACCGGCGCGAACGCGGTCGGTGAAATCGGTCTTGATTATCATTATTCCGCGGAAACGCGCGAAGCGCAGTTGGAACTTATGGGCCGGCAGTTGGAGCTTTCGCGGACTCTCGATCTGCCCGTCGTGATTCATACCCGTGAAGCAGATGAAGACACATTGTCAATTTTGCGCGAGGTTTCAGTTCGCGGAATCATTCATTCCTTTACGGGCGAGCCGGGATTTTGCAAAAAACTTCTTGATCTCGGATATTATATTTCACTTTCGGGAATCGTCACTTTCCGCGCGGCCGACAATGTCCGTGAAACCGCAAAAGTGATTCCCCTTGACAGACTTCTCGTCGAGACCGATACCCCTTATCTCGCTCCGGTTCCGAAGCGCGGTCAGTCCAACGAGCCCGCCTTCGTTGCACATACGGCGAGATTTCTCGCAGAATTTCTCGGCGTTGATTTTGAAAATTTTGCGGAAATTACGACAGCGAACGCGATTGAAGCATTGTCCATTTGATCCTCCTTCTACAGTTGCCGTTTGAAGATGAATTCAATTCGGCGTAAAGGGTTGTGTCTGTTGTAAGAGATTGCGATTCCTGTCTCTTACGGTCTATTTGCTCCATGTAAGAAGAATTTGGTATAATATGTGACGATGAAACGAATATCAGCGTTTTTGTTGTTTTGCTTGCTTTTGACAAGGGGCTTTGCCGCTTGGTATTGGCCGTTTGGCTCCGATGACGCGAAAAAGCCGCCGCGTATGTCGGAGTTGATGGAAGAAGCTTCAATTATGATAGACGATGCGGCCGATTTGGCCAATCAAGGTGAAATTACCGAGGCGGTTGAAAAGTATAAAGAAGCTTTCGCGGAATTGGAACGCATTGAGCTTGAAAATCCCGTACGCGCCGCCACGAGTGAATTCTCGACCGTCCGCAATAAAAAGGCTTATATTTCCGCAGCGATAGATTCGCTCCTTTTAAATCAGGCTTCTGATAATGTGCGCGCCGTTTCCGTCACCGATACGTCGGAAATAGAAAAGAAATACGCGGAAGAGCAAAAGCAGAAAATCGAATCGGCAAAATCCGCGAACGAGGAATTGGACGATACGCAAGCGGTGTCGAAAAAAAATGCTCTGAAGAAGCCGGGAAAAGCGCAAAAAAAGTCACCCGGTGCCGTTTCCAAGAAAGAAGCATTCAAGAAGGCTCTTGCAAAAGATCCCCAAAACCGAAAAGTCAAGGCGATGCTTGCAGCAGAGGATTTGAAGAATAAAGATTATGCTGCCGCGGAGTTGACCATCAAGGATCTTCTTGCGGAGAAACCGAATGATGCGACCGCCCTTAATCTGAAGGCCGCGCTTGAGGCGGCAAAAGGCGATTACAAGGCTGCAAGAGAAACGCTGCATCAGCTGATTACCTCCAATCCGAAGGAATATTCCGGTTATTACAATCTCGCCAGACTTATCATCAGGATGGAAGGTGACGCCGGCAAGCCTACGGCGGCGCGCTATTATGAGACCGGGTATAAGTATTATGGCGGTCCGAAAGATGAAAACATCGAGGAAATGTTAAGATGATTATTACTATAGCCGCCATGTTTTTTGCCGCTGCATCTCCAGCAGCGCAGCCTTCTGTGATGGATGCGCTTTCCGAGAAGCCTGTTTTTTCGGAGAACGCCACGGCGCGCGAAATGATTGAAGGGTGTCGTGCGATGGTTCCGGCAGATGTCGAGATTCGCGGCCATTTCAGGCTTCGTAGCCGGCGTGGAAGCACGAAGTCCGTTCATCATTATGTTTTAAAACGCGTTGACGGGAAAACGGAGCTTTCGATCACGGACGAAAAAGGGCGGAATGTCGAGTTTAAAAAAGAAGGTTTTCTTCTTGGTGAAAAATCAGAAGTGACGGTAACCTGGAGCGATCTTACCCTTGACTATCTGTGGTGGGATGATATCTCTTTTGATTCGGTCAAGGAGTCTGAAACGATTCAGGGGATTCTCAGCAGAGTTGTTCTTTTAAAGAAAGGAGATCGCACGGTTCGCGTCTGGATCGACAAGCGTACGGGTGCCATGCTTCAGGCCCATGAACTTGTAAAGGGCGAGGTCAAGCGGGAGCTTTTCTGCACGAGTCTTAAGAAATTCGGCGACAGGTGGGCTCCGAAGAATATCGAAGTCGGGCCTCCCGGAGCCAAATACCGTACTAAAATTGTTATTGAGGATGTTAAATAAAAGGAGTGAACGATATGAAGAAATTCCTGAAAGGCATTATTTGGACGGCTTGTGCGATTTTGCTGTTTATTGTTCTTTTGTTTATGATTCATCCCCTTTGGGTCGGGCCGACGGGAGCCGGAGTTGCGCGTTCCGTCGTTCCGGATATGACGAAAGCGGATTTTGGTCTTGATGCGCTGGGAGTTAATCTTTATTCCGGCAAGGTGTCTGTCAACGGGGTTTCGGTAAAAAATCCCGTTGATGCGAAAACGGAAGCCGTCAGTCTCAAAGCCCTTAATGTAACGTTTTCAACAACTTCGATGCTGACGGACGAGCGTCACATAAATGAAATCGTTATTGACGGCTTGAAGGTGTACGGCGATATGACATTTTCAAATCTTAGGCAGATTGTCGCCAATATCAACGAATATCTCGGCGAAGAGAAAGAGGAGCCTGAGGAATCCAAGGCCAAACTTGTAATTGACAGGGTGTTTATAACCGGCACTGAATTCAAGTGGGGGCTCGTTAAGGTGTCTGTCCCTGATATTGAATTGAAGGATATCGGAAAGGATAAAGAAGCAACTAATGAGGATGTGTTCAACTCTGTTCTTGATGCGCTTTGCACCGCTGCCGATAAGGTTGTCGCTGGCTCGGGTAAAGCGCTTAAATTTGCCATTGAGAGCGGAAATAAGCTGGCTGAAGGTGTAAAGGCGGTTTCTGGCGCTGTGAGTAATGCCGCCGGTGCCGTCGGTGATACCGGAGCGAAGACGGTCAAGGAAGTCAACGAGGCGGCCGCCGCAGTTGGAGAAAAAGCTGCCGAAGTCGGCGGACAGGCGGTCGAGGGGGTTAAGAAGGGCCTTGACGGGGTGAAGAATATTTTAAAATTTTAATGATTTACGGGATTATTCCCGGATAGAGGACAAAGGAAAATATGGAAAAGAAAACCTGCAGCAAAAAGAAGGATCGCAGAGTCGAAATGTCCGTTGAGGGACTTAAGGAGGACTTTGCGTGGCATATCAGATATTCGCTGGCGAAGGATATCGATCGCTCTACTCCGCGCGATCAGTACACGGCGTTCGCCAATGCGGTGAGAGATCGCATCGTCGAGCGTTGGATCAACACGCAGGATAATTACCGCAAACAGAATACGAAGCGCGTCTATTACATGTCGCTCGAGTTTTTGATGGGTCGACTTCTCGGCAATAATGTAATCAATCTTAAAGCCGATCAGCTGTGCCGCGATGCGCTTAAGGATTACGGTATTGACTGGAACGATCTTCGCGATTACGAAACTGACGCGGGCCTCGGCAACGGCGGTCTCGGACGTCTCGCCGCGTGCTATCTCGATTCGATGTCGACTCTCGATCTCGCCGGACTCGGCTACGGTCTCAGGTATGACTACGGCATTTTCCGCCAGAAGATCGTAGGCGGCAATCAGGTTGAAGAGCCTGACGGCTGGCTCAAGGACGGCTATCCCTGGGAATTGGAGCGTCCCGAGTACGATCAGATCGTTCACTTCGGCGGTCATGTCGAGTGCATCAACGAGCACGGTCGCCAGAAGTGGCGCTGGGTCGCCGCCGAGCAGGTTCAGGGCGTTCCTTACGACATGCCTATCGTAGGCTATAAGAATGCGGTCAATACGCTTCGACTCTGGTCCGCGAAGGCCGTTGAGGAGTTCGACCTCGCGGACTTCAATAAGGGCTCTTACGTTGACGCCGTCGAGTCGAAGGTTCTCGCCGAGAATCTTACAAAGGTTCTTTATCCCAATGATAATACGATGGCCGGCAAGGAACTTCGCCTTCGTCAGCAGTATTTCTTCGTCGCGTGCTCGCTGAAGGACATCCTCCGCCGTTACCGCGAACTTAACGACGGTTGGGACGCTCTTCCCGATAAGGTGTTCATCCATCTTAACGAAACGCACCCCTCGCTCGTCATTCCCGAGCTTATGCGTATTCTCATCGACCATGAGGGTCTCGACTGGGACAAGGCGTGGGATCTTACGCGCCGCTCGACGGGCTACACCAACCACACGATTCTTCCCGAGGCTCTCGAGAAGTGGCCGGTTCCGATGATGGAGCGTCTCCTGCCGCGTCACCTCCAGATCATCTACGAAATCAACGGCCGCTTCCTCCAGCAGATTTCGGCTCTCTATCCCGGCGACGTCAAGCGTCTCCAGCGCATGTCGCTCATCGACGAGTCCGGCGAGCGTTATGTCCGCATGGCCAACATGTGCCTCGTGGCGACCTCGTCCGTCAACGGCGTCGCGGAGCTCCACTCCCAGATTCTCAAGGATTCGCTCTTCAAGGACTTCTACGAGCTTTATCCCGAGAAGTTCCACAACGTCACGAACGGCATTACGCCGCGCCGCTGGCTCCTGAAGGCGAACCCGATGCTCGCGCAGCTCATTTCCGAGAACATCGGCGAGGAGTGGATCACCGAGCTTGATCGTCTCGAGAATCTTGAGAAGTTCAAATCCGAGAAGGCGTTCCTTGATGCGCTCGCGAAAATCAAGCGCAGCAACAAGGGTCAGCTTTCGAACTGGGTTAAGCAGAATCTCGGAATCGGTCTCGACCCCGAGGCCATCTTCGATGTTCAGGTAAAGCGCCTTCACGAGTACAAGCGTCAGCTTCTCCTCGTTCTCTACATCATCATCTTCTATAACCGTCTCGTCAACGATTCGAAGTACGATCCCGTTCCGCGCAGCTTCATCTTCGCGGCAAAGGCGGCTCCCGGCTACTACATGGCTAAGCTCATCATCCGCCTCATCCACGGCGTCGCGGGCGTCGTCAACTCCAATCCGCGCACGCGCGGAAAGCTGTCGGTCGCGTTTCTTCCCGACTACCGCGTCTCGCTCGCCGAGAAGATCATCCCCGCGTCCGAAGTCTCCGAACAGATTTCGCTCGCCGGTATGGAAGCGTCGGGTACGGGCAACATGAAGTTCATGATGAACGGCGCGTTGACGCTCGGCACTTTCGACGGCGCGAACGTCGAGATCAACCAGCAGGTCGGCGACGAGAACATGTTCCTCTTCGGTATGCGTACCGAGGATGTCGCCAAGTTGCGTCCCTCGTACAATTCGAAGGACATCTACCGCAACGATCCCGAGATCAAGGCGGCGCTCGATATGATCAGGTCGAACGTCTTCTCGCTCCTTGAGCCGGGTCTCTTCGATCCGATCCTCCGTTCGCTTCTCGACTACAACGACTACTATATGCTCCTCGGAGACCTCAAGAGCTACTGCGAGGCCCAGGACCGCGTCGACGCGACTTACCGCAACGCGAAGAAGTGGAACACGATGTCTCTTATCAATATCGCCCGTTCCGGTCGCTTCTCGTCCGACCGTGCCGTTCTCGAGTACGCGAAGGATATCTGGAACGTCGAGCCTGTCAAGTTCAACTGATTGGATGGATTACAGATAAAAAAAGGAGGTCCCAAAAAGGGGCCTCTTTTTTTATTTTGAAAAAGGAATATTCCTTATTTTTTAACTTTTTTATTCGGCTTGTCTACGCGTTTCGGCATCGGACCTAAATCTTTAGCGCCGTTGGTCGTCTTGTTGTTCTCCATCTTAAAGGAAAGTTTTTTAGTTGGGTCTTTGCCGACGGGCAGGTTGCCGTTGCTGCGTTTAAGGTTGCTGCAACCTACGCCATAGACAATTCCGCTGCCGAGAGTGCAGTTTCGCATTGTTATACTGCCAGGTACGCTATCACCATTCTTAGAGGAGCGCCAGTCTGTAAGATCACAGAATACTACGCCAGTCTTATTATCCGTCGTAATTGTGCAAGAATCAAATATCGTCTCACCTATACCGTAGGTTCCGAGTTTGATATAGCTGTTATCGGTAATCTTAAATGAACAGTTTTTAAAGCTAAGATCAGTAGCTGAGCACCAATAGCCATTCCAAAAGTAGCCGCCAATAAATTTACAATTTTCATATATAAGTGTCGCGTTGCCAAAACTTACAGTCGGACAATCGGTGAATGTGCAGTTACGGAAGGTGATTTTGCATTTTCTAGCAAAACCGTGGAATCTCGTCTTATTAAATGTACAATTCTCAAATGTGTTAGTATACCAGAAGTTTTGAATTACGCCGCCATTTACAATAACGTGAGACCACATTCCACTTTCGAGATTCTCGACCTTGCAATCGGTGAATGTGCAGCTGACAGCCTTTGAAATCGCCGATTTAACTCCATTAAATTTTGAATTGACTACGCGAGCTGAGTCACTTAGATTCATTTTAATTGAGCCGTTGGGATCGTTAGTAGAGAGATTAAAGCTATTGAACGCATAATCCCATCCATCGCTACGGCTACTCCTGGGGATTTCAAGTTTAGCAGTAATCTTATTGTTTTCAACGCGCGCATAACCAGATCTGACGCGTGAATCACAGTAGAATTTAGCGAAACGAATGTTATTATTGCGCACACAAGGAGAATATGTGCGAGGCCAGAAGTGGAGATTGCAGTTATTACCTTCAAAAATGAAGTTATGCCCCGCGCATGTAAGAAGCGAGTTGTTAACGGGGTTGTCGCGACAAGTATTATTTTTAAGATAAACGTCGTGCATCATATCCCAACCATCTTCAGCGTCGTATGCGCAGCGAGCTGCTGATTCGCCTGAGCGAGTGATAAGATTACCCTCGAAGAGCATATTCTTCATCGCGCTTGCCGCGTAGCCTACGCAGCGGCAGTGATCGAATGTGCAATTTTTAATCGCACAGTTCATGGGTACATTAAAGACCATTACATCAAGAATATCCTTTTTAGCTTTTTCGATAGAATCATTAAATTCGGTAATTCTAAGAAACGCGGCGTTTTTAGGTACTGGAATGACGCGGTACTGGAAGATGGTTTCGGATGAGATAAACTTTTTATCTTTATCATACCAGCAGCCGATTAAGCACCATTGACGAGTAAGAACACCTTGGTAGCCGAGGCATTTAGAAACTTGGACCTCTTTGGCTTTTTCAGGATCGACTTGTACGTAGGTAGAAGTATAGAAGTTAGGTGTACCAGTAATGACTTCGCCTGTTTTTCGATCGAGCTTACCTTCGACAAACTTTCCAATCTGCCTTTTATATTCCCAAGGTAAATCGCCACTACGACGCTGAGAGTTACTGCCGCCATAACCGGTAATATCCTTAACATAAATATTCTCAACAGTAGAATAGTGGGAGTTGCCGGCTAACGAGAAGCCTAACGGCCATTCAGAGCTTCTAGAGTTCTCATAGTCGTGTTCATAATAGTCGCCTTCGAGCGTACCGTTAATAAGGTGGGCGTCATATGCGTGGTATATGCCGACGATTGTTGAAGAGTCGCCCGCGAATTCATTTTGCTTAAGTGTCGCGCCATTTAAGTCAAACGTCATATTTGACGGTAAGGAGACGTATTTCTTGGCGCTGATGCGATAGGTGCCGGGGTAAAGAACGACTTTTTTAAAGCCTTCGGCGAGCTTATCTCTGAGGATTTTGTTAAGTCCGACGGCATTTTTAAGCGAAATCTGTTCAACTGCGTTAGTGTCGTATCCGGGATCGCGGACTACTACTGAGCATTTAAACGAGCCGTGAACTTCCTTGTCGTCAAGAGTCGGGATGTAAATCGTATAGCCGATTTTGCCGGCGTTGGACTTTTGCGGATTGGCTTCGGCGTATTTTTTAACCTGCTCTTTGATTTTCTCAAAACGCTTCAAGAGAGGCATTTTACCGGGCTCGGTAACTTTAACGTACACCTTACGCCCAAGATCGCCGCGGTTGCAAAGAGAATATTTTTCAAGATCCTCTTTCGTCATCGTGTAAGTCTTTTCGGTAGGAATCGTCAACTCGTTCGGCTCAAAAACGCGGAATCGGTGCCAAACGCGATGAGATTCTGTTTTACGCTTAAGATCGACGGCCCATACGCAGAATCTGTACTCGCCCTTAGGTAGGGGCTTAAACTCGAATTTACCGTCACCGGATTTAACCGAGTTAAGCGTACGGGTAACTTCTTTACCGTTAGGCGCGACAACTTTTAGATGAACATCAAAGCGGTACGAGTCATCGAGATTGCGTACTAGCGAGTGATCCCAGTCCGTTACATAAAAGCCGATTTCAATTTTGTCTTTGGTGGAGACGTTCGGCTTTATATAGTAAGTTGAAATATAAGGGAACTGAAATTCAACGGGGGTAACGTAAGACTGCTCAACATCAAGCGTCTTTTTAAGTACCGAGGGATCGGTATACTCGCCGGGAACAACGGGCGCGGCGAAAGCGGACGAGAATGTGAATGCGGTTACAAGAGACGCGAAAAGGGCTTTGGATTTCATAAGGTACCTAAATATAAGCTTGTTGGTATTGGTTAAAAGTTCTAACATTATAACAAAACCTCACTTTGTTCGCAAATTAGTGAATACTGAGGGAGTCCGTCTCCAAAGTTGAGACGAGGTATCTTCGTTTATGATCGCGGAGGTGATGGAGATAACATGTTTAGGTTTTCTACAAATGGAATTCGAGTTGCTTTCGGGATGATAGATATTATAAAAGAAGCATAAAACGTCACGAAATCCCTTGAAAGGCTGCAAAATCGCGCAAGCCTCTTCAAGGGCTCGCAAGCCTTTTCAAAAGGTGGGGATACTCCAGGTAAAAGGTTGACTTCTTTTTGTAAAATGAGTATACTAAAATTACATTTCGAAAATCTTAAGGAGTTTCTAATAGGTAGAGGGGACATTGGCGATAAATGACTCAGGCGGTACGACAGAAGATTGAAAAAGGTGATCATACTATTCCGGAATAAAAGTGAAAGGATTGCATAACATGAAAAGCAAGATAATGACGTTGGCGCTGATTAATGCTCTTGCAGGATCGGCAGTTGCGGGCCATAGTATCGACTTTGTCCGGCAAATGTCTGATGGTGTGCGTGGTACCTTTACCTGCGATTGTTACTCGACGAGGAAAACCGGGGTGGGGAAGATGTCGTGGTTCCCGTCCCCGGCTTGCTGGATTGATTCTCCGAATACCAGCAGGACATGCAAGGTCTGGGCGATAATGCCTTTGCGGAAGATTGAACAGAATTCAATCTTGCCGATTTGGCATTATTCGCAAAAACCTCTATCTCATATAAGGGAGCAGTCGACTCGATATCAATTCCAATATCTGGGCACTATTGCGGAATCGGGCGTCACACATAGTGCTCGCATAGAAAATGTCTTTGATGTTGATGCGGGAGATGTGTTTCGGCATTTTGGCCGAGACACGAAAGGCATAGAGTCGATGCTTGTAAGCGAATGGGGTTCGGACGCGACAAATGACACTGTTCTATGTTCTTCAGGTCGAATAGGGCTTGAGGGGGGTGGGATTGTATTGATGTACGGATTGACGATGCGTCTAGATGGCGAATGCCGTTTTCGGTTTTCGGTAAATGGGATGGGTGATGTACATGAGCGGATTTTTAAAGTTGAAGGCGGGAAATTATTTGATTCAAAGCGAAGACTGATTGAATCAAGGCCGGATGTAGACACATCTTCACCTGGTTCGTCAATCTGGCTTTCTGGCCGGGATACTGTCAGTCTGCGTATTTCATACGATTATAAGATTCTTAACAAATCTGAAGTGCTGGACAGTGACATCCATATCTCGCTGGGGAATCTGCAGAGCATTTCTGAGTGGCTTTCACAGCCCCAGGAAAAACGCGGTTCCTGGCAGGCAGATGGAAATTGCTCGCTGGATAAACGACAGATATTCTAATTGACATCGTACTCACAGACAATGCACTTCATAGTTGGTGATCTCCCTCGCCACGCCTTCGGTTTTGCCAACCCGAAATAGCTTGGGGGACTCCATTAGCGATAATATTATATTCGCATAACGGAGGTAAGAGAATGAGACATCGGCTAATGTTAATTCCGGTGATTATTTTGTGTGCAATTGTCAGTCATGCTATTGGCATATCCAATGTAGTAGCTTTGGATAATCGGGTAAGAAGCGATCTGAAGCTTGATGATAATGATATTTGGGAATTCAAGGCTGATAGTAATAGAATTGAGTCGATTCTAGTTGGTTTGCGCAGTATTACAAACGGAATGCATAAGATGACAGTTACAACTTTGATGGGTGAGCCAGATCGTAAAGTAAGGGCACCAGATAAATCTGTGGCGTCAATGCATGGGACATCACAATATGACTATAATCTCAAAAAGAAGAAATTGAATGGCGCGAATGTAAATGATTGGATGTTGTCAATCATATTTACAAAGGATGAAACGTTAAACTATATCTTATATCAAAGAGATGGACAGGTTGAGAGGATTGATATTACCAATTAGGTCTACGAAATTTCCGAAATTGTCTGTAGAGGGGCCGACCCCATTGGTGGGGTGAAAGTGGTGGGGTGAATGTTTTAATAGTTTTGGGGACTTGTCCCCTTTGGGCGATAAGTGATAGAAACTTGTAATAATTGTGACGGATTGTTGGTGATTCGTGAGGTGAGAATTTGACGCGGGATTTTAACCATGGAAATTATGGAAACCGGCTCGCTTGGAGCTCGCAGGACACATGCGCCGAAGGCGTCAGGTTGACCGACGAGCAAGATGCGCCCGCCGCGTAGCGGTCGGGTCGGGTGAGCGAAGCGAACTGCGAAGCAGCCTCAAGGCCCCGCGCGAGGAGCTTTCGCGTAGCGAAAGTCGCAAGAGTCCGAGCGCGTTTCCGTCTCTTCCGTGGTTAAAAAAGAATTATTAGATTGAGATTTGTTTGTTGGATGATTTTTGGACGCGGCATTTAAGCGCGGGGCTTGTTCTTATGGAGTGTTTTTGTTAAAATTCAGTTGTCTTATTATTACACATTAGGATGTTGATAATGAGTAGAGCGAAAATTTTATTTATTGTGCTTACCATGGCTTTTTCTAGTTATGGGAAAGCTATGCGACAATTTATAGACTTATCGGTGAATGCGAAAAATGAGATGATGCAAGAGTTTATTCAGCATTTTAAGGATGCTGAATTAAAGTTAATAAAGACGCGGGCAGAAGATGTAGTTTATTCTAGATGGAGTAATCAGTTTTTTTCTAAGAATATTTTCAACGCCTTATTTTTAGAGGATTTCTATCCATCCTATTTGTCAGTTAATTGCATGACTTTAAAAGAAGAAAGATTAAAGTGGTATAGAGGGAGTTATTTGTCAGATGATTCAAAAGAAAACGGTCAGTTGTTTATGGATGAGTTGAAGGGTTTTTACCGACCTATAGTTAAACTGCCTTCAGGAGTGAAACTTTCTTTTGTGAAGCCAGTGTCGAGCGATGAAATAATATCTAAAATAAATAAGTGGTCACAAATTTTAAGTTTTAAAGAAAATGAGTATGAGTGGCTTAAAAAAAATTGTTCATCTAATGTGTTTCAGCTGTTTAATAGTTTTACGTTTCATATTGAAGGTGAAAAATTAGAGCAAATAGAATACGACTTTTCAAAGATAGAAAAAGAAAGAATATCTAATATACAGAAGCATAGTTTATCATCAATGAAATTTAATCCTCCAATAACACTGACTAAGAAGGAGGCGACGGAATTAATTTATGTTACAGCCTTAAGAAGAGGTATTGTTAAGTCTTTAAGAGAGTTTAATGAAAAGTATGTTGGTAAAAATACAGAATTTATTATTGAACTTACAAATCCAAAATGTGAGACGGAATTTGGTATAATGCTTTATAAAGCTTCAGCAAAATAGAACAGCTAAGGGGGGGCGATAAGTGATAGAAAATGGCGATAATCGCGACGGATAGGGGACGTCGTGTCCAAAACTAAACGCAAGTTCTGAAAGTAACTGCAAGTCAAATCAATAACTTTTGGCAAATTTTTGTTTTTAACGCAGAGGCGCAGAGGCGCAGAGTTTTATAAGTTGCCGGATTGTCTGATTTGCGTTTGTTTTCGGTTTTGGTGTTGAGAATTTGATACAATGTTCCCGCTACCCGGTGCCAGGTTGAACTTGCGGTTACTTGCTGACGTCGGGTTTGGTTCTTGGCTCTCGAAAGGGAGCCTTTTTTACTTGTTGGATACGCTTGTCTTAGGTGTGATTACTCCGTTCTTTTTGAGTATCGCTTTGTCTGCCGCTTTCTGGAATTTCTGTCCGAGCAGAAAAGGATGTAGCGTGACTTCGTCAGATGGGATGCGGACAATGCCGAGTTTGTCGAGGAACAGCTTTCCCTCTTCTCCGAACTCTTCAACGAATATGTCGTAAGGAGTTCTGCCGTCAAGCGACGGTCTTGGATAGCTGTTGAGGTGCGACATAATCAGATTGACCTGCTCTTGGGAAAGCGCGTTGAACGAGACGCCTTTCTGGAGTATGCGCCTAAGTTCCAGATGGAAGCGTTCGATGTGCGGCTTCTGTGATGAACAGTAGGGGTTGCAGTAGAACATTCTTACACCTCGTGACACTCGCTTGCAAGGGTTGTGTTCAGGATCGGGGCGGTATTTTTCCACGGCGTTCGGATCGCTGAACTCGGGTCCGTTATCCGGGAGGATGCAGCGGAACAGCTTTCTGAAGAGACTTGGACCTGCATTGTCCCAGAGCATGTTTATGATCCGAGTGAAGGTCTGTGACGTTTTCGCATCCCGTAAGAAGGCGAGAGGAAACTTTCCGCGGATCATGAAGGTGAATAGCACCTTGCCGCTGATGGAGCCGATGACGGTGTCTGCCTCCGTCGGAATGACGAGCGGGTGTTCTTTAAGCCATTCTGTCATATCCTCGTAGGTTCTGCCGACACGGCATTTGGCATTGGTCTTTATCTCTGGCCTTTTATGTGGCTTGCGACGGGTTCCGGCAAAAGGCAGGTCGTGCTTTTTGGAACTGAAAAGCCCGTCTTCAAGCCATCCATAGATGGTGCTTCGCGCATACTTGGCGAAGAGCTCGGGATTGTTTGCGATAATGGCATCGACCGATTGCCCATTGCGCACTGAGGGAGACAGAAGCTTATCCATTTTTTCGATAGTCTCGGCGTCAGGATGAACCCCTATTCGGCTGTTTACGAGCGTCCCTCGATAATTCGCCTGTGCGCCCGAAGCGACATAATAGCGTTTTTTCATCGGGCAGTTATGAGCTTTCTCGCATCCATTGCATACGTATGGAGCACGGGTGAGGCGTTCACAAACGGCTTCTCGGAAGTTGGGGCATCCCTCAAAACATCCCTTGATGTTCTTTCTGAGGCCTCTGTCGCTTGAACTGCTGAAGTGCTTTAGGCAGCATTCGTCGAAGTGTACGCAAATCCTGTTCGAGCAGGCATAATGCTTTTCGCTTTCGATGCGTCTGTTGAGCAGTTCGCGTGAAATGGTCGATTGCGACCTTCCGAGCGCTTTGGCTATGTCGGTTATGTTCCGCCCGCATCCAAGTAAGAACTCAATGCGGTTTCGTTCGTCGTTACCCATGTGTTTCATGGAGTATCTCCTTTTGTTGTATCCCGTCACCATCCATCGGCACATGCCGAGTAGAATCGTCGGGTAAGGATACGATAGCGATTTAGCAGCACAAAAGGAAGCATCTTAGAGTTGTCCAGAAGTAAACGCAGGTTTCCTTCCTAGGAAGGAATAGAGGGGAAATATACCAGAATCAATACTGCCCAATAAACTTAGGGAGTAAATGCAAGTGGAACTTGCATTTACTTCTGGAGATGACGTTGTGGTTAAACGCATTTTTGTTGAGCAGGCCGAATTTGCCGCTCATGAGTATTTTTGATACAATTGTCATGTCTTCTTGATGGAGATACAAGCGTAAAAACGCGCGAAGTTGATTCTTCAGGAGATGTTATAGTTTGGGAACTGATTACTTTAAGCGCGGTAAAAACCGCCAAAAGTTTTCCACCCCCAATCGCTTATCAATTTGCAACGCTGCAAAGTGGTCGTCCAACGGAATGTAGGAAGTTCTAATAGGTGACGATGCTATGCAGAGGAACGCATACGCGTTTCCTCTCTACGTATTTCACCTTAGGCAATTCCTACAGCCTCGTTGGAGATACGAAGAGAGGTTTTTTATTTCCTCAAATCGTGTTTGATTATTAGCGGCAACACAGAACGAGGAAATGCCCGATCCTTGCGATGTGAAATCAAACGAGGGCAGAGGAGAGGTTAAAATAATGAAAAATAAGTTGATTGTTGCTGCAGGAGTTCTTACTGCGATAGACACAATTACATTATGTGGATGGATTATGTTTAGTCCATCTGTTGAAGATGGCACTAAAACAATGTTGGGATTTGTCATTGCCTTAGTCGCGATTGTTGTTCATATAATAGCGATATCTATGGTGAAGAAAGGTTCATTGACCGTGTATAGTGGCTGGAAGGACTTCGGTTTGTCGTGTGCGTGGCCGATTTCTGCTATTGTTTCTGTGATTGTTTTCTTTGCCAGTTGTATGGTAGAAGGCGATGGCGCAAGGTATGCTTGTATGATAGGAGGTGGGGTATTAGCGGTAATATCTGTAGTAAGCATGATATGGATGTTTGTCGGTGCTTTTACAAATAATAAAGGACGATTTGGCGGCGGATTGATCGCACTTTTAGCACGGCTTACGGCAACCCTCTTCTTTTTGACTTATGTTGGGAAATTGCTTGAGGTGAAAAATGGATTACATGATTCAAATGTCGGAGTTGGGGATTATGTGAAGGCAGTAATCGGATTTATCATTTTCGGTATATGGTTTAAATTCCTTATTGTTCCATTGGTTAAAGACAACAGAGAAGAATTAATCGATATGGAATAATGACATAAGTAAAGGAGCATACAATGAAACACAATATTGATAATGACATTATTGCTAAGTGCAAGGATATTCTTAACGCATTTTCTGCTGCACAAGCCTATTCACCGACAAAACAACTTGGAAGTGATTCTGAGTTTGTTTCTGCTGAATCGTTTTCGGTCAACCGGTTTACGTTAAAAGCAGGAATGAGAACGAGAAGATTTCATCTTGAGCAGTTAAAAAACGGGTCCGAGTATTATCGTAATCCTAAAGATATTGACGATTACGATATGTGGGATGATATAAAAGAAGATGATAAATGCTCTGAATTTGACGTAGGCATTGATGAAACTACTCATGCCAGGACCTGTCCTCAATGCAATGGGGAAAAGGAAATTGTCTG
>JAZOQU010000020.1:0-20223 GCA_045656225.1 Kiritimatiellia bacterium | reverse complement strand
GCTGATGTTGGACCGTTAAGAGCATATAGTAACATAGAAATAAGTACTGGTTTAGCAGGTATTTTAGCTAGTGCTTCTACTTTTGCTTTATCCATAACTTCGCCATTAACTATACCGAATTTAACTGACATTTTCTTTAGTTTTTCAGCATTTGAGCCATTCTTTCCAGATGCGAGGGGTGTGTGATTTGACGGCAGGACTCTGCAAGTACCCTTCAAGCCCTCGTCCGGCATTAGCTAAAGTAATCAACTCATTAAAACATACGGTCCTACCTGCTCAAGAGTGTATTCAAAAACATCATGATTAGAGAACCAAATACGAATACTGAAATCATCGTATGCGTATTGAACCACCCTGAATTCATTTCTCTTCAACATCACAACCCCCTTTCGCCTTCCCGCCTCGCGCTCTGCGAGCACGAGAAAACTCCACTAAAACAGCAGCGAAAAGAAACACCGCTGCAAATAAAACCATTCCCGATATAATAATAAGAGTAATGACTTCTCTCGGCAGAACAATACAAAGCGTTACACCGAGAATACCCGCTACAGCGGCAGCAGCTATCTGCCACCGCTGTAGTGAGTTATTACCGCCCTTTCGGGCTCCTCCAGGCTTCTCTTCCATTATTTAGTGACCCTTTAATTTTGGAAGTTACTTGATAACCAACTTGAAGGTTACGGTATCGCTCTCAGGCTTATCCCAGGACTCCTCACCTGTTATAAGGTCTATATACTTAACAGCAACAGTCTTACCAGGACGGAGCTTACCACCCGTAAGCTCGTAAGAAGACTTCTGAGGATTGATGGTATCAACCGCTGTAACCTTGAAGGTGTAAGTAGCTGTAGCAACGTACTTATCACCATCCTTAGTTACCGTTACAGCACCCGCGAGAAGCGAATCGACATCACCAACCGTCGCACCGTTAGAAGCAACACCATTAAGGATATAATCCTCAGGAGTGACGACGATGTAATTACCGCCCTCTGCGAACGTATACTTACCAGCAGCCATAAAGGTCGTGCCAGCAGTTTCCGCCGCGTTGTTACGAGGATCGAAGCCTACGAACGTACCGCCGTTAACCGTGATAACTCCCTTATACGTATCATGGCTGTTAAGAGTAAAGGCCGGTGTCTCGCACTCAAAGGTGCCGCCATTAATAATTACCTCGCCGCCATTTTTAGCGTAGATAAGATCGAAGTGCGCATTGGGATCAGTCTTATCGGTAGCACCAACATTGGTAAAGTTACCTCCATTTATAGTAACCTTACCGCCGTTCGCCCAAATAGCGATATTGTAGTCGTTATCACCGACACCATTAATAACACCAGTACCAACAGAATCGTTGATCGTAAGATCGCCGCCGGCAACGACGCAGAATACGCCATCGCCGCCCTTGTCGTTCTCGGTTGCAGCGATAGTCTTACCATTGAGGTCAATCGTGACCTTCTTGGCGACCTGAATCGCGGCGTCCGTACCGACATTCTTAAGAATCGTTACAGTATCATCGGCACCTGCAGCAGCAATAGCAGCCTCAAGTGTTGCATACGGCGTAGAGCCAATCTTCGCTACTACAGTAGGAGCGGAGAACTCTTCCATTTCACCAATTGCAACACCTTCATCTGTTGCATCACCAGTCTTGTACATACGAAGTGACAAGGAAACCTTCATATCTGGATTGGCAGCAAGGAACTCGGGGGTAAAGTAAACACCGCAATCGAAGTTCTTAACGAAAGAATATACATCGTTATAAGTCAACTTAAGACCAGACTGACCCATAAGTGTTGCAGCATATTCCATAATCTTAATAGACTCACCATTACGAAGCGTAACATCTTCGAACGGCACGGAGACCCAATTCTCGCTCCAAGCGTCATACTGTCCCGCGAGATAACCATCAGCAGTACCATCTGTATTAAAGGTAACGCCTTCTTCAGGTAAACCAGTGATGGTAAGAACAAAGTCAGCATACCAATCACGATAATACGCCAACTGTGCGTCAGTAACATCATCTGCCTTGAAGTTCAAAGCAAAGGTCAAAGGCGTACCCTCAGGAGCATCAATTGAAGTTACCGTAGCCGTAGGAAGCGCAGGCGCAAATGCTTCCGCTCCATACTCATATTCGGTCACGCTGAATACCTTGTCATTATTTACGAGTGCGCTTGCTGCTGAGTCACTACCCTGGGAATTATCAACGACTGCGAGCTCAAGCTTAACCTTGAGATTCGGGTTAGCCTTGATAATCTCGGGCGTAAGGAACATAGCACACTTAAAGTCCTCAACACTTGAACAGATATAATCATACTTCTGACCTAATCCTACGCCAAGCATTACAGGATAACGAGCTCCGTTCTCAATAGTCATTCCATCGACAGGAACCTTAACCCATCCGAAGTCACCATAATGACCAGCGAGGTAGCACCCGTCAGCCGTGAAGCTGCCGTTCTCAATACCGGTGAAGGTAATTACAAAGTCACCGTACCAGTCGGCAAACGGACTCGTCTTCATATCCTCCTCGTTCTGATCAGCAAGGAACTGCATGACAAAGCTGAGCGGCATATCTTCCGTGCTTGTACCAGTATAAGAAGAACCGTTCCAAACTCCGTATTCACCAGCAGGGACCGTAGTCGCTCCGGAGCTATTGACCGTAGCGGTGGGCTTAACACCGACAACATACTGATCATTGAGGTTAGGAAGCGCCGCATAACCTGTTACACACCACTCGTTGACATTCTGAGTATAAACACCACCAGAGATTTCGATGTTCGAATTTTCTTGAGCATTGATCTTACCGAAGAAGTTACCAGCAGAAACGAGAGATGCGGCATTACAAATCATAAGACCTTCATCCCCAAGATATTCAAAAGTAGAACCTGCTTCAATCATAAGATTACCAATGCTCTCATGACCAACGCCCATGCCATTATGATTCTTAACCGTAACAGTTGAATTATTGACCAATTCCATATTGGCAACGCCCGGCTGAGAATCCGGCGTCTCACCTGACGGACGACCACCGACCCAGAATCCATACTCAACATACAGTCTAGAATTGTCAACCGTTACATTATGACGGTTAGCAAGGTAAGAAAGCTGAATATCGGAATTATTTCGAATGATAACAGTTCCGTTGCACTTTGTTGTTGAACCCTTCTCAGGAGCAGAAACATGAATACCATAAGAACCATTCTTAAGCGAGGCTTCCGTCGATGTAAGTTTAGCATTGTCGAAGATAACTGTGCCATCACCTTCGCCACCACGACCGACGAAGAGGAAGCCCTTCGACCAGTCAACGGTAGCCGTACCGGTAATCGTAACCGACTTACCATAAACCGAACCGTTCATCGCAATAGGAGCATTGCCCTCAGCCCAGAGGAGCTCAACTACAGCATCATTCTGAGCGGCAGCGAGAGCGGAAGCGAGGGTCTCATACTTAACCCCATTAATCTGAGCGACATAAGCGCCTTCCTTAACGCCGTACTTGCCGTCAGCATTCTCGAAGATAATATATCCATCCTTCGGAGCGGCGTATTCAACGTTCTCTTCAATCGGATATGATTCATAAGTACCGCCTGCAATCTCGAGAAGGCCCGTCTCTGTACCCTGACGACCATAGATCGTGGTGATGACCTTGCCACCAGACTTAACAGTATTGCCAGCAGTCGTAACCGAGACGGACATTCCTCCAGTCTTAGTTACACCATTAACCGTGGTAGGCTGACCAGCAGCACCGATCGTACCCATGACAGAGCCAGCCTTATTGTCCGAAGAACCGGTAGACGTAATGGTGTTATTAGAAACAGTGCTGTCTACGATGATAACATCCGTCCAAGCTGAGCAGCTGCCGTGACCGATAATACCACCAACAGAACCCTTGCCCGTAATCGTGGAGCCCGTCACCGAGCAGCCATCAATAGTGAGCGTCCTAAAGACAGGACCGTCAGTTCCATTGTAACCGCCAGCGATACCGACCAAGCCGCCTGTCCAGTGGCCGCCCTTGACGGTTGAGTTCTCAAGGTGGCAGTTATTGAGCGTAACGGTCGCGCTAGCCTGAGGATAGCCGACGAACGCACCAACGCCAATATTACCAGCGCTGTCATTTTCGTCATGAACAATCGTAGAATTGGCGATCGTGAGATCGTTGATAACGAGACCAGACGTACCAGCCCATGTGCTAGCGAAGAGCATATCGTTCAAGCCAGTGATGGTCTTACCTTTACCATTGACTGTAACAAACGAATCAGAATCAACGGCCACAGGCGTCCAAGTCTTGCCCGTCATGTCGATGTCAGAGAGAATCTCGACCGTGACACTACCCGTACCTGCGACCGCAGCATCGAGAGCCGCCTGAAGTGTCTCATACTTCTGTTCGTCAATCTGTGCCGCGTAAACAATATCAACGAGCTTATAAACGCCATTTTCGTAAACAACCTTCTTACCCTCAACATTAGTAATAACATTGAGACCGTCAGGCGCTGTCACAGTGTATGATGCACTGGTCAACAGAATAGGGTTAGCGAATGCACCGCCAGTAATGGTAAGATTACCACCAGTCTTAAGAACTTTGCCTTCAGCAAGAGTCAAGGTCTTACCGTTGAGATTAAGAGTACCCTTAACAGTAATATCCTTACTGAGCGAAACATCGTCCAAAAGTGTAAGATCAATAATTGTCCCAGCAATCGATGTTAATGTTCTGTAATATGTCGTAGAACCATACGCGCAGAAATAAGGCTTGCCATTCGTATCAACAGCACCCTTTAAATCACTTGTCTTGGGTAATGCAGTACCCCGCCAAATTGCAATATCAAAGACAGATCCTTCCTCAGCACATATAGCCCCATTTCTTGCATCAACAATAGAATACGAGGACTCAACTTTAAAATAATTCTTAACAGTGAGCGTACCCGCTACCGTAATCGCGTCTGACTTATTAGAATTAGGAATTGTGACATTGTCGAATGTAACATTTCCGCTAGCAATCTTAACGCCCTTAGCCTTATTATTTGTATTAAGCGTAATATTCTTAAACTCACAATCAGAGCTTGTCTCAAGAATAAACGCAGTATGGTTTGCAACAATGCTATGACCATTACCATCGATAGTGACAGGCTTGGCAATCAACAACTCACCAGTCAATGTAACGTCACGAAGGAGCGTGATCGTATCATCAGCCTTAGCCGCGGCATAGGCTTCAGCGAAGGTAGAATAGAATGTATCACCAAGTTTCGCCTCGACAGGGTTGCTGCCATCATAACCACCGCCAATAACAGCATCAGCACCAGTGACATTTTCGACAACGATGTTGCTGATTGTGGATGTTCCGCCAAAGGAACCAGCAACCTGACCTGCGCGATCAGCGCAATTGATTGTCACATCCTTAACCGTAGCACCGTTGAGCGTCTGGGTAGCGATGATACCAGAAATACCACCAACCATCTTCGTACCACTAATCGTAAGATTTTCGGCAGCGAAGTTGGAGTAGTTAGCGATTAGTCCACCATTCATCTGAATGTCGGAGATTACACCACCAACCGCCTGGCCACCGGTGATCGTAGAGCCAGCATTACCAACAACAGAGACATTCGAGGCATTTACACAACGACGCGTATAAGCGAGCGCGCCAGCCGTATAATCGCCACCAGTGATGTTGATGTCACCGCAAACGTTGACGTTCTCAACAATTGTGTAGTAAGGATAGGCGATAGCTGCAGAAACGATCTGACCAGTTGTATTAATTGTGACATTATCAATCGTGAGATTCTTGATAATGTTCTGAGCTGTTTCTGTTCCCTCGGTGATACTGAAGAAACCAGCATACGCATAACCACCGTTAAGGGTAGGATTATTGATTGTAAGATTCTTAATCTTGAATGTCTTACCATCAAAGTTGCCCATGAAGCCGTGGTCCTGAGTAATAGAGCCAATACCAACCCAATTAACACCTGCCATATCAATGTCAGCCGCGAGAGCAACCCAAACGCCAGGAGCGCTGTACTTAGTCTCGCCCGCGTTTACACTATCGCGGAAAAGAACGAGGTCGTCAATATTCTTAATGAGATAAGGATCAGTCTCCGTACCAGCACCAGCGAGAACAACTTCCTTTGGAATGTTATCCGTAGCTACAACCGTGGCTGTTTCAGCCTTTTCGTAGGTTGCAGAGGCATCCAAATTGATACCGTAACGACCTTCTTTATCAGGATTCAACGTAATATTGACATTCGCATTATCCAAAATCTTCAAGCTATCGCCTGCACCAATAAAGATGCCATCCTTGATGACTCCTGTGAAAGTAATCTCTGATGAGCCCTTAATCGTATAATTACCATTCTGGAAACCACGGCTAATATTATCACCGATCACTTTGGAGTTCTCAATAGTAATCTGACCATCACTTACTGCAACTATAATACCATAGAAACCAGTTGTAGCATTTCTAACGGTGATCTCAGAGTTATTCTTCAGAACCAGATCAGAATTGCCTTCCATGCAGAAGATGGAATATCCGATGAAGTTTTCGGCAGTAAGTTTGACATTATCCAATGTTAAGACATTTTCACCAAACATATAGAAAACGCCATTACCTGTGTAACTGCCAGTAGGATCTATTACAATATTACCATTCTTAATTGTAATAGTAGAGAAACGAATGAGACCATCTACAATCGTAAGAGTCTTACCATCAAGATCAATGGCTGCTGCAGCGGTTGGAGCACTAGTGCCATAATCCTTCGTCCAGGTAGCATCACTCAAAAGCGTAATCGTTTCACCAGCCTGAGCCGCGGCAAAAGCAGCCTCGAGCGTCTCGAAAGTCTGTTCGCCAATCTGAGCGACGGCTGTAACTGGCTCAACATAGCGGAAAACTACGATACCAGAGCCACCGCTACCACTCTCGCGATAAGTTTCAGTATTATGACCGCCGCCACCGCCACCACCGCCTTGATTTGCGGAACCTGAAGTTGCTTTATTTCTGGTAAAAGAAATATCGGAGTAACTACCACGTGCGCCTCTACCCGCCCCAGAGCCTCCTTTACCATAGTTAATATAGTCATTACTGCATCCAGCACCGCCACCGCCAGAACCATAGACTTTGTCTTCTCCCGTAATCGAAGAATTAAGCCCCTCTCCTCCATTTCCACCATATGCTGTAGTACTAGAACCGTACCCACTACTTTTATTACCTTCTGCAATCGCACCGCCGCCGCCGCCAGCACCACTTCTATTCGCGTAATTTCGGTTATCTTTGTTTCCTTGACCACCACTGTGTCCAAAAATTTGATAATTTATAATTAAGCCATTAGGAGCGTCATCTATTGAACCGCAATCCCCATTTTTAGAGTCAACCAAAATAGGGCTTATAAATGAAGATCCATTCTTATTTTCTAGAGGACAACCTCCTGCGCTAGAGCCGATCCCGCTGGTAAAAGTAGTCTGCCGACCACCTCCACCACCATACGCAACAATCCAATCTCTTTGAGAAACTGTAACTTTAGAGTTTTCTCCTTGCTCACCAGCGACTACGGCAACTTTACTCCCTGCGCCACCTTTACCAACAGAAATTCCCAGTACAGTATCCTTCGAAACCTCCGTCAAAATGCCAGTGACAACACCGCCGCCACCGCCGCCTGGTCCATAAATTCCGCCTCCTGAACCGCCAGCACCACCGCCGCCGACGACGAGGAACTGAACATTCTCT
This sequence comes from Kiritimatiellia bacterium, assembly GCA_045656225.1. Lineage (GTDB taxonomy): Bacteria > Verrucomicrobiota > Kiritimatiellia > RFP12 > UBA1067 > UBA1067. The sequence goes on along the minus strand of JAZOQU010000020.1, from coordinate 12,533 downwards.
AGTTTAGCAGGAACAGTCCAAGAAATATCATAGCTATCCTTGGTAAAGACTACTGCAGTCTCACGCCCATCGGCAAGACCTTTAATCTCATAGCCAACTTCAACGTCTGTATTAACAGCGTCGTATAGCTTATTAGTAATTACCTCAGCGCACGCACTCGCCGCGCCTAATACTACGAACGCGGCGCATATCGCCTTATTCGCTAATGATTTTATCATCTTTTTCATTATTTTTCTTTTTCCTTTTTTTGTTAAATTCTTAAAAAAAAATTATAATACGATCCTAGACGGTTTTACTAAAAAATCGCTATTAGCTGTGACCCTAAATGCGGTTTTTAACCTTTATAGATATCGAAAATGATATCGCAAAAATCCATCACGCCATGAGAAAAAATTCCTCATGTGGGAACGATTTAAACCCAAAATTGAGAGTTCTAAGGCGTGATAAAAACGAGAAATTAGAGGTTTTGGGCTTAGAGTGCCCCCCCCCCGCTTCTGTTCGATAAATTAGCAAAAAACGAGCGCACAACCGATTTTATAGCGGTTATCGAAGCAAATTTATTTACTTTTTCGCTCATTTTTTAGACAATTTTCTTGATGTAAAATGGTCGATATTTTACCATATTTTTCATCGAATGCAATATCCCTAATTTTAATTTTTTTAGGGAAAAAGAAACAGTTGGAAGTACGAGGTTAAGAGCAATGTTCAAAACCTTCAAATAAAAGCGAAGTAATGCCGCCGAATATTATTTTAATTTGAATACTCTTCCCGGCGTAGTCGCATCACAAGGATAGAACTCCATTTCAACGGAATTTTCGGTGACTTTCAATCTGTAGTAGCCTGCAGCGCGGGTTTCGTAGTATTCTTTAAGACTGGGTTTAAAGAAGTTAATTTCCGAAAAATAATCATCCTTGTCCTTTACAGCTTTAAGAAACCTTTCAGCCGGAACGTACTCTTCGGGCGTAGAGTTTTTAGGCGTCGCGTCGACCGGGGATTTACCCGTCCACACGCTGTTACCCGTAAATTCGCAGAATGATCCGAGACTGTTTTCAAATCTGTAATAAGTAGTTGAATGCGTATGGCCCGAAAGGACGATACCGCGCCTCTTGGAAAGCGTATCAAAAAGGCGCTGACGAGACTTAATGGCGCGAGTGCCGCCGCCTAAACGCCACCGATACGATTTAGTGTTAGCGTACGTGGTGAACGGACCATGTGTAACAATAAATATATGGCGTGCCGTCGCGTCCTTATCGATAATATCACATACCTTATTGAGCATCGCCCTTTCGAAATCGCACAAAATCCAACGATCCGGCCCTTTTCTAAAGCTGACAATAGGATAATTGACCGGCTTTTTGAGTTTTTCGCCTGTAAGTTTTTCAATTTCCGCAGTCATAAACGGATGCGCAAAATCGAAGTACGCCTTCCTCGCTCCTTTACCCCTGAAATCATGATTGCCTACAACCGTCAAAAACGGCATATCGCCCGGGTAGGGCTTTTTAAGCATTTTTATGCAGTCGTCGAGCATCTTTTGATGAGTAGGAACATGATCACAGTCGCCTTGGATTATATCGCCCAACTGCAAAATGAAATCCGTTTTATCTTTGCGGGCGAGCGCGGCGCTCGCAGCGAGAAGCCGCGGGCAGCGCTCGCGCCACATTTCGCCGTTGCGCTTAAACTCCGCATGCTGAACCTTAGAGTGGATATTACTCTCGTCATAATGCGCATGATATACGCTTTCGGGCTCGGTATCATAATGCGTATCTCCTAAAACAGCAACATTATAAGCCAACGCCCTAAGATCAGCCGAAGCGTTAACTGCAGCATTGGTTTCGGCAGGAAGAACAGCAGAAAGTACAGCGTCCGCTCTGCCGTTTAATGCAATAAACGAGCCTAATGAAGTCAATGAACCTATGACAAAATCTCTTCTCTGTATTGATTTCATAATTTCTCCTCTTGGAGTTTATCAAAAGCCTCTTTCCTAATTAAATCCTTTTTGAAAGTGAAAAAGAATGAAACGGACATCAGAATCGCGGCCAGCAGATAAGTCGAGGCCATAAGCGCGAATACGATAAAGCACCCGTCGGCACCGTCGAAACGCGATAGAATGCGTCCGATCAATTCCCCTGCAAACAATGCGCCCGTAAACATAGCCAGAAGAAGCATAAACCCGACGACAGAGGCGTGGTGACGAGACGATATAACATCAAATACCGACGCGTGGGTATTTACTTCGAACAGCCCCCTGAACAGACCGTAGAGCGCCGTAAGCACGACCGCAGCCGTATAGCACCCGACCCGCCCGATAAAAAGAAGCGCGACGGCACCGCCCAAAAGAGCGGCTATCTGGAGTGCCAGACGGAAACGCGGCATGATGCGAACAAAAACATCAGTTAAAAATCCTCCTGCGAGAATCGCCAAAAACGCCACAAGGTGATGATAAAACATCGTATGGGATCCAGCGGCCCCGGCATCAACCCCGAAGCGCTCCGCGAAAATCTTCGGCGCCCAGGTCAGATACGCGTTGTTCACGCACACGATCGCGATAAATCCGGTTGTAGCCAAAAGCGCGGACGGATTCGTGAAGTAAGCCTTGAACGACGCGCTTAAAGGAAGTTTATCCTTCCTGGTGTCGACGGCATCGCGAGGAACTTCCTTCAACGCAAAAATAAAAACTATTCCAAGCGCCAGCCCCGTTAAGCCGAAAACCACAAAAACGGCACGCCACGACCCTAAGAGCCCCAATACCTTCGCGGCGAGTACTCCGCTCATCATAAGGCCGAAATAAAGAGCCGCCTGATGGATCGAAAATGCGAGCGACCTGGTCTTTTTGTGGCATGACGCCAAAAGCGACATCGCCGACGGCGCATAAAAACTCTCACCGCCGCCCACCGCGATTGAGCGCAAAAACATCGTCATCGCAAAAGCCGAAACCGTAAGGCCCAATATCTCGAAATTTTCTATAAGTCCTATCGCCGCGGTTGCGCACGACCAGAAGAGAAGCGAGCCGGTTATAATCCATTTACGGTTACACCTATCGCCCAGAAAACCGGCGAAAAAAGTGAATACGGCGATTGTAATAAACAGCACCGTAGTGATATGTCCAATCTGTATCTCATTCAGCCCTAAATCAGCTTGAATATACGGTGTAAGAACGCCGAATATCGCGCGGTCGGCCTGATGAAAGAAGTAGGCTCCTCCAAGCATCAGAAGAAGAAGCCATTTATACCAGTTTGTCAGAGATTTCTTCATTTATCACTCATGTGTATTAAATCTTGATGTATGATAACATCTTATGACAAAATCTTCAACTCGGACAGAGCAATAAAAAAACGCGGACTCGAACGAGCCCGCGTTTATCTAACCGATTTATTGAAATCAATTAGCCGAGGATCGCGTCCTTGAGAGCCTTGCACGCGACGACCTTAACGACCTTCTTGGCCTTGATCTTGATCGTTTCGCCGGTCATGGGATTGCGGCCGGTGCGGGCAGGACGCTTAACGAGCTTGACCTTGCCGATAGCGGGGAGCATATAGCCCTTCTCTTCCTGCTTAGCGCCCTTGACGGCGAGATCGACGAGTCTCTCGTAAACGGCGAGAGCCTGCTTCTTGGTGATGCCGGCAGTCTCAGCGAGGGCTGCCATGATTCCGCTCTTGGTGGTGGGAACGATTTCTTTCTTAGCCATTTTTTTGATCCTTTTGTTTTCGCACAAGAACCACTCCTATGCGATTTTGTTCATAATATACCAGTATTTACTGGGTTTTTCAAGGGGGTAAATGAAAAAACCCTTAAAAAACCGCCTTTTTTAATGCTTGACACTCCCAGAAGCCCGTTTTTACTTGAGTTCTCGCACATAAAGACTCGCGTTCGAAGACCTCTCGCCTTTTATTCTACTTCAATAAATGCGAATGATGACGGAGCCAAGGTAAGTTCAACCAATCCATCTGAACTCGCTTCAAGCGGATACTCGGTATAAATGCGCCAATCATCAGTCAAGTGACAACGATAACGCGCAGCCTCAGGAAGATCAAGGCGAAGAGTAATGTCGCTGCGGACATTGTCATCATCAGTATAACGCGCAATATAAAGAGCGAGTTTACCGCTATCTGAACGCGCAGCTACTGCAAAAAGATGATCTTGTTTATTACCGTTTGGCGTGAGCGTACACTTTATCTGTTCAGGATAATCCTTAAGCATCCGCCCCCACGCATAAAAAGGATAATACCCTCTCATAGGCTGATGACTGATCGATTCAAAAAGCATATTCATACCACCATAAGTGCGCACATCGTAGTACATCGCCATATCAACAGGCGAATTCTGGCATTCGACCATCATCGCCGCGGCGTATGCGGTCGCCTTTTGATTATATACACCGCTTTCGACTTGGCGCGAATAACGCCATTCACCGCCTCGCCAGCCCTTTACATAATTCCATTCATTATAAATCGATTCCGTCTTTTCGTAGCCGTGCTTATCGAGCCAGGCGCGCACTTCTCCAGCCCGACGCGATGCATCGCGCACATCTGAGCAATAACGATGCCAAGAATAAAAATCTATCGGTACATTCTCTTTAGCGCAAGATGGGATAAAAAACTCCTTCCATCCTAAATGTTTAGCCATCGCAGGTCCTCCAATCTTAAGGTTGGGGAAGCGCGTTTTTAAATGCTTCGCCGACACTTTAAAAAGTTCAAAGAATTCCTCTTTGGTACCCGTCCATGTCTTTTTATCCAAATCTGGCTCATTCCAGATTTCCCAATACTTGATATCCCACTTCATGCCATTCGCCCAACCCTCGGTATAATGCGCTATGATGTGTTCGCATATCCGTGCCCACTTCGCATAATCCTTAGGCGGATTTACATGATATGTCTTACCCCACGGCTCAATAGATTGGCCAAGCCTGAAAAACGGCTTGGTTCCGGCTTTTAACATCCACTCTAACGCCCTGTCAGTAAGCGCGAAATCATAATTCTCGCTTTTAGTCTCATCAGCGTCAAAGTCAGGGAAAATCGCCGAAATATCTAAAACATACGGTCCGCCGTATGTCCAGCTGTGATTCATATCATGAGTGCGGGCATAAGGTATATTAGCCGCCTTAAAAGCTTTACCCTGGGCACTGTTAGGACTGCATGGCCCGCAATTAACAGCATTAACAGGCTTAATCGCGCCTAAACTAACCGACGGATCAACCGAAATCGTCCAATCAGCCGCCATGACTGACAAAGACAATATAATCGCAAACAAAGACACAACTTTAGTATTCATTTTTCTTCCCTTTTAAATTTTTGTTGCCTCATAATTATGACCCTAAATTAACTTAACACATATTAAGTATACGGTTTTTCACACCATCCCGCAATCGATAATTTTCTGAAATTTACCATAAATTCATTTAGGCAGATTTTTCATAGTATTAAGCTCAACCACTATCTCTACATCCTCATTCTTGTCAACCCATTAGTTATCTTGACCAAAGCCGTTATGCTCAAACGGCATCTGACGCGCCAGAATCATCACACCAACCGACCTCCGCATAACCTATGGATTTGCCGCCTTTAGGAAATAGAAAACGACTGTATCATTCTCGATCCAGATAATTTCACTGTTCGCCTTCGACTTTTCTTCTTTCTCACTCTCGGCAAATCCAGCATCACAGTCTCAGGCGCGAGCATATATTCTAACTGCCCGAACAAATGTGAGAAAATCGGCTCTCCATCTAAAATCGTCTCTATCTTCTTTTCTAAAGGCTTTTCAAGTAACTTAGAAGTCGGCTTAGGATCTTTAGTCTCGGTAACTTGCCTTAAGCGGACAGCAAGCGCCTTATAACGCATAAGCGTCTTGTACTTACCTTTTAGCTCCGGTATGTTGTTCTCAATCCATCCACGAATACCGCGGTTACGACCAATTACTTTACCATTTTCATTGATTTTGAGATAATTATCAACATAACACTCTAAATCATGAATCATCCCGCCTAAAATAATCATCCCCTCGCGAGAAGCTTTACGCTCATCCCAAGCTTTCAGAATATCTTCTCTCGTAGGCATCGGAGCGGTAGTGCGTCTACGCTTAATTTTTCGCCGCGCTTGAGCGAGTTGACGACGCCTCTGAACTTCCTGAGCATAGTAAAACGGACGACGAACACGACGAAGATCTCGCATAAGCTCGCGCTTCATTCGATCGCGCTCAACGGGATCCGCGAACTTCATAACCTGATCACGCATCGCGATTCCAATATCAACCGCCGCGCAAGCCAACAAAAGAAGCGGATTAAATGTCGAGTCAAATTCCTTAGAAGCCGACTGCCACTTAAACCAATCCTTCTCGTTAAATTCACCATTCGCTCGCACCCTCATCCTCGGGCGATAAGTGTGCATATCAAGATATTTACCCGCATAAGTACGCGCTTCGCTATACGTCCAACCATGATGATAAGCGTAATAATAAGCCGAATGTTCATACTTTTTGCGCATATATTTTTACAGCCTCTTTTAGTTCATCTTTTTTATCAGGATAAGATTTTTATTTAGAGGAATTAGATTTACCCTTCAACGCGAACTATTATACCATAAAATGAGAATTTTATGCGGAAAATTCTTAGACAAAAAAAGAAAAAGAATATTCCACTGACGAATGAAATTGTCATTCCCCTCGATGGAGCGAGTTGATCGCCAATTTCATCCGTCAGCAGTATGATAGTATGATTATGATAGTACTCAACCGCCAGCTTCCAATCTGATTGGACGAGGCGCGATTGGTTTTGACATTGGATTATCCAAGATCCGCGTCATGCGGCATTAAGCGAGCAACTATTCCATACACCATGAAGGAGGCAGATCATTTATAACATCCACTCCTTCAGGCCAGGTATTCCCCTTATCAAGAATCGCAATCTTCTTCGATTGGGGAGAACCGCCTTTCACATGGGCAATCACAGTCTTCGCGGCACTACTCCACTTAATCCCTTCCAATTCGATCGATCCGGGCTGTCTGTCGGGATTCTTAGCCGGATCAATGTTCGCAGGAAGAGAAAGCGAGCGCATATCAAACACATCCACAAGACTTTGAGAGCCGCTGACCGCGCACCCGGCAAAACAGATTTTCCCGACAGTGTAAGCGCCAAGTTTCAGAAATGCGATATCAGACCCGGTTTTAACTTTGCAGTCCTTGAAAAATAACTGCGCAGGCTTCTCCCAGTAATTGCCGCGAACCGTAGCACCGTCAAAACTGCAATCCGCCATTTTCATATCCGTTGAATCCAAGCCGAATATGGACGAGTTCAAAAACTCACATTTCCTGGCTGTTATCTTTCCGCCGTTGAACCGCTCCAGTTTTGTGTTCTCAAAACGGCAACGCTCCCAATCGTGCGTTCGATAGAATCGCGAAAACTTTGAATCCTTCACCGTAACCTCAAACCAGCGCCCGTCGGGAAACGGCTTATACGTGCTGGCATCTGTACAGTTCTCGAAAGTGCAGGCGTATGCATTGGCTATACTTACGGGCATATTCTTAAAGGTGCAATTCACGACACGCCCGGCGGGACCTGTTTCAATGGAAAACGACTGATTCTTCCCGTCGAAAGAATCCCCGGAAAGAACGTGGTCCCAGCTGTCAGCTCTAACCTTAATTTCATTCAATCCAAGCTGAACCCCGACAGTATAAGTATTTCCGTTGAATCTCCCATATCCCGAACGGAGGCGAGAGTCACACCAGTACGTCCCCTTTCCGATTTTACTGTTCCTCACGCACGGGGAATGGGTTCTACCCCAGAAATAAATGTCGCCGTCATTGTTCTCAAGAATAAAATTATGACCCGCGCATGTAAGAATCGAATTGTTCACGGGATTATCGCGGAAAACGTTACGGGTGAAATAAACGTCCTGCATCTGATCCCATCCGTCTTCAGCGTCGAATGCGCAGCGAGCGGCGCTCTCGCCGGAGCGGGTAAAATAATTTCCTTCAAAAAGCATATTCTTCATCGCCGAAGCCGCGTAACCCACACAACGGCAATTCTCAAAACGGCAGTTCTTTACGGTGCAGTTCACAGGAAGACGAAACGCCATCGCCATAAGGCCCGACTTATCGGCGGCTTCTACGCTTTCAGCCTCAACGGAGACCCGCAAAAACGCGGCGTTTTCAGGGATCCACATTTCGCGGTACTGCCATGCCGTCTCTGCGGAGATAAAATTCTTTTCAGCGTCAAACCACGCAACGGTCATCTGCCATGAACGGGTAGCGATACCCTGATATCCGAGCAGCTTAGATATCTGAAGCCTCCTGCGGCCATATTTTCCGGTTATCTTGCTGAGATCCTTAAAATCAGTCGTAAACCTGAATGTATCAGAAGTATCGAGCTTCCCCGTCTTTCGATCTATCCCGCCGGGAGAAAACTTCGGCAATGATTCGTAAAAGAACGTAAGCCACCCTTTCGAATCTTCAGCAACGCCATTCTGTCCGCCATACCCCGTAATATCGACGACATTAACATTTTCAACGGAGCAATACCAGCAGTCACCACCTATCTGAAATCCCGCAGGCCACTCTGAATTTTTCGGAGACCGTAAATAATCGTGCGACCAATAGTCGCCTTCCAAAGTCCCTCCGACAAGATGGGAATCCGTTACGCTTTCAAATTTCACCAAAACGGAATACGCGCCCGTGAAACCGTTTTGCTTGATAACCGCCCTGTTGAGATCGAGCGTCATGCCGTTTGGAATGCTGATCGATTTTTTATGCGAAAGGCGATAAATACCGGGCAGCATCACGACTTTACGGAATCCTTCCGCCGCCTTATCATCAAGCAGCTTCTGAATTCCCTCGGCCGTAGACAGCGAAGCCGCTTCCACCGCCGCCTTGTCATAACCCTCGTCATACACGACTTTCGCCTTCTGAAACGCTCTGTACGGCAATTTGCCGGTCTTCGGATCGAACGCTACGGTAACGGTATACCCCGGAACGTCGGAGCGCTTCTCTTTAATAACTTCCGATTTGCCGTCCGTCCCTACATAGACGATCTTCTCAAAACCTCCATCGTTGCGGATGCCGTATTTCGCGAGATCACCTTCGCTCATCGCATAGGTTTTTTCGCTTTGAATCAAAAGATCGGATTTTTTAACAACGCGAAAATCATGGATGACGCGGTGGGATTCGCGCCCTTTATCATCACATGCCCAGACACGGAACTCGTAATCGCCAAGCGGCAATACTCCGAGTGTAAATTCTGCGTCCCCGCTTTTTATACTTTTCAACGAAACGGTTTTTGACTCTCCTCCCTTGCGCCGATATTCAAGAAACGCGTCGAACATGTGAGAGTCGTCGAGAAATCTGATTTTGGACGATTCAAAATCCGTTACGAAAACCCCTACCTTGACGGTCTCCCCTTCAATGACCGTCGGCTTCACGTAATATGTCGAAATATAAGGGTATTTAAGTCTCTCAGGCGTCTGATAGCCGTCTTTCTTCTCAAGAGCCTCTTTCATCGCCGTAGGATCGGTAAGGTATCCCGGCAAGACCGCTCGCGCGAACAGCGAATCTGAAGCAAGCGTCAACGATGCGGCACATAAAATGAAATTCCGTAATCTTGAATTCATAATATCTCCTTTTTAATAAAACTCTGTTTTTTATTAACGAACGATTACACGCATTCCGCGTGATCCTGCCGGCTTAACCTCACCATAATTGAAAATATCCGTATCTCCCGTGTTCATCGCCTTGAATTCAGCCGCAACCCATTCAGCACTCTTGGAGCCTTTTGAAAAACGGACTTCATCGATCCAGCCGTTCCAAGCGGCATCACCAACCGCTCCCGAAGCGACATCGCAGTTATTCCCGAAAACGAGCGGTGAATCGTTGTCGATACAAGCTGTAATTGAAGATTCGCCGACTTTTATTCCGTTCTCATAAACAAAGCATTTTTGATTGTCAAAAACAAAAGACAAATAAGCCCAATCACGCAAGTTGCCGGAACATGTCGCGGAATTTCCGCCTGCACCAGAGCCGCGAGGCATCGGACTTGGGATATCAGCCTAGGAATTGCACTCTATCGCAAAAGCATTATTTGGCGCACTGTTATTATTAGAAGCCTTGCGCTTATAAAAAATATGATCCCAGTAATAATTAAAGTTATCATGCTTGAACCACCCGGAAATCGTGAAATTCTTGCCGCCGTCAACAGGACTATTTTCCCCGGAATCGTTTACCCACACTCCGCCGCAGTTGAAATTGCCCACTTGCTTGCCAGTAGAGTCATTAACACGGAAGGACTTACCGAATCGTCCTGACTCATTCATTTTAGCATGTTGAGCGACATTGCCATTTATGCCCTTAACCACAGTTGAATTTGCGTATGTACCGTAAGAATTTTCAACCTCTGCCTCCGTCGCATCATTCAAATGCCAAACGCCCACATATTCGCTCCATACGTCGTGGGGCTCTTCTGATGAAATCGCGCCATAACCGTAGTACATCTTAATTTTCGTCTGCACAGCAGTCGACGGAATTTTCACCCAAATGAGGGATTCTCCATTTGTATCCCAAGTATCAACTTCATGGGAAATCGGCTTATCGTTTTCATCAACGAACATCATATCTTCACCGTTTGCGAGACTAAACTGCGAATAACGAAATCCGGGGATTGTCGCCTCACTTAATTTAACAAGTGCAGGCAACCCGGCAATGGCCTCTTCGCCGCTATGGAGATTGCCCCGCAAAGTAATCTCAATAAACTTCCTGAATTCTTTAAGTTTCGGAGTAGGACGCTTCCTTGTATATGTCGCCGAAACAACGCCGCTCGCCGCCTTTCCATCGGCATACGCGCGCACCTTTACGGTTACTGTGGACGAAATCTCAAAGGGACCTGTATAAAGTTCACTTGATTCGTTAGGACTTGAGCCATCGGTCGTATAATAAATCCTCGCCCCTTCAGTAGCGCAAGTAAGCGCTACATTCATCGTCGGGAAGAAAATTGAATCTGACGCCACTGCAAATTGAGGATTATCAACTACATCATCAATTTCATAACAACCAACCGACGGCGGATCAGAAAAGTAGACACCGGCTAAATCAACCCCAAGTCCTTCGTAAACGGCGCCTGCGCCGATACACGGCGATTCTGACGACAGGTGATAGTCTGCGTTTTCAGGATCAACAAACAGAGGATCTATACCTATAAAATTGTTAGACGATTCTGGCAAAAATTGACCAAAAACCTCGGGTGCTTCACTTGCTGCACTATTATTGTAAATGATAATATTCCTTGCACATATTTTATAATTGGAACTGCGATCAGCTACACCACCGCCCCCAACGCCGGCTGAATTTTCGATAATCGTCGAATTGTTAATTGTCACAGCTGCATTAATTTCGAAATGTAATCCACCACCATACCCTGATGGCGCCGAATTTCGAGCAATTAAACATGTATCAATCAATACAGAGCCCCATACATTGTAGGCGCCAATACCACCGCCATGACTCCGGCCGCCACCATTCATATAAGAGGCGTTTTCAGTTATTATAGAGTGGTCAATAACGCCACCTTCACCTCCAGAAAAACACACACCTCCACCAACAACATTATTGACCGTTACTCCATTCCACGTTGCATCGCCTAACTGATTGCCCGTAATTCGACACCATGAAACCCTCCCTTTCTTAACTAATACACCTGCGCCATTAATCCACCTTTCACGAATATGTCCGCCAGTCAAGGTAAGACCTTTAATCGTAGAGCCATCATCCACAGTAGCACATCGCCCATTGTTCGCATTATCACCGATGCCTATTGTTGTCTGCTTGATAATAGTGTTATCCCAGCCTTGTCCTACGAGCGTCACTCCGCCGGTCACCATTAGCTGCGCATTAATCTCAAATGTACCCTCACCTATAGTTACTGTCCCGGGAACAGCCTCCCTCGCGGCTGCATCAAGCGCGGCTTGAATAACAGCCGTGTTTTCTGCAGCATCTTCGGCCGGCGTAATAACATCGGAAAATGAAACTCCGGCAACACCAATAAGTGCCGATAAAAACAAGAACTTACAATTCACAACCATAGTCCTTTCTTTGTTACTGCAACATTTTAGCAAAAACTAAAGTTCATCTCAATAATTATCATTTTCTTGTCGTGTAGAAAGCAAAACCGGAAAAGTTGTAGTGAGCAAAACCGGAAAACGGAATCCTACTTTTTGCGGGCTTTGGCGCGCCCCCTTTCCTCTCCGGCATCTGCAAGTTCGTCTGTTTTCTTGCGAAATTTTCCGAGGCAGATGCCTGCAAGGGGGTCCCCGCGCCAATCGGCTCTGCCGACCGCCCTTACTCCGCTTCGCGGGCTATGATTGCTTCGCAATTATTATGCGAAATCATTCCATAGACGAATAATAGGATTTCGTACTTTGGGATTGTTTGAAAAAACTATTTTGGGCTGCACACCTTTCTCAGGCTTGTTCATCACTAATGTAATCGTTCCATCTAAATGATTGCAGCACCAAACACGAGTTCCATTAGCGCACTCGGTTGTACAAAGAGTATCACCAACG